>CP070655.1:570416-600810 GCA_020354945.1 Candidatus Omnitrophota bacterium
AACACAAAGCATTTAAAAGAATAGCTAAAATAAAAAAAGATGCAAGCATAAGTTTACCTATAAAAGGATTAAAATCTTTACCCATTTCTTTTAAAAGGGGTGTGGTTAGGATAGCCATAGAAAATGTTAAAGGCAATTTGGAAGGCATAGATTACAGACACTGGGTAAAGATAGAAGATTTAATGGAAGGAGCCACGACGTGTTTACATTTGCCTGGCGGCATAAACGTCGTTAAAAGGCCGAAAACAGTGCATTTCATGGTTAAAAAAAATGGCGCAGGTGGCGAATTTAAAAAAATTGTGCCAGAAACGAATTTAATCAAAATACCGGGGGTAACTAAAATTTTAAAAAGATTATATATAAAATCATCCATATCGAAAACTCCACCGAGAACCTTTAATGCATCGCCGAATATAGAATACTTTGACGTCGATAAAATAAGGTTTCCGCTTAATGCCAGATTAAGGAAGCCGGCCGATAAAATGAAACCTCTGGGTATGAAAAGACATAAGCGCCTTCAGGATATCTTTGTAGATGATAAGATTAAAGCCATAAGGCGTAATAGACTGCCAATAATTGTTGATGCAAGGGGCAGGATCATATGGGTATGTGGGGTGCGTATGTCCGAAGATTTTAAGGTAACTCCCCACACAGGAAAAAGTCTTAGGCTTAAATTGACACTAAGATAAAAAAGTGTTATAATTAAGATAAAGGTAAAAAAAGATGTCTAATAATAGATTACGAAAGCCACAGGGTAAGCTGCCAGGAAAAGGTAAGGTAAAAAAAGTCCCTCCCGGAGGGATCCTTTTATGGATTGCCATAATATTCTTGTTTATGTACCTTATACGTAGTTTGGCAACAAGCATAGAAGGCGTTCCACAGAAATTAGCATATAGTGAATTCTATAGTATAGTCGAAGCTAATAGAGAAACTCAAAAGATACAGAAGGCAACCCTTACAGAAAATAAAGTTCGTGGGATGTTTATTACCGGAGAGCGGTTTGAAGTAGACATACCTGAAAATGACCCTGATGTAATAAAACTGATGCGGGGAAATATTACCCATTTTAATGTCCAGCCGCCCCGGACATTCTGGTCAAATATGCTTTATTCTATTGTGCCTGCTCTGTTTTTCTTTGGACTTCTGTGGTTTTTTCTATTTAGAGGCGCACAGGGAGGCGGAGGCCCTGCCGGCAGGATATGGTCTTTCGGAAAAAGCAAGGCCAGACTTATTTTAGGCAATAAGATGAAAATTAATTTTAACGATGTGGCCGGAGTAGATGAAGCAAAGGAAGAACTTCAGGAAGTAATAGAATTTTTAAAAGACCCTAAAAAATTTCAAACCCTCGGCGGCAAAATGCCAAAAGGAGTTTTACTGATGGGCCCCCCGGGCTGCGGCAAGACATTGTTGGCAAAGGCTGTCTCGGGTGAGGCAGGGGTGCCATTTTTTAGTCTAAGTGGTTCAGACTTTGTGGAGATGTTCGTCGGGGTTGGAGCTGCCCGGGTGCGCGACCTTTTTGAGCAGGCGAAAAAATCAGCTAAAACGAGCGGCAAAGGAGCGATTATATTTATAGACGAGATAGATGCTGTAGGGCGGCAGAGATTTGCAGGAATAGGTGGAGGGCACGATGAAAGAGAGCAGACCCTGAATGCATTGTTGGCAGAGATGGATGGCTTTAGTACCGAAGCAGGGGTTATACTCATAGCCGCAACAAATAGGCCCGATGTATTAGACCCCGCACTACTGCGTCCGGGGCGGTTTGATAGACAGATAGTGGTTGATCAACCTGACATTAGAGGCAGAGAATCGATATTAAAAGTTCACGCCAGAAATATAACACTTGGTAAAGAAGTAGACTTGGCTTCAATTGCCCAGCAGACATCCGGATTTTCCGGGGCTGATTTAGCCAACCTGATTAATGAAGCAGCCCTTTTAGCAGCCCGGCGCGCAAAAAAGGAAGTTACTGTTCCGGAACTGGAGGAGTCGATAGAGCGAGTTATGGCCGGGCCTGAGCGAAAAAGCAGGGTTATAGACAGGTCGGAAAAAAAGATTATTGCTTATCATGAATCAGGGCATGCCCTGTTAGCTCTACTTTTCCCTGGCACAGAAAAATTACACAAGGTCTCTATAATACCTCGAGGTGCAGCAGCGCTTGGTTATACTCTTCAGAAGCCATTACAGGATAAGTACCTGCGTTCTAAAACAGAGCTTATGAATGCCATTACAGTAGCATTGGGTGGCAGGGCCAGTGAAGAATTGATATTTGGAGATATAACCACAGGAGCTCATAACGACCTTGAGATAATAACAGATTGGGCAAGGAGAATGATTTGTGAGTTTGGAATGAGCGATAAATTAGGCCAGCTTACTTTTGGAAGAAGACACCGGCAAATCTTTTTGGGAAGGGATATTACAGAGGAAAGAAATTATAGCGAGAAGACCGCGCAGGAAATAGACAAGGAAGTCCGTGGCATAGTGGATGGGTGTTATAAGCGGGCCAAAGATAGTTTAACAGAAAACAAACAGAAACTTATAAAGCTCGCCGAAGCCCTTATTGAAAAAGAGGTATTGGATGTAAAAGAGGTAATGTCTATAGTCGGCATAAAGGAAAAAAAGCAAAGGCAAGAAAAAAAGCTGCCAAAAGAAACTCCTGAGCGAGCGAAGGGAGTTATCGAAAGGGGACAAAGCGAAGGAAAGCAAGAAGAAAAGAAAAATGCTTGATAGGCTTGATAGATATTTACTTTGCAGGAAATTTAAGTTTGCTCTTTGGAAAAAACCTTTGGTAATGGGAGTACTAAATATAACCCCTGATTCTTTTTCTGACGGCGGAGAACACCTTAGCCATAAGGCAGCTTATAAAAGGGCCTTGCAGATACAGCAGGAAGGCGCAGATATAATTGATATAGGCGGAGAATCGACCCGTCCCGGCGCAAAGAGAATCAGTATTGAAGAGGAGTTGAAAAGAGTTTCACCTGTTTTAAAAAAGTTTGTTAAAAAAGCCAAGATCCCCATTTCTATAGATACAAGAAAACCCGAAGTGGCGGAGGCGGCTCTTAAAATAGGCGTTTCTATAGTGAATGATACAACCGGCCTTTTGCAAGATGAAAGAATGGCTGAAGTTATTTCACTATATAAGGCCGCAGTCATTATTATGCATATTAGAGGCACTCCCAAAACTATGCAGAATGCCCCCAGGTATAAAAACCTATTAGCTGAAATTAAAAATAGATTAAAAAAAGGTGTAATGGTAGCGACAAAGGCCGGAATTGATAAACGCAGTATAATAGTAGACCCGGGCATAGGTTTTGGCAAGACCGTTAAACATAATCTTAAGATAATCAACAACATTAGCAAATTTAAAGAATTGGGTTTCCCGGTTATGGTCGGCCTATCCCGAAAATCGTTTATGGGTAAAATCTTAAATTTAGATGTTAAGGACAGGCTCGTTCCCACAATTGCAAGTAATACTCTGGCTATAAAAAATGGAGCTGATATAATAAGAGTCCATGATGTGAAAGAGGCTGTTTGTATGAGAGATATGGTTTATGAGATAAACAGTTCGTAGTTATGAGTTCGTACCTGCTTGCCGGCAGGCAGAATTCATAGAAAAAATATACGAACTACGAACTAACTATGAACAATGAGGAATTGACGTGCAAATATTAGATTATCTTGCCAGTATATGGAAACCAATCATAGAAATATTGATATTATGGTATTTATTTTATTTAATCCTGTTGTTCATAAAAGGAACCCGGGCCTTCCAGGTATTTAAAGGTTTAACTATTATTTTTGTAATAGCCGCTGTATCGGCTTTTTTCGTTACTCAGAAACTGGGGCTTTATGCCTTAGGCTGGATTATTGAGAGATTTTTCGGCCTTATAGTTGTGGTCCTTATTATCCTGTTTCATCCGGAATTAAGACAGGGGTTAGCCAGGATAGGCCAGAGAGGGGTATTCAGCCTGACCATTTTGGAGCAACATATTATACAAGAGATTGTAAATGCCGTATCTTTGTTTTCTAAAAAAAGAATCGGGGCAATAATGGCTGTCGAAAGGGACGCCTCTTTAAGGATTTATATAGAAAGCGGTATTAGCCTCGACGCTCAAGTAACCAGCGAACTTCTTAACACTATATTTATGCCCAACACCCCTTTGCATGATGGCGGAGTAGTTATCAGGGCAGAGAGGATTATCGCAGCAGGATGCCTTTTTCCACTTACTGACAATCCTCATATTAGCAAAAGATTAGGTACTCGCCATAGAGCAGCTATAGGGCTTACCGAAGAGACCGATGCAGTCGTAGTAGTTGTCTCCGAAGAGACCGGTTCTATATCAGTAGCTGTAGATGGTAAATTGACCCAGAATCTTGACAGAGAAGGATTGGAGAAGATGCTAAGAAGTCTATGCAGCCCTAAGCCAAGCAAGACCAGAAGAAATATTGTCAGAATTTTAACCAGAGGAATGTTAAAAAGAAGGCCGACATAATGAGTCCTGCATCTTTTTAAAGGTGCGGGACTCAAATATGGATATTAAAAAGATGCGAGGCGAACAACAAAAAGGTGCGTGATGAGGACGATTTATTCTGCAATTCTTCATAATTTATTTGTAAAGATAATAGCGTTATTTTTAGCTATTCTTACCTGGTCATATATAGCTGGTCAATTATATAAGCAGGTGCCGGAAGCACAAAGAAGCCCCCAAACAGTAGTTGCTCTTGCAGGTAAAAATGTGATTGTAAAAAGGGTGCCTGTCCATATCAATTTAATAGGTGCACCCAAGGAAGGATACCAGGTGGCAATGGACAGGATAAGAATCGATCCGACAGAATGCGTAATGTCAGGCCCGATTGAGAAAATCGAAACTATCTTTTTTGTGACTACTGAGCCCATTTCAGTAGAGGGTCTTACAAAATCGATAAGGCAGCAGGTTAAATTGAAAGAAATACCAGGCTGCACCATTAGTAAAGAGCAGCAATTTACTGTAGCCATACCTATTGTTAGGAAAAATCTAACAGAATAGCACCGTTTCTAAAACCAATGTGTATAGGGACGTTTCTGAAACGTCCCTAACTCGGATGCTTTCAGAAACGGTGCATTTTTACAATGCGAAAATTATTCGGCACTGATGGAATAAGGGCAAAGGTAGGAACCTATCCTCTTACCGAGGATATGATTTTTAAACTCGGCAAAGCCATTGGTATTTATACATCGCGTCTTAATCCACGCAAAAGAAAACGACAAAAAATTTCAGTTATTAGAGACACCCGCGATTCCGGGAATCTATTAGAGGATGCCTTGTGCAAAGGCATTGTATCTTGCGATGTTGATGTTGTAAGATTGGGCATTATGCCAACTGCATCATTGGCATATCTAGTCAGAAAAATGAGGCACGATTTAGGCGTTGTAATATCTGCCTCTCACAATGTTGCTGACGATAATGGGTTAAAACTTTTTTCCCATAAAGGATATAAACTTTTTTTCAAGGAAGAAACCAAGGTTGAAAGGATATTATTTGAAGAGGTTATCCCCCGCCTAGGTGGCCCGCTCCCTGAATCGGAACCGATTCTTGGTAAGATAGAAGAGCAGGATCTAAAAAATCGATATATCGATTTTTTAAAAAAAATAGTCTCTGATTGCGATATTTCCAAATACAAGATAGTAATTGACTGCGCTTTTGGCGCTGCTTCATTCATTGCACCCAGCCTATTCAAAGAACTTACAAAAGAATCAATAAGTTTAAATGATACCTATGACGGCGTAAGTATAAATGAAGCCTGCGGGGCGTTGCATCCGGAGGTTGTCTCAAAAGCTGTGGTTGAGCAAAAGGCAGACTGTGGTTTTTCATTTGACGGTGATGCTGACAGAGTCATTGCCTGCGATGAAAGAGGAAAGATTATAGACGGAGATTTTCAATTAGCTATAATTGGTAATTTTTTAAGAAAAAGAAATAACTTAAGAAAAAATAGCATCGTTGTCACCCAGATGAGCAACTTGGGATTGGATATGTGCGTAAGCCAATGGGGCGGCAAATTGATAAAGACAGAAGTTGGCGATAAATTGGTATTAGAAAAGATGCTATCGTCTAAACTTAATCTTGGCGGAGAGCAATCAGGGCATATTATCCCATTAGATTATACTACTACCGGCGATGGCATTTTGACCGCGCTTCTTATAATGAAAATTATGTCGCAGGAAAATAAACCCTTAAGCGACCTGGCTAAATGTATGTATAAATTTCCCCAAATACTTATAAATGTCGATGTAAATAGCAAAAAGCCATTTAGTGAATTGCCAAAGTTGAGTAAAATTACCTCTAAAATGGGAGAAAGATTGGGCGATTCAGGCAGGATCTATATGCGATATTCAGGGACCGAGAGCAATAAATTAAGGATAATGATTGAGGGGCAAGACCAGTTGCAGATAAAAGAAATGGCTGAAGCAATAGCCAATACTGCCAGAGAGGAATTGAGTGCCTAAGTTAGGGGTTAATATAGACCACGTTGCAACATTACGACAAGCCAGAAGAACAATTTTTCCGGATCCGATAAAAGCTGCCTCAATGTGCGAAAGAGCCGGTGCCGATTCAATAGTTTGCCATCTCAGGCAGGATAGAAGGCATATCCGGGATAAAGATATTTACATTTTAAGAAAGACTATCAAGACAAAATTCAATCTGGAAATGTCTGCTATTGAGGAGATTGTCAAAATAGCCCTTAAAGTTAGGCCAGATGAAGCAACGTTGGTTCCGGAAAGAAGAAAAGAGCTCACTACAGAGGGCGGACTTGATGTCATAAAATACAAAAAAAAGGTTGCTAAGGTAGTAGAAAGATTATTAAAAAGGGCAATTTACGTAAGTCTATTTATAGACCCGAATAAAAGGCAGATAGAGGCATCGAAGGATGTTGGTGTGCCATTTATAGAGATTCACACAGGCAGCTATGCAGATGCAAAAGATATAAATAAAAGAAAAGCCCAACTTAATAAGATAAAAGAAGCTGTAAGATACGCTAAATGTTTGGGAATAAAAGTAAACGCAGGGCATGGCCTTAATTATGATAACGTAAAAGATATAGCAAAGATACCAGGGATAGAAAATTTGAACATTGGCTTTTCAATTATATCAAGAGCAGTCTTTGTCGGATTGGATAATGCTGTATCAGAGATGAAAAGGTTAATTATAAAATGATAATCGGAACAGGCATAGACATAGTAGAGATATCCAGAGTAAAAAACGCCACCGTCAACTGGAAAGATAAGTTTTTAAAAAGGGTTTTTACAAATAAGGAGATTGGTTATTCTAAAGAAAGGCCTTATTCATATCAGCACCTTGCGGCAAGATTTGCTGCAAAAGAGGCAGTGCTTAAAGCATTTGGAGACGGCTGGAATAAACGTGTGGAATGGACAGATGTTGAAATCTGGAATGAAAAATCCGGCAAACCAATAGTTAAACTTTACGGCAATGTTAAAAAGATGAAAGAAAAGATGAAGGTGGACGATATAATTATAAGCTTATCCCATACCCGCACTTATGCTGTAGCCAGCGCAATACTAGTAAGGAATGACAAAATTTAATATTGCAAAAAGAAGAAAAAAGGATACCCACAAGGGAGATTACGGTCATCTACTTATCATAGCCGGCTCTGTAGGAATGAGCGGAGCTGCTTTTTTGGCATCAGAAGCTGCTTTGCGTTCCGGCTGCGGTTTAGTAACACTAGGCCTACATGAAAGTTTGAATATAATAGCTGAAAAAAAATTGACCGAAGTCATTACAAAACCATTGCCGGAAACGAAACAGAAGTCCTTAAGCAAAGAAGCGTTATCTAAGATTATAGAACTTTTAAAGAAAAAAAATGCAGCAGCGATCGGACCCGGTCTTTCACAACATAAACAGACAAAAGCTCTCCTTTTAAGTTTATTGCCAAAGTTGAATGTACCCGCTGTTTTAGATGCGGACGGTCTCAATGCATTAATTGGCAGGCTTTCTATTATTAAAAAAATAAAATCCCCTCTGGTGATGTCTCCCCATCCTGGAGAAATGGCCAGGTTGATTAAAGTTACATCTAAGTTAATACAAAAAAACAGGAAAAAGGTCGCTTCAGATTTCGCAAAAAAATATGATGTTACATTAGTGCTTAAAGGTTATAATACCGTGGTAGCTGACCCGCGCAACAAGACATATGTGAATAAAACAGGAAACCCTGGCATGGCAACGGCAGGAAGCGGCGATGTCTTAACAGGTATCATAGGTTCTTTTTTGGCTCAAGGAACTACACCATATGAAGCTGCTAAATTAGCAGTTTATATTCACGGTTTAGCAGGCGATTTAGCTGCTAAAGAAACAGGAGAAGTTTCTTTAATAGCAGGGGATATATTAGCAAAGGTCCCAGAGGCGATAAAA
The DNA here is from genome assembly GCA_020354945.1 of Candidatus Omnitrophota bacterium. Taxonomy (GTDB): domain Bacteria; phylum Omnitrophota; class Gorgyraeia; order JABMRG01; family JAFGKX01. The sequence goes on from CP070655.1 coordinate 578,816, forward strand.
AAAATAAAGAAAATGCCGGCGTAGCTCAGTTGGTAGAGCACCTCACTTGTAATGAGGATGTCGGGGGTTCGACTCCCTTCGCCGGCTCCAGTTTAAATAGGGACAGCAACCGTTTAAAAACGATTTCTGCCCCTATTTTAAACGGTCGCTGCCCCTATTTAAATGAAAGCAAGCATTGGTATAATAAGTCATGGATGCCCCCGCAATATGGTGGATTCAGAGGTGATGCTGGGGGCATTAAAGAAGGAAGGTTATAGTATAAAAGAGGAGATTGGCAATTGCGATATTGCTATTATAAATACCTGTGCTTTTATAGAAGACGCTAAACAGGAAGCAATAGATGCAATTTTGCAGGCAGCAGAACTGAAAAAAGAAGGTAAAATTAAAGCAATAATAGTAACAGGATGTCTTTCGCAACGATATTATAAGGTTTTAGAAAAACAAATCCCGGAAATTGACGCTTTTCTTGGCGCATCCGATTTTGACAAGATAACCAAAGCAGTCAAAGATGTATCAGAAGGAAAAAAGCCAATTATTGTAAGCCATCCAACGAAAATTTATTCTCATACCTCGCCAAGATTTTTATTAACCCCGAACTATTATACATATATCAAAATTGCCGAGGGTTGCAATAACAGGTGTTCCTATTGTGTTATTTATAAGATAAGAGGCAAGTATCGAAGCAGGCCCATAGAGTCTATTTTAAAAGAAGTTGAAAATATCACGGAAAATAAAAAAATTTCTGAATTAAATATCATTGCTCAAGATACTACTTCATACGGCATAGATATATATGGAAAATATAAATTGGCGAAGTTGCTTGAAAGAGTAGCCACACTAAATAAGGTCCACTGGATAAGACTACTTTATACCCATCCTCGACATTTTAGCGATGAGCTTATTCAAATTATAGGAGAGAAAAAGAGCATTTGCAAATATATTGATTTACCGATACAACATGCAAGCAATAGAATCCTAAAAAAGATGAACCGCCGTATTACAAAAAGCCAAATGCAAAAACTAATCGATAAAATACGAAGAAAAATACCTGATGTCGCACTGCGCACATCTGTCATTGTCGGCTTTCCTGGCGAGACAGATAAGGAATTTAAGCAACTCCTGAATTTTATAAAACAGATAAAGTTTGAAAGATTGGGCGCCTTTATTTATTCCAAAGAAGAGAATACACCTGCATATAAATATAAGAATCAAATTCCGGATGCAATAAGAAGACAAAGACTGGATGAAATTATGAAGTTACAACAGGGAATATCTGAGCAGATAAATAAAAGCTGGATGAATAAAATTCTAGAAGTTTTAATTGAAGAAAAGCAGAAAAACGCCCTGCCTGCCGGCAGGCAGGATTATTATATAGGACGCAGCCAATACGATGCGCCTGAAGTCGATGGAGTTGTATATGTAAAAGCAAAGAGAGCAAAACCCGGTGATTTTTTAAAAACGAGGATAACAGATACCTTAGAATATGATCTAATAGGAGAAGCAATATGAATTTTGCAAACAAATTAACATTATCTCGCATTGGACTTGCATTTATCTTTATGCTATTTCTTTTTTTACACTGGCCCTATGCAAAATTATGCGCACTTTTTATCTTTCTGGCCGCCTCCTTCACAGATTATTATGATGGTAAAATAGCAAAAAAACGTAAGCAGGTTACCGATTTCGGCAAATTGATGGATCCCATTGCGGATAAAATCTTAGTGCTGGCAGCATTTCTTGCCTTTGTTGAACTTAAGATAATCCCGGCATGGATGGTAGTAATAATTATTTTTAGAGAATTGATAATAACCGGAATGAGGCTCACACTTTTAAGTAAAAAGAAAGTGGTTTCGGCAAAAAAAGCTGGTAAACACAAAACAGTTTCTCAAATGTCATCCATATTTGTAATTTTAATATATCTTACAATAAAACAATTGGATGAATCTGTTTTTAAATTAGTATGGTTGGATGCAACTGTAGATTACAATATCCATTTAGCGATATATGTAATGATGCTTATAACTGTGGCATTAACATTGACATCCGGGGTATCGTATCTAAAAGATAATATAAGGGCATTGAGATGAATCCCGCCCTTTCTGCTGCAAGGAAGTTCTTGGCAGCAGGAAGGCGGGTTAAAAAAAGAAATGGCGGCATGAAAACAGTTATAAAAATGGTGGCAAGCGGCCTGTATCTTGGTTATTCACCAATTGCCTCAGGGACTATCGGCAGCCTCTTAGGTGTTTTGATATTTCTGCAGCTGCATAATTTTCCCCTGCTTTATATTTGCGTATGTTTGGTTTTGATACTTCTAGGCTTTTTAATAAGCGGGAAAGCAGAAGAAATTTATAAGCAGAAAGACTCGCCAAAAATAGTAATAGATGAGATAGCAGGTATGTGCATAGTCTATTTGGGCCTGCCTGCCGGTCAGGCAGGCAGGCAGGCAAGATTGTGGATTATAGTCATAGGATTTTTAATATATAGAGCACTTGATGTAATAAAACCCCCGCCGGCAAAAAGAGTAGAAAAGATAAAAGGCTCAGCAGGCATTATGTTAGACGATATTATTTGTGCTATCTATGCCAATATAATGCTTCAGGTTTTGACAAGGCTACCTTTAAATATTGGTTCATAAATAGAACCTTTTGGCGTAAGGGTGGACTTAAAAAGAACAATTTCTTCAACCAAAAGTTTTAAATGCGAAGAGAAATCTTTTTCTTTCTCAACAGACTTAATCAGCTGTTGCCTGTTTTTTGGAGAACGTACCCTTCCTAAAGTAAGATGAGGGCTGAATGGCCGCTTCTCTTTTTCAAATCCTTTTTTCGTTAATTCCTCCTCAATGGATTGATATATTTTATTAGTTGCTTCAACCCCTTCATCCATTCCTACCCATATGACTCTTGGATATGAAATCTTCGGAAAGGCGCCAATCTCCGAGAGATGGAATTGATAAAATTTAAAATTTGAGCCTATTTTTTTAAGCGAATTTTTTACCTGTTCAGTCTGCTCGTCAGTTATATTGCCTAAAAACTTCAAGGTAAGATGGATATTTTCTGGTTTTACCCACCTTACATCTGCATCAGCAGTCTTTAATTTAGATTGAAGGAATTCTAATTCCTTATGAAGCTGTTCATTAAGAGCAATGGCAATAAACGTTCTTGTTGTTTTAACCATGCAATAGATGCCTTCGCAGCATATCCAATGCTGCCTGGCTGCTGCGAAATTTTATTAGCTTCCGCTCTCCTGAGAAATGGAATTCTTTGCAGATTATTTTATTTTTAGTCACAACAGCTATATAAACCAAACCTACCGGTTTTTGCTTTGTTTCGCCAGAAGGACCGGCAATTCCGGTTATAGATAGACCAATATCTACATTGGCTAATTCTTTAACATTTTTAGCCATTAACTTAGCAGTTTGCCTGCTGACTGCGCCATATTTTTTTATTATTTCTTCCGGCACTCCTAGCAGTTGGGTTTTCGACTTATTAGAGTAAGCTATAATAGAATGCATAAGGTAATTTGATGAACCTGGTATATCAGTGAGCCTGTTAGATAAAAGGCCGCCGGTGCAGGATTCAGCGATAGCAATTGTCTTGTTATTTTTTATTAACAGGCCAGCTACAACTGCCTCTAATGTTTCATCATCGCAGCCAAAGATTAAATCGCCAAGGCGTTTTCTAATCTGTTTTTCGACGGCAGAAATATTTTTTTTGGTTTCTTTCTCATTCTTTGCTTTTGTTGTTATTTTAATGTCTATTTGCGCAGGATGGGCATAAATACCAGCAGTTGTATTACCTGACATATGCAGAAATTTTTTTATCTTTGGATGGACCTGGCTTTCGGCAAGGCCTGTAGTTTTAAGAACCTTTGATTTTATTACCTTTGATTTTTTATGGGTAAACTTTTTTAAATCTGTGACCATATCGCGTTCTACCATAGGAATGAGTTCCAGTGGAGGCCCCGGCAGAGCTATTAAGATTTTTTTGTTTTTTTTTGCAATTATTCCGGGGGCAGTGCCGACGCCATTCTTAAGCCACCTTGAACCTTGAGGGATATATGCTTGCCTTAAGTTGTTTTTAGGAGTTTTTATGTGCCTTTTTTTAAAATGGTCTTCTATTCTCTGCCATATTTGGTCTTTATATATCAGTTTTTTATCAAGTACTCTTGCGATAGTTTTTAAAGTAATATCGTCGACAGTAGGCCCTAACCCACCGGTGGTTATTACAATATCAGAGCGCCCTAAGGCCCTTTGTATTGCTGCATAAAGGCGTAAGAGGTTGTCACCAACGGTAGTGTGGTAATATATATCTATTCCCACTTCGGCCAGTTTTCTCGAGAGATAGGCTGAATTTGTATTTACAATATGCCCCAGTAATATTTCTGTGCCGATGTTAATTATCTCCGCTTTCATGTGGTAACTCCTCATATGTTATTATATATAATATTTCCCATAGAAAGCAAGAAAAAATGTGGAATAATTTTGCTCGCACAAAGGATATAAGTGGCAGGCACAGGTTATGCCAACTTTAGTGCAGACGTAAAAATTTTGTAAATTTTTGAAATAATTTGCCTCCTTTTTTCGTCTATTATAGTGAAGGCATATTTGAGAGGAAAACTATAAAAGGTGAAGAAAGGAGGTTTTTTTATGACCTAAAAAATTTGCTTTACTTTATATATTAATAAGTGTATAATCTGGTAATTCGCAAAAACATTAAAGGGAGGAAGATAAAATGGTTAGAGCATCTCAAAAAAAGGATAAAGGTGAAGATGCATTTAAAGGCGATAAAGGCAAGGCGTTAAACTTAGCTTTGGGCCAGATTGAAAAGCAGTTTGGTAAAGGTTCAATTATGCGTTTGGGTAAAGACGTAAAGAGCGATGTCGCTGCAATCCCTACAGGTGCGCTTTCTTTAGATATAGCATTGGGAGTCGGAGGGGTTCCTCGTGGCAGAGTAATTGAAATTTTTGGTCCGGAGGCAAGTGGAAAAACTACCCTTACCTTAAACATAATCAGCCAGGCTCAAAAAAAAGGAGGGAATGCGGCATTTATTGATGCTGAGAACGCCTTTGACCCGACATATGCAAAAAAGGTCGGTGTAAATTTAGATGAGCTTTTAATTTCTCAACCGGATAGCGGAGAACAGGCCTTAACAATTACAGAAACCCTGGTTCGTTCTAACGCTGTTGATGTTGTAGTAATAGATTCAGTTGCGGCTCTGGTTCCTAAGGCTGAAATAGAAGGTGAGATGGGAGATTCACACATGGGTCTTCAAGCCAGGTTAATGAGTCAGGCCCTGCGCAAACTGAGTTCATCTATCAATAAATCCAAAACCTGTGTTATCTTTATAAATCAGATCAGGGAAAAGATAGGGATTATGTTTGGCAATCCTGAGACCACACCAGGTGGTAGGGCGTTGAAGTTTTACGCATCTGTTAGACTGGATATCAGACGCAAGGAATATTTAAAATTACAAGATAAAATAGTGGGAAATCATGTTAGAGTGAAGGTTGTAAAAAATAAAGTTGCCCCTCCTTTCAGGCAAGCTGAGTTTGACATAATGTATGATGAGGGAATTTCTCGCGAAGGCAGTATTATAGACGCAGCTTTAGATCATAATGTAATACGGAAGGAAGGCGCATGGTTTTCTTATGGAGAGCAAAAGATAGGTCAAGGCAAAGAGAATGCCAGGAGTTTCCTTAAACAGAATCCGAAATTGCTTTCTGAGATAGAGAAGAAGATAATGGAAACTTCTGGAAACGAGTGAGGGGTGATATATATGGTTAAAAAAACTCCGGTTTTTATTGCTATCCTTTTGATAGGTTTGGTTTGTGGCATTTTAATTGCGACTAAGTTAGATTTTACCCCCCAAGGTAATGCAGAAGGACAAAAAACTATTGAGGTTAGAAAACCAGCAGGGCCGCAGGGTGAAAATGTTTTTGTAAAAGTAGCTGAATTAGTCGGATCTTCTGTAGTATCAATCAGCACAGAACAGATTCACAAAATCCCTGCCCGCCGGTTCATAAGTCCATTCAGGGAAAGCCCATTTGGCGAAGAGGACTTTTTCGACAGGTTTTTCAAGGATTTTTTTGGAGAGATGCCGGAGCAGGAATTCAAACAGAGAGGATTAGGTTCCGGGATTATCATAGACAAAAGAGGCTACATCCTTACCAATGAACACGTTGTAGGAGAAGCAGACAAAATAACCATAACTTTACCGGATGGCAGAGAATACAAAGGGACGGTAAAAGGAAAGGATGTTCGTAGCGACATTGCTGTGGTAAAAATAGATGCCAATGATATCCCCATTGCGAAATTGGGTGATTCCGATACGGTAAAGATAGGGCAATGGGCTATTGCCGTAGGTAATCCGTTTGGTTTTATGGTACACAGTCCCCAGCCTACAGTTACAGTAGGTGTAATTTCAGCAACGGACCGCTTTATAGGAGGGCGTTTGGCAAGAAGCAGAGATTATTCGAATCTTATCCAGACAGATGCTGCTATAAACCCGGGTAATAGCGGAGGCCCCCTGGTCAATATCAAAGGAGAGGTGATAGGTATAAACGTAGCCATATTTTCAACCACAGGTGGTTATCAAGGCGTAGGCTTTGCCATACCCATAAATACAGCTAAATATATCATAGAGCAGCTTATCGAAGGCAAAGAAGTCTTATATGGTTGGCTTGGTGTAAATGTTCAGGAGATAGACCAGCAATTAGCAGATTATTTCAACTTACCCGATAGAAAAGGTGCGCTCCTTGCAAAGGTTTTACCTGGTAGCCCTGCTGAAAAAGGCGGGCTTAAAGAAGGAGATATTATAAAAACTTTTGATGGTAAAGAAGTCAGCAGTTTAACCGATTTAATAACCAGAGTGGGCCATACAAAGGTAGGCGAAAAAGTAAAGGTGAAGATAATAAGAGATAAAAAAGAGAAGATACTAGAGATAAAAATTGGTAAACGTCCTGAAGAAGCAGAAGAATTGGTAGAAGTTGCTGCCACCGAAAAAGCCTGGAGAGGCATAGAAGTAGCTCCGATAACACCTGAGATAGTGCGAAAGTACAGATTGGCTCAACATGAGGGCATTGTAGTTGTAAATATTAAGCCAGGCTCTCCTGCAGATGAGGCAGGGATAAGGCCGGGTGATGTAATAGATAGGATAAATAATTTGCCTGTGAAAGATATAAAGGATTATAAAGAAATTACAAAAAAGATTACAGCCGATGCTTTGATACGCACCCAGAGGGGCTACACAGTTGTTAAGCCTCCAGAAGAGCATTGAAAATTACATTTTCCCGGATGGGGACACCCTGCAGCACGAAAAGTGAGCCCAGATGTCGCAAAACTTTTCGTGCTGCAGGGTGTCCCCATACATGAAAATGACTGACGAGGAAAACTTCGATAAAGCCCTATCTTATGCATATCGCCTTTTCAAATACAGACCACGCAGCAGGAAGGAATTACAAGAGAGACTAAAACTACAACGTTATAATACTGCAATTATAGATAGAGTAATTCATGAGTTTGAGCAACAGGGATTAATAGACGATAAACGTTTTGCCAGACTCTGGGCTTTGACTAGAATACAGAGGAAATCGTCTTCTTTAACAAATATAAAAGGAGAGCTTCTTCTTAAAGGTGTAGATTCTCAGATAATAGATGATACCTTAGGCCGGTTAAAAAAAGATTTTAATGAATATGAAATTGCCAAAAGTTTGGCAACAAAAAAGCTTCGCCTTTTAACCGGGGTGAAAAAACTAAATCCCGCCATTGCGCGCAAGGGTGGGATAAAAGCAAAAAAGCGCTTATTCGATTACCTTAAACGGCGAGGCTTTTGTTTTGATGTAATATATAAAGTGTTGGATGAAATCTACGATTAGTTATAAGCAACTGACAACTGAAAACCGACAAAATGACTCATGAGCAGATAAGAAAAGAATTTTTAAAATTTTTCAAAAGCAAGAAACACACCATAGTGGCTAGCGATTCCCTGGTTCCTGCGGGAGACCCCACAGTGCTCTTTACCAGTGCCGGGATGAATCAATTCAAGGAGCAGTTTTTAGGCAATATAAAAGAATTTAGCAGAGCAGCTTCTTGCCAGAAGTGCCTGCGCACAGATGACCTTGTGAATGTAGGGATAACATCATATCATCATACCTTCTTTGAGATGCTTGGAAATTTTTCTTTTGGCGACTATTTTAAAGAAGAGGCGATAAAATGGGCATGGGAGTTTCTAAGTAAAAACTTAAAACTAAAAACTCAAAACTTATGGGTTTCAGTATACGAAGAAGATAAACAGGCCTACGATATATGGAAGGATAAAATAAAGATATCGAAATGCAGAATTGTAAAACTTGGCGATAAAGAAAATTTCTGGCCGTCTGAAGCAAAGAAAAGAGGGCCAAACGGCCCTTGCGGTCCTTGTTCTGAGATCTTTTATGATTATGGGCCGGATTCAGGTTGCGGAAGACCGGAGTGCGCTCCAGGATGCGATTGCGGAAGATTTGTCGAAGTATGGAATTTAGTATTTACACAATTTAACAGAAAAGATGGCGGCGTTTTAGAACCTTTATCAAATAAAAATATAGACACAGGCATGGGCCTTGAAAGACTGTGCGCTGTTATGCAAAGAGTTAAGAATAATTTTGGAACCGACCTCTTTAAGCCGGTTATCGAAGCTATTAAACGCGAGATAACAAATATCATTAATAAACCGCTTGAGTTTGATAAACATAAAAAGGATATCCATGCAATAGCTGACCATGTAAGGGCAGTAAGTTTTGCAATTTGCGACGGCATTGTCCCTTCAAATGAGGAACGGGGATATGTAATAAGAAATCTTATAAGAAAATCGGCTTTGCACGGGAGAAATTTAGGCGTAGAGAAACCATTTTTATACAAGTTGGTATCATCGGTTGCAAATGTTATGCAGGGGCCTTATCCAGAGTTGAAGAAAAGGCGAGAAGATATAAGTCAGGTTATAAAGGCCTCCGAGGAAAAGTTTATCTCTACTCTAAAAGAGGGCACCAGGATCTTAGAGGATGAGATAGAAAGGCTTAAAGAAGAGAAAATCTTTAAAATCCCCGGAAAGTTTGTTTTTAAACTTTTTGATACCCATGGTTTCCCTTTTGATTTAACTAAAGATTTAGCGAAAGTTTGCGGATTTAAAATAGATGAAGTTGGATTTAAACAACTTATGGCAAAACAGCGTGAACAATCGCGCAGAAAAAGTATAATGGCTTCCGCTATATTTAAAGAACCTATAGCCAGAGAAAAGGTTAAATTCCTCGGTTATGAAAAATTAAAAACTAAAGCCAATGTAATAAAGATATTTAAGGATGAGGATGAAGTAAAGCAGCTTGAACGAGGTGAAACTGGCGATGTAATTCTTGATAAATCCCCTTTTTATGGAGAATCCGGCGGACAGCTCGGCGATACCGGAATATTAAGCTCAAAGAAGCTTTTAGCCATGGTCCTGGATGCAAAAAGGGAAGCAGATGCCATATTGCTTAAGACAAAAGTAGAAAAAGGTAAATTAAAACAGGCTGATTTGGTGGTTGCTCAAGTAGATGGAGAAAGGAGATCGGCTATAGCAAAGAATCATACTGCAACCCATCTTTTACAAGGCGCTTTGCGTAAGGTATTAGGCGAACATGTTCAACAGCAGGGTTCTTTAGTAGCGCCGGATAGGTTAAGATTCGATTTTACCCATTTTAAAGCTTTAAGCCAGTACGAACTTGATAGAGTTGAGCAATTGGTAAATGAGAAGATAAGGCAGGCAGATTCTATCCACTGCAATGTTATGGATTTTGATAACGCTAAAGAAAAAGGCGCACTCGCCTTTTTCGGAGATAAATATGATAAATAAGCGCGGGTGGTTTCTGCCGGAGACTATAGCATGGAGCTATGCGGAGGTACTCATATTGAAAATACCAAAGATATTAGAATGTTTAAGATAATATCCGAAGGGTCTGTAGCCAGCGGGATAAGAAGAATAGAAGCTGTTACCGATAAAGCAGCAATTGATATAATTAATCAGCAGCAAGCAGCCCTTAAAGATATATACGCGATTTTAAAATGTAAACCTCAGGATGCTGCCAATAAACTTAAGACATTGATTTCAGATTTTGATAGATTGGGAAAGAAACTAAGGCAGGCTGCATTAAAAGAGGCAAGGCGCTCTGTAGAAACTCTTATAAAGGAAGCTGAAAAGATAAACGGGATATTTTTTATTTTTTCAAAATTAGAGGGAGCGGATCCTGCGCTTTTACGAAATGCCATTGATGTTATAAGAGAAAAGTTAAAAGATAAAGACTGGATAGCAATGTTAATCTCTGTATATGATAAGCAAGCATATCTTATCCTTGCTATGAGTACGGATATGGTAAAGAAAGGTTTCAACTCAGGTACATTAATATCTAAGATAGCCTCAGCAGCCGGTTGTTCCGGCGGAGGTAAACCTGACATGGCGCAAGGTGGAATTAAAGATATATCTGACCTTAAAAGTATGCTCGATAAAGGTAAAAAGATTATTTTAAAGGAACTGGGGACGTCTTCCAAGGTGCCACCCTCCAGCACAAAAACATGAAAGTTTCGAGGAGTTAAAGAAGTGAAGTTAATAAAAACATCGGGTAAAGAATTTAGCAGGCTTTATAACAGAAATTATACCTGTAGCAGAAAAATAGCCAACAAAGTCTCCAGAATAATCGATGATATAAAGCGAGAAGGCGATAAAGCATTGATACGCTATACCAGGAAATTTGATAAGGTTAAACTTAAACCCAAGCAGCTTAAGGTTTCGGGCAGGGAAGTAAACGGCGCCTATCAGGACGTAGACCCTGCGTTTGTTAATAATCTAAAGGTGGTTATAGAAAACGTAACCAAATTTTATAAAAGGCAGCTTAAGAAATCGTGGAGGATAAAAGATAAAGAAGGCGTTATTTTAGGAGAGGCAATAAAGCCTATAGAATCTGTTGGTATATACGTTCCTTCAGGGACAGCCCCGCTTATATCAACAGTATATATGACCGTGCTTCCTGCAAAAGTAGCTGGGGTAGAAAGGGTTATTCTGGTAAGCCCCCCGAATAAATATCAGACTATCAATGGCCACATTTTAGCGGTGGCCAATTTACTTGGTGTTAAAGAGATTTACAAAGCAGGAGGAGCTCAGGCAATTGCCGCATTGGCATTTGGCACCAGGACAATACCTAAGGTAGATAAGATTGTCGGCCCTGGAAATCAATATGTTACTGAGGCCAAACGGCAAGTATTTGGTTATGTTGATATTGACATGCTAGCCGGCCCCAGCGAAGTGGTTATTATTGCTAGCCGGGATGCTGACCCAAAGCTTGTAGCAGCAGATATGACTGCTCAATCAGAGCACATCGGAGGATTATCTATTCTGATTGCAACATCAAAATCTATGGTCAAGGTTATGAAGGAATTTTCCGGTAAAGGTTATATTATAAAGGTAAAAAATTTGGATGAGGCAATAGATATAGCCAATCGCATAGCACCGGAACATTTACAATTAATGGTGAGAAATCCGGGGAAAATCTTAAAGAAGATAAAGAATGCAGGCGCAGTATTCCTGGGCCAGTATTCACCTGCAGTGATAGGAGATTATGTTGCAGGGCCGAGCCATGTTTTACCTACTGGTGGCACGGCCAGGTTTTTCTCAGGGCTTGGCATTTGGGATTTTTTAAAAGGCTCACATGTAATCTCTTATTCTAAGAAGGCCTTAGAGAATACCATCAAAGACGTAGAAAGGATAGCCGCTTTAGAGGAATTGCCTAAGCATATCGAATCGGTGAAGGAGAGGTTTAAATGAGAAAGGCGAAGGTTAGGAGAAAGACTAAAGAGACTGATATTTCTGTTGAATTGAACATAGACGGGAAAGGAAAGACAAAGATAAAGACCGGGATAGGTTTTTTGACTCATATGCTTGAACTATTCACTTACCACGGCTTATTCGATTTAAAACTCGCCGTTAAAAAGAGCGATTTAGACGTTGATATACATCACACTAATGAAGATATAGGCCTTTGCCTTGGTGGAGCTTTCAAAAAAGCCTTAGGCGCGAAGAAGGGCATAAATAGATTTGGCTCAAGCTTCATTCCAATGGATGAAGCCCTGGCAAAAGTAAGAGTGGTGCTGGATATATCCGGAAGGTCATCTTTACATTTTAAGACACACAGAGCCGCTCCCTCTGCTACAGAGCGTAGAACATATGACATACAGTCTGCGAAACATTTTTTTAATGCTTTTTCTATTGCAAGCGGGATTAATTTGCATATAGATACATTAAAAGGTGAAGATTTACATCATATACTAGAGGCTGTTTTCAAAGCATTTGGCAGGGCTTTATGTGAAGCGGTTAGAATCCAACCACGCCGAAGAGGTGAAACACCGTCAACTAAAGGAAGGCTGTAAAGGGACGCTTCAGAAACGTCCTTAGACTTAGACATGATAATACTGCCGGCTATAGATATACGAATGGGAAAAGTTGTCCGTTTGCTTCAAGGTGATTTTACAAAAGAGACTGTCTATTCAGGCGACCCTGTTAATGTTGCAAAAAGATTGGAAAGAGACGGCGCCAGAATGTTACATGTAGTTGACCTTGACGGGGCATTTTTAGGAAAACTTAAGAATTTGCCCATTATCAGAGAAATAACCTCGTCCATAAAAATTCCTATTGAATTAGGAGGGGGGTTGCGAACTGAGGGCGAAGTTGAGCAGGTTCTATCTTGTGGTGTGAAAAGAGTGGTTATAGGCACTAGGGCATATGCAGACGAAAGTTTTCTAAAAAAACTTATCAAAAAATACGCTGATGTAGTTGTAGTAAGTATCGATGCCGCCAGAGGCGAAATTATCTCTGAAGGGTGGAAGAGGCAAACTTCTATCAAAGCGAAGGAACTTATACAAAGAGTTAATGATATCGGCATAAAAACCATTATCTATACAGATATATTAAAAGACGGGACAATGGAAGGCCCTAATTTAAATATAATAGAAGATGTACTGAACCGTGCATCTTGTAATGTTATTATTTCAGGCGGCATTTCTTCTCTGGATGATATTAAGTCCATAAAGGCGTTAAACAGGAGAAATCTTTTAGGCATAATTGTTGGCAAGGCCTTGTACGAAGGAAAATTTACTTTACAGGAAGCGAATGAAATAGCGGGGGAGGAGTAATGAGCTGGATGGATAGATTAAAATATGATGAAAAAGGACTTATTCCAGTTGTCATACAAGATTATTGGACAAGAACAGTATTAATGGTTGCGTATATGAACAGGGAAGCATTGGAGAAGACCATAGATACCAAAAGAACATATTTTTATTCTCGCTCCAGAGGCGGATTATGGCCTAAAGGAAAAACATCCGGTTTTACTCAATCTGTAAAAGGCATATATGTTGATTGCGACTCTGATTGTCTACTCATAAAAGTGGCCCAAAGAGTCGGTGCCTGCCATAATGGATACAGAAGCTGTTTTTATAGAAGAGTTTCAGAAGAGACTATTAAAACAGTGGGCAGGAAGGTGTTTGACCCGGAGAAGGTGTATAGGAAAGTAAAAAATTAAAAGTGAAAAATTAAAAATTTTAAATTTTGAACTGTAATTTTACATTTTGCATTTTTAATTTTAAATTTTAAAGATGTATTTACCGAGTAAAAAAGAATTTATAAAGAAAACTAATAAGGCAAATCTGATACCTGTACATAAAGAAATTTTTGCAGATTTCATCACCCCATTATTAGCCTATAAAAGAATAAGAAGTAAAAATTCTTTCCTGTTTGAATCCGTTGAAGGAGAAGAAAGAATAGCCAGGTATTCTTTCTTAGGGAGCGATCCATCTGTTGTCATTTTTATAAAGAAAAATAAAGTTACCATCAGGGGTAAATCTAGAAATGAAACACTATATTGTGATGACCCTTTTGATTATATAAAAAAATTTATGAGTAATTTTAAAACCACAAAGGTTAAAGGATTGCCCCGTTTTTACGGAGGCCTGGTAGGTTATATAGGTTATGATTGTATTAGATATTTTGAGGATATTCCAGATACCTGTTGCGACGACCTCAAATTATATGATTCCATCTTGATGCTAACAGACACCATATTAATATTTGACCATATAACCCACAAGATAAAGGTTGTTTCCAATGCACATATACAATCAAAATTAAAGAATGATTTAATAAAACAGTATAATAAAGCTGTTAAGCGAATAGATTCCATAATCGATAAATTAAACAAATCCACAAATGAATCTATTCCCGAGATTAAATATGAACAGAAGCCCTCGGGAGTAAAATCCAATTTTAAAAAGGGCGATTTTAAAAAAATTTTAAGTAAGGCTAAAGATTACATTAAAAAAGGAGATATAATCCAGGTGGTCATTTCTCAAAGATTTAAAGCCAGATTTAACAAAGACCCCTTGAATGCATACATGGCATTACGTTCTATAAACCCGTCGCCATATATGTTTTACCTTTCTTTCGGGAGCTTGAAACTCATCGGTTCTTCACCGGAAATTATGGTAAGGTCTGAACAAGGTATTGTTAGAATAAGGCCTATTGCCGGAACACGCAAAAGGGGCAAAGATGAACAGGAGGACAATTTACTAATAATAGATTTGCTTTCCGATTCGAAAGAGAGGGCTGAGCATCTGATGCTCGTTGATTTAGCAAGAAATGACCTTGGAAGAGCATGCAAAACAGGCACAATAAAAATTGGTGAATTTATGGTTATAGAAAAATATTCCCATGTTATGCATATTGTCAGCGATTGTGCCGGGACTCTTGAAAAAGGAAAAGACTCATTCGATGTTCTGCGGGCATCTTTTCCAGCAGGCACAGTAACCGGCGCCCCTAAAATCAGAGCTATGGAAATAATAGATGAGTTGGAAAATATCAGAAGGGGTCCGTATGCAGGTTGTGTCGGATATTTTTCTTTTTCGGGGAATATGGATACATGTATAACCATAAGGACGATTATAATAAAGAATAACACAGCATATGTCCAGGCCGGCGCTGGTATTGTTGCAGACTCAGTGCCTGAGAATGAATATAAGGAGACTCAAAACAAGGCAGCGGCTATGCTAAAAGCCATAGCATCAGCAAGGAGCGTCCAATGATATTGCTAATTGATAATTACGATTCCTTTACATATAACCTGGTTCAGTATTTAGGAGAATTGCACCAAAAGATAAAAGTTTACAGAAACGATAAGATTGACATAGATACGATTAAAAAACTTAAGCCTGATTACATTGTTATCTCACCCGGTCCTGGCAGGCCAAAAGATGCTGGAATATCGAATGATGTAATTGCCAGTTTTAAAGGTAAAATACCCATTTTAGGCGTTTGTTTAGGGCATCAGTGTATAGCAGAAGTTTTTGGTGGAAAGATAACGGCTGCCAAAAGACTGATGCATGGCAAGACCTCTTTTATTTACCATAATGGAAAGACGATATTTAGAAATGTAAAAAATCCCTTTGAAGCCACAAGATATCATTCCCTTATCGTAGAGAAAAAGAATTTGCCGGATTGTTTTAATGTGATTGCCCAAACTAAACAGAAAGAAACAATGTCTATAAAACATAGAAAGCATTCGGTGTGGGGCGTGCAGTTTCATCCAGAATCGATATTGACCAAAGAAGGAAAACATATATTGGGAAACTTTCTTGAGCTAAGTAAGTAGTTCGTAGTTCGTAGACTGGCGGTGAAGGAGAAGCGATAAATGATAAAAGAAGCAATTATGAAAATAGCGGAGAAAAAAGATTTAACTCAACAAGAGATGACCCAGGCCTTTGAAGAGATAATGAGCGGTATGGCAGAACCTACCCAGATAAGCGCATTTATTACTGGTTTACGCTTAAAAGGAGAAACGGTTGACGAGATTACAGCCGGAGCCAAGGTAATGCGCAAATTTGCTGCCAGGATTGATGTGAGAGGCTCTGTAGACATAGACCGTGACGAGATAAATATAGAAGGGGAGACTATTGTTGATACCTGCGGGACAGGAGGCAGTGGCACAAATACTTTTAATATATCTACAACGGTTTCCTTTGTAGTGGCGGGTTGCGGAATAAAGGTTGCCAAACACGGCAACCGATCAGCTTCCAGCCGGTGTGGCAGTGCGGATGTGTTGGAAGAGATGGGTATAAACTTAAATCTTACCCCTGAGCAAGTTGAGAAATGCACCAAAACTATAGGTATAGGATTTATGTTTGCGCCGTTATTTCATAGTGCTATGAAATATGCAGTGCCTGTTAGAAAGGCTATAGGCATTAGAACCATATTTAATATCCTTGGCCCTTTGTCAAATCCGGCCAATGCCACTTGCCAGGTATTAGGGGTATATGATAGGAATCTTACAAAGGTTATGGCCCGGGTTTTAAATAATCTCGGAGTAAAACGGGCCTTTGTTGTTCATGGGCTGGATACCTTGGATGAGATTTCTATAACAGGCCCTACCCAGGTTTCAGAACTAAAAAATAAAAGAGTAAGAACATATATCATAACGCCGGAGAAACACGGCTTTAAAAGGGCCCCATTAAAAGCTATAAAGGGTGGCAATGCCCAGGAAAATGCCAGGGCTGTGCTGCTGGTTCTGGAAGGAGAAAAAGGGCCTAAGAGGGATGTGGTTTTGTTAAATGCGGGCTATGCAATTTATGCTGCTTCTGGTGCAAAGACTATAAAAGGAGCGATTAAAAGAGCGGAAGAATCTATAGATTCAGGGGCAGCTCTTGAAAAACTGAACCAGTTGAAGGAGTTTAGTAGATGATAGCCCAGATAATAGAAGAAAAGGAAAAGGCTATTGCAAAAGCCAAGGAGAAATTACCACAGGATGAGCTTATAGGAAAGCTTAAGCAAACTCAAGGCACAAGGCGCGACTTCAAATACGCAATATCCAGGTGTGGTGATATAAATCTTATAGGCGAGATAAAAAAGGCCTCTCCTAGCCGGGGCATTATACGCAAAGACTTTGATCCAGCAGAGATTGCTAAAATATATCAGGTAAACGGCATAAGTGCTATTTCAGTACTTACAGAAGAGAAATATTTTTCAGGCTCTCTTGATTATATAAATAAGATTAAGAAAATATGCACTCTACCTATATTAAGAAAAGATTTTATTGTAGATGAATATCAAATATATGAATCTTTTTATTATGGGGCCGATGCCATCCTTCTTATAGCCGATATTCTCTCTGTGGAGCAGCTCATAAAATTTAAAGATATAGCTTTATCTTTTAATATGGATTCTTTAGCAGAAGCGCATAGCGAAGAAGACCTGGATAAAATTATAAAAGCTGGAGCAGAATTGATAGGGATAAATAACAGGGACCTACATACTTTTAAGTTGAATTTAAAGACAGCCGAAAACCTTATCGGCTTAATCCCCAAAGGCAAAATAATAGTTATTGAGAGCGGCATAAAGTCAAACTCAGATTTGATGTTCTTTAAAAGCTTGGGCGCTAATGCGGTATTAGCCGGTGAAGTGTTTATGGATGCCGAAGATATCGGTGCAAAGGTAAAAGAGTTGCTGGGAAAATAATGATAAAGGTGAAGATTTGCGGGATAACCAATTTCGAAGATGCCCAGACATCTGTTTTGGCTGGATGTGATATGCTGGGATTTGTATTTTATGAAAAAAGCCCAAGATATATAAGGCCGGATAGAGCAGGAGATATTATATCCAGCTTACCCGGGGGGGTCGAGAAAGTGGCACTGTTTGTCAATGAACAGAAAGAGACTGTTACCGATATTCTCAACCAGATTAAGGAAATAGACATTTTGCAGTTTCATGGTGATGAAACACCGGATTATTGCAACGCTTTCAATAAAAGGATAATTAAGGCTATAAGGGTGAAAAATAAAGATTCCATAAAACAGATGGCTTCCTATGATGTAAATTTTTTCTTGCTCGACGCTTTTAAAAAAGATGTATATGGCGGCACAGGTGAAAATTTTGAATGGAAACTTGCCAAGGATGCCAAGGCATACAATGTGCCAATAATTTTATCAGGCGGGCTTAATCCTGAAAATGTAAAAGAGGCCATAGAATTGGTCGAACCATATGCAGTGGATGTCTCAAGCGGCGTAGAGATTTCACCGGGAAGAAAAGATCCAGAATTAATTAAGAAGTTTATAGAACAGGCGAAAACATTGTAGCCCTCTCACGAAATTTCGTGATTCGGTGCAAAATTTTCTTTGAAAATTTTGGAGGCGCAAAAATGAAAAACTTTTTTAAGACAGCATTTCTTTTAACACTGCTTACATTATTACTTATATGGCTCGGGGCAGCTATTGGGGGAAGGGTAGGGGTTATAGTTGCATTCTGCTTTGCCCTGGTTTTAAATTTTGTAAGTTATTGGTATTCAGACAAGATAGTCCTGGCGATTTATAGAGCGCAGCCAGCCCAGGAAGCAGAATTCCCTGTACTTTTCAGAGCAGTTTCAGATTTGGCCCACGCTGCCAGTGTACCCATGCCCAAGATTTATATAATACCTACGAAGACCCCTAATGCTTTCGCTACTGGGAGAGACCCTAATCATGCAGCAGTAACGGTTACCCACGGCATCTTGAGTATTCTTTCTGAGGATGAATTGCGCGGAGTACTTTCCCACGAAATTGCCCATGTAAAAAACAGAGACATTCTCATTCAAACCGTAGTCGCTACCATAGCGGGGGCGATTTCAATGATTGCCTATATGGCCCGATGGACAACTTTTTTTAGAGGAGGCAGAGGTAGTCGTGGTGGAAATATTATTGGTATTTTAGTTATGAGTATTATTGCCCCTATCGTAGCGATGTTAATACAATTAGCTATTTCACGCACCAGGGAATACCAGGCAGATGAATCAGGGGCACGCATATCCGGTACGCCCCTTTCATTGGCCAATGCATTAAGAAAGCTTACCATGGCTTCAAAGCGGATACCTATGCGAGGAGCAAATCCTAATACTGCCCATCTTTTTATAGTCAATCCTTTAAGCGGTTCTGGATTGGTTAGGCTTTTTAGCACCCATCCACCGCTGGAAGATAGAATAGCCAGGTTAGAGAAGATGGCCCAGGATGCATAAGAAGGTCTTTGAATACATAGATTCTCGAAAAGGAGAATTGATAGAATTTACAAAGGAGCTGGTTTCCATACCTACAGTGAACCCTCCGGGTGAAAATTATAGCAAAATTTTGAAGATATTAGAGCAAAGATGCAAAAGATTGAGGTTGGTAACTAAAAGAATAGTTGTGCCTAAGTCGGTGTTAAAAAGATATAAAATAGACAGCCGTGAAAAACGTATATGCCTTTTAGCTAAATGGAATGTCGGTTCAAATAGAACCGTTCATATAAACGGGCATTATGATGTTGTTCCCGCAGGTGGCGACTGGCATACAGACCCTTTTAGACCGGTAGTAAAAAATGGACGAATCTATGGCAGGGGGACCGAAGACATGAAAGGCAATATTGCCTGTTACCTTATGGCTGTTTCTGCTTTAAGAAGATATAATTTAGAACCCGGATGTAATTTAGAATTTTCTTTTACTCCAGATGAAGAGATTGGCGGCGAGACTGGTTTTGGTTATCTTGTAAAAAATAAAATCATAAACTCCGATTACGGTATAGGCGAAGGTTATGCCGGTAGATTCTTATCCTACGGGAACAAAGGCGTTTTATGGTTTAAGATAGAGGTAAAAGGTAAATCTGCCCATGCCTCCAAGCCATATAAAGGAATAAATTCTTTTGAAAAGCTCGTTGCTGTTACGCAAGAGCTGATGAATCTTAACAAAAAAATATCTAAACGCCGGACAGTTTATATGACCAGAGATAAAAGGGATAGATTTTCTACGATGGTTTTAGGCGGACGATTATGGGGTGGCGGCGAAACCAACATTGTTCCTGATGTGTCCGGTTTTACAATTGACAGAAGATTTTTGCCTGAAGAAAATATAACAACAGTGAAGAGAGAGTTGTATGAATGCGTTAATAAAGCAAGGAAGCGGATGAAAGATTTAAAAGTAAAAATCAAAACTATAGTTGAACAGGATTGCGCTGTCTGCAATTTCCGGAATAAGCTATCAAATTCTTTTAGCAAAGCAATAAATCAGGCGTTAGTGAAAAAAGCGAAGTTCGCCATAATGGCCGGCGCTACGGATATGAGATTTTTAATGGAAAAGGGTATACCTTGTATAGGCTATTCTGCTGAGGGCGGCGGCCGCTGCCACGCTGACAATGAGTATATATGGGTTAAGAGTTTGCTTGATACTGCAAAAATTTTTGCGTATGTCTTTGCAAATCTGAAAGGATAAAGAATGAAAATGTTACCAAACAAAAAAGGTTATTTTGACATATACGGTGGTAAATATGTCCCGGAGACTCTAATGAGCGCTCTGGAGGAATTAGAGAAGCAATACAATAAGGCCAAGAAGGATGAAAAGTTTCAAAATAGGCTAAACTATTACCTTCGTCAATATGCAGGAAGGCCCACGCCATTATATTATGCAGAAAATCTAACCGGGATATGGAACAAAGCAAAAATATACCTTAAAAGGGAAGACCTCTGCCATACCGGCGCTCATAAGATTAACAATACATTGGGCCAGGGGCTTTTAGCAGTAAGGATGAAAAGGCCCAGGGTTATAGCTGAAACCGGCGCAGGCCAACATGGTGTTGCCACAGCTACTGTAGCCGCTATGTTTGGCCTAAAATGTGATGTATATATGGGAACGGAGGATATTAAAAGGCAGGCGCTCAATGTATTTCGTATGAAATTATTGGGGGGGAGGGTAATCCCAGTTAAAAGCGGCTCGTGCACTTTAAAGGACGCAGCAAATGAAGCCATCAGAGACTGGGTTACGAATGTCAGAGATACCTATTATATAATAGGTTCGGTAGTAGGACCTCATCCATATCCTATGATGGTAAGAGATTTCCAAACAGTCATTGGTAGAGAGGTAAAACAGCAGCTTAAAGCTATAGGAAAGGAGATTCCTGATTATCTCGTTGCCTGTGTCGGCGGCGGGAGTAACTCTATTGGTTTATTTCACCCATTTTATAAAACAAAAGCAAAATTTATTGGAGTTGAAGCAGCAGGCATTAGTTTAAAAAGCGGTAAACACGCAGCCACTTTAATAAAAGGAGAGTTGGGTGTGCTTCATGGCGCAAGGAGCTATCTACTGCAAGATAAGGACGGACAGGTAAAAATAGCCCATTCTTTAGCTCCTGGTTTGGATTATCCCGGAGTTGGCCCTGAACATTCATTTTATAAAAAGACAAAAAGGGCTGAATATGTAGCAGTTACTGATAAGCAATCTCTGGAAGCCTTCAAACTCCTTTCTGAAAAAGAAGGAATTATACCTGCCATAGAATCAGCTCATGCTATAGCATATCTTAAAAACCTTATGCCTAAAACAAAAAAGGATGAGGTTGTGATTGTGTGTTTATCGGGCAGAGGTGATAAGGATATAGACATTGTGAAGAATTTAGGGGTTATTGAATGAATAGAATAGATAAAAAATTTAAAGAATTGAGGAAGAAACGCAAAAAAGCGTTCATTGTCTACGTTTGCGCAGGGGATCCGGATATAGATACAACTGAAGACTTAGTAATAACATTAGAAAAATCCGGGGTAGATATAATTGAGTTGGGTATGCCATTTTCCGACCCTTTAGCAGATGGGCCGACTATTCAAGCTGCTTCAGAAAGGGCATTAGAAAAGGGTGTTAATCTTTATAAGATTTTCGCTTTAATCAAGAAGCTAAGAAGAAAAACCCAGATACCGATTGTTTTGATGGGATATTATAACCCTGTCATAAAATATGGATTAAAGAGATTCGTTAAAGATGCAACAAAAGCTGGAGCAGACGGAGCCATTATACCGGATTTACCGGTAGAAGAAGCAGATGAATTTATCAATCTATCAAGAAAATTTAAATTTAACACAATATTTTTAGCCAGCCCGACTACAACAGATAAGAAATTTAGAAAGGTTTCAAA
>CP070655.1:600910-614990 GCA_020354945.1 Candidatus Omnitrophota bacterium
AGGCATCTTCTCTGTAACTCCTACCCTTAATACCGGCGGCGGGTTCGGAATATTACCTGATCAAACCCTCCTTTTTATATTAATATCCCTAATTACCATACTTTTTTTAGCACTAGCACTTAGGGACAGCCTGCAGCAGGAAAAGGGAGCTTGGAAGTTAAGCCTTTTTGTGCAGCAGAGTGTCCCCACCAAGAAAGGGAAAATTTTTGTTTATTCCATTTCTATGATTCTGGCCGGTGCTCTTGGCAATCTCGTCGATAGGTTAAGATTGGGCGCAGTTATTGATTTTATCGACTTTAAGGTCTGGCCCGTGTTTAATATTGCAGATTCAAGCATCACTATCGGTGTTATTATATTAGCGTGGCAGCTGCTAAAGCCAAGGATTAAGGTTTAAGTTGTAAGGATTAAGTGTGAGGAAATTCAAAGTTAGCAATGAAGACACAAAACAGAGATTGGATATATTTTTAGCAAACGCCTTAAAAGACAAATATTCACGCAGTTTTATAAAAAAGATTATAAAAGATGGATTTGTTCTGGTAAACAACAAAGGTGCAAAAGTTAGTTACAGATTAAAACAGAATGATGAAATAACCTTCCTCCCCCCTCCCCCGAAAATTCCGAGTGTAGTTGCAGAAAATATCCCTGTTGAAATAATCTATGAAGATAAGGATATCATAGTAGTCAATAAACCAACCGGCATGGTGGTTCATCCTGCTTATGGAAATTATTCTCACACGCTGGTAAATGCTTTGCTGTTTTACTGCGATGGAAAACTTGCAAATTTAGGTAGCCCGTTAAGACCCGGCGTTGTTCATAGGTTGGATAAAGATGTTTCGGGCCTCATCGTTTTAGCCAAAACAGACATTTCGTATAAAGAATTGGTTAAACAGTTTAAACAAAGAAGCATAGTTAAAAAATATATTGCTTTTGTAAAAGGAAAAGTCCCCTTACAGACCGGGAAGGTAGAATTACCTATCGGCCGCTCAATCAGAAATAGAAAGAAGATGGCTGTAACATTGGCAGGGAGAAGCGCCAAGTCGGCAGTTACGCATTATAAGGTATTGAAAAAATTTAAAGAGTTTACAAAATTATTGATAAGCATAGAGACAGGAAGGACTCATCAGATAAGGGTCCACACCTCTTATATGGGCCATCCCATTCTGGGCGATACACGTTACGGCGGCCCTGGAGCCTTGTCTAACGGCAGGCAAGTAGAACGGGTTATGCTTCATGCGGTTAGCCTTAAGTTTAAACACCCAATAAAAGGCAATGACCTATATTTCGAATCGCCCTTGCCGGTAGAGTTTAAAAAGCTGGAAAGGCAAGAATAAACTTTTTACTATTGACAATATTAGCGTTATACTATAAGTTAGTAAAAGAGAAAAAGAATTACACCGTTTGGGAAAGCAAAGTAGCAATGCAGTAGGCGCCAGACACTGGGGGAGTGCATTGTTCATTCCTGGTGTCTGACACCCCAGAACTCCATATGACTAAAAATACAAAAGAAACCCTGTTGGTAGTGACTGCAGTTATATTGGTCATCTTATCAATAGGGCTTTTTATTTCGAAAGAAGGACAGAAAGGTTTAAAG
This sequence comes from Candidatus Omnitrophota bacterium, assembly GCA_020354945.1. Classification (GTDB taxonomy): domain Bacteria; phylum Omnitrophota; class Gorgyraeia; order JABMRG01; family JAFGKX01. The sequence continues at coordinate 602,502 of CP070655.1, forward strand.
AAAGAGGCGGCTGTTGGACTCAACATATTAAGGACTTCTTTAAACAGGCTGCAGGATGATTTTAAAGACAAAGAAAAACTAAAAAACCAATTTGAAAAAAGATTAGATGAATTATCCAGGGAATCCGCTTCTTTAGAAGTGCAAATTATCCAGATTGAAAAAATATATGATAAGTCAGAGCAACAATTAGCCGCGATAGAAAAGGATATGATTTCCTCACAACAGGAAATAAAAGATTTATTAGGCCAGAAAAAAGAACTAACCGAAAAAATTTCTTCCGCTAGCTCTGAGGTTTTCGATTTAGAAAATCGTCTGGCTATATTGAAACAGACCACAACTGCATTAGAGAGGCACCTTAAAAGGATGATGCGTATAAGCGGAATAAAATCGGAGGGAAAAGAACGGTTACCGCAAAAAGCAATTTCTATGGCAGGAACCGAAATTGAACCCGCAGCTACCGAGGCGACTTCGCCGACAGTTAGTCTTCCTCTGATATCATCCAGTAAAACAACCCCTTTAAAGGGAGAGGTTTTGGTGGTCAATCGCGAATTTAACTTTATAGTGATAAGCCTGGGAAAACGCAATGGCCTAAAGGAGGGGGACCGTTTGAAAGTATATGATAACCATAGACTGCTTGGAGAAGTTTCTGTAGAGACGGTTAGAGAAAATATTTCGGCTGCATCCGGCGGCAAAGATTTAGATGCCTATCGACTAAGACCGGGCAATAAGGTTTACCTGGGAGAAGTTTAAAGAATGAAGAATCTTTTTATAATAATAATCTCGATTGTTTTATTCGCAGCAGCTGTTTCGGGAATTATATCTTATTCTCAATTAAAACAGGAAAGGTTGGAACTTTCTTCGATTGAAAAAAGAATAGAATCAGTTAAAAAGCAAATAGACCAAGCAAAAGAAAAAATCGCTATTTTAGAACAGGAAAACAAACTTTTCCAACAAAAGATTGCTGAATCTGAAAATCAAATAGATGCCTATAACATCCAAGTATCTGAACTTAGAAATAGGAAAGAAAAAGTAATTTATAAATTGCAAAATAAACGTATCCAGTTAACCAGCCTTAAAGAAGAACTGGAAAGCTTGATTAAAGACAGGGATAGTTTAAAATCTAAATTAAATGAGATAACAAGAGAGCGCCAATACACTGATGATGAAATTGCAAAATTAAGTAATGCCAAAAGGGATCTTGAAGAAGATATAAAGAAATATATTAAGCCGGGAGGAGAGATAGAGCTTGAAAAAATAATTGTAAAATTATCCGAAGTTTCCGACGGCTCTATATTGGAAATAAACGATAAGTACGGTTTTGCAATAATAGATGTTGGTTCTGAAAATGGAATAATAGTGGGAGATATCTTAGGTGTCTATCGGGACAATATATTAATTTCCAGAGTTGTGGTGGAGAAAGTTTTTGCAGATATGTCCAGCACGGTACCAGCTGCGGGTTTTACTAACGTTGATCTTATGCCATCCGATAAGGTCAAGAGAATAGCACCGTTTGGGAAAGCAAAGTAGCAAATGCCCCTTTACGGGGATACTTGCCACTTTGCTTCTCAAAACGGTGCATATACGAAATGACCGACGTAAAAGTATGTAAAATACCTGCCATAAGGAAAGAGATAATCCTGCCCGGAGATAAATCAATATCCCATCGTGCCGTAATAATTGCTTCTATTGCTAAAGGCCCTACTTTGATAAGGAATTTTTTAGCATCTGATGATTGTTTGCATACCATGTCTGCTTTTGAAAAGATGGGGGTAGAGATTCAAAGATTAGCCAGTAATCAATTTTTGATAAACGGAACGGGTCTATACGGCTTATCCAAGCCTGATTCAGAAATATACTTAGGCAATTCCGGAACTTCTATGAGATTGCTGCTTGGCATATTCGCGGGGCAGGAGTTTGAAGCACTACTTACCGGTGATGAGTCCCTCTGTAAAAGACCTATGAAAAGAGTCACACATCCATTGCGAATGATGGGAACCAACGTAGAAGGAGCCGATGATGCAAATTTTGCACCTTTAAAGATAAAAGGAATAAGGCCTCTTCGGGCTATCAATTACACTTTACCGATTCCAAGCGCACAGGTTAAATCCTGTATCATGTTAGCCTCTCTATATGCCGGCGGCACCTCTCACATAACTGAGCCGCAACAATCAAGAGACCACACTGAAAGAATGTTTAAACTTTTCAATGCCAAAGTCTCTGTTAATGGCGGAATTTCAGTAACAGGAGGTAGCCTTTTAATAAGCCCGGGCGAATTAACTATACCGTCTGATATATCCAGCGCCGCGTTTTTTATAGCTTTGGCTTTACTGTTGCCGGAGTCAGAAATAATTATTAAATCATGCGGGATAAATCCTACTCGCAGAGGTTTTATCGATACTTTGAAAAAAATGGGTGCTGATATTGATATAGTAAATATAAAAGGAGAAGACCTTGAACCATATGCAGATATCATTGTTAGAAGCTCTAAATTGAAATCCATAATAGTTGAGGCTGACCAGATACCGAAAATGATAGACGAAATTCCCGCCCTTGCATTAACCGCTGCCTTCGCTTCCGGTAAGACTGTAATTAAAGGTGTCGGTGAGCTAAGGGTTAAGGAGACAGACAGAATAAATTCTATGCTTACGAATTTACGGCTCATGGACGTAGATATAACTGCTCAAGGCGATACAATAATTGTTAAAGGACCATCCAGGCTAAAGGCGGGTAAACTTAAAAGTTTTGGCGACCACAGGACAGCTATGACCATGGTTATAGCCGGATGCCTGGCAGATGGAGAAACTACGGTAGAGGATATAGATTGTATTAGTACCTCCTTTCCCGGCTTTATGGAGTTGATAAAGCTTTTGCAGGCTCGGCGCTGAAAAACCAGGTTTTTATTATCCTGTTGACTTAAGTTGGGACATTTGTTATAATTTCTTTCGCCTCAATTAATAATGGAGAATAAAATGGAAAAATCCGTTAAGTTTGATAAAGAGAAATTTACTGAGTTTTTAAAAAAGAGTTTTATTTATATTAGGCGTATGTTTTCCAACGACATGGGGATGGATTTGGGCACATCCAGTACCCTGGTTTACGTAAAGGACAGAGGCGTTGTTTTATGCGAACCCTCGGTGGTGGCTATTAGAAAGGGAAGCTCCGGCGTTTTAGCAGTGGGAGAAGAGGCAAAGCGGATGCTGGGTCGGACTCCCGGAAATATAGTAGCAACTATGCCGATGCGGGACGGAGTTATAGCAGATTTTGAAATTACAGAAGGAATGGTCCGTTATTTTATCAACAAGGTTCATGACAGAAGGGTTTTAGTAAGGCCAAGGATGGTAATCAGTATACCGTCGGGCATCACTGAGGTTGAGAAGCGGGCTGTACGCGAATCAGCTGAAAAAGCAGGCGCCAGAGAGGTATACATGGTCGAGGAACCTATGGCTGCAGCAATAGGGGTAGGGCTGCCCATTGAGGAACCTGCCGGAAATATGATTATAGACATAGGGGGCGGGACCACTGAAATGGCTGTAATATCCTTAGCCGGTATAGTCTTTTCTAAATCGATAAGAATCGGCGGAAACGAGATGGATGCAGCCATTACCGATTATCTTAAAAAGACATATAATTTAATGGTAGGAGAAAGAACTGCAGAGGAGATAAAGATAAAAATTGGCTCTGCTTATCCGTTAGAAGAAGAGCTTAAAATGGAAGTGCGGGGGCGCGACTTGATTGCAGGATTGCCCAAAATGATTGCCATAACCTCAGAAGAAGTCAGAGAAGCGCTTTCTGAAACTATAAAAGAGATTGTGGATACCGTAAGGATGACTTTAGAGCGTACCCCTCCGGAGTTATCGTCAGACTTGATAGAGAGGGGAGTAGTCCTGGCCGGTGGCGGGGCTTTGCTGAGAGGCATAGATAAGATTATAGCTGAAGAGACGGGGCTCCCCGTTCACATTGCTGAAGACCCAATTACAGCAGTGGCTTTAGGCACCGGTAAAGTCCTCGAAGAGATTAAGTATTTAAGAAGAGTAGCAGTTGCCCAAAAACCTGAAATCAGGCCTTATTAAAGATCCCGTAAGAAACTTGAGTGAAAAGACTAAAAAAGCAAATACCCTACCTTGTTTTATTTTTATACCTCACTCTGATTTTTATCTCACCCCCAAAATATATTAATTATCCTAAGCTGTTAGTCGTCAACGTCATTAAATTCCCACTCCATTTCTTCAACCAATTTTCCCACAACCTTAGATATATAGTCCGTTCCAAAAGCCTCATTGAAGAAAATAAAGATTTATATCGCAGGTCGCAAGTGTTGGAAGGTGAGATTGCCCGATTGGAAGAGTTAAAAGCAGAGAATAAGCGCCTTAAAAAAATTATTTCTTTTAAACAGGAAAGTAAGTTTGTTTTTGTGGCTTGTCCTATAATTGCCAAGGATTCCACAAGTTTATCAAGCTCTATCATTATAGGTGCCGGGAAAAACGAGGGGATAAAAGAGCAAACCGTGGTAGTTACAGCGTCCGGCGTTATTGGCAGAGTTGTTGAAAGTTCTTCTAATATAAGCAGGGTTTTGCTCGTTACAGACCCAAATTCTCGAATAAGCGCAATAGATAGTCGCTCAAGATACGAAGGCATGCTTTATGGCATTCAAAAAGGATTATGCAGGATGGTATACCTGCCGTTGGATGCCGATATCGAAAAGGGAGATATAATAGTAACATCCGGTTTCAGCAGATTTTTTCCTAAAGGTCTTATGCTCGGAAAAGTAATAGAAGTAACAGAAGGCCCCCGGGGCCTTTCTCTTTATGCTATAGTAAAACCGGAATTTGATTTATCCCGCCTAGAAGAGGTTTTGTGTATTAAAGAGAGATAGCATTAGTAACGTAAACGGTACTTAAGAAGATGAAGGTAAAAACTTGGATTCTATTTCTAACTATATTTTTGATAGGGATAATACAATCAACTGCTTTAAATTATCTGTCAGCATTAGGGGCAAAACCAGATTTTCTACTCATCACGGTTATTTTTTTTACACTCTATTTTGGAAAAAACACAGGGATAAAGACAGCAATTTTTGGCGGAATATTCAAGGATGTAACATCAACTGCCATATTCGGAAGCAATGCATTCGGGTTTTGTCTATGTGTTTTATTCTTGGCTCGTTACGGGAGGCGTTTTTATAAACAAAGGATATCCACTCAAGTTTTATTGTGCGGTTTGCTGTATTATATAACAACTTTTTTAATATTATTTATTAATTACGGAATATCAAAAGGAATATATGCACAGCTATCTTATTATCCCTGGATGATATTTAAGGCAGCTATATACACAGGATTTATCTCGCCATTATTATTTTTTATCTTAAGCAGGATATTTAAGACAAAGTTAACCTATGCCTAATCCCATGTTTTATGTCAAAAAAAATATATTTAAGACAGTTATATATCTGTCTTTTATTTTTTTAGCCTTCAACCTTTTTTATCTACAGGTAATTAGCTACCCCATTCATAAACAACGAAGTTTAGAAAATATAATAAGAATTATTCCTCTCGAGGCACCGAGAGGCATTATCTACGATAGGAATAACAGGATATTGGTAGACAACAGGATATCTTTTGACCTGGCAATCATTCCGCAGGAAGTAGACAATATTGATATAACCTTAGAAAATTTAAGCAAACTCTGCGGCATCTCTAAAAAACGTTTATACAAGAATTATAAGAGAAATTATACAACTCCTTTTATACCTGTTACCGTGGCTTGTGATTTAGATAAACGCAAGGCCTTTTTTATAGATGAGAATATAGCCTCCGTCCCCGGTGCTATATTATTGAGTAACCCCCGTCGTAATTACCGAAACCCGCAGGCAATATCCCATATTGTTGGGCACATAGGAAAAATAGATGAGGCGGAATACAAAATATTAAGAGGTTACGGTTATAAGATACGTGAATATGTAGGTAAATCGGGCATTGAGAAATATTACAACAGTTATCTCAGAGGAGAAGACGGCGGTATACAGGTGGAAGTGGATTCTGCATCCCGCCGGGTAAGACGACTCGGGTATAAATCTCCGAAAAAAGGAAAGGATATTTTTCTGACTATAGATATAGATATACAAAGAATGGTAAACTTACTGCTTAGAGAAGAAACAGGCGCATGTATTGCGATGGATGTAAAAAGTGGCGAAATTCTAGCATTGGTGAATTCCCCCGGTTTTGATCCAAATATTTTTGTCGATCCAACCAAGCAGAGGCAACGCCTTGCATCACTCAGGCAAAAAGACTACCCGATGCTTAACAGGGCTATATCGTCTGCCTATCCTCCTGGGTCCGCTTTTAAAATAGTTGTTGCAGCGGCTGCCCTTTATTCAGGCAAAATTAAAAAAGATACGTCTTTTTATTGCAGCGGTACATACAATTTAGGCAAAGCCAAATTCAGTTGTTGGGAGAAAAAGGGCCATGGCAGCCAGAATATAATTCAAGGATTAACCCATTCCTGTAATATATTTTTTTATAATGTAGGTAGGGTAATAGGGCCAAACTTAATACACCGATATTCCGTTAGGTTCGGGCTGAGCCAGCCTACAGGCGTAGATCTTCCCGGAGAAGTAAGCGGGTTAGTGCCTTCGCCCTTATGGAAGAGACTCAATAAAAATGAATCCTGGTACCCCGGCGATACCTTAAATTTTACTATAGGTCAAGGATATTTACTTATTACGCCTATTCAGGCGTTGAAGATGATAACATTAATAGCAAATAAAGGATTTACACCACGCCCCTTTTTAGCAAGAAGGATTGGCAAGCTTAACCTGGAAGGCAACAAAGTCAATAGAACTACGATTGCAGAAGAAAAAAACGAATTTGATATAATACAACAAGCCCTATTTAATGCAGAGAATGATTCCACCGGGACCGGACAAAGAGCCAGGGTTGAGGGTTTAAAAATTTGCGGCAAGACAGGGACTGCCCAGGTCCCTAAAGCTGAAACGCATGCATGGTTTGCTGGATATGTGCCGTATGATAGCCCAAAAATTTCTTTTGTTATTTTTTTAGAACACGGCGGCGGCGGTGGAAGAAAACCGGCTGACATGGCAAGAGTCTTGTGTAAGTATTTGAGAGAAAGGGGATATCTTTAATAGGATTAAGGATTAAGTTGTAAGGATTAAGTAGAGGAAAAGTTGATTAAGTTAAAATTGAAAATAGCAAAGTTTGACGTGTTTATAATAATGGCGGCATTATGCATAATAGGCCTTATCGTCTTGCATAGCGCATCTTATGCACCTGCCGGCCTGCTGACGAAGAATTTTGCAAAGATGCAATCTGTCTGGATTTTATTTTCTTTGGCAGCAATATTTTTTGTATTGAAGTATGGATATGAAAAATTACTCGACAAAGCGTATATCCTGTATGCTATAAATATAGCATTGCTTTTGCTGGTACTTATTATAGGCAAAACTGCACTTGGAGCAAAGCGATGGATAAATTTGGGTCTTTTCTTGTTGCAGCCTGCCGAACTGTGCAAAGTCACTTTCATACTAGCCCTGGTAAGATATATTACAGATAATCAGTATAAACTAGACAATATTCGTGGGTTTATTGTTCCATTTGTTATTATGCTGCTGCCGGTTGTATTGATAATTAAACAGCCGGACTTAGGCACAGCGCTTACGTTGCTGCCGATATTTTTTGTGACATTATTTGTCTCCGGGGTGAAAAAGAGATATCTGTTATGGTCGATAATGGCTGGTATAATATCTTCGCCATTTTTATGGAATATATTAAGGCCCTATCAGAAAAACAGAATTCTGGTCTTTTTAAATCCAAACCAAGACCCTCTCGGTGCAGGATATACAGTTATTCAATCTAAGATTGCAATAGGTTCAGGCGGGCTCTGGGGAAAAGGCTGGATGGCCGGCACTCAAAATCAGTTAAATTTTTTACCCGAGCGGCATACCGATTTTATATTTTCAATAATAGGTGAGGAATGGGGATTTTTAGGTGTTGTTCTGGTACTCATGCTATTTTTGTTACTTTTTATAAGGCTCCTTAAAATTGCGGATTCTACCACCGACCCAGCCGGTAAGTTGCTTGTAATAGCAACAGTGATTTTGTTGTGGTTTCAGGTATTTGTAAACATAGCTATGGTTATGGGCCTTGTGCCTGCTGTTGGGTTACCATTGCCTTTTTTGACTTACGGCGGCTCTAATTTAATTGTTGCTATTATCCTGATTGCCCTGGCAGAAAGTGTTAAACAGCGGCGAAAGGTATTCTGAACTCAAAAAACATTGACTTTGCTGTAAGTGTATGATAAAATTCGCATAAACTTATAAACACGGGAGGTGTTGTATGGCAGAAGGTTATTGTGTAAAATGCAAGGCTAAGAAGGAAATTGCTGACGGAAAAGAAGTAACAATGAAGAATGGTCGCAAGGCAATGAAGGGCAAATGCCCTGATTGCGGTACCAGCATGTTCAGGATTCTTGGCAAGTAGAAGACCTATAGGAGGTCAAGCAAACGACTTCTAGAGAAAAGGCATTATATATAACCAACTTAGCAACCAATAAGAAGGCTCAGGGTGTGGTGGCTTTGGATATGCGCAAGGTCTCAACATTCTGCGATTATTTTATAATATGTAGTGGCTCTTCGCATAGAATGGTAAAGGCCATAAGCGAGGAGATTAAGGATGGTCTCGAAAAGCAAGATATATTGCCGGATCATATAGAAGGAGTAGCAGAAGAAGCTAAGTGGATATTAATAGATTGTGGCGACGTTGTCGTTCATGTATTTTATGAAGAAACAAGGCCATTTTATAATCTCGAGTGGCTCTGGAGTGACGCAAAAAAATTGAAATTGAAAAAATAGGGACGGCGGTTGTTTTTTTGCAGCAAGGGAAAACATAAAAAACAATTGCTGTCCCTATTTTTGCTTGAAAGTGGATATAAATACAGAGTTAATTAAAAATTTAGAGCTGACAATCGGAGCAACCAGAAAAAAATTTAATTTGAAGAATATTCCGGTTATTACTTTAGAGCCCCCTCCTAAAAAGGAATTTGGAGACCTATCTACAAATATAGCTATGCAGTTGTATAAATTGAATCGCACCAGCAAACCACAAACAATAGCTTCATTTATACGTGAAGATTTAAATAACCGTATTTCCAAAGGCCCATTAGGAGAATACATCAAAGATATCTCTATAAAACCGCCTGCTTTTATAAACTTCTTCTTTGCCGATAAAGCATTTTACGAGATACTTTATCAAATACAAAGACAGAGAGCAAATTTTGGCAGAACCGTCATCCCAGGCAGAGGCAAAAAAGCAATAATAGAATTTGTAAGTGCCAATCCAACTGGCCCATTAACTGTTGCCCATGCCAGACAGGCAGCAGTGGGCAGTTCTATTTCTAATATCCTTAAATTTTTTGGATGGAAGGTTTGTCAGGAATATTATCTTAATGATGAAGGTGTCCAAATAGATTTATTAGGTTCTTCTATATATGCCAGATATGCCGAATTAGCAGGTTTCGCCTTCGGATTTCCGGAAGACGGCTACAAGGGGGATTATATAAGGGATATAGCGAAGGAGATTTATGATAAATACGGGAAAAAATTCAAAGATTACGGCGATAAAGAAAAAAGACTATTCTGCGAATACGGAGTAAAGGATATACTTAATACTATTAAAAAAGATCTATCGGATATGGGTGTTATGTTTGATAATTATACACCACAGAGTATACTGACTAAATCCAGGAAAATTAAAGATGCGTTCAGGTTATTGGAAAATAAAGGCCTTATTTATAGAAAAGACGACGCAGTCTGGTTTAAATCAACTAAATTTTATGATGATAAGGATAGAGTGCTTATAAAATCCGATGGCACTTATACCTATATAGCGCCCGATATAGCATATCATAAAAATAAATACGATAGGGGTTTTGACTGGTTGATTGATATATGGGGTCCAGACCATCACGGATACATCGGCAGAATGAGGGCAGCCCAGCGAGCCCTTGGCAAAGAAGATAAAACCCTATCCATATTAATTTCACAGCTGGTAACTATCTACAGAGCCGGTAAGCTGGTTCGCATGTCCACAAGAGGCGGTGAGTTTATAACTCTTCGCGAGGTGCTGGATGAGATCGGTCCTGATGTGGCCAAGTTTTTCTTTCTGATGAGAAAAAAAGAAAGCCACTTAGATTTTGATCTTGAGTTAGCAAAGTCGCAATCTTTGGATAACCCCGTTTATTATATACAATATGCCCACGCCAGAATCTGCGGGATATTAGAGCACAGCAGGGAGAAGATGAAAAAAATAAAAAATAAGGCAGACCCACGGTTATTAAAGCAAACCGAAGAGATGGCTATATTGCGAAAATTAAAAGAATATCCGGATATTTTATTGTCAGCTTATAATAATCTTGAACCTTACAGGATAATAGATTACCTATTAGACCTTGCTTCATCTTTTCATTCCTTCTATGCAAAACACAGGGTTGTTACCGCAAAATCGTTGCCTTTAACCCAGTCTAGATTACTTTTAGTAAAATGTGTAAAGACCATAATATCTAATGCCCTTAAGCTCATCGGGATATCCCAGCCGGAGAAAATGTAGATTAACAGTCTTCAGTCTTCAGTCTTCAGTATAACTGACTACTGATAACCGACACGCCATGTTCAAATCCATCAAAATATATTTAGAGCAACAATTAACCAAAGAGGTATTATTAAGGCAATTTGTCAATTTTGGCTATGAGTCTACCGATTTTGTTTCAGAAGAAGGCGATTTCTCTCATAGAGGCAGCATCGTAGATATATTTCCTGCAAGTTTCGAAGAGCCGGCAAGGATTGAGATATTAAATGAGGCAGTAAAGACCATCCGGTCTTTTAATGTAAGAACAGGTGATGTCACTGCTGAACACGGGATAGTTATAATTCTGCCGCGTTTCGGCCGGAGGGGTCAGACCCTAACACGCGTATCCGCTAGACAGGGCCTGACCCCATCCTATGTATATTACGGCGCAGGAGAAGAAGTTCCGATTAAAAATTTTCTCGATTTAAAAAAAGGCGATTATGTTGTCCATGTAAATTATGGGGTAGGAATATACCGGGGGATAGTCAGGGAAAGGGAAGATTATATACTCATTGAATATGCCGGTAACGATAAGCTATATATCCCCGTTGAAGAAATTAATCTTTTGCAGAAATATGTCAGTTTTTATAAAAGGCTCCCCAAGCTCAGTAAATTAGGCAGCAAGCAATGGCAGAGAATAAAAGAAAGGACAAAAAGAGCAGTTGCCTCATACGCAATGGAACTATTGGAGGTGCAAGCAGCCAGATTAAAATTAAAAGGCTTTGGTTTTTCTGGGGATTCCGATTGGCAAAAGGAATTAGAAGCCTCGTTTGAATACGCAGATACAATTGACCAGTCAAAAGCCACCACAGAGGTTAAAAAAAATATGGAATTAACCAAACCTATGGACAGGCTCTTATGCGGGGATGTCGGTTATGGAAAAACAGAGGTAGCTTTGAGGGCCGCTTTTAAAGCTGTTATGGATAACAAACAGGTTGCTATTTTAGTTCCTACAACAATCTTAGCTGAACAGCATTATAATACCTTTAAAAGAAGAACGAAAAAATTTCCAGTAAATATAGGAATGCTTTCAAGATTCAGGACTAAAAGTGAGCAGGCCGCCATTTTAAATGATTTAAAAAACGGAAAGATAGACATAATCATCGGCACCCACAGGCTGGTTCAAGATGATGTAAAATTTAAAGATCTTGGACTGGTAATTATAGACGAAGAGCAGCGCTTTGGCGTAAGGCATAAAGAGAAACTAAAAAGACTCAGATTTGTAGTGGATGTATTGACAATGACAGCAACGCCGATACCAAGGACGTTATATATGTCACTTATGGGTGCCAGAGATATATCCGTTATAAATACTCCCCCGCCGGATAGACTACCGATAAAGACGGCGATAGCCCACTACAGCCCGCAGTTAATAAAACAGGCCATATCCAGAGAATTGGACCGGAAAGGGCAGGTCTATTTTGTCAATAACAGAATAAAGGGGATAGAAAAAATAGCCCAAAATATACAGGATATAGTCGGCCCTGACGTTAAAATCGCTGTAGCCCATGGAAGGATGTCTTCTAAGTCTCTGGAATCGGTAATGCTTAAGTTTATCAAAAATAAGATTGACGTTTTAGTATCCACCACCATTATTGAGTCTGGCATTGATATACCCAATGCCAATACTTTGATTGTAAATCACTCTGATAAATTTGGTTTAGCAGACCTTTATCAGCTAAGAGGAAGAGTCGGTAGATTCAAAAAGAAGGCCTATGCCTATTTTATAACCCCCAAAGGTTTTTTGTTAAGCTCTGATGCAAAACGCCGCCTTAGTGCCATAGACAAATTTACCGAATTAGGCTCAGGATTTAAAATAGCTATGGAAGATTTACAGATAAGGGGGGCCGGC
>CP070655.1:615090-618563 GCA_020354945.1 Candidatus Omnitrophota bacterium
CAATAGTCTCTTATATGCACCTTTAATTCCGGTAATACCATCGTGGATTTCTTCAGGGCCATGCAGTGAAAATGCAATATACTCGACATTTAATGCGATTAACTGCTGTATCTTATTTTCATCTAAAAGCAACCCATTAGTGATTATCCCACAGGCTAACCCATATCCTTTAATAACCCTTATAATTTCAAAAATATCCTTTCTTATAAAAGGCTCTCCTCCGCCCAAAAATATGCTTGGTTTGTGCCTGGCTATATCTTGCACAAACTTTTTGATTTCATCTATTGTCAATTCATCAACACCAATATTGAGCACATCCCGGAAAGAACACACCTTACAGTGGGCATTACATCGTAATGTAACTAAAAGATTAATCGCAAGAGGGGGTAACGAAGCCTTGCCGGATCGTGAATAATAATCCAGAGGGAGTAAGAAAGCTCTTTTTAATGTCTTTCGCATAGAAAAGATATTCCTAAAAAGTAATATATTATTTAATTGCGACTGCACACCTGTTAAAAAATCTAGCATTATAGCCTACCCCTCTACCCTTGGCTTGAAAAAAGCCTTTATCATTTCTTTTTGCTGGAAAATTATTTATTTAGTCAATCTTCTTACTAAATAATTCCCAATGGCCAGATAATCCAACTGGGCTTGTTTGAAGGCTTCAATTGCCTCTCCCGGAGTACAAACAATGGGATGCTCATGCATATTAAAGCTGGTATTAAGAATAGAAGGCAATCCGGTAATCTTTCTATATTCATCCAATATTAAATAAAATCCGGGGTTATTCTCTCGCCTGACCAGTTGGGGACGCGCAGTTTCATCAACATGGACTATACCAGGACACATCTTTTTCATCCATTCTGTGCAGTCAAAACTTATATTCATAAACTCCGCTGTGTAGGTCGCACCCTGGGGATTTAAATAACATTGTCCAAAATACTCAGCCAAAGTAGATGGAGCAAAGGGCATAAAGTCGGTCCTATCCAGTTTCCTATTCAACCATTTTCTTGTTGTAGAGTCTGTAGGCTGATAAAGGATAGAACGGTTACCCAAGGCCCTGGGTCCATATTCCATCCTTCCGCGAAAACGGGCTACAATTTTACCTTGCGCCAGAAGCTGAGCAATCTTTTTCTCTATCGCATGCACGTATTCATAGTGAAAATTATAATTTTTAAGTTCATTTTCGATTTCCTGGTTGGAATATTCCGGACCGAAAAAAAGATTGCTCAATCTAAAAGGAGGTCGTTTTATTTGAGAAAATGCCGCCCCAATTGCTAACCCGCCGTCACCCATATGGGGAAAGATATACACTGAATCGACTTCCGACAACCGATGAATCCTTTGATTTAGTTTAACGTTGGCAAAAAGACCTCCGGCAAACGCTAAATCACGAATGCCTGTCTTTTTTATCCAAAACAAAATGAACTTTTTCAATTCGTTTTCTAAATTATGTTGAAATGCTGCTGCGGTATCTTGCCTGGCGAACCTCTTTAGCTCTGTATAGATACCTCTATTTTTATTTTGTTTTAAAAAATAGTTATGCCGGTTAAACCCTTTTGAACGGCACCACAATAAACTCTTCGCATAATCTATTGCCTTCCCCTCGTTACCGTAGGCAGCCAGGCCAGTTACCTTGCCTTCATCTTTTATGGGAATAAAACCTAAGAACTCTGTTATCCTTGAATAATACAACGTTATAGCACTAAGACCGGTCTGTTCATAGATTTTCCTGACTGTGCCATTCTCCTGGCCAATGCTAACGGTAACAACAAGTCCATCTCCCAGACCATCTATAGTAAATATCAATGCCCTTTTTAAATTTGAACTTGAAAAAGCAGCACAGGCATGGGCAAGATGATGGTCAACAGTTACCACCTTAGCATTAAGGCCTATTTTTCCAAGTTGTTTCTGAATAAGTCTTGAAGATAAGAACGCCTCTATCTCTTTAGGAAAAATACACCTGTGTGCAAAAACTTGATACAATAGATATAAATTCAAAAGATAGCCGAACTGAAGGGAGCGCTGTCTCAATCTTTGATGAGTGTTTCTCAATAGCCTCATTAAAGTAATGGGTGACATCTTGGAAGCCAAGACCACCAAATCTATTTGTTCCGGGGTTAGCTTTCCTATTTCCAATACCTTTTGTATGGAAAGTAAAGGTAATCCTCCGAATAATTTGACCCGGTTTAACCTCTCTTCATTTACCGCTGCTATTATCTCTCCATCTTTTATTAATGCAGCACCAGCATCTTGACTATCACTTATACCCAATATATTCACAGCTACGAGCCTTTCCTGTAAATGGCCTCATATATTCTATAAGGCCCACTCTCATAAAGAAAATCGAAAATAATACCATGCTTCTTTTCCCTTTTACCCAGGGACGAAAAAAGGAGAACATCTGGCAAATATCCTTCAGGTGCATAGACAATAAATCGAGGCTGTTCCTTATTGAGGATATCCATCACTCCTTTTTCATCCACAAGATGGTGCTGGTCTACAATTTTCCGAGGTATACAAAACGCCCTTCTAAATTCATATACTTTACTGTACATCAAAATTGCCTCCATGAAGTCATCATGATATGGACTATCTACTAAAATTTTATCCTGTGGATTTAGATGGGTTGATAGATAACAACCAATATCTTTTACAAATGAAGGAGTCACTGGTCTCTGCTGTATTGCTGCTGGTACCATACGATAGGCAAAATATGCAATAAAAAGTGCCAGAATAACCCTTCTCCAGCGCTGACCGATAATATGCAATAATTTATAAATCATAAAAATAGAAAATGGTATAAACAAAAGACCCAAAGTTATGCCATAGCGATAATCAAAAAAAAGTTCTTCCTGCGCACTCTTATAGATAAATACAAAAAATAATATGAGGAAAAGCAAAGCGGAATACACATGCTTCTTTTTCCACAAAGAATAACCTAACCCAAGGAATCCTAAAATCACTGCAGGAGGGGTGAGCGTATCCCATAACATCTTCGGCCACCCTGAAATCCGGTCGAAAAGATTTAATCTTAAGCCATCCATATCCCTTATAAGATTAAATGTAGAAGGAACTACTGCGTCGCTGACATGCAAAAAGAATAAAGGATCATGCATTACCCGATAACTGATAAACATCCACCAGCCAGGAAGAATCATTGCGGTGAAGAAAAAAAGAGATATGTATCTTTTCTTTTCCATAAATAAGAAAAGGGTTAGAAGAGGAATAAAAAGCCCACCCTCAAACCGACATAGCGAGGCACACCCGAGGAGAAACCCGGAGAAGACTAAATAAGGACCTTTTGGTGCCTCTTTTATGAATTTCATAAAAAATAAGAACGAGCTGAACAAAAAGAAATGAAACATAGTCTCGCCCGTGGAAAGAACACTGTAAATCACATGCTCCGAATACACGCAGGCTATTAATGTAGAAAATAATGCCGTTTTTCTGTCAAAGGCCAATTTTACATA
>CP070655.1:618663-621381 GCA_020354945.1 Candidatus Omnitrophota bacterium
CTACTGCCTTTTTATTGCAAAGACCATCACCTGCCCTTAATGTGTCTTTTATATGTAGTTTGAGGCTGTCTTCCCTAGAAAAAACTGCTGCTAAACCACCCTGCGCATAAAATGTATTTGATTCCTTTGCATTATCCTTGGTAATCACAAGCACATTTCCAAACTTGGAAGCCTTTAAAGCAAAACCTAAGCCAGCTATACCAGAACCTATAACCAGGAAATCAGCCTTTATCATTTCCTTATAATCTCTTGTTTGATATTCAGAGACCTAGATGAATGTGTAAGGTAACCTAAAGACAACACATCAACGCCTGTTTTGGAATATGCTGCAATGTTGCCAGGATTTATTCCCCCTGATGCTTCAAGCAATACATACCCATATAGCTTCTTCTTTTTTAACTCGGCAACAATTTTTTTAATCCCACCAGGAAGCATATTATCAAGCATTATAAAACAAGGCTTGCCATTTGATTTTTCTTGGAGTTCCTTGAACTTCTCTGCTGCCCTTATAGCATCCTTCCTATCAGCCACTTCTATTTCTACAAAAATTCCCTTTTTTCTTTGCTTCCATGCTCTTTCCAATGCAACACCAACCACATCCTTTACACCTTCCTTCCTGAGTGCAGTTAAATGATTGTCCTTTATAAGAATAGATTCCCATAATGCCAGCCTGTGTGTCAATCCATGACCGTCATAAACTGCCTTTTTATCCATATACCTCCAGTGGGTTTTCCTTGTTGGAGCAATCATTACTCTTCCACTAATTTTTTTGATTAAATTATACGTTAAGGTAGCTATTCCACTCATTCTTTGCAAAACATCAAGACCAGAGCGCTCAAGCTTAAGAAGTTCTTTCTCACCGCCTTCCAATTCGAGAAGCTTGTCTCCCTTTCTCATCAATTGTCCGTCTTTCTTGAGCTGCTTTACCCTTAATCCATAACTTTTGTACAAGAAAGCAGCTTCTTCAGCACCTGCAACTACACCATTTTCTCTTGTTTTTATGACAGCCTTAGCAACAGGATTTTTATCAAGTACAGCATTACTTGTTATGTCGCCAGTTCCTATGTCTCCCCTTGTTTCATCAACAATAAACTTCTCTATCCAGCATCTATACATAGGATTTTTCAAACTAAGCAAATGCCCCCTCTGGAATGCAGCTAGCAATACCTTTTTTCTGTTCATTTTAATCAATACTTATCTCCAGCATTCTATCCAATGCCTTTTTAGCTTTTATCCTTACCTTTTCAGGAACCTCAATTTCATATTTTTCCCTATTCAATGATTCATAAACATTCTTCAGGTTAACAGCCTTTTGGTTAAAGCATACGCCTGCTGCCGGATAAAATTTTTTTCCAGGAACCTCCAGCTTCAACCTATTTGTCATCCCTTCCTCTGTTGCAACAATAAATTCCTTTGCTTTACTTTGTTTTGCGTACTTAATCATCCCCCCTGTGCCGCATACATGATCAGCAAGCTTCAAAACCTCCATAGGGCTTTCTGGGTGTGCAATTACCTCTGCCTTAGGATGAGATTTTTTCGCTTCCTTTATTGTCTCAGCAAGGATTGCTGCATGCACATAACAGTATCCTTTCCAGGGTATTATCCTCTTTTTAGTTTGCGTTTGTACATATTCTGCAAGATGTATGTCCGGAACAAATATTATTTGTTTGTTTGGCAGAGAATTTACTATCTCGCCTGCGTTCCTTGATGTGCAGCATATATCTGACTCTGCCTTTACCTCAGCAGTAGTGTTTATATAACAGACAACAGCAGCCCCTGGATGCCTTTTCTTAAATTTCCTCAGAGCAGTAGCATTAATCATTGCAGCCATTGGGCATGTTGCTGCTTTTGTTGGCAGCAAAACCTTTTTCTCAGGATTAAGTATCTTAGCTGATTCTGCCATAAAGTCAACACCGCAAAAAACAATAATCCTGGCAGTTGTCTCAGTTGCAGCTATACTCAAATCAAGGCTGTCGCCTATAAAATCAGCTATTTTGTATATCACAGGCCTCTGATAATTGTGCACAAGTATAACAGCCTTCTTCTTTTTCTTTAACTTCAATATCTTATCTATTAGTTCTTTTTGCATAGCCATTTTGAACGAAATATCATATAAAAACCTATCTGATTTATTAAGGCTGCATGGGCGGTTGTCCTGGATACATTGGCGGCTGCTGTCCTGGGTACATTGGTTGTTCACTTACACCAGGATATTCCTCTGGAGGAGCACCTCTCCTTGGTCTTTGCAGCCTTCTTACATGCTTATGATATTCGTGAACAGTAAGGATGATTACAAAGGCCACTATTAACAGCATAAGCAATAGGAACCAGTTTAGTTTCTCTCTTATAGAACTATATCGTCCTTCGAGTCTTAATTCTGGAGATAAACTTACTTCCACTTCCTCCCCGCCAACCAAGCTGTCATCAACAACACCATCACAGTCATTATCTAAGCCGTCAATCATTCCCTCTTCAAGTTCACTCACATCCGGCGGTCTTATTTTCTTGTTAGTATCGTCACAATCACCACATGATTCGGAGTAAAGATCTTTGTCACCATCAGCCTCGCAATTTGCAACACATTCGTTTTCTGTGCATTTTGATTTAGCAGCGCATACATTAGTGCCAGCACCACCAAAGCTCCCCCATATATTTGAAGCGCATCCATCAGCACCACAGCCGTCTCCTTCTGTGCATGGTGTTGGTGCACAATCATCA
>CP070655.1:621481-626648 GCA_020354945.1 Candidatus Omnitrophota bacterium
AGAACCTCTCTTATATCTATCTTCGCCGGACAGGCAGATATACAACGTCCGCATCCTGTGCAGGCATAAATTTCTGCTACCTTTGGGAAAAAGTCAAACTTTTTCTCAAATCTGTTTCTTAATCTCATCCAGAGTTTTTGCCTTGGATTAGCCCCTCCCGCTACTCTGGCAAAATCCTTTATTAAACATGAATCCCATATGCGTAAGCGCTCCATCTTCTTCTTATCTTTCTGGTCATATAATAAAAAGCAGTGGCAGGTAGGACAAATTGTATTACATGCTCCACACTCTACACAGGTCCCTGCTTCTTCTTTCCAGATATCAGATTCGTAATTTTTCTCTATAATGCCTTTAAAAAGCTCCTGATTAGGGATATCGTTTTCTTTTATGTTTTTTTCTACTTCTCTGATGACTTTCTCTCTTATCCTATCCCTCTCAACAATTAATTCCTTTCTTGCATCTTGAAAGAGGCGGGGCTTTTCATCAATAATGTTCTGGCCCTTTTGTGAGCCTGCTTCTACAACAAATCCTTCTCCAATGTCTGAAAGGTTGATATCAAAATCTTCCTGTGGATGAGGTTTTGTACCCAGGGCAAGGCAGAAACAGGTATCTATGGCACAGGTACAATCAGCGGATATAATAAGGTTTTTTTCACGATTTTTAATATAAAAAGGGTCTTGGTAATCGTGGTCTTTAAATACATAATCCTGAACCTTAAAACCTTTTAAATCGCAGGCCTTCACGCCTACGATAGCGAATGGTTTATCTTTTGCATGGGGGACATCCGGCCTAAAATCTTCAGCAACCGTTTCTCTTGCCCGGGTAAAAAATGCCTTAAGGGGCTCAAAAGGTCTAACTTCACCAATTACAATATCGTCGGTAAATTCAAAGTATCTTTTATAAAAACGTTGTCCGTGCTTTTTAACAGGGACATAAACCTTATAGTCTTTCTTTAAAGACTCTAACAATTTGATAAGATTATTATTAGAAATAAATTTCATTTTTTATTGGCCAAAAAATAAGAGAGCGTTTCAAGCTCTCTTGATAAGTCCACGTTTTTTAGTTTAATTTTTTCCGGCACGTTTAATGCTATCGGCGCAAAATTTAAAATGTGTTTAACTCTACTACTGATTAATTTATCTGCCACTTCCTGCGCGACCTTGGCGGGAACAGATATAATGCCAATGGATATTTTTTTATTTGTAACAGTTTTGGGCATTTCGTCTATCGACTGTATAATGATGCCTTTTATTTTCTTGCCAATTTTTCTTTTCGATGAGTCAAATGCCGCTACTATATTAAGTCCGCGCTCTTTAAAACCAGGGTAAGCCAAAAGTGCGCCTCCTAAATGTCCAATGCCTACCACGGCTACATTCCAGGTTTTATCTTTTCCCAGTATTTCCTCTAGCGCTACCTTAAGCTCATTGGTATCATAGCCTGAACCACTCACACCGAACTGGCCAAAGTATCCAAGGTCTTTCCTAACCTGCGCATCGCTTAAATTGGTTCTCACACCTAATTCGCCGGATGAAATCGTGCGGATATTCATCTTTGTCAATTCTATAAGCTCTCTTAAGTAAACAAAAAGGCGCGAGATTACTGGTTCTGGAACTTTTTTGTTATTCATTTCGTAACAATATTCACAGAGTTTGTGCTATTTTTCACAAAGTATAGCAAAATAAAAAAATTTGTCAAGTATTTTTTTTATTTAAAAATAAATCCTGTCTGGTTGGACCAGAGCAAAAGGTCTAACTCCTCCAAAGGAATTTTTACCCTCTGAGCAAAACCTTTCATTTTGTTTTCTAATTTTAAGTAGCTTTTTTTATTGAACGGGGCGGGAATCATATTTATAACATTGTATTTTTTTAAGTTCCTTAATATATGTACATCCAGTATTGCCATATCCTTACCAAGCCCTATATTTCTTAAAAAATGGCTTGCCTCTTTATAACCTAAGCCTTTTATATTCTTGACTAACCAGTCTCTTGTTTTATAAGGGTCATCTATGTCCAGGGCCCTGCTTCCGTCTTTAAAAAATTTTCTTGCCGCTATTATATAAACGGCTTTATTATTATGAAACCTGACCAGGCCTTTTAGTTTTGTTTTTATTTCGTGGACATTCCCTTTAAAAAGTAAACCAGCCTTTCTTAATTCTTTAATTGCCTTATCGCAATTAACTGCTTTTGACTGCGGTGTTAATATACAAAAACACAGCTCGGAAAATATATCTTCATTTTCGGCATTACCTAAACCTTTAAATTCTCTTAGTCTTTTCTTTATCTGATACTTTTTTCTATTGTATTCTGAAATCAGACTATTCATTTAATATGACTTAAATATCTGAATGCTGATAGGGCTGCTTTGGAACCTTCTCCAGCAGCAATTATAATCTGCTTCTCAGGCACATCAGTAACATCGCCAGCAGCAAATATCCCTGGGAGGTTTGTTTCATTATAAGCATTTACTTTAACCTCGCCGCGTTCATTCTTTTCTAAGTCCTTAGCAAATTCAGAATTAGGGATAAGGCCGATTTCTACAAAGACTCCTTTAACGCCTATTGTCTTTTCTTCTTCTTCTTAAGTTTTTATCTTCACTGCATTTACCATCTTGTCCCCTAAGATGGTGATTACCTTTGTATTATTTAATGCAGTCACCTTCTCGCTCTCATTGACCTTTTCTTGCATTATCGCATCACCGGTAAGGCTCGGTGCAGTATTGATAAGATATATATGATCGGCTATATTTATCAACTGCAGGGTTGCATCTAAAGCGGAATTTCCTCCACCGATAACTGCTACATCTTTTCTGGAAAATAAAGGGCCGTCGCAGGTAGCACAATAAGTAAGGCCTTTATTTTTAAATTTCTTCTCGCCGGGGACATTCAGTTCTCTCGACCTTTTGCCGGAAGCGACTATCGCTGTCTTTGCTTCATACTCTCCTTTATTAGTTCTAACCGAGATTATATTGTCTTTTTTCTTAATATCTACTACTTCTTCGCCTTCCTTTACTTCAACACCATATTTTTTCATATGTTCTTCAAATTTGGATGTTAATTCAGGTCCGGTAATAAACTGATAGCCGGTATAATTCTCTATATCCCCACTCCATGCAGTCTGCCCGCCAATATCCTTTGTAATAACTAAAAAATTCATTCTTTTGCGGGCAGCATATACACTGGCAGTGATACCGGCAGGTCCTGCTCCGATAATAATTAAATCATACATTTTTATAATCCCAATGCAGATTTTATCTTTTCCTGGTCAAATCCTACAATGATTTCTCCGTTGATGTCTAATACAGGCACTCCCATCTGTCCTGTTTTCCGAACCATTTCTTCAGCACGGACTCGATCAGTAGAAACATCGATATCTTCAAATTCAATATTGTTGTCCTTAAAGAATTGCTTGGCTCTCATGCAATAGGGACAGGTTGGTGTGCTATAAATCTTTACAGTCATAGATCCACCTCCTTAATCCAAGCCCCATGTAGATTGCAAAGTTCTATCGCAGCAAGCTTACCACTTTTTGCTTTAAGATGAAGTGCAGCTGCTGGGTTGAGTTTATCCGGAGTCAATATCACCCTGGAAACAAATTCGTTGTCTATATAGAAGTCGATATGGATAATATAGTGTTCTGGTTGCATTGGATGTTGTATTTCACCCATTTTTACGTGAACATCGGTACAACCTTCGGGGATTAGGCCGCACTTTTTTACAACCGTTATAACCGGTATATGTTTCTTCTCTAACTCGGTCAGATTATTTGGGTCAACTGGGGTTTTTATAGCATCTTTTTCCTGGAAAGCTGTCTTTGGCGCATGGCATACCGGGCAGTTCTCTGGTGCACTGCCGTTTATCGATATATAACCGCAAACCTTGCATACAAATCCTTTCATATTTTCACCTCCTCATATTATGACAAAATTATTCTTCATGCACGAACTCCCCAAACTGTCAAACTTTTGTGCTGCAGGGTGGCACCTTGTAAGACGTCCCCATTAATAATTTTCGCAGAGGAGTTCATAATATGCCTGCGGGTGAGCGCAGGCCGGACATTCTTTAGGCGCTTCTTTTCCTTCGTGGACATATCCGCAATTGCGGCATTTCCATTTAACTACAGTGTCTTTCTTGAATACTTTTGCTTCTTTTATATTTTTAAGTAATTTTCTGTATCTTTTCTCATGCTGCTCTTCTACCTCTGCTATTTCTTTAAATTGCACAGCTATCTCTTCAAAACCTTCCTGGCGAGCAACCTCTTCTGCCTCTTTGTATAATTTTGTCCACTCAAGGTTTTCTCCTGCTGCAGCAGCTTCAAGATTTTGTCCAGTATCAGCGATAATACCGGCTGGATAAGAAGCTGTGATTTCCACATCTCCTCCTTCTAAAAGCTTAAAGAACCTTTTGGCGTGTTCTTTTTCATTATCTGCAGTCTCTAAAAATATTGCTGCTATCTGCTCATAACCGGCCTTCCTTGCAACAGAAGCAAAATAGGTATAGCGATTCCTCGCCTGTGACTCTCCTGCAAAAGATGCAAGAAGATTTTTCTCTGTCTTTGTTCCTTTTATACTTTTCATAAGAGCCTCCTTATTTTAAAGCATGAGGAGTAAGATCGACTACTTCCTTTACTTGTACAATTATTAAATATTCGGGCTTAGGCAAAAGAATCTCCGGATGCCGGGGATGGCCTTTTTCCCCATGTATATTTTTTATAATTCTGTCAGTTACTCTGTGCACTATTCTCTCTTCCCAGGCTTTTACAATATGAGGCTTAAGTCTATCTTTTTTTATTGTCTTTGCTCTGCCCTTAATACAGTATCCTATAAATTTATGCTCATCAACGGCAGTTATGCTTATGTTTGTATCTCGTTTTAGGTTTTCGTGTGTTTTGGTCTTATAAAGATCGAGTAAATAGATTTCATTCTTATTCTTATCAATCTTCACAATGCCTTTGCAGGAATTATGCGGTGTTCCATCCTTATCAGTGGTTGAAGCGATAACAAAACCTTGTTTCTGGAAAAAGTAAATTATTTCATCCGTAAGCATCTATCCCTCTATTTTCTCCATAGGCTGTCCGCAGCAGACCGGTTCTCCGCCGCCTACTTTTGTTACAGTAACCTCAATGCCGCAAACATTGCATCTATATTTTTCACCGACTTTTTCTACTGCCAT
>CP070655.1:626748-631275 GCA_020354945.1 Candidatus Omnitrophota bacterium
ATGAAACTTAACCAGTATCCAGCCATGCTCTTTATCCCCTTATGCCCTGAAGTCCATAGTTTGGAGTCTCTTATTAAACTGCGCAGGCCTAACAGGGCCAGGTATCTCACCATCTAATTGGGTTTCTCTAATTAATGTCTCAAAATTGTTAAGCCAGGCGCCGTGCAATTCTCCTGCATCTTTACTGTGAGCACGAACATATGCTTCTGCTCCGCTGCCTATAACTCCGGTAGCCAGGCCTACTACAACTTCTAGGCCCTGAAGCATGTTCGAATACAGAGTCGCAGCGGCAAGGTAATATTCGTTATTGGAGAGAATTTCTTCAAACGGCTCTTTTTTGTTTAAGATAATATCGTCATAGGGCCTTTCTAACGCATTATGTGAGAATTTGGGAAGGACTACTATATAGGAGACGCCTTTGTCTTTTAGAAGTTCTTTTACTTCCTGGGTGTGGAAACCGCCGGTGATTAAGACTGCTAACTGGCAACTGTCTACGTCCATCTTAGCAAGGGTATTTTCAACTATTGCCTTATTTCTTTTCGCTGCCGCTTCATAAAATCTTTCTACTATCGGAAGGGTTTTTGCTATAATTCTCATCTCAGGCACTAAGTTTGTGGTGATGTTATGCTTTATCATCATCCTGGTAAGCTGGTGGGCTATTGCCTGAGGGATGAATTCGTCCCGATGGGCCTTATAATAGGTGAGGTCTCTATTTATTATCTTGGCATCTAGAAGGTCTACTAATATATCTGTCCTTCTTGATATCCGGGCAAGCTGTCTCTGGTCATCGTTCTTAAATAATCTTTCTTCTATTTGCCACCCTAATCTCTCCAATTCCTCAAAAAGCCTATCTTCCCGTACGGCATCATACATATTGATGTATTCTACATAATTTTTAAGGTGCGGATATGCTGTTAAATCTACATCCGTCTTTTTGGCTAAATCGGATAAGTGGTTATGGAAGGTGGAGGACGGAATTTTATTTAATTTGAAAGAAAGGCTTTCCGCCAGAAGCTGTTCTATATCTTCTTTTGGAAGCTTGGCAGAAAGTGCATTTATAAGTTGTTTTCTTTGCGTTTCTGCTTCTTTAAAATTTATTTCTTCTTCTAAGTTGGACGCCTTAAGAAGGGAAAATACGCTTTTATATTTTGATACATCTATTTTTAAAGAGCGGGCTAATTTACCTATATACTGCCAGTATTCCTTAAATGAGAGCCTTTCGGCTTGATAGGCCCGCCTTTTCTGGTCTAATTCTATTAATCTTCCGGAGTAGATTCTCTTTTTCAGGTCTGAGACGGTCTTCTTTAATGTAATAACTGCCTTATGAATCTCGCCTTTATTGTTAAGGGATTCAATATAAGCGATAACATTCTCTTTGTAGAGTCGGGAATCTTCTGCGCCGTATAATTTTACGTTGGATTTCGATGTCGCTTTATAGTATTCAGCGGCGTTTATCTTTCCGCGATTTAAGAAATACCGGGCAAGGTCTTTTCTTATTTTATCATGCGGATGGGAAGAAAGGGGCGAGGTATCTACAAAACCATAAGCACCCTCAAGGAGAATCAATTTAAGATTGTAATCTTTGACTAAGACGTCAAGGAGCTTGCTTATCGATTCCTGCGCGCCTAAATTAGAGTGGGCATCCTGGATATGGATTATTATACGGTTGTTTCCGGCATTGAAAACTTCTCTAACAATTCCGTAATCTTCCGGAATGGAGATTTTGGAGAGCTTAACAAAATCTTTTGCCTGCGCATTTAATACCTGATTGCCTCTAACTATTGACCATAAAGGGGTCCCGTTTCCTGCCCAGGCTATCTGCTGTATAAAAAAACAAAAGGCTACAGTTAGACTAATAACTTTTAATACTAAGTTATATCTACCTGTAGCCTTTTCAATCATTGCCCTAATCCCCTTAAAGCTTAAATTTCGGATATTGGTTTGTTTTTAACGGCTAATATACAAATGATTTAATATGTTTTTTTCGCATTTTTTAAAGACTTTTTTAACTTGCGTAGTAAGTATAACATATATATACCTATTTGTCAAGGGTTTTTGTGATTTTTTTGGGATTTTTTTGCTTGGTCTACCCTGCTAAGAAAACTCGGCTATTGGCAGGAAATACAGGCGTTTTCCAACTCAATCGGGAAACCGCGCAGCCAAGGAGCTTCATTCTGGAAGGTTCCTCGCTATCGAAAACCAGTGAACGAGAAACTGCCCCATTTTTATTCGGGGGCCTGTCTCCCTTTTGCAGCGAAGGCAAGTATACAAAAGCTTACGAGCACAACCGTATCATAACCGTATCATTATTACTATAACCGCTTGTAACGCTTAATGATAACGCCCTTAATATCCTCAAGCACCAGGTACATACTTGGGACTATGAAAAGGGTCAATATGGTGGAGCTTATGAGCCCTCCCATAACCGTGATGGCTAAGGGTGACCAGAGGTTGGCCTGTTCGCTTTTATCCATTGCCATAGGGAGCAACCCCAAAACTGTGGTGCAGGTGGTCATCATAATGGGTCTAAATCTATCTTGAGAGCCACTCAATATAGACTTTAAGGTAGCTATATTTTTCTTTCTTAATCTGTTTATATAATCGGTTAAAATAATGGCGTTGTTTACTACTATTCCACCGAGCATAATTGCGCCCATCAACATACCTACGTTTATGGTCTTGTGGGTAATTTTAAGGGCCACAGCAACTCCTATTACTGCTAAGGGAACTGTTATCATTATTATAAATGGCTGAGCATATGACTCGAACAAAGAAGCCAGCACCAGATAAATCAACACAATGGTAAGGGCCAGGGCAAAGGTAAGCTCTCTCTGGTTTCGTATCATTCGCCAGTAATTTTCGCCAAATCTAAAATAATAGTCCTTGGGCATCTTCATATCTGCTAATACCTTTTTAATCTTTTCGGCAGCAGTCCCAAATGCATATCTGCCTCTGTTCGCACTTATTTGAATCATCCTTGATTTATTCTTTCGCCATATCTTACTGGGGCCTATATCAGGGACGAAATCTACCATCTGCTCAAGATAAACAGCTGTTCCATCTTGCCTGGTCAGGGTCAGTTTGCGTAATGCATCCAGGGTTCGCCTGTCCTTCTCCTGCAATCTGGCAATTACTTCCACCTCTTTTCCTCTAGTATGATAAAGAGTAGCCCTTAACCCCCTCATCTGAGCGTGGACTATATTGGCGATTTCATCTACAGAAAGTCCATAAAGAGACGCCTTTTGCCTGTCCACTTTAAGCCACCATTCGGGCCTCCCCTTTCTCCACCTTATCTTTAAATCCACCAACCCTTCTATGGATTGCATTCTGGTAAGCATAGCAATGGCAAGTTCATTTAGAATCTTATAATCATAACCAAAAATCTCTACTATAATCTCGTTAGTTTCTACTTCCTGTGGTTCTTCAAAGTATATAAAGGCCTCTCTATATCTTCTCTCCACATCCTCTGCCCTGGTCCTTAAATCGTCTATAATCTCTTTGGTAGAACGGGTCCTTTTAGCTAAAGGGACCAATTTTACATAAACCTTGGATGACCATTTCTCAACCCTGGATGAGAACTGTTTAATCTCCGGTATGGTTTGTAAAATCTCCTCAATGCCATTTACTGCCTTATCGGATATATCCAACTTTGCCCCGGTGGGCAATTCTATAAATATGGTGAAGTCCTGTTTTTGAGTAGTTCCTACAAATTCTTTATCAATCTTAAATACTATTAAAAAAACCGCCGCCGCAAAAATACCAAATGCAATCGCAATTAAAATATATCGCCACCTTAGTGCACCTGTCAGTATCCTGCGATACCTCCTCTTAAAAAATGTTAATGCTTTTCTTTTTGAATGAAGCCGGGCCTCACTCATTGAACGAGTCCCGGTCTCGTTCAATCCAGGCAACCTTGCCGATAGCATAGGCACCAAAGAGATTGCCACGAACAAAGATGCCAATAATGAATAGGCCACTGTGAATGCCAGGCCGCTATATAAAATCCTTATCTCTTTGCTGACAAAAACAATCGGCAAAAACACAACTACTGTGGTTATGGTGGAGGCAATAATAGCCAAAATCATCTCCTGACAACCGCTTATTGATGAGCTTATTTTTTCTATGCCTTTGTCTTTCAACCTCGAAATATTCTCTAACACTACTACAGAACTATCGACTAACATTCCCACTCCGATAGCCAGGCCGCTCAATGTCATAACATTCAAGGTTATCTTTTGAAAAAACATGAGCATAAAGGTTGCAATGACTGATACTGGAATGGCTATAGCAATAATAAAAGTAGAGCGGATGTCTCTTAAAAACAACCAGAGCACAATAATAGCCAGAAATGCCCCATACATAAGGGTCTTTTTTACCCCATTAATTGCCTGCATTATGGCCCTGGACTGGTTATAGGTATCGATTAATCTTATTCTTTTATCCAGTATGCCTGATGTTAGTTTCTTTTTTGCCTTTTGTACTCTTTTTATAACCTCAACAGTATTTGCCAGAGATTCCTTCTGTATA
>CP070655.1:631375-651253 GCA_020354945.1 Candidatus Omnitrophota bacterium
AAGCTCTACTAAATCTAAAAGCTCTGGGTCATCAACCATATCTATCTTGTTCAGGAATACAACTATGTAAGGAACGTTTACCTGGCGGGCTAGGAGGATATGCTCTCTTGTCTGAGGCATTGGCCCATCAGCTGCTGATACCACTAAAATAGCCCCGTCCATCTGGGCAGCCCCTGTAATCATGTTTTTGATGTAATCGGCATGGCCCGGACAGTCTACGTGGGCATAGTGGCGGTTGTCTGTTTCATATTCTACGTGGGCAATGGCTATTGTTATGCCTCTTTCTTTCTCCTCCGGAGCATTGTCTATTGAGTCAAAGGTCCTTACCTCTGCCATGCCTTTTTTGCTTAAGGCCATTGTTATGGCAGATGTAAGACAGGTTTTACCGTGGTCTACGTGACCTATAGTTCCTATGTTTATGTGGGGTTTGCTCCTTACGAATTTTTCCTTTGCCATTTTTTACCTCCAATTTAACTTTGTTAAAATTGTCCCGAGTTTATCGAGGGACTTTAAAAAGATAAAATACTCCCCTTTATACTACCAATATTTATAATATTGGAGCCCATGACCAGGATTGAACTGGTGACCTCGTCCTTACCAAGGACGTGCTCTACCAACTGAGCTACATGGGCGATAAAAAGCCTTGCCTTTTGCTTTAAATCACTTCTGTCCCTAACTAAGGACGGTTTTATATATATATTATATTATGTAATGCGAGTGATAATTATACCAAAAAAAGAATTCTTGTCAAGGGGTTTTTTGGTTTTTTTAAATTTTAACCGGTTAGCCCTAACCTAAAGGTATCTTTAAACTTATGGACCAATTTTTCTCTTAGCGTTCTATGGCGGCGATCTTTCAAGGGAGGATCTTCTTTAATAAGCCTGAAGGCTTCTTTTCGAGCTTGCTCGAGAATTTCTATATCCTGAGTTAAATTGGCAAGTTCAAGCTCTGGAATACCATGCTGTCTCCTGCCAAATACTTCGCCTGTTCCGCGGATGGCCATGTCTTCTTCTGCGATTTGAAAACCATCGTCGGTCTTCACCATCGCTTCTACTCTAGAGGTAGAGCTTTCGGTTTTGGGTTCTGATATCAATATACAATATGACTGAAAATTCCCTCTGCCTATTCTCCCTCTCATCTGATGAAGTTGACTTAGTCCAAAACGTTCTGCATTTTCTATCATCATTACTGAAGCATTCCGAACATCTATGCCTACCTCTATGACTGTTGTGCATACTAATATATCTATCTTGCCTTTTTTAAAATCTGTCATTGTTTCGGTTTTTTCATCAGCTTTAAGCCTTCCGTGCATCAGGGCTAATTTAAAGTTACTAAATTTCTGCTGCAGCCTCTGATATAATCTCCTCGCTCCTTCAATCTGTAACTTGTCCGATTTTTCAATAACAGGACAGACAATATAGCCTTGCCTGCCTTTTTTGACTTCTTCCTTAAAAAAATCATATGCCTTTTCTTTCTGAGCAGGAGAAATTAAAAAAGTCTCGATACGGCGAGGGCCAAAGGGCAGCTCGTCAATTACAGATATGTCCATATCGCCGTATAGACTCATTGCCAAAGTCCTGGGTATAGGCGTTGCACTCATAACCAATATATGCGGGTTAAGACCTTTCTTTTTAAATGTAGCTCTCTGCTGTACTCCAAACTTATGTTGTTCATCAATAATTACCAGACCTAAATCTTTAAATTTGACAGCTTCCTGTATCAAGGTATGGGTGCCGATGATAACCTGCGCTTCTCCAGATTGGATAAGTCTAACAGTGTCAGCCTTTTTCTCTTTCGGCATTTCGCTTATTAGCAATACAACTTCAACGCCAAGGGGAGTAAGTATTTTGCTTAATGTCAGGTAATGCTGTCGAGCTAAAATTTCGGTTGGCACCATTATAACGCCTTGATGATTATTTTTTGCAGTTAATGCTAACGCATATGTTGAAACGGCAGTCTTACCTGAGCCTACTTCTCCCTGGAGAAGTCTGTGCATTGGTCTTTGGGAAAACATATCTTTCTCTATCTGGCCAATCGCTTTAGTTTGTGCCTTTGTAAGAGTAAACGGTAGAGCCTTGAAGAATTCTTTCTTAAACTCATCAGTAACTGTATGAGTTAGTGCATTTTTAGCGCTCTTAATTCTATACCGTCTTAATGCCAGGGCCATCTGCAGGAAAATAAATTCATCAAAGACTAACCTGCGACGGGCTTCATTTTTTTGTCTTTCATTAAACGGAAAATGTATATTCAGGAGTGCTGATTCAAGGTCCAGTAAACGATGCCTTGCACGTATATCGACAGGGAGATGTTCCTGGATATAAGACGAATACTGGTCGAGACAATTTTTAATTATACTCCGCAATCTCCTCTGATTTACACCTGAAACTAAAGGATAGACAGGGACTATTCTTCCTGTATGTATTTTGTTAAATTTTTCTGACCCATCGCCTCCGCCTCTGGAGGATTTCATTATTTCATATTCCGGATGGATAACTTGTAATTTGCCGCGTTTTTGTATTTTGCCGTACATTATGACCTTATCGCCTTTATTAAAGTATTTCTTCATATATGGCTGGTTAAACCAGAGGGCGTATATAGTAGCTGTCTTATCTCCTACTGCAAGCTTGAATATAATCTGACCTTTCTTTGTCCTGAATATACCGGAGGCGAGCACTTCTCCCATAAATGTCTGAGCTTCATCCTGTATTAATTGGGCAATAGGCTTTATGTTGCTTCTGTCTTCATATCGCCGGGGAGTATGGTATAAGCAGTCAGCTACAGTTGATATATTCAGACGCTTCAAGATGTTTCCTCGCCGGGGTCCGACTCCTTTTATGTATCTGGATGGGATTTTTTCGATGTTCATCCCTCACCTTTTTTATTCCAAGCCATACCAATTCTTATTTAGGATTTTTTTGAGCTTGCTTTTTGAATTATACTATGTTATTATAGCACATTCAATTTAAAAACAGGAGTGAAAAATGTCAAGGGTTTGTCAAGTATGCGGCAAACGGCCATCTGCCGGTAGGTCTACGACCCGTCGAGGCATGGCTAAAAGGCTCGGTGGGGTGGGGCAAAAAACAGTTCGTTCAAATAAACGTAGATTTTTACCCAATCTTAAAAAAGTAAAAGTAATTGTTGAAAAGACGAAAAAAACTATGCTTGTCTGTACAGAGTGTATAAAGTCTGGCAGAGTTAAGAAGGCATAAAAGTTAGTTCGTGGTTAACCCACTCAAAAACCGAAACACCTCTTTTGTATCCCCCACATAATATTCAGCGTTTGAAACTGTATTTTTCCCTCCCACAAAGATTGTAATGCCTTTCTTTTTCAATCTCTTAAAAGCGCTTTCATCGGTCTCGTCATCGCCTAGATAAATAGGTAAGATCCTCCTGCGCTTATTCTTTTTTCTTTTTAATAAATAATCGACGAGGCTGCCCTTGCCCCATTTAATTGGAGGGCGTACTTCGATTACTTTCTTACCATTGGTTATTTTTACTTTTTTACTTTCAATATACGGAGTAAGTGTAGCAATAACTGAATGTTTTAGTTTTTTTATTTTTGCTCCTTTTACAAGGCGATAATGTACGCTTAAAGTAAGACCTTTGTCTTCAATAAAAGTTCCTTTAATAGGTTTGCATGCTATGTCTAGCTTATGTTTTATATTCTTTGTAACCGGCCTAATTTTTCTTGCTAAAGGATGCACATATTTTAAGGTGGGTGATTCTACGCCCCTTCTGGCGGCGGTTCCGCTGGGCAGCTCCATCTCGAGGCCGTGATTGCCGGCTAAGGCTATATCTTTTATTTTAACTTTTCCTTTTAATTGCTTAATTGAACGGCCGCTTATTATTGCTATAGAGAATTTAGGATTTTTCGTTAATTTAAGCAGGATGGATTTTACATTTGGAGGTAAATTTGCTAATTCAGGCTTTTTAACAATGGGGGTAAGGGTGCCGTCATAATCCAGGAAAAGGTATATGCGTGGAGTTCTATTTATGGACGTGAAAATTTTTTGGGAATAATTAAAAAGGTATTTCACTCTCTATTTCTGAATCTTTTTAATCTCAGATATGACCTTGCCTGCCCACTTATAGATATTATTTTCTTTAACAACGCCGCGTAAAGTCTTCATCCTTCTGGTTCGCTCTACCTTGGGAAGTTCTAAAGCCTGCTTTATCTTATCTGCAAAGTCATCTATATCGTATGGGTTTACAAATATAGCTTCTGATAACTCTCTGGCAGCGCCTGTGAACTTACTGAGTATCAATACCCCGTCTTCATCAATACGTGATGAGATAAATTCCTTTGAAACCAAATTCATGCCATCGTGTAAAGGGCTTACGATGCAGGCTCGGGCAAGTCTAAAAAATGCAAGAATTTGTTTTAAAGGCACATGCCTTCTCAACAGAATAACCGGAGACCAGTCCTCAACCGAATATTTCCAGTTTATATCAGACATAAGGGCATTAATCATGTCGTTTAAATTCTTATATTCTTGTATCTGGATACGGCTGAGTTCTCCTATCTGGATAAAAACTACTCTTTTGCGATATTCTGGATATTTTTCCAAAAATCTATCCAGTGCTAATAATCTCTCCGGGATACCTTTAGTATAATCTAATCTGTCCAGTCCAAAAAGCACATAATCTACCTTTTCTAAACTAAACTCATTTATAATCTTCTGCACGGCCTTTTCAACTTCTTCTGTGTCTGATATTTCGGATACGGCCCGGAAATCGGCACTGATAGGGAATGCCCTTATAAATGTCTCATGGCCATTATATATTACTGAGTATTTTTCTCTATCAATCCTGGCCTCTAATACTTTATCTACATTATCGAAAAAATTCTCACAATGATATCTTATATGAAAACCTAATAAATCATTGCATAATAGAGCCTCTATAATCTCTCTCTGCTTCGGGCATATTCTAAAGACTTCTGAATTGGGCCAAGGGATATGCCATGAATGTATACATAAAACATCGGGGCGCCTTTTTTTTATCATCTGCGCTAAAAGGGTGAGATGAAAATCGTGAATCCATACCACTGCTTTCCGCCCTTTTATCTCTTTCAATATAACATCGGCAAATCTCTGGTTTACCAATTTATAATAATTCCAGTCGTTTTCATTAAAGCTGGGTCTGGTATAGGTAAGATGGCAAAGGGGCCATAATGAACTGTTGGAGAAGCCAAAATAATAACCTTTCTCTTCTTCTTTATTGAGCCATATCCTCTTTAAAGTATAACTCGGATTATCAGGCGGAACTTTAATGCAGTCATTTTTATCCACCACTTTTCTATCCCCTGAACCACGGCCATGAGCAACCCATAAACCGCCGCAAGCCTGCATAACAGGGTCAAGCGCAGTCGCTACCCCTCCTGTGGGACGGTCGCACTCTATTTTGCCTTCTTTTATTACGTGAACATACGGCTCTCTATTAGCAGCTATGACTAGCGTAGTATCTTCACCTAACACTTTAGCAACAGTATCTTTAAGTTCTTTTCTGTCCCAGGTCATTTGCCTTCCTTTGATAGCATAGGAAATCGTATGCGCCTGCCTATGCTATCAACAAAAGAGGGTTTTAGGGAGAAAGATTGTTTCTCCCTATCGGCGCAATTAACATCTACGCGGAAGGAAAAAGAACAGCGAAGTCACTTACCTTCCTCTTTGGACGAAGCGTTAGGGAAAAACCATCAGGGTTTTTCCCTAAAAGTAAACATCCGAACGTGGTGAGGATGTTTACTTTGCTACATATAATGTCTGAGTAGGATATGCAAATTCAATATCACGTGCCTCGAATTCCTTCTTTATGGCAAAATTGATCTCTTGCTGAATATCCATATATTTATTGTAGTCTCTGCTCATAACATAGTAGACAACTTCAAATACAAGATTGAAATCGCCATAGGAGGCAAAATGGGCACGGTCAAAGGTGGTATCCTTAACGTTTTTTATAACATTTTCGATTATTTCTGGCATAACTTTCAACTTCTCGAGAGGAGTTTGATAGGTAACGCCAAGTTTAAAAACAACCCTCCTTTTTCCCATCCTTTTATAGTTGCGCAGCCGGGAATTGGTAAGGTCTTTATTAGAAAAGACTAATTGTTCTCCGCCAAGGCTGCGTACACGGGTAGTCTTAATTCCAATATGTTCGATGGTTCCTAAATACTCTCCTATTATGATAAAATCTCCGATTTCAAACGGGCGGTCAAATATTATAGCAAAATAACTAAATAAATCTCCCAAAATTGCCTGAGCTGCTAAAGCTACTGCTACGCCTCCAATGCCTAAACCGGCAATAACTGCTGATATTTTAAAACCTAAGTTGTCTAAGAAAAAGACAATAGCCAATCCCCATACAATTAGCTTTGTTATTCTTAAAATCCCTTTTAAACTTCGCTCTAAACCTACGTCTTTGTCTCTCTTTGTCCAGAAAACATCAAATCCGTAACTTATAATGACTGTGGCCAAGCGGGCTGTAAATAATGTCAGAATAGCCACCCCTGCAATATTGATGATTCTTTTTAGCAGAGGATTTAAATTCAGGATATTTACACTCAAATAGAAGGCGCCAAAATAGGCCAAAGGAACAACTATCTTTCGAATAAGCCTAATCAGAAAATCATCTATGGTAGTAGCAGTCTTTTCTGCCCATCTTTTTAAGCGTCTTATGATAAATATCTGGAATATCTTAATAATGCCAAAACCTGCTAAAAGCAGTAAAACACATATTAAATAATCCAAAACCCGGTTCCCCAGAAATGCCTGTTCTATAAATTGTGATGAGAATTTAATGTTTCCCATTTTTTTAATCTCCTTTTAATGTATGTTTCTTTGGGTGCTGCCCCTTACTGTAAATACTTCAAATATTTCTTATAGGAGGTATCTTCTATAGAATAAACACCGGTATTTATGTTATAGTTACCTAAAACCACCCCGTTGCCCCAAAGCCGAAAATGTATATATCCCTCGGACGCTGTATAATATTCGCAAATAGCATCATCTTTATCTTTAGGCAGTATTATATTTAAAGCAGCCTCTGCATTAGCATAATTAGCACGATTGTCAGAATCGCTACCGCTTCCATCTCCACTGCCGTTCTTAGAAAACCAATAATACGAATTAGTTTTAATATAATAATATTTCATGGCAGCAGCGATAATTGGTACTGTATTTGGCACTTCCTTCAACCTTGCCCTTATGCGAATGGCTCCAAATTGAGGATATGCTATAGTAGCAAGAATACCAATAATGACTACAACGATTAATAATTCTGTTAATGTAAAGGCATTTCTTTTCATATTTTTATTGGCGACTTAACCTGGATATCCTTGAGCTGCAACTGAATAGATTTTACCCCCCTGTATGTATTTAAACTGCAGGTATAAGCCAGATCGATATCTTCGTCTGTAATATTGGCAGGGGCATTACCTGCCATTCTAAAACCTATTGCTTCACAAGTCCTATCGCCGTCTGTAACCCACATCTTTATCGTGTCTCTGCCTATTATCTGCTGGGGGCTTTTAATCTTAAGATTTTTAGTCGCAAAGACAGGACGATGGTTTGCTAAGCCAAAGGGTGCAAGTTGACTCATCTCTTTAAAAAATCTATCTGATAATGACTTAAACCCAATCTCCATATCTATCTCTACCGTTGGTATAAGGTCTTCTGCTTTAAGAGAACTTTGAGCAATTTCGTTTATAAGCTTTCTGAAATCTTCCAAATAACCCTTATGCATTGTTAGGCCTGCTGCATAACAATGCCCGCCAAAATTCTCTAAAAGGTGGCTGCATTTATCAAGTGCTTCGACAAGATGAAAATTTTTTATCGACCTGCCTGAACCCTTTACAATCTTACCTTTGGTTGTCATAATTAATGCCGGCCTGTGATACCTGTCAACAAGCCTTGATGCAACTATACCTATGACTCCCGAATGCCAGTTTTCATCTTGCAAAACGATTATTCTGTCCTGTTTAAAGTTTATAGTCTGTTCTAACTTAGCGAGCGCCTGCGTTAAAGTCTGCTGCTCTAATTTCTGCCTGTTGCGGTTTTCTACATCCAGAGTCTCTGCCAATAAATCTGCTTCCTGAGAATTATCTGTGAGGAGCAGTTGCAAGGCTTTTTCTGCTGAACTTAATCTTCCTGCTGCATTTATGCGCGGCCCGAGAATATAGCCGACATAATGTGAGCTCATTTCCTTGCCTTTTAATCTTGCTACCGATATAAGGGCCTGCAATCCTTTCTTTTTGGTATTAGTTACTTGCTCAAGGCCGAATTTTGTCAATATTCTATTTTCATCGGTAATGGGTACCACATCCGAAACAGTGCCTAAGCATACTAAATCAAGATGTTCATAAATACAATCTGAATCAACGCCGCAAAGAGCAGATGCTAATTTAAAAGCTACTCCGACCCCGGCTAAATCTTTATATGGGTATCTGCAGCATTTTTGTAAGGGGTTTAATATGCTAAATGCATCTGGTAAATCGCCTGAAGGCTGATGATGGTCAGTTATAATAACATCTATGCCGGCGCTGTTAAGCTGTTTTGTTTGCTCTTTCGCCGTTATGCCGCAATCTACGCTTATAAATAATTTTGTCTTTCTTTTTATGGCGAGTTTAATAGCATTCTCGCTTATTCCGAAACCTTCCATAATCCTATCGGGTATATAATGGCTTACCTTTGCCCCCATTTTTTTTAGCACAAGCTCAAGCAGCGTTGTTGCGCAGATTCCATCTACGTCATAATCGCCATGAATTAATATCTGTTCCTTTCTTTCTATGGCTTTTTTTATACGGGATACAGATTTGCGCATTCCATTCATTAAAAATGGGTCTCTTAAGTCAAGTAGGCTGGGTCTTAAAAATTCATAAGCGCTGCCGGGAGTATCTATGCCTCTGTTTAACAAAATCTGAGCGGTGATTCTGGATACAGAAAGCTCATTGGACAGAATCTTCTGTCTTTCTAAATCTGTTTTCTTAATAAGCCATTTCTTTGTCATAGTATATGGACGTTTCTGAAACGTCCCTTCCTTAGGGCCTGACCCCTCCTGGCTCAACATGGACTATCACATCGCTAACGCCTTTTATGGTTTTTTTTATTCTTTCTTCTATCTTTTCAGTTATATGGTGTGCATCTTCGACATCCATAGATTGGTCTACCAAAACATGCAAATCAACATGAATATCATCCATTCTTCCCCTGGTTCTTATCTGATGAGTCTCCTTGACGCCATCTATTCCCATAACTATATACCTGATTTTATCAGATACAACGGCAATTCTATCGCATAAAACTCTGGAGGATGCCCTTAATATATCAACTGCTGACTTAGCGATAAGGATAGATATGGCCAGCGCAACGATGGTATCTATCATCGGAAATCCCGCCCTTATTGCCAATAGCGTGAATATAACTGAAATAGAAATAAGGATATCGCTTCTGGTGTGTTCTGAATCGGCGAACAATACATCACTTTCCAGCTTTCTGGATCCTTTTCGTTCGTAGACAAATACAATTGTATTTACAGTAATCGTAAACAGCATAATGGTGAAACTTAAAATGGTAACTTCAGGAACAATTGGATGTATAAAGCGAATAACTGCAGCTTTTGCCAGATTAAAAGAGATTAGAAACAGCAATACGGAAATTGCAATAGACGCTAAGGTTTCGTATTTTCTATGACCGTAAGGATGTTCCTCATCAGCAGGACGAGAGGCGATTAATATTCCTACTATACCTATTACATTAGAAGCTCCGTCTGAAAAAGAGTGAAATCCATCCGCTGCCATAGAACTGCAACGGCTTACATATCCATATATAATCTTGGCCAAAGCTACAAGCCAATTGAACACAAGAACTGCCAATAATATGTTGCGTATTTTTATAAACCGTCTCTCTATCATAGTAAATAAAAAATCGAAATTCGAAATTTCGGATTTCGGATTTAGTAATCTACCTTCTCTTCTTCTTCTGCCAGGCAATCAAAAGAGGGCTGGCGATAAATATGGTTGAGTATATACCAGAGATAAAACCTACTATAAGACAAAATGCAAAATTGTGTAATACCTCGCCGCCAAGGAAAAATAATGCAAATGCAGTAAATAGTGTGGTAACGGTAGTAAGGACCGTCCTGCCCAAGGTCTGATTTACGCTCATATTTATTAACTCTATAAAGCTTATCTTGCGAAGCAAGCGCATATTTTCTCTTATCCTGTCATAGATAACTACTGTGTCATTTATAGAATAACCGGCAATGGTCAAAAGGGCCGCAACTATAGTTAAATCAAATTCCTTGCCTGTTATTGCCATTGCCCCTATCGTAACCAATACATCGTGAAATAAAGCTACTACGCCGGCCAGTCCATATTCCCAGTGCTTAAATCTTATGCCAATGTAAACCAGAATGCCGGCCAGGCCTAAAATCAACGCCTTAATTGCATTCTTTCTTAACAGTCTGCCTACAGATGGCCCAACCTTTTCCACTCTCATCATTTCAGCCTGGTTGTCTTTAAAATCTCGCTTGAAGGCCTCCTTTACCTTATCATATGTATCGGTGTATGTCCTTATAAGCACATCGCGATTATTTGCAAATTGCTGTATAGAGGCGCTGGCAAGGTCTACCTTTGCTAAACTATCACGAACCATAGCAATATTAACCGGTTTTTGAAACCTGAATTGCTGCAGAGTGCCACCGGTAAAATCCACACCGAAGTTTTTCTCGCCTCTCATCGTAAAAATAAAAATACCTACAGCAATAACCACTGCCGATAAAATATAACAAATCCTTCTTTTTGCGACAAAATTTATATGAGTGCCGCTTATCAAACTGAGCATACGGAGCCTGCCAAATTTAGGAGAGCGACTTAATAAATTAAATATAGTTCTGGTAACAACAAGGGCAGTAAATAAACTGGCCAGAATACCTATTGTAAGTGTCATAGCAAATCCGCGAATAGGACCTGTCCCGAATTGAAGCAGCATAATAGCTGCTATTATTGTAGTTACATTTGAATCTAAAATTGCGCTGAAGGCCTTAGAATATCCGATTGAAATGGCGCTCCGGACAGTCTTTCCTGTTTTAAGCTCTTCTCGGATTCTCTCATATATTAAGACATTGGCATCTACTGCCATACCAATAGTAAGTATCAAGCCTGCGATGCCGGGCAAGGTTAAAGTAAAGTGAAAATAACCCATTACCCCGCCTATGATAACAATATTTAATAAAAGGGCGATGTTTGCTATTATCCCTGAAAGCATATAATATATGAGCATAAAAACTATAACTAAAATAAAACCGGTCAGAACAGCACGCAGGCCTGCATTTACCGAGTCCCGTCCTAATAACGGGCCTACTGTCCTTTCTTCCTCTATATAAACAGGGGCAGGAAGGGCACCAGCGCGCAATACAATTGCTAAATCGTTTGCCTCATCCGGACTAAATCTTCCTTCGATTATCGCTTCCCCTGATGGTATCTCTTCCTTTATGTTAGGGGCAGATTTTACAACGCCGTCAAGCACTATAGCGAGTCGGCGCCCAACATTGTTTCTGGTAACGCGGGCAAATTTTCTTGCGCCTTCTCTGTTAAAAGATAGGCCTACTACAGGTTGATTAAATTGGGTCTGTTGAAACTTAACTGTAGCATCTTTTAAATCAGCTCCGGTGACTTCGGCTTTTTCTTCAAGAAGGATTGGCTGGCCTTTTTCATCTTCTTTTAATTCATAACCTTCAGGTACATTATCTTCTAACGCGTTCTTTAATTTGTCAGGGTCTGCTGAAACCAACCTAAACTCTAAAAGTGCAGTCTGGCCTACCAGCTCAACAGCCCTATCTCTATCTGTTACTCCCGGTAGCTGTACTACTATTTCATCTTTGCCCTGCCTTTGTATAGCAACCTCTTTAACCCCAAATTGGTCTATACGATTCCTTATTATTTCTAATGCTACATCCGGCGCATCCTTTGCCTCTTTCTCGGATAACTTTGCTGTATCAACCTTAAGCACAAGATGCATCCCACCCTGAAGGTCGAGTCCTAAATTTATCCTTCCTTCCCGAATTACTTTACCTGCTTTATCTTTTATGGTAAACGGAGGAGATAAACTCCACAGGGATAACACCACTACGGCTATTATAAGCAAAACCTTCCATTTTAGGTTTTTTTGCATCTATCTATTCTCCCTGAGTTTTCTTCTTTAACCCGGCAACCGCAGATTTCGATATCTCCAGCCTTACATTCTCATTTACTCTAATTATGAAAGTATTTTCTTTCACATTTACAATGGTGCCGTGTATTCCGCCTGTGGTAATTATTTCGTCATTCTTTTTAAGTTCACCGAGCATCTTTTGATGGTCTTTCTGCTTCTTTTGCTGCGGCCTTATAAGCAAAAAATAAAATATGGCAAAGATTAATATAATAGGCATAAAACTAACCAGCGGACTTGGCGCCTGTTGTCCCTGCGTCTGCGATGGCTGACCCATTGCATATGCTATTGATTCAAACATATTTACCTCCATTCTAAGTTATAAGTTGTAAGTTTTAAGAAATTCTTTCTTAAACTCCGAAAACCTTCCTTTAGAAATTGCTTTTCGGATATTTTCCATTAGTTTAGCATAAAAGTGAATATTATGCAACGATAATAGCCTGAGAGGCAATATCTCGTCTATACTAAAAAGATGCCTTATGTAGGCCCGGGTATAATTCTTGCAGCAGAAACAATTGCATTCTGTATCTACAGGCTTAAAATCTTTCGAATAATCAGCATTTCTTATTACTAACCTGCCTTCACCGGTAAAAGCCGTGCCGTTTCTACCGTTTCTTGTAGGAACAACGCAATCAAATATATCTATGCCATTCTCAACTGCCCCGAATATATCTTCAGGCATCCCAACTCCCATAAGATAGCGGGCTTTATCTTCAGGAAGGAGTGGAATAGTAACATTGAGTATTTCGTACATTAAATCCCTTGGCTCTCCTACGCTCAATCCCCCAATTGCATAGCCATCAAAACCTATATCTATCAATTGCTCGACTGCTTTTCTTCTCAGGTCAGAATATGTGCCGCCTTGAACTATGCCAAAGATTTGCTGTTCTTTTTTCGCTCTTCGCTGATCGTTAAAATTCTTGCTCCTGCGGGCCCAATCAGTGGTAAGTTTAAGAGATTGCTCGACGTAATCTCTCGAGGCAGGATAGTGAACACACTCATCTAAGACCATAATAATGTCACTTCCCAGGATCTGCTGAAATTCTATAATAGACTCCGGAGTAAAAAAATGTATGGAGCCGTCGATATGGGACTGAAACTCAACGCCATTTTCCTTTATCTTTCTTAACGGAGCAAGAGAAAATACCTGATACCCTCCGCTGTCGGTTATAATCGGGCCCGGCCAGTTCATGAATTTATGCAATCCGCCTGCCTTTTTCATTACATCTTTCCCCGGCCTTAGGCAAAGATGATAGGCGTTGGAAAGGATAAATTGTACGCCAGCATCTTTTACTTCAGGCGTTGCAAGTGTCTTTATCGCCCCTCCGGTACCAACAGGGCCAAAATTGGGTGTGTCAATCTCGCCCTGCGCAGTTTTTATCCTGCCGACCCGTGCGCGCGTATCTTTGTCTTTCTTTAATAGTGTAAACATTGCTTTAGGAATGCACCGTGCTATTGTTTTTCACTTTATCAGCATGCAATCTCCGTAACTATAGAATCTATACTTTTTTTCTACCGCTTCTTGATATGCCTTCATTACATTGTCGTGTCCACCAAAAGCGCATGTTAGCATAAGTAATGTAGTCTTTGGCAAATGAAAATTTGTCAGAAGCATATCTATTATTTTAAAACGATAGCCAGGGTAGATGAAGAGATCGGTCTCTGCTTTCGTATCTCGTATCTCGTATCTCGTATCTCGTAAAATAGAGG
The DNA here is from genome assembly GCA_020354945.1 of Candidatus Omnitrophota bacterium. GTDB lineage: Bacteria > Omnitrophota > Gorgyraeia > JABMRG01 > JAFGKX01. The sequence continues at coordinate 645,289 of CP070655.1, forward strand.
CGGATTCAAGGGCGCGGCAGGTGGTGGTGCCTACTGCTAAAACTCTGCCTTTGTTTTGTTTCGTTTTGTTTATTTCGTCTACGGATTTTTTTGTAATTTGGAAATATTCTTTGTTCATCTTATGTTGCTTTATATTGTCAACTTTTACAGGCCTGAAGGTATCGTATCCGACATGGAGAGTTAAATAAATAATGCCCGCACCTTTGTTTTTGATTCTGTCGATAACTGATGTTGTAAAATGCAAGCCGGCTGTTGGCGCTGCAACTGCCCCTAATCTTTTAGCATAAACGGTCTGATATCTTATTTCATCTTCCGGTTGAGGTTTCCTTTTTATGTATGGAGGTAGCGGAAGGAGACCTATTTTATTAAAAACCGAATATAAATTATTATTGCTAAATTTAACAAAACACATCTCATCTTTCCTGTCCACTACCGAAGCTGTAAGTCCACCATTGCCAAATTCAAGTTCTGTTCCAATTACAAGCTTTCTTGCCGGCTTTGCCAAACACTCAAAGACACCGCTGTTTCCTTCTCTCAATAACAATAATTCTATCTTGCCGGTATAGCCGGTTCTTTTACCTGTTAATCTTGCCTTAAATACTTTGGTGTCATTAAATACCATTGCGTCAGGTTTACTTAGATAATCCGCTAAATCATAAAAATGGCAATGCTCAATCTTGCCATTTTCTTTATCTAAAACCAGCATCCTAGATTCATCCCTCTGCCTTAAAGGATATTGGGCAATTAGTCCTTTGGGTAATGTATAATCAAAATCCGACAGCTTCATTTCAACCTGACAACCTTAGCGCCTGGATAATAATGCCTGAGTATCTGGTAACAATTATAGCCTTTTTTTGCCATAGAAAAGGCTCCCCACTGGCACATTCCTACGCCATGCCCCCAACCATATCCTTTAAAATGGGCTTGATTATCTTCAATTGATATGCTGAAATTTGTGCTATTTAAGACTCTTGCGCCTAATATATTGCGAAACTCTTTTGCATCCATTGATATTATTCTATCTGCATAAATTTTCAGCTTTTTAAGCCTGCCTGATCTATCTCTGGATAAAACTTTTATATGTTTTATCTTGCCTGCTCGTTTCCTGCCTATGGCTATTTTACTCTCGATATCCTCCAGAGGAACTGTCTTCACCCACATAAAGTATGGGGAATTCCTGCAAAAAGGGCAGTTTACGCCTTTAAGGGGTTTTAATCTTGATGAAATCTTCCATAACCTCGACGCTTTTTCGGTTCTGCCTCCGCATGCAGCGTGGAAAAAAGCCGGCAAAACCTTACCTCTATACATTAGAATCTGGCCTGCAGTTTCATCAACTGCTTTGCTAGTTCTAAATTTCTCTCCGAATACGCCTCTGTATACCTGTGAACTTACATCTGCACGAAGATAGTATTCTTTATCAGACCTTTGCTGGGCTTGATAAATAGCAAATGTCCTTGAAGCTATGGCCTGGGCCTTTATAACCTCCGGGGGCCACCGATGAGATATTTCATTGTAAAGAACACCTTTAATATAATCTTCTATATTTAATACATTTATAACTGAAAGCAATCCTTGTTTTGTCTTTATTAATTGTAACCTGCCTCTATACAAACACTTCCCTACATATATAGATGGGTCTCTGGCAGGTATAATCTCTATCCCATATATCTTAAAATAATCGTCTTTGAATGTCCTAAAATGTATTCCATGTTCAAAAGGCCTGACTTTCGCCTGCCATAGAACCTCACCTTCTTTGAGGACTTCCCCGGTTTCGATTGTAGTTATTTTATATGGCCCTTTAACTGCTAATTCTATCTCTTCTGCGTCTTCAGCTATTGCTACCCTTATCTTATCGGGCACTGCTACTGATAAACTGTATGCCTGTTCTGACAAACAGAATAATATGGCAAAAACAAAAAGAACGGATATGAAGGATTTTCTCATTTCCGGGTTAGTAGATATAATACAATTGTTATTGCTGCACTAATTAAAAGGCAGGTAGTAAGCGGAAAATAAAAGTTAAAATTACCTCTTTTTATATAGATATCGCCGGGTAGCTTACCTAAAAAGGGAATCTTGTCAAAAAATTGCAAAAAAATTCCCAGCGCAATTAATAATATCCCGAATATTACTAAATATTTACCTAACATAACTCATTTTCATTTCGAAAGGCAACGGAAGATGGTTTGAGCAGGGTATGCGAAAGGCCTTAGCAGGCACGGTTTTTTGCCGAAGGCAAAAAGAGTGAGGCCGAGGTCTAAGCAAAAAATCCTCGCTGGGGATTTTTTGCGTCCCTGCGAAAACTACTTCCGTTGCTTTTCAACATACCGTTCCCGCTCGCTATATATACATCCGCAATACTTCTGATGATAGAGCCCCATCTGTCTTGATAAACTATGCGACTCCCTAAAACCTGTTCTGAAGTCCTCATAATAAAAATTTATCCCATAATTTTTTTCTAAAGAGGCGGCTATATCCCTTATCTTGCCTTGATCCTGATATGGGCTTATCAATAAAGTTGTAGTAAATGCGTCAAAATTTTCTCTGCTGGCAAACTCTGCGGTTATTTTTAACCTTAATTGCCAGCATAAGCTGCATCTATCATCCTTCTCATGGAATGTTATCTTTCTAAAAAAATCCTCGAATTTATATTCTCTATGAAAAAAAACTGGCAAATTTAACTTCTCAGACATGCAAACTACCGATTCCCTCCTTTTATCATACTCTGAAACAGGATGTATATTGGGATTATAAAAAAAGCCGGAAACTTTATGGCCTTTTTCGCGAAGGGCGTTTATGCAATAAATCGCACAAGGCCCGCAACATACGTGCAGTAGGATTCGCATCGTTCAGCGTTTAGCGGATAGCGTATAGGAGAACTATTCGCTATACGCTAAAATAGCTCTTTCTGCTTCTCTCTGGTTTTCTTAAGATGTTGATATGCCAGGTCGGTAATTTTCCTGCCGCGTGGAGTGCGTTTTAAAAAGCCGCTTTTAAGCAAAAATGGCTCCACTACATCAACTATTGTATCGGATTCTTCATTTAAAGAAGCGGCCAATGACTCTATGCCTACAGGCCCGCCTTTATAATAATCGATTATGGCGAAAAGAACCTTTCTATCTATAGTATCTAAGCCAAAGGAATCAATACCCTGGGAATTCAAGGCCTCATCCGCTATCTCCTTAGTAATTGCACCGGACTTTTTTACCTGGGAGAAGTCTCTTACCCGGCGAAGCAGGCGATTGGCAACGCGGGGAGTGCCTCTTGAACGCCTTGCTATTTCCATCGCTCCTTCTTTGTCGATCTTAATATTTAAAATCTTTACAGAGCGATTTATAATCTTTACCAGGTCTTCTGGCCGGTAAAAATCTAAATGAAAAAACATACCAAACCTGCCGCGTAAAGGCGCGGAAAGCAATCCGGAACGGGTGGTAGCTCCGATAAGTGTAAAATGTTTTAAATTAAATTTTATTGTTTTTGCATATGGGCCCTTGTCTATAACAAAGTCTATCTGGAAATTCTCCATGGCCGGATAAAGGAATTCCTCTACAACTTTTGATAAACGGTGCACTTCATCTATAAACAGCACATCGCCTTTTTCGAGATTAGTAAGTATTCCTATTAAATCCCCTGCTCTTTCTATCGCCGGTCCCGATGTAGCTGTTATTTTAGAATCCATCTCGTGGGCAATGATATGGGCAATAGTTGTTTTTCCTAATCCAGGTGGTCCTGCAAAAAGCATGTGCTCAAGAGGTTCTCGTCTTTCTTTTGCAGCCTGCAATGATATAAGCAGATTCTCTATAGTCTTTTTTTGCCCTACAAAATCTGCTATTTTAGTGGGGCGCAAAGAAAGATTTAATATCTTATCTTCATCGGTTTCCTGCTGAAGGATTACCTTTTCTCTTTTTGGCTTTTGGATTTTGTTTTTCATGAGTATAAGACCGTTTCTGACTTACTCTAAATATCCTAGATATTTTTCATAAGCAGCCTTTATGTCATAACTATCTGTTGCCATATCATAGGAACCCACGTCTTCGGTTGGCGTTCGGCGCTGAAATTGTATTGCTGTACCAGTTACCTGGTATTGACACATAGAATCAGCACCAGGTAAGCTTATATTTAAAACATCGCTTGGGTCTGTGCCATAAACCCATGTATAATAAAATCCCCGCTTAAAATGATAATATTTCTCTGCTGCAAGAATAAGCTGTACGGTATTGGGGACCTCCCTCAATCTTGCCTTTATACGAAATGCTTGAAATCGGGGATAGGATATTGCAGCAAGAATACCGATAATAACTACGACTGCTAACAACTCTGTTACAGTAAAAGCTTTTATTTTCGTATTTTTTCCTCTACCTTCTTTTGATTATAGACTTCGTTTAAAAGCTCTTCGGTCGTCTTTATATTCGGATTTTGCTCAATGGCCCTTTTTATCATCTGGGTCGCTTCGTTGTTTTTGTATTGAAGCTGGCTTAAAACCTCCATTGCCTCTTCCTCTATATCTTTTCTTAAAGCTATCTCGTCTGGTTTAAATCTATCTTTTATAAGGCCGAACCTGCCGACCTTACCTTGGAGCTTTGCAACTATTTGCTTGGCCCTTTGTTCTCCTATGCCGGGCAAGGTTCTGAGGCGAGATATGTCTGCTGATTCTATGGCCTGAATAATATTAGATATCGGTTCACTTAATGCCTTAACAGCAGCTTTGGGCCCTACCCCAGAAACGGTTATAAATTTTTCAAAGAATTCTTTTTCTATCTGATTTGTAAATCCAATTAATACCGGAGTGCTCCTGGCCGGGTCATTTGCAAGATAATGAAAAGTTATCAGTTCTATCGCATTGCCAATCCTGGTATCTTTTAAATCGTTCAATACGGTAAGTGGAACTAAAATTTCATATCCTATGCTATTTATTTCGATGATGAGGCTGGCTTCGTTTTTCCTGATAAGCTTGCCTTTTATTTTGGATATCATATGTTAAAATCCTTCCTCAAATGATATATATATGTCAAGCACAAAGCCAGAGCATCGGTTATATCCGCTGGCCCCTGAGAGGGCTTTAGATTCAAAAGGCCTTCTACTGTACGCTGGACCTGCTGTTTTGAGGCATTGACGTTGCCAGACACTGCCCGCTTCACTGTTTTAGCCGGATAATTAACCAGCTCTAAATTTTTTAAACTTGCTGCTAAAATAATCACCCCTCTGGCATGGCCCATTAGAATCGCCGTCATCGGATGCTTATAATGAGAATAGAGTTTCTCCAGAATGCAAACCTTAGGCCTGGTCTCTTTGATTAAGTCTAAGATTTGGGAATAGATGATATTAAGACGGGTGAGTAGATCTTGTTTACCGGATGTTTTTATTGCGCCTGCTTCTATAATTTTTATATTCCCTCTATTTTGCACAACTACGCCATATCCGGTTATATTCAGGCCTGGATCAATACCGAGAATGCACATCATCAGTTATCAGTTATCAGTTATCAGTTATCAGTACTGAAAACTGAAGACTGCCTTTATCCGCTTGCCTCCAATATTATGCTATCAGGTATATCAAAGTTCGAGTAGACGTTTTGGACATCATCGTGCTCTTCCAGGCCCTCTATTAATGACAAAACGCTTCTTGCCGGGGCCCCTTCTACCTTAACGGTGCTGGATGGAATCATGGTGAGCTCAGCAGATTCTATTTTTATATTAGACTTTTCAAATGCAGTTTTTACCTTTTCAAAATCAGCCACGCTGGTAGTTATTTCATACATATCGCCGCAGGTACTCATATCCTCTGCGCCAGATTCTAAGGCTGCACTCATAAGGATATCCTCATCTACATCCTGTTTTTTTACAAGAAGGAACCCTTTCTTTTTAAACATCCACTGGACACTGCCTTGCCCGGCCATGCTGCCGCCTTTTTTTGAAAAAATGGTTCTTATTTCTGCAGTTGAGCGATTTTTATTGTCGGTGAGTGT
>CP070655.1:651353-655869 GCA_020354945.1 Candidatus Omnitrophota bacterium
ATTAACAGCTGTAAATACCTTCCTGAATCCAAATGAAAAAGCGAACAGACATAAAGATGCAGGCAATGCTTATAATAGCTTACGGAATAGAGCTAGAATTTTCCATGAGATTGAGCTGGAAACTCTCCAAAATGAGGCAGCAGCTCTTTCAGTATTGAAAGAGCTAAGTAAAGAACGAGATAAATTAAATAAAGAATCTTCCCAGATACCGAAATGGGCATTTCAAAAAGCAAGAAGAGGTATTCAGGAGGGAGAAGCAACATATGCTTTCGAGAATACAAAATAAAAAAGCACACAGAGCTATTTTTGTATCGAATATTTCTTGAAAAGATGAATCTATCCCAAATTTTTCCAGCAATATTATGAGGATTTAATTATGCGTATCGTTTTTGCTATTCATGGAATAAGGAGTAAAAAGATAGGTAATTGGGTCTTTGATTTCGTAAATTTTGCAAAGAAAGATTCGAGATTTGAGAATGAAATTTTTGTACCATACACATATGGTTTTATTCCTGCGATTTTATCTGTCCATCCGGTCTTTAAATATCAAAGTGTTAAACGAGTTATGCGGGTCTTAAGAAAATTAAAAAGTCAACATCCAGATGCAGATTTAAATATTGTCGCCCATAGTTACGGCACTGAACTAAGTTTTCAGGCTATCAAACGAAGTGGTGAGGATGGCAAATCGCCAATAAAGGTTAATAAACTTATACTCGTTTCTAGTATTGTTTCCTGCCATCGTGAAATACCTTATAATGATACCTTAAGGCCTAGAAAGATTAAAGAATTACATTGCTATTGCAGTTATGAAGATGAGGTTTGTCGATATAATCCCTTCGGACATTCGGGCTTTCGGGGATTTTCAAGGAGCGCATACGATAGAACATGTTATCCGAAGCCTTTTGATGATTTAGAAATTTGCAACCATCAAGTTAAAATTTTAGAACATAGTGACTATTTTAAAGGAGATAAATATTACAAAGAATGGCTGGATATAATAGCGAAAGGTTGAAAAAATTTACAGACATTTTCCTTTCACTAAGTCTGCATTACTGAAAGTGAAAAGACTCCAAATATTACTTCTGAATTCCCCCATCCTTATACAATCCTTATAAACTCCTCTATTACTACTAAACAATAAGAAAAATGGAATATAAGAATTTAGAATATGGGAGTATTTTGCCTGGACATTTGCAGGATTCTACTTTGAAGCCGAGAAGGTTCTATCATACTGGCTTTGAACACAGCCTTGAAAACATTCTATCTAAGGAAGAGCCTGAAAAAGAGAGAGGCGTTCTTGATAAGGTGTTCTCTGATAAAAACAAAACCCTCAAAGCAACGATAAAGGCCTTGTTTAACGAGGTTATGCTTCGTGAGAATCTTGATTCCTTCTTGTTATATCAGATAAACGAGGATATATGCAGGCAACATAACCATCTTGAGCAGGTTGGTCAATTGATGAGGTTCAATTATTCAACAGGCTTTCTTGATTATTTCAGCAAGGCAAAGATAAGGCTGGAAAATAATGTGCTTGAGCTGGAGAAGCAAAAGAGACAAGAATATCTTGAATGCTGGAAGGACTTAATGGGATTAAAGAAGGAGTTATTAAGCGGCTTGAAGGATTATTGGAATCTTAACAGCAGAAAATCGTTTTTGAACATGGAAAATGGATATGGAGAATCTTTGCAGGAAACTGAAGCCTATAATTGGAAGCAAAGCTGATGAGCTGTGGTATATGTGGCTTGCCTCTGATTTTCAAGAAAGAAGGGATCTTGAGATAGAGATACAGATGATAGCAGAGAAGATATTGAAAAAAGGTCCTCTACAGGATAAGGAAATACTTCTACCTCCACCCTCAGAAGAGCAGGCAGAGGGCGCTTTCCTTTTAGGAAACGTCATTTACCGAGATAAAAAGCTGTTCCCTTTTCACCTGAAAGAAGAGGATTTCATAAAGCAGATAGGAATTTTCAGCATAACAGGAGGCGGAAAAACAAATCTCGGTTTATTACTGGCTTTGCAGTTGTTGAGGAAAAAGATTCCTTTCATAGTTATCGATTGGAAGAGGCAGTGGCGCTCAATACTCAGTTTAAAAGACTTTCCGGAGTTAAAAGAAGTGCAAGTTTACACGATAGGCAGGGACGTTTTACCTTTTTTCTGGAATCCATTTCGTCCGCCAACGAACATTGATTACAAGACTTGGATTTCCGTTGTTATTGAATGTCTTGAGAAGAGCCATCTTGCAGGATTGGGCGTGGCTGATTTCATAATCAGGATATATGAGAAGTTGTTCAAGGAAACAAAGAGTGATAATTTCTATCCGAACTTTTACGATGGGCTTAACGAGCTGGGAAAGATAAAGGCTTCTGCAAGAGAATTTTTGTGGTGGCAGTCAACCAAGAGGATATTCAAGAGTTTTACCTTTGGGCCGGGTTCAAAATCCTTCAACGCAAGGAATCCTATTAAGCTTGAGGAACTTCTTGAGAAGCCGGTTATCTTTGAGCTGGATCAGGAGATGCCTAAACCGTTAAGAATATTCTTTACTGAGATTATCTTAAGATTCATTCACTTGTACAGACTATCACAAGGTGACAGCGATAAGTTAAGACACGTTTTATTCCTTGAGGAGATTCACAACCTTTTTCAGAAAACCAAGTATGAGAAGGACAAAATAGACAGCTTAGAAAACGTATATCGTGAGATAAGAAGCACAGGACAAGGTCTCGTAAGCATAACGCAGCATTGCTCGCTTCTGCCTGTTTATATTTTGGGAAACTCACACACTTTAATTTTTCTTCCTTTGCAGCATCAGGCAGATATAGAGGCCGCAAGAAAAGCAACGTTTCTGCCCAGAGAAGAAGAGGAGTATTTTAACATGCTGAAAACAGGTCAAGCGATAGTCAAGATAATGGAGAGAATTAATCCCTGCCTTATTAAGATTCCTTTGGTGCCCTTTGAAAAGGGCGTGATTACTGATGGCTGGCTGAAGGTAAACAGGCAAGGGTATTTACCACGTCTCCACAACGATAAAACAGCGCAAGAGCCGGGGTATTTACCAAGGGATAATATGGAAGGTGAAAAAAGTAAATACCCCCACAACGAAGCAAATACCCATCTTTCAAGACTTCTTGTCGATGTTTTTTTAAATCCTTTATCAGGCATTACCCAGAGATACAAAAGACTGAGCTTTAACGCCAAATACGGAAATCAATTCAAGAATCTACTTGTTTCCCAAGGCTTGATTCAGCCCCGAAACATAGTTACAAAATCAGGCTGGATTACCTTGTTTGAGCTAACGCAGAAAGGAAGGGCAACCTTAAGGGATTTAGGATATGCTGCCAGAGATGAAAGAGAAGGTATAGTGCATAAATTCTGGAAACACAAAATAGCGAAATACTACAAAGACAAAGATTATTCAGTTTTGGTTGAAGAGCACGTTAACGGCAAGCCCGACGTTATTGTTATGGCTCGTGGTATGAAGATGGCAGTTGAGATAGAAACGGGAAGTTCTGATTTTGCGCAGAATATAGAAAAGGACTTAAAAGCGGGTTTTGACGGTATAATCTGTATTGCAGTGAGCAGGCAGGTTGAGGAAAAAATCAAGCAGGACTTACGAGAAAAGAATCTTGCCGATAGGATAAAAATAACCTCTGTTTTTAGTTTTGAGCTGTAAATCCCTTCGCTTCTTACATCACCTATCCTGATACAATCTATTTAAATCCCATCGTCCTAATTCCAGAGTAAAAAATTACTTATAACTTCTCTTGATAAGAGGTTATCAAGGGCATTTTGTCCTTAGTGAGAGAGCAATTTTGCTTTTCAGCGGTTGCTCTTTTTTGTTTCTAAACTCTGGAAAAGGAAGGGGGGTGATGGTTATGGAGTTTTGTGTTGAGTGCGGCAGCCAATTAATACACGCAGAAGGCTGTGTGCTTTGCCCGGCCTGCGGCTGGTCAATGTGTAATTGCTGTGCATGTAACGGAAAGGAGGAATTTAGCGATGTACAGTCCAAAGATAGAGCCAAGACAGATAAGGAAGTTGTATCTGCTTAAGATGAGTTATGCAAGTCTGGAGTTAAGCAAGCCAATGACAGAGATGGTGAAAGAGGCGCTTGAGGAATACATACCAAAAACAGTTAAAGAGATTCTGAAATCAGGTGGAACTTTAATTATGCCTGATGAGCTGACAAGAAAATAATCTTGTCGTTAGAGAAAGGAGTCAGATTGTGTGGAATAAGCCGACTAACGAAGAGCTTGGCAGGATACCTGCATTTTACTCAACAGAAAACACGCCCTTAAAGGAGAAGATGATTCACATGCACTTCTTCATTGGAGGATGCGACTGGTATGCTGCTGAGTATGACCGTGCAAGCCAAACCTTCTTTGGCTTTGCAATCCTGAATAACGACTATGATATGGCAGAGTGGGGATATTTCAGCTTGCAGGAGTTGTGCGACTTGAAAGTCAAGTTTCTTGAGGTCGACAGAGACCTTTACTGGATACCAACGCAGGCAAAAAATATC
>CP070655.1:655969-674923 GCA_020354945.1 Candidatus Omnitrophota bacterium
ATACCTTTTTGCTATATATTTAGGCATGCTTAAAGGCACAGTCTCAACACAAAAAGCAAAGAACATGTTAAGAAAGATGAATTCCATGCCGCAGATTTTAACCAAGATGCTGAATAATCAACAAACCACATTAAAGATAAGCAAGAGCCATCATAACAAAAGCTGCTTTCTTTATTTAGGCAGAAATATTAATTTCCCCAATGCCTTAGAAGGCGCGCTTAAGCTCAAAGAGGTTTCTTATATTCATGCCGAAGGTTACGGGGCGGGCGAAATGAAACACGGCCCTATTGCTTTAATCGACAAAGATATGCCCGTGGTATGCATTGCAACCCGCTCTTCGGTTTATGATAAGATGCTATCAAATATCCAGGAGATAAAGGCAAGAGGCGGGATAGTAATATCAATTGCCACAGAGGGCGATGAAAGAATAAAGGGGCATTCCGATCATGTTATATATATACCGGAGATAGACGAATTGTTCTCACCAATCCCGGTTGCCCTATCCTTGCAACTTTTAGCCTATTATATTGCCGTGAAAAATAAACGTGACGTTGACCAACCCAGAAATCTTGCAAAATCTGTAACAGTAGAATGAGCGGCATCCTTTATATAGTAGCAACCCCCATAGGGAACTTAAGAGATGTTACATTAAGGGCTATAGATACGCTTAAGAAAGCGGACTTAATTGCATGCGAGGACACCAGGCATACAAGGAAACTAACCACTCATTATAGCATAGAGACTCGCCTGATTAGTTATTTTGAATACAATAAATTTAAAAAATCAAAATATATCATCGGGCTTTTGAAAGAAGGAAAATCAGTAGCCCTTGTTTCCGACGCAGGGACACCCGGGGTAAGCGATCCGGGCTATCGGCTTATAAAAGAGGCAATAGCAAACAGCATCAATGTAACTATTCTACCCGGGCCGAGCGCAATAATATCTTCATTGGTGGTCTCCGGGCTGCCCACAGACAGGTTTATTTTTGAAGGCTTTCTTCCTAATAAATCAGCCGCCAGAAGAAAAAGATTAGAATCTTTCAAAGACGAAAAACGCACAATAGTCTTTTATGAATCGCCCCACAGGTTGGTAAAATGCCTTAATGATATGCTGGAAATTTTTGGCAATATAAATATTGTGTGCATAAGGGAACTTACCAAGAAATTCGAGGAGATAAAACGCGCATCTTTAGAAGAATTGATAAGTTATTTTCAGACTAAAAGGCCACGTGGGGAATTTGTGATTTTGGCAAACTCCAGGGCAAAACGATGAAAATTCATAAAACCGCCATGGTTTCAAAAAAAGCAAAGATAGCCAAGGATGTTGAAATAGGCCCTTATGTAATTATTGAAGATGATGTGGAGATAGGTTCTGGCGCCAAAATCGGCCACGGAAGCTATATATGTTCTGGTACTACCATAAGTAAGAATTGCAAGATATATAACAACGTTACATTGGGCGGCGAGCCTCAGGATGTGGCGTATAAGCCAGTAAGAAGCTTTCTTAAAATCGGCGATAGAAACACATTCAGAGAATATGTAACAGTTCATCGCGGCACAAAAAGGGGTTCGTCTACAGTTATCGGGGATGATAACTATTTTATGGCGCTTTCCCACGTAGCGCACAATTGCCGCATACATAACAATATTGTGCTTTGCAATAATGCGCTTTTAGCAGGATATGTGGAGGTAGAGGATAGGGCTTTTATATCGGGCAACGCCACGGTGCATCAATTTGTAAAAATAGGCACCATGGCGATGGTAGGCGGGGGAGTAAGGGTGATTAAGGATATACCACCTTTTATGCTGGCTAAAGAGGAAGGCGTTGTTAATTTCTATAATATTGTGGGATTAAAAAGAGCCGGGTTGCCTGTTGCTATTCGTAAAGAAATAAGAGAGGCCTATAAGATACTTTTTTTGTCAGGGCTTAATGTTACAAACGCAGTAAATAAAATAGAGAAAAGATTGCACTCAAAAGAAATTAATCACTTTGTAAATTTCATAAGAGCTTCCAAGCGCGGCGTCTGCAGCGGCAAGAAACAGTTTCGTGCCAAATTTCCTCTTGACAGAACAGGATAGCTGTGGTATAGTCAACCAACAATTCGGAATTTAAGCCTTTTAACTTGGTCCTGAGAGGCCGAGAAAGGGAGAAATGCTGGATACTAAATATAATACAAAATACCCGCAAAAGCTTACCATATGAGCTTTAGGCGGGATTTTTTTTGCCCAAATTAAGGAGCTATTATGATCCTTAAGGAAAAAGCGAAGATTATGAATAAGGAGGCCATGGATAAAACCTTAACCCGCATTGCTTGCGAGATAATAGAGCATAATAAAAACGTAAATGATTTAGCTATAGTAGGCATAAGAAACCGCGGTGAGCATTTAGCCAGAAGAATAGTTGCAATTATTGAAAAAAAGCAAAAAGAAAAGATTGCTTTTGGGGTGCTGGACATTACTCTCTATAGAGACGATTTGACCGCCCTTGCCCAGCAGCCCATTGTTCACGAGACTTGTATAGATTTTGATGTGACTGCTAAACATATTGTCCTGGTGGACGACGTGCTTTATACGGGCAGAACCATTCGTTGCGCATTGGATGAAATTATAGACTTTGGCAGGCCTAAATCTATCCAATTGGCAGTATTAATAGATAGAGGCCATAGAGAACTTCCCATAAGGCCTGATTATATTGGCAAAAATATTCCTACTTCAGACAAAGAAATGGTAGATGCCAGAGTGGAGGAATTTGATACAAAAGATGAGGTCATTTTGGTGGAGAAAATAAATGATTAGTCTTCAGTAACTGACGACTGATAACTGGCAACTAAATAACTGAACAATGAAGTGGCAAAGAAAAGACCTATTAGGATTAGAAGATTTAAGCGCGGATGAGATTAATCTCATATTAAACACTGCCTCTTCGTTTAAAGAGATATCAGAGAGGCCTATTAGAAAGGTGCCTACTTTAAGAGGCAAGACAGTAGTTATGCTCTTCGTTGAGCCAAGCACCCGCACCCAAACATCATTTGAGCTAGCGGCAAAAAGGCTTTCTGCAGACACTGTTTCTATAGCCGCAAGCACAAATAGCATGCAAAAAGGCGAAACCTTAAAAGATACTGCCAAAAATATAGAGGCAATGAAAATAGATGCCCTCATAATTAGACATTCGTCAGCAGGCGCACCCCGCATGTTAGCAAAAGTGCTCACGCCCTGTGTAATAAATGCAGGTGACGGCTCCCATGAACATCCAACTCAAGGCTTGCTGGACATCTTTACTATAAAAGAAAAGAAAGGGCGGATAAAAGGTTTAAATGTTTCTATTATCGGCGACATTATGCATTCCAGAGTAGCCCGCTCTAATATCTGGGGTTTGATAAAGTTAGGTGCAAACGTTACTGTATGCGGTCCGTCTACGCTTATCCCACCGGGGATAGAAAAGATGAAAGTCAAGGTTACAACAAGCGTGAAAGAGGCGATAACAAATACGGATGTTTTAAATATATTGCGCATCCAGCTCGAAAGGCAAAAGGGTAAATTCTTTCCGTCTATAAGAGAGTATATGATAAAGTTTGGGATTGATTCAGAAATTTTAAAAGGCGCAAAGAAAGACATATTGATTATGCACCCCGGGCCTATCAACAGAGGGATTGAGCTGGCTCCGGAAATTGCAGATGGGCCTTATTCTGTTATATTAAACCAGGTAACCAATGGTGTTGCTGTACGGATGGCAGTTCTGTTTTTATTGCTGGGGAAGAGGAAAGCACCGTTTCTGGAACCAAGCAAAAAGGGACGTTTCTAACCCGGATGCTTTCAGAAACGGTGCTATAACTAATGAAATTACTGATAAAAAACGGCAGAATAATAGATCCTGCCAATAAAATAAACAGGGTCTCGGATATATTGCTGGAAAACGGCAAGGTATCAAAGCTGGCAAAAGATATAAAACCTAACGGCGCTGAGGCTATCGACGCTAAGGGAATGATTGTTGCCCCGGGGCTTTTTGATATGCATACCCACGTTAGGCAGCCGGGCAGAGAAGATGCAGAGGACTTTATTACTGCCTCATGCGCCGCTGCTAAAGGTGGATTCACAAGCATAACCGCCATGCCAAATACCAATCCTGTATGTGATAACAGAGGGATAGTTGAATATATTATATCTGAGTCTCGAGGAAACGCCATTATAAATATATTTCCTATCGGCGCTATTACAAAAGCGCAAAAAGGCGAGGATTTAGCAGAGCTCGCAGACATGAAAGATGCCGGAGTTGTTGCAGTTTCGGATGACGGCTCATCCGTTAAGAATGCCCAGCTTATGAGAAAGGCTCTTGAGTATTCAAATATGTTTAATGTGCCGGTTATATCTCACTGTGAGGACTTAAATCTGTCCCAGGGCGGGGTTATGAACGAAGGCCTTACGTCGACTCTGTTAGGCCTGCTGGGGATACCGAATATTTCGGAAAGTTGCATTGTAGCAAGAGATATTGCATTAGCAAATTTTACAAAGGCAAAACTTCATATTGCCCATGTATCAACTAAAGAATCTGTTGAATTGATAAGACAGGCTAAAGAAAAGGGCATAAATGTAACCTGCGAAACCTGCCCACACTATTTTACTCTTACAGATGAAACGGTGAAAGGTTTTGATACAAATGCAAAGATAAACCCGCCGTTACGTACAAAAGAAGATAGAAAGGCCATCATGGGAGGATTAAAAGACGGCACCATAGATGTTATAGCAACAGACCACGCCCCCCACACCGAAGCTGATAAAGATATTGAGTTTGACCTTGCCCCCTTTGGCATAATAGGCCTTGAAACAGCCCTTTCTTTAGCTATCAACGAATTAGTGGATAAGAAAATCATAAAGTGGGATGAGTTGATTAAAAAGATGTCATATATTCCGTCGGAAATATTAGGATTAACAAATAAAGGGAGATTGTCAATTGGCGCAGACGCAGATGTTGTGATAATAGACCCTGATAAAAAATTCAAATTTGCCAAAGAGACAATAGTATCCAAATCTAAAAATTCACCCTTTATCGGAAGGAACTTTAAGGGTTGCGCGGTTGTTACCATATGTAGGGGGAAGGTAGTTTATAAAGCATGAAATCCTTAATCATATATTATTCGTATACCGGCAATACCGGCAAGGTAGCGGAGATTTTAAAAGGTATATTAAGCCAAAAAGGCCAGGCAGAAATTCATCGGCTAAAACCCACTGACGAATCAAACAACTTTTTTGTTCAGGCAGCAGGTGCCTTTACCGGAAAAAGAGCAAAGCTTCCGGAAGAATGGCTTGATTTATCAGGTTATGATTTAGTCTGTTTAGGTACCCCGGTATGGGCCTTTGCTCCTACCCCGGCAATTAATACATATTTAGATAAATGCAGGAACCTGGATGGAAAAGATGCAATTTGCTTTGTAACTTATGCAAGCGGTGCCGGCGTTAAAAGATGCGTAAATACTATGATTGAGAAGTTGAAGCAAAAAGGCGCGTTTAAGATATCCAGCTTTAATATACAGCAGGGAAAGGTAGGCGATGCAGAGTTTGTCGAGCAGGGAATAAAAGAGGCTTTAGAAATGTTTAGCGTATAGCGGATAGTCAATTTCCCTATCCGCTAAACGGTGATTATGAAATTCATAGTTACTAAAGAGTTGGGCAGGCTGGCTCGCTGGCTGAGAATACTTGGATATGACACAGAATATTTTTTAAACAGCAATCGTTCGTCTTTGGTTATAACCAGCTTAAGAGATGAGCGCATAATCTTAACAAGAAACAGCCGGATGAGCCCTGTAAGCGGAATAAGGATAGCGAGAATTAAACACGATGAGTTAAAAAAGCAACTTGCCCAGGTTATGAAAGAATTGGATATAAAACCCGACGAGAAAGCATTATTTACAAGATGCGTTTTGTGCAACAAGAAACTTAAGGAAGTGGAAAAAGAGACAATAAAAGGCAAGGTTCCGGAATATGTATACGGGGCCCAGAAAGATTTTGTAATTTGCCCTGGATGCGGAAGGGTTTATTGGCATGGTACACATTGGGGAAATGTCAGGAAATTATTGGCAGAGGCAAGGGTTGGATGAGATTTATAGCAGACTTACACATTCATTCAAAATATAGCCGGGCTACGAGCAAGGATATGGATATAGAACATATTGCACAATGGGCCAAATTAAAAGGTATTAATTTGGTAGGGACCGGCGATTTTACACATCCGAGGTGGTTTGAAGAATTAAAAAGTAAATTAACACCTACCTCCGGAGGGCTTTATCAATACAATGGCATAAATTTTATTCTTACCGCCGAAGTTAGTAATATGTATTCCAAAAACGGAAGAGGCAGAAGGGTACACACCCTTATATTTGCGCCAGATTTTGAAACAGTTGAAAAGATAAATAAAAAATTGGCTGACAGAGGGAATATCGTTTCAGATGGGCGCCCCATCTTCGGTTTTGATGTAAAAGATATAGTAAAGATGTGTTTAGACATAAACGAGAATTGCTTAATTGTGCCTGCTCATGCATGGACTCCATGGTTTTCGGTATTCGGTTCAAATTCCGGGTTTGATTCCATAAGGGAGTGCTTTGAGGAAGAGGCGAAGAACATCTACGTCCTGGAGACAGGACTTTCTTCGGACCCCGGCATGAATTGGAGGCTGAGTGCTTTAGATAAATATACACTCATATCTAATTCCGATGCCCATTCGCCTGCAAAATTAGGAAGGGAAGTAAATGTTTTTGATTGTGAATTGGGTTATAAAGCAATTATAGACACATTAAAAAGAAAGGATAAGGCTAGATTGTTATTTACGGTGGAATTTTATCCGCAGGAAGGAAAATACCATTTTGACGGCCACCGCTCTTGCGAAATTAGATTCTCCCCGAGCGAAACCAAACAGCATAATCGAAGATGCCCTAAGTGCGGGAGGCCTTTAACGGTAGGGGTTATGAGCAGGGTAGATGAGCTTGCTGATAGAGAAGAAGGTTTTATCCCTAAAGATTCAATACCATATAAAAGCCTTGTGCCTTTAATGGAGATAATTGCTGAGGCCAGGCAAAAAGGTGTAGCAACAAAGACGGTTGAGGATGAATATAAGGCTGCGGTGAGCCATTTCGGAAACGAATTTGCCATATTATTAGATGCCGGCGAGAAAGATATATCGGAGAAATTATCAGAGAATACGGCAAAAGGGGTTATGAAGGCAAGGAAGGGCGAGCTTAATATAGAACCGGGATATGACGGCATATACGGCACTGTTAAGATTTTTAAAGAAGAAGAGTTGACTCAAGCCAGAGACAAACAACTGGAGCTGTTTTAAAATCAGTCATCAGTTGCTGAATACTGAATACTGAAAAATGATACATACCAAAGCAGAAATATTGCTTAACCAAAGAATAGTGCCGGATCATTTTAAGATGGTTTTGCGCTTAAACGGATTTAAAGGCAAAATAAAACCTGGACAATTTTTTCATATAAGAGCGGGCAGTGGTTATGACCCCTTGCTGAGGCGGCCTTTAAGCCTTCATCGTATCGGTGATAAACCAAATATAATCGAACTGTTGTATAAAGTTGTCGGCAAAGGAACACAGCTTATGTCCCGGCGCTCAAAAGGGACTTACTTAGATGTAATAGGCCCGCTCGGTAATGGATTCAAAATAGAAAAAGCCCAAAGGAATTTTATAATAGTTGCCGGAGGCATAGGCGCGGCCCCACTTTTGGCTTTATGCGATGAATTGGCAAAATTTAGAAAGAAAAGCATCACCGTTGTTTTAGGTGCGAAATTTGCCAGTTATATAGTTTGCGAGAAAGAATTTAAGGATTTAGGAGCTGAGGTATTAATAGTAACAGAAGACGGCTCAGAAGGGACTAAAGGTTTAGCCACAGATGTTTTAGTCGATGTTATAAAAAGATTTGACTTAAGAGCAACCACCGGCCCTCTGGCAGATAAAGACACATCGGGTATTACTATAGGCAGCTATCACCCCCTGGTTGGAGTTTATACCTGTGGTTGTAAAGATATGCTTAAAGAGATAGCAAAGATATGCAAATATTATAAGTTAAAAGCGCAGGCATCGCTGGAGGAAAGAATGGGTTGCGGCTTAGGGGCCTGTTTGGGTTGCGTAGTAAATACAATAAACGGATATAAAAGAGTTTGCAAGGATGGACCGGTGTTTGATTTATCGGAGATTGCCTTTTAATGGATCTGGCAGTAAAAATAGGAAAAATAAAGTTAAAAAACCCTATAATGGTTGCCTCAGGAACATTTGGCTATGCAGAAGAATTTAAGGATATAACGGATTTAAAAGGCATAGGTGCAATTATAACAAAATCTGTAACCATGAAACCAAAGCAGGGGAACAAACCGCCGCGTTTATGGGAAACAACAGCAGGGCTCCTTAATTCAATAGGCCTTCAAAACGAAGGAGTAGAAGATTTTATCAAAAACAAACTCCCCTTTCTAAAGAGTGTCGGAGTGCCTGTAATTGTAAGCATTGCAGGCGAGACAATTAACGAATATGCGCAGCTTGCAAAAAAATTGAATATCCCCGCCGTTTCTGGTCTTGAGATAAACATCTCCTGTCCAAATATCAAGACAAAACACAGATTGTTTGCGCAAGATGCTAAAGCAGCCGCATCAGCTGTGAAAGCGGTCAAGAAAAATACAAAAAAGACAACTATTACCAAACTTTCTCCGGAGGTGACAGATATTTGCGAGATTGCAAGAGCTGTTGAAAAGGGAGGTTCTGATGCAATTTCAGTAATAAATACAATAAAAGGCATGGCGGTGGACATAGAAACCCAGAAGCCTCAATTGGGAGATATAACCGGAGGCCTAAGTGGCCCGGCCATAAAACCAGTAGCGCTGCGCATAGTTTGGGAAACAACTCAAACAGTTAGGATACCTGTGATAGGGGTTGGCGGAATAATGACAGCAGACGACGCAATAGAGTTTTTATTATGCGGAGCAACTGCCGTGCAAATCGGTACTGCCAATTTCCTAAATCCACAGGCTGTGATAGCGGTAGCTGAAGGGATAGAAGCATACCTTAAAGAGAAAAATTTATCGAACCTAAAAGAAATTGTAGGAAGGCTGAAATAGCGTTATTGGGTTGTGCGTTATAGCGTTATAGAGTTAGTAGATTCCAAACGCAATAGCGCAATAACGAACACGAGATGAACAAAAGATTAATAGTTGCCTTAGATGCCGATAGTTTTAAAAAAGCAAAAAATTTTGTGGATGAGCTTTATCCCACAGTAAAAATTTTTAAAGTCGGAAGCGAACTCTTTACTGCTGCAGGGCTTGAAGCAGTAAAAATGATAAAGGCAAAAGGGGCCGCGGTTTTCTTGGATTTAAAATTCCATGATATACCGAACACAGTAGCAAAAACAGTAAAAGCCGCAGCAAAACTTAAACCGTTGATGTTAAATATTCACGCATCAGGCGGTCCAGATATGATTAAGGCAGCTTCCGCAAGCATAAAATCATTGCCTAAAGATAAAAGGCCGGTTCTTTTAGCAGTTACAGTTTTAACTAGCATAGATAAAAGCACATTACGCAGGTTGGGCGTTAGCCGCTCGCCAGTTAAACAGGTTGTTTATTTAGCAAAATTGGCAAAAACTTGTGGAGCAAACGGCATTGTTTGCTCTCCAAAAGAAATACAGGCAGTAAGGCAATCTTGCGGTAAAAAATTTATTATTGTAACAGCAGGGATTAGGCCAGCAGGGAAGAGTAGTTTTGACCAGAGACGAATAGCAACACCGGCATGGGCAATAAAAAAGGGAGCGGATTTCATTGTTGTGGGAAGGCCGATAACTAAAGCCAGGAACCATAGAAAAGCAGCAGAGGAGATAATTGAACATATTAAAACTGCTTAAAAAAACCGGCGCATTATTGGAAGGACATTTTATTCTATCGAGCGGCTTACACAGTGGAAAATATGTACAATGCGCCTCTGTTTTAAAATATCCAAAGCATGCCCAGAGTTTATGCAGGCAGCTTGCCGCTAAGTTTAAAGGTAAAAAAATAGATGCTGTAATAGCGCCTGCAATAGGGGGAATTTTGGTCTCTTATGAACTTGCCAGAGCTTTGGGCACTCGTTCCATTTTTGCAGAAAGAAAAAATGGACAGATGCGCCTCAGGAGAAACTTTGAAATAAAAAAGAGTGAAAAAGTTCTGGTAGCTGAAGACGTGATAACAACAGGCGGCTCCACAGGTGAGGTTATAGATTTAGTTAAGGGTTTAGGCGGGGAAGTTGTTGCCGCAGCTTGTATAATCGACAGGTCAGGGGAAAAGAATCTATTCGGAAGCATTAGATTAAACAGTCTATGTAAGATGAGAATAAAGACTTACCCTGCCGAAAAATGCCCTTTATGCAAGAAGAATATTCCGGTTGATAAACCTGGTTCGAGACTATAAATATGCCTGAGTTTGACCTTACCATAGCTACTCCCCAAAAGCAGCTTTTTAAAGATAAAGCAGAGTCTGTTAATGCCCCTTCAGAAGAAGGCTATATGACAATACTAGCCGGCCATGCCCCCCTGCTTGCCAATTTGACTAAAGGCAAAGTCACCATCAAGGCTGCTACCGACACAAAAGAATTTGACATAACAGGCGGCTTCATAGAAGTAAATGAAAAAGGCGTAATCATTCTGGTAAAGCAATAATGCTGTAGTTTTCCTTGCTTGACATTTTTATTATTAAATGTTATTTTACTTCTATGGCTAAGAATATATTATACTACTTCGGTTTAATCACCCAGGTTGGCTTGACTATTATATTCACTCTTTTAATAGCCCTTTTTATCGGCCGATATTTAGATGAAAAGTTTGGTCTAAACGGCATCTTTACTATCTTTTTTATCTTTATCGGCATAGGGGCCGGTTTCTTTTCTGTTTATAAGCAGATTATTGATAAATATGATAAAAGATGATTTTGCCAGATTCAGGCTGGATATTCTTGCTAAATCTTTCGCAGCCGGGGCAGTTATTATAATGGCAGGGTTGCTTTTTAAGCAAAGGCTTTTTTCTCTCGGATATTTAATAGGTCTTTTAGTCAGTATTGCGCATTTTTCCAATATGTACAGCAATATAAGAGCGATTTCGAATCTAGGAATCAAAAGAGTAAAACTTTTTTTGGCCACAAGATACCTTTCCTTTTATGTTATCCTTGCATTTGTACTGGTGGCAACTTTTTTAAAAGATAAATCTATGTTTGCCGGCGCAGTGGCAGGATTTTTATCTATAAAGATAGTTATTTATGTAAATGCGTTTATAAGCAAAAGATGGATCCCTCACCCTTAGACAATTCAAAATGAATATATAAAAGGTGGGGGATGAATATATAAAAGGTGCGAGGTGGACACAGTAGAGCTTATCAAAATAGTTTCTCTCGTTGGAGCGGGAGCCTGTATGGGATTTGGCGCAATAGGCCCGGCAGTGGGCACAGGCCTAACCGGCGCTGAAGGTGCAAAAGCAATGGCTGACAGGCCCGATATGAGTGTGCAGATAATGAGGACTATGCTTATTGCTATGGCTATAACAAGTTCGACAGGGATATATTCGCTGGTAATTGCGATATTGTTGCTATTCAGGATAACTTAATCAGTTATCAGTCACCAGTGCTGAAAACTGAAAACTGAAAAATGAATGTAGCTCAGATAGAAACTATAACTTTTACATTGCCGGGACTCCCCTTTATTTTTAAGATAAATCCTAACACCCTTCTAACAACCTGGATTGTAATAGCCGCACTTTTATTATTGGGCATTTTAATTAGACAGATTTCTAAATTGATACCCGGCAAACTGCAGACAGCGGTTGAATATATACTCGAGTATTTTTTAGATTTTTCTAAGCAGTCAATTGGTGAAGACTGGAAGAAATTCTTTCCTCTGGTAACGACTCTATTTTTATTTGTAGTAGTATCTAATTGTATATGCGTAATACCCGGAGTAAAATCTCCCACATCGGATTTAAATACTTGTCTGGGCTTAGGGCTTATGGTTTTTGTTATAGTGCATATTTCCGCCATAAGACATAAAGGATTAGTTAATTATATAAAAGGGTATTTTAGGCCATTTTTTTTCTTTTTTCCGTTGAATGTTTTAGGAGACCTTGGCAAAGCAATATCGCATTCTTTCAGGCTGTTCGGGAATATGTTCGCAGGAGGAATAATAATTGCCCTGGTCGGCCCGATTGCATTTAAGGTTGGAGGAATTTTAGCAATACCAAAAGCAGCCACATCCCCAATCGTTATACTGCTTTCAGTAATAGCCCAGGGTTTTTACGGGATATTCATAGGGATAATACAGGCATTCGTGTTTGCGGTATTGGCATTGACATATATTGCTGTGGCAAGGGAGTAAAGGAAGGATTAAGAATTAATGATTAAGTGGCAAGCAGGAAAAGCTTAATCCTTACAACTTAATCCTAATCGTTGAATAGAGGGAGGCAGATGATGGATATAGCATATGCGGCACAGGCAGTTACAGAGGCGGTAAAGACAATCCCGATCGATGGCGCCATCATCATAAGGGCGGCTGCCCTTTTAGGGGCAGGTTTATGTATGGGATTGGGTGCTATAGGCCCTGGCGTCGGAGAAGGTTTTGTGGGCGGTAAGGCCTGCGAGGGCATAGCCAGGCAACCCGAGCTTCAAGGCCCTATTACCAGGACCATGTTGATAGCAGATGCAATAGCTGAATCGACAGGAATTTATTCTTTGGTTATTGCATTATTGTTGATTTTTGTGGTATCGTAAACAGTAATCAGTTTTCGGTCTTCAGTTTTCAGCAACTGACGGCTGATGGCTGACAGCTGATAACTGAAAAATGAACCTAAATTTAACTTTAATACTTCAAATAATAAGCTTCCTTATTTTAATGGGGCTTTTGGCCAAGTTTTTGTATAAACCCCTGATAAAAATTTTAGAACAGAGAAGCTCACAGATTGCAAAAAACATAGAAGATGCCAAACACTCCCAGGAAGAGGCAAGGCGATACGCTAAAGAAACACATCAGGCCCTAAATATGGCTAAAGAAGAAGCGTTAAGAATAGAGGGACAAACCCGCAAAGACGCGGATTCGACAAGAAGAGGTATGCTAAATGAGGCAAAGAAGGAATATATATCTATAATCGATAAAGCCAAAAAGCAGATAGAGAAAGAGACCGATCGCGCAAGATTAAAATTAAAACAAGATATAGCCGATGTATCTTTAGAGATTGCCAAAAAGATTTTAGAAAAAGAAATAACTAAAAAGGACCACGAAAGATTGATCGATAAGTCTATCAAGGAAATCGGCGATGGATAATCTTGAACAGCTTCATGAAAGATACGCAAAGGCATTATTTAATTTTGGAAAAGATACCCATGCCATAGATAAAATAATGCAGGACATTGAGACGTTAACGCACATTATTCGCTCAAACGGTGAATTTTCGAGGCTCTTAAGGCATCCCGAAATAGGCAAGGATGAGAAATTAAAGGTCTTAAAAGCAGTGTCCAGGATATATAGATTCTGTGATGGTTTTATGGATTTTTTAAAACTCCTGATTAGAAAAAATAGATTGAATTTAATACATGGGGTATTTTTACGTCACCGCGATTATTATGACATGGAAAGAAAAAAGGTAAAAGTATTTATAAGAAGCGCCGTTGAACTTACCCGAGCTCAGATAAATAAACTATCCGGGCATCTGCGTAGTTTTTTAAAAGAGGAGATTATTTTGGATGCAGAGGTAGACCCGTCGTTAATAGGAGGGCTTTTTCTAAAAGTTCATGAGAGAATATATGATGCATCTGTAAAAGGCGTGTTAAACGGTATAAATAAAAGGTTGGCGGAATGAAAATCAAACCGGAAGAAATAAGCTCAATCATAAAAAAACAGATAGAAGATTATAAAAAAAGGACAGATACGGCCGAAGTAGGTACGGTTATAGAAGCAGGGGACGGCATAGTTAGAATATACGGCCTTAATAATGCTGTGTCTGGGGAACTTTTACTTTTTCCTAATGATATATACGGGATGGCGCTTAATTTAGAAGAAGAAACTGTTGGCGCCTGTGTATTTGGCGAGGACAAATATATAAAAGAAGGGACCCAGGTAAGGCTAACCGGAGAAGTTGCCCGGGTAAAAGTAGGGGATGAACTTATAGGAAGGGTATTGAATGGTTTAGGCGAACCTATAGACGGAAAAGGCCCCCTTAAGACTAAAAAAACAAAACCTATAGAGGAAACAGCTCCCGGCGTGGTCAAGCGTCAACCTGTAAAAGAACCTTTACAGACAGGCCTTAAGGCCGTAGATTCTATGATTCCTATAGGCTGCGGGCAAAGAGAACTTATAATAGGAGACAGGCAAACAGGTAAGACCGCAATGGCGGTAGATACAATAATAAACCAAAGAGATAAAGGCATAATATGCATCTATGTTGCTATAGGAGGAAAGAATTCCTCAATTGCCCGGGTTGTAGATACGTTCGAGAAATATAAAGCAATGGATTATACAATAGTAATAAGTGCCTCTGCCAGCGACCCCACCCCTTTACAATATTTAGCCCCATATACAGGCTGCGCCATAGGGGAATTCTTCAGAGATAATGAACGGCACGCCTTAATAGTTTATGATGATTTAACCAAGCATGCCAAGTGTTATCGAGAATTATCTTTGATTCTAAGACATCCTCCCGGAAGGGAAGCATATCCAGGCGATATATTCTACTGCCACTCTAGACTACTTGAGCGGGCCTGCAAATATGCCGATGAATACGGAGCAGGCTCATTGACCGCTCTTCCAATAATAGAAACACAGGCAGGCGATGTTACTACCTATATACCGACCAATGTTATTTCTATAACCGACGGGCAAATCTATCTGGAGACAAATCTTTTTTATCAGGGAGTAAGGCCTGCCGTAAATGTCGGTTTAAGCGTCTCCAGAGTAGGCGGCCAGGCCCAGATCAAAGCGATGAAGCAAATTGCCGGTTCATTGCGCCTTGAACTTGCCCAATACAGAGAGATGGAGGCATTTGCGCGATTTGGCACAGAACTGGATAAGGCTACAGTGGGAATGCTTGAAAGGGGCAAACGTTTAGTGGAACTCCTAAAACAGCCACAATATAGACCAATACCGGTAGAGGAACAAATCCTCATTGTTTTCGCGGGAGTGGGTGGCTATATAGACAATATAGCTGTTGAGGAAGTTAGCCGCTTTGAAGAAGAATTGCTTAAATATGTAAGGGAAAATTACTCAGGCCTGTTAAGCGAGATAAAGACCAAGAAGGAATTATCGGATGATTTAAAAGCAAGGCTCGATGACGTCCTGGCAGAATTTAGAGGAAAGTTTATAAGCAGGGGGACAGGTCCCCATTAACATGGCAGAGATAAGGTCTATCAAGGATAAGATGGTCTCGATTGAGAAGATAAAAAGGATCACCAACGCTATGCAGATAGTAGCCTTAACAAGATTGCGCAAGATGGAACACCAGACATTGGATACTCGAGCCTATTTTGATAAGATAAGAGAACTGCTTTTTGGAATAAGCCAAACCACCAATTTTAATATGCACCCTTTATTAGCAGAAAGGCCAAAGGAAACACCGCCGGGGGCAGTTGTTTTAGGAAGCGATAAAGGTTTATGCGGTAATTTCAACGGGAATATAATCAATAAAATATTGAAATTAAAATCAGATTATCCGGATGAACCATTAAAAATAGTAGCCGCAGGTAGAAAAATTATAAAATATATAAGCGCAAGAGACGCCTTTACCACCCTTGCGGCATACTCGCCCATTGATTATGAGACTTTGCCGGCAGAGGTTGGCAAGATGACCGGAATTATAATTGACGAATTTCTACACAGCAGAATAAATTCCCTTTTCCTGATATATAATGAATTTAAAAGGCATATCATGGGAGAGGCAAAAGTTGTAAGACTGCTCCCCCTTGCTTTAGAGGCACCTAAAAAATTGCCACATCATCGAAATTACATTTATGAACCTGAACCACGCAATGTATTTGATAAACTCTTAGAAGAATATATAGCCAATCAGATTCACCATGCCGTATTAGAATCCAGAACCGCAGAAGAGATGGCCAGGATGCTTGCTATGAAGACGGCGACCGATAATGCTGATAAGATAATAAAGAAACTTGCCCTCTCATATCATAAAGCAAGACAAGCGACAATAACCGCTGAACTTATGGATGTGGTAGGCGCTGCTGAGGAGGTAGCATAGGAAATTCAAAATTTAAAAATCAAAAATTAGAGAAAAATATGGAGAATAAAGGCAAAATAAGATCAATAATAGGGCCGGTAGTAGAAGTAGAGTTTCAAAAAGGAAAACTTCCTGCCATAGACAATGTCTTATCAATTAAGACGGATGACATCAATCTGGTTTTAGAAGTCCATCAGCACATAGGAGACAATATAGTAAAGTGCATTGCCCTTGGCTCAACAGACGGGCTCCGCCGAGGAATAGATGCTACAGACACAGGCAGGCCAATTTTTGTGCCGGTAGGCAAAGCTGTTTTAGGCAGACTTTTTAATCTTTTGGGCGAAACAATTGATGACGGAGACCCGCTCCCAAAAGATACCGCTACCTGGCCTATACATAGACTAGCCCCTAAATTGGAAGAGCAGGAGACTAGAAATGAAATTTTAGAGACAGGGATAAAAGTTGTTGATCTATTAGCCCCATATCCTAAAGGTGGCAAAATCGGCCTATTTGGCGGCGCCGGGGTAGGTAAGACAGTGATAATAATGGAGCTTATAAGAAACGTAGCCATAAAGCATGGAGGGGTGAGCGTATTTGGCGGAGTCGGAGAACGCAGCCGCGAAGGAAATGATTTATGGCTTGAGATGAGGAAATCGGCAGTTTTAGAAAAGACCGCTTTGGTATTTGGCCAGATGAATGAACCGCCCGGCGCGCGTTTTAGAGTGGGCTTAAGCGCCCTTACTATGGCTGAATATTTTAGGGATAAACAAAATATGGATGTTTTGTTTTTCATTGATAACATATTTCGTTTTGTGCAAGCAGGAAGTGAAGTTTCTGCGCTGTTAGGTAGAATGCCTTCAGCAGTAGGGTATCAGCCGACTTTAGCAAAAGATTTAGCAGAGCTTGAAGAAAGAATTACTTCTACCAGAGCCGGCTCTATAACTTCGGTGCAGGCAATATATGTTCCGGCCGATGATTTAACCGATCCTGCCCCTGCCACTGCCTTTACTCACCTTGATGCCACTACAGTCTTATCAAGAGAAATAGTAGAATTAGGGATATATCCTGCGGTGGACCCGCTTACATCTACTTCCAAGATACTTTCGCAGGAAGTCTTAGGGATTGAACATTATAGGATAGCCAGAGAGGTTCAAAGGATTTTGCAACGATATAAGGACTTAAAGGATATAATTGCTATTCTTGGCATAGAGGAACTCTCCGAGGAAGACAAACTCACCGTAACCCGAGCCAGAAAGATTCAGAAATTTATGTCTCAGCCGTTTTTTGTTGCCGAAGAATTTACAGGGAAAAAAGGAAAATATGTAAAATTAGAAGATACCTTAAGAGGATTTTCCAAAATTATCTCAGGAGAAATGGACTCTCTTCCGGAGCAAGCCTTTTATATGGTGGGGACAATCGAGGAAGCTGTCGAGAGAGGAAAAGCGTTATAGAGTTATAAAGTTTGAAACGCAATAACGCTATAACGCAATAACGAGCGAGGAATTTATCATGATAACGAGATACACCCTTCCTAAAATGGGGACTATCTGGACCGATAAAACAAAGTTTGAGAAGATGCTGGACGTTGAAATAGCAGCAACTGAAGCATTGAGCAAAAAGGGAAAAATCCCAAAATCTGCGTTAACCAATATAAAGAAGAAAGCAAAATTTAATATCGACAGAATAAGAGAATTAGAGCAAAAGGCCAATCATGATGTTGCTGCGTTTGTGTCTAATATACAAGAAAGCGTAGGAACCGATGGTCGATACCTGCATATGGGGCTTACCTCCAATGATGTTACAGATACGGCATTGGCCATTCAGATGAGAGACGCTGCAGATATTATACTAAAAGATTTAGAGGATTTTAATGAGGTATTAGGAAAAAAGGCAAAAAGATACAGACACACTCCGATGATAGGACGCACTCATGGCGTACATGCTGAACCTACTACATTTGGTCTTAAGATGGCTTTATATTATGAAGAGACAAGGCGCAATATACAAAGAACAATGTCTGCTAAAGAGATAATTAGCGTGGGCAAGGTATCAGGTGCGGTTGGCACCTTTTCAAATACTGAGCCATCTGTTGAAGAATACGTCTGCAAAAAGTTAGACTTAAAGCCTGCGTTGGTTACAAATCAGGTTATACAAAGGGACAGGCACGCTCATTATTTAATCACAATTGCTATTATTGCCGCTACATTAGAGAAACTGGCGGTAGACATAAGAGGACTTCAAAGGACAGAGATTCGCGAAGTAGAAGAATATTTCTCCCCTACGCAGAAAGGCTCATCGGCGATGCCCCATAAGCGCAATCCTATAACCTGCGAAAGAATTACAGGCCTGGCAAGATTACTTAGAGCCAACGCCCACGCATCAATAGAAAACATTGCCTTATGGCATGAAAGAGATATTTCCCATTCTTCAGTTGAGAGAGTGATAATACCAGACTCTACTATATTGATAGATTATATGCTCAATAAAATGACGGATATAGTACGCCACTTGATAGTCTATCCGAAGAAAATGTTAGAAAATTTAAATAAGACCGGAGGTCTTATATATTCACAAAAGCTGCTTATTGCGCTTATAAATAAGGGCGTATCCCGAGATAAGGCCTACAGAATGATACAGCGGACCGCTATGAAAACCTTAGAGAGCGAAGAAGGCGATTTTAAGGAGAATCTGTTAAAAGATAAAGAGCTGCTTAAAGCCCTTAAGCCCAGTCAAATAG
>CP070655.1:675023-693928 GCA_020354945.1 Candidatus Omnitrophota bacterium
ATTTAAAATTGAAAATGCAAAATGCAAAATGCAAAATTCCAATTCAAAATTAAAAATTTTTATTAATTTTAAATTTTTAACTGTAATTTCTAATTTCTAATTTTACATTTTTAATTTTTTGAGCTCCTTCTCATCTATCGTAAAACTATGTTCCTTTGCCGGAAATTTTCTTTCTTCTACCTCCGCCTTATATTGCTCCGCAGCCTTTTTTATCTGCAAAAAAACATCCGTATATTTTTTTGCAAATTTTGGAGTAAATTTCTTATAAAGTCCGAGTATATCATATGTAACTAAAACCTGGCCATCGCAATGGATACCCGCACCAATTCCTATGGTTGGGATTTTAACCTTAGAAGTTATAATTTTAGATATTTTATCCGGAATGCACTCAAGTATTATACCAAAACAGCCTACCTTTTCTAAACGGATAGCATCGTCTATTATCTTTTCGGCGGAAACTGCTGTTTTTCCCTGAACCTTAAATCCACCTAATTGGGTAGCGCTTTGAGGAGTAAGGCCAATATGGCTCATTGCCGGTATGCCTGCTTTCACTATCGCCTTGATCTGGTCTATTACTTCAATGCCTCCTTCTAACTTTACTGCATCGCAGTTTCCTTCCTTGACGAACCTGCCGGCATTTCTTATGGCTTCCTCTGAGCTCACTTGATACGACATAAATGGCATATCTCCCACTAAAAATGCGTACTTTGTGCCTCTTGCTACAGCTTTGCAATGATGCAGCATATCATCCATAGTAACAGGCAAAGTATTTTCATAACCAAGCACTACCATTCCAACTGAATCACCTACTAATATCATATCAATGCCTGCTTCATCGATTATAGATGCTAACGGAAAATCATATGCGGTAAGCATGGTAATGGGCTTATTTTCTTTCTTCTTATTTAATAGGCCTGTTATTGTAACTTTCTTTCTTTCCATCTTTCTTAATCCTTAATCCTTACAACTTAATCCTTATCAAATTATCTCCAGAAATTTCTCAACCAGTTTTGGGTCAAATTCTTTCCCACTGCCTTTTCTAAATTGTTCCTTTATCTCTTCTTTAGCCAATGCCTTTCTGTAAGGGCGGTCGGTAGCCATAGCATCATATGCATCTACCACCTTTAGTATTCTTGCTGTAAGCGGTATCTCTTCTCCTTTTAATCTATCAGGATAACCTGTACCATTCCACCATTCCTGATGATGCCTTACTATATCGCATAATGGGGCTAGTTTTTTTATAGGTCGTATTATATTCTCGCCGATTATAACGTGCTTTTGTAATTCTTTTTGCTCTTGTTCTCTAAGAGGTTCTTTTTTGCGCAAAACTTCATCTCTTACGCCTATTTTACCTAAATCGTGTAATTCAGCGCCATTTTCTAAAATCTCTATTGTTTTCTCGCTCAAACCCAGATGTTTCCCAAACCCGACTACTAATCTAGAAACTCTATCTAAATGGCCTCTGCTATAAGGGTCTTTTGCCTCTACTGCCATGGCCAAAGCTGTAATTGTTTCTATGTATGTCTGTTCTGCGTCTTCATTAAGCTTGGCATTGGCTATAGCTACTGCAGTCTGCGAAGCTATATTAGATATAAGCACCATATCATCTTCCTCAAAACTAACGGAGTTCTTTTTATCAAAAACAGCCAAAACTCCCAGGCAATCCTCTTTATAAAGCAAAGGCACTGATATTATAGTCTTATAATATAATCTATCTCTATCGCTTGCACCGGGAGTTTCCGTATATGAAGAAATTATCGCCCTTTTCTCTTTGGCAGAAAGCCCTATAATTCCTTCTCCTATTTTTACTGACGCTTTTTTAGCCACTTTTTCATCAATGCCATACGATACCTTAATCTTTAACTCATTATTTTTCTTATCTAAAAGCATAATACAGATTTTTTCTGCAGATACACCTTTTACTATTGTCTCGATGACAAGTTCAAGAAGTCTACCTATGCCTTCCGCTGAAGTTAAAGCCATTCCGACTTTTTTAAATATACCCTGTATAATATTCTTAGACTCTTCAAGCTCTTTAATCTTGCTCTCTAACTCCCCTGTAATTTTGTTAAAAGACCTTGCTAACTGACCGATCTCATCGGTCTCTTTTATATCTATTCTTTTCTCATAATTTCCACCGGCTATACCTTTTGCTGTTTTCATTACATAGGAGATAGAACGTAGGCTATATCTTAAAAATATAAACACCAAAGACACCAAACAAACTATAAAAATAATAGTCAATCTAATGTAAGGTAGTTTATTTATCAAAACGTCAAAACCTATAATTTTAACTATATATATTAACACCAAGATAGGGACTAAAGACATAAAAAAGAAAGAGATTGCTAATTTTTTGAGCAGGCTTTCTTCGCTAAGAGGCTTTAGCTTCATAAGAGGTTTTGGCATTACTTTGTATATGCACTGTTTGGGATTTCAAATGGGCAAGCATCCACTAAGTTGCTTACTATTCGCGTTGGAGGACATTTGTCTCTTTGGAATCCCAAAGGGTGCTATTCTCCTACGTTACAATCCTGCAGCATCGAGAAGGAGGGGGACCTTGCTCTCCCAGCCAATAGGCATAATATGAACTCCCCGGCATAGAGTTTTTAATCCATTTATAAGCCCGGATGCAATCTCAACAGCTTTTTTTACTCTGTCTTTCTTATCTACCGATTCTATGTCTTTTATAAGAGTATTCGGAACATTCACCCCTGCTACATTATCATTCATATAATGAGCCATTGCCGGCGATTTAAGTAATATTACACTGGCTAAAATTGGCACATCTATATGCTTTACTTTTTTTAAAAATAAGGTAAATTTATCTATATCGAAGACTGCCTGGGTTTGAAAAAACTTAGCACCTGATTTTACTTTTTTCTCCATCTTGATTATCTCCGGCTCTATAGGGTCTATGCCGGGATTGACCGCTGCTCCGGGTAAAATTTTGGGTTTTCCATCGAGTTTATTCCCGGCCATATCAACTCCTGAATTGAGTAATTTTATAACCTCAAGAAGCTGAACCGAATCCAAATCATAAACCGGTTTTGCTTCGGGATGGTCCCCTCTTAATGGATGGTCACCGGTAAGCGCTAATATATTCTCTATCCCCAATACTGCAGCTGAAAGAATATCCGATTGCAGGGCTAAACGATTTCTATCGCGAGTAGTCAACTGCAATATCGGCTCATGGCCCCATGTTCTTAAAAGATAGCACATAACTAAAGAGCCAAGTCTCATAACAGAACTCTGCAGGTCTGTAACATTCACCGCATCCACTCTTTCTTTAAAAGAATCAGCTTCTTTTAAAATTTTATCCACATTGATACCTTTGGGCGGGCCTATTTCGCAAGTAACAATAAATTTATCTGATTTAAGTTTTTCTGCTAGGCTCATTTCGTCTCTAACCTCCTCGGACTTAATCTTTTTGAATTATCTCGAGTAGGTTGGATTTTTTTCATCTTTGATAATTGGCCAAGTTTTTTCAGGCGTTCATAAATCTGGATCCAGACACAATCCATATCTTTATCCACCTCACATTTTCCGTCTTTTGCACCACCGCATGGGCCGTTTAAAAGGCCTTTAGGGCATAAGGTAATAGGGCACAAACTCCCGGTTTCATCAAGCACGCAATCTGAACAAAGAGAACATTTTTGCACAAAACGCCCGTTAGGCTGGACTTCACCCAAAAACAGGGTCTCAAGCGCAGGATGGACCTTTTTGCCTTTTGTTCCATCCATAATTGTCTGAACGCCATCGCCGCAAACCATAGCAAGTATAGAGTCTGATTCCTGAATCTGTTTTTTATGCTGCTGATACATCTTTTTGGCCTTTACTAAATGGCATGGCACATCAACAACGGTAGTCCCGGTAACTATTTTGCCGTATTTTCCTAAGAAATTCTTCATACTCAAAACTTCCTCTTCTCCGCCGGTTTTACATACCGTAGCACATTCACCGCAACCGGCAATAAAGATTTTCTTATCGCCTTTCAGGTAATCCAATATTGTCTTTTTATCTTTCTGTTTTGTAATTATCATGTTATTAAAATTCTGGCCTGTATTGTTTGTATTTATCCATGTGATCGTATAATTCAAAAAAATTCTTAATTAACATAATGCTTGTAACCGGGCCTACACCACCAGGAACAGGAGTAATGTAAGAGGCCTTTTTCTTGGCAGATTCAAAATCGATATCACCTATAATCTTTCCTTCTTCCATTTTTGTAGCAACATCTATCACTACTGCATCTTTTTTTATCCATTCGCCTGAAATCTTAAAATTCTTTGCGCCAACAGCACTTATTAAAATTTCTGCCCCCTCTATATGTTTTTGCAACAGCTTGCGCTCACTTGTAGCTATATGACACACTGTAACAGTCGCAAACTCATCTAACAACATCCAGCTTAATGGCTTGCCTGTAATATCACTATGGCCTATTATCACAACTTCCTTACCGCGTAATTTTATTCTCCTCCATTTTAGCAGTTCCATAATTGCTGCTGGAGTACAGGGAGCTAAACTATAATCGCCTAAAAGAAATCTACTTATATGTCGTGGATGTAAAGCTTCTACATCTTTTTCCGAAGATATGCGTCTTATAACATCTAAATGACCTATGTCTTCGGGCAAAGGAAGTTGAACCATGATTCCTGTAACATGTGGATCGCCGTTGAGCTTATCTATAAATTGGTTAATTTCTTCTTTTGAGACATTCTCTTCTAACTTTTCAGGTTCGTACAAGATACCAAATTTATTACATAATTTTTTTTGCGAGGCTGCATACATCTCAGAGGAGGCATTTTCACCTATCATCATAGAAACAAGTTTGGGGCTTGATTTAGTCTTATCTTTTTCGATCCTAAGCCTCTCTTGCAATAACTGTTCTTCTATGCTTTCGGCTAACTCTTTGCCATCCAGTACTTTTGCCATGATTTGTTGGGGTCAGACACTAGGAATTGATATCGCTTTCCAAGGGTCTGACCCCATTTTTTATCTTTTATGTTTTTTATATTCACATCCACATTTAGCTTTGCTGATTTAAAGGCTGAACTAAAAGCAGTTTTTGCGCAAGCCACATCGCTTATTAGGTTTTTGTTAACTGCATTCTGCAATTTACCGCACAACCTTGTCATTTCATAACTTTTACTGCAAATCTTCAAAGGGACGAAGGTCGCCTTTTTTAAAGCTACTTGCGTTTTATAAGAATCCTTACCGTATCGTTTATAACATAAGGAGAATTTATCATAGGCAGTTATATCCTCGTCCATTAATCTTAAAAAATAACCTCTGGTGTTTTTCAAAATAGCAGCTGATTTTTTAATAATTCGTTTATCACTATAGTTTACCACCATTTCCAATAAAGCGCAACCTATTGCTCCAAAAAGAGCTGCTGTGCTGCCACCACCGGGAACGGGAGATTTACTGGCAAGTCTTTTAAGATATGTTTTTACGGAAAGATCTGCGTATTTCATATGTTTTATAAATTTTGATTTTCGAATTTTTTATATCAACCCTCTTATATTCCCTTCATCATCTATATCTATTCTTTCAGCGGCAGGCTCTTTTGGTAACCCTGGCATAAGTTGTATTTTGCCGGCGATAGGTATTATAAAACCGGCGCCGGCTGAAATCTTTACATTCTTTATTTTCAATTTCCATCCTCGGGGCACTCCCTTCCTCTTTGGCTCATCTGTTAGAGAAAGATGCGTCTTGGCTATATTCACAAGAAATTTATCAAAGCCTAAAGAACTAAATTTTGCAATATCATCATTAGCTCCTTTTGTATAAGTAACGCTGCCGGCTCCGTAAATCTGGGTAGCTATCCTGTAAATTTTATCCTTAATGGGCTCTTCTGGGTTATAAAGATGCCTAAAGTTTGATGGATGAGAATGCATAGCTCTAAGGCAAGCTTGGGCTAATTCAATGCCACCTGAGCCCCCTTTTGTAACCACTTCTGATATAACTGCATCTACTTCTAAACCACGGCAATATTTTTTGGTTTTCTCTAATTCTCTGTTGGTATCTTCAGGAAATCTATTTATTGCCACTACCGGTTGTATTCCGAATTTTTTTATATTTTCTATATGATGTTTTAAATTAGCCATTCCTCCTTTTCCGTGGAGTTTGAGCGCTCTTATAGATACTACCAGAACAGAAATGGATGGTTTTAAAATCTCTTTGCTACCGGGCAAACGCAACCGACATACTATATCAAAAAATTTCTCTGCTCCTAAATCCGTGCCAAAGCCATTCTCAGTAATTACATAATTTGCCAATTTTGACGCCATAACCAGGCTCAGGAAACTGTTATTCCCATGGGCAATATTGGCAAACGGTCCGGTATGAACGAATACAGCATTCCCTTCCGTAGTCTGAACAAGATTTGGCCTTATTGCATCTTTTAAAAGAGCAGCCATTGCACCGGCTGCTTTTAGGTCTTTTGCAGTAACAGGGCCTCCTTTCTTTGTATAAGCTACTATAATCTTAGAGAGTCTTTTTTTAAGATCCCTTATACTCGTAGTAAGAGCTAAAATAGCCATTATTTCGCTTGAAGCAGTGATGTCAAATCCGCTTTCATATATTAATGCATTGCTTCTACTTCCTTGGCCAACGGTTATATGCCTCAATGACCTATCATTTATATCGACTACTCTGCGCCAGACTATTTTATTTATATCGATATTTAGTCCATTGCCCCTATAAATATGATTATCAAGCATAGATGCTAGCAAATTATGGGCCGATGCTATTGCATAAATATCGCGGGTAAAATGTAAATTTATATCATCCATGGGAATTATCTGGGCATGACCTTTACCGCAACCGCCGCCTTTTATGCCAAAAGTAGGCCCTAATGAAGGCTCTCGCAAACATAACATTACTCTTTTCTTCAATTTGGCAAAGGCCTCGGTCAGGCCTATGGCTGTAGAAGTTTTGCCTTCACCAAGCCTGGTAGGAGTTATTGATGTTATATTGATGAGTTTTCCATTTGGCTTATGCGCCAATCTTTCTAATATGCTCAGTGAGACTTTGGCCTTGTATGAGCCATAAGTCTCTATTTCATCATGCCTTATCCCTATAGATTTTGCAATTTCAGAAATCTGTTTCGGTTTCATCCAAACAAACCCCATTTCCTGTGCAACGGTGATAATCCATGCTTTTTGATTGTCTTAAAATGTGCCTTCGTTCCATAACCTTTATGAGTTGCGAATCCATATTCAGGAAAAAGCCCATCATAAAAGGCCATAAGTCTATCCCTTGTCACCTTGGCTACTATAGAAGCAGAGGCTATCGATAAACTTTTTTGATCTCCACGCACAATGCAAATTTGCCTTATAGGAAGGTTTAACTTTAAAATTCCATCTATGAGTAACAAGTCCGGTAAAACCGGAAGGTTAAAGAAGGCCTGCTCCATAGCCATGATTGTCGCGTTTTTAATATTAATATCTTCTATAGTATCTTCTAAAACTATTCCAACTCCAACATGGGCCTTTTCTATAACCTGCTTATATCCCTTTTGCCTGGAGAGTGGGGTTAACCTTTTTGAATCATCTATTTTTGTGGTAAAATCGAATCTTTTCAATACAACGCAGGCAGCTACAACCGGACCTGCAAGAGGGCCTCTGCCCGCTTCATCAATCCCGGCGATGCATCTATAACCCTGCTCTTTAGCCCTCTTTTCCCGAAGAAGCGTCGGAAGGCTGCTCTTCTTTTGAAATAATCTTTTCTTCGACCCTGGTCTTTTTACCAACTTTTTTCCTTAGATAATAAAGCTTGCCCCTCTTTACCTTTCCTGTTCGTACAACCTCTATCTTCTCTACGGAAGGCAAACGAATTAAAAATGTCCTCTCTACCCCTTCTCCATAAGATATGCGCCTTACTGTAAAAGTCTCATCTTTGCCGGCGCCTTTGCGTGCTATCACTATCCCTTCGAATGGCTGAATTCTCTGCTTTCCGGCCTCGACAATTTTCACGTCTACTCTGACTGTATCACCAACGGAAAATTTTGATATATTTTTTCCTTTTGTTTTCTTCTGAGCCTGATTGGTTTTATCCATTTTTAATCCTCCAATTTTAACAAAGTCAAAATTGTCCCGAGCAATACTAAAATCCTGCCGGCAGGCAGGCAAGTGCAAGGATTTAATATTAGCGAGTGGTATCTTTTATTTCTAGCTGTCTTATATTATTAATTAAATCCGGCCTTTTATTAATTGTCCTTAAGATACTCTTTTTTCTGCGCCATAAATTTATCAATCTATGGTTACCCGAAAGCAATATATCTGGAACTTTCATCTTATTATAGATAGCCGGCCTTGTATATTGTGGATATTCAAGCAAACCAAAAGGGAAAGATTCGTACTTAGAAGATTCGCTATCCCCCAATACCCCCGGGATCAATCTAACTATTGTATCTATAACTACCATAGCGGGGAGTTCTCCTCCTGTAAGAATATAATTTCCTATTGAAATCTCTTCATCCACTATATCTCTGATACGCTCATCAATGCCTTCATAATGACCGCTGATAATAATAATTCCTTTTCTTCCGCTTAATCTATGAGCCATGGCTTGAGCAAAGAGTTTGCCTTGCGGGCTCATCAAAATAACTGTAGCATTTCTGTTTTTCTTTTTAACAGACTCAACAGCGTCAAAAACTGGTTGTGGCCCCAATATCATGCCTGGCCCCCCACCGAAAGGTTTATCGTCTACCTTTTTATGTTTATCTTTGGTATAGTCCCTGATATTATGAAGGTTTATGCTAACCTTTTTAGAGCCTATTGCCCGCCTTATTATAGATTCCCCAAATACGGCATCAAACATACCAGGAAATAACGTAAGCACATCTATTCTCATCGATAACACCACGTTTTAGGATTAAGTTTCAATCTGCAATACTTAATCCTTAATTCTCAATCCTTAATCCTTTTTTAAAAGCGAACGGACGGTCTCGCTTGGTTTTGCACCGACACTAATCCAATAATTTACTCTTTCTTTATTGATATTTAATAATGCCGGATTTTTAGATGGATTGTATATCCCTACCTCTTCTATAGACTTACCAGTGGTCGGTACACGAGAATCACACACTACTATTTTAAAATGAGGTCTTTTTTTACCTCCCATTCTCTTTAACCTTATCACACAAGCCATTTCGTTTTCCTCCTTGTAGGGACGTTTCTGAAACGTCCCTTTCTCAAAACGTTTACTTTTCACGCCGTATATGAGCACCTAAAGATGACAACTTCCGCTCTATCTGCTCATATCCTCTATCTAAATGATAAATACGGGAAATCTCCGTAGTGCCTTTAGCAACAAGACCGGCTAAAACTAATGCCGCAGATGCACGCAAATCGGAGGCCATAACCGGTGCCCCGGTCAAATTCCTTGGGCCTTTTATAATTGCACTTTCACTCTCAAGAATAATATCTGCCCCCATTCTATTTAATTCACTAATATGCATAAATCTTTCAGGATATATCTTTTCCGTAACAATGCTTATTCCTTTAGCCAGGCACATCATAGCCGTTATCTGGGCTTGCAAATCTGTCGGAAAACCCGGAAAGGGCAAGGTAACAACATCAATCGGTCTTATAGACTTAGTTGCCTTTACCTTTATGCCGTTATGTTTTTTAATTATTGAGATACCCGCTGCTTTCAATTTATCAATAACTGCCCCGAGATGTTCGATGCGAGCATCTTCGATTGTTACATCGCCGCCGGTCATAGCTGTAGCAATCATATATGTGCCAGCTTCTATCCTATCCGGAATTATTGTGTGAGTAGCACCGCCTAACTTTTTTACCCCCTCTATTTCTATTATATGAGTACGGTGCCCTTTTATCTTAGCACCCATTTTTATAAGCATCTCTGCTAAATTTACTATTTCGGGTTCACAGGCAGCATTCTCGATTCTGGTTTTGCCTTTAGCCAAAGTTGCGGCCGTCATTACATTGGCAGTAGCTAATACTGAAGAGCCGAATGCCCCGCCTAGATACATATCCGAACCCTTTAATTGCTTTGATTTAGCGACGACATAACCACGCGAGATATCAATATCCGCGCCTAATGCCTTTAAGCCTTTAAGATGCAAATTTATAGGTCTGGGCCCTATAACACATCCACCCGGTAAGGAAACCTTGGCATGTTTTTGCCTTGCTAATAAAGGGCCCAAAACGCAAACAGAGGCACGCATAACGCTGACAGACTTGTATGTCGCCGTATCGCCTTTATAATTACCCGGTTCTATAATTAATGTATTATGGTTAAAAACTACTTTTAGCCCTAACCGCTGAAGGAGCCGCATCATAGTCCTGACATCGCTTAAATTGGGGACATTGTTTATAACACAGCGCTCTTTTGTAAGCAGGCAAGCAGCCATAATAGGCAATGTTGCGTTCTTGGAGCCGCTATTTTTTATCTTTCCCTTTAATCTATTTTGTCCTTTAATCAGTATTTTATCCATGCAACAACTACTCTGTCTAAGCCGTTGTAATCCTTTATTATCTTTACATCGTAGAAATCTTTACTCAAAATTTGCCTTACTGCATTTGCAATATCAGGACCAACTTCAAAAAATATACAACCTTTTTCTTTTAAATAAAATAAGGCCTCTTTACAAATTGTTTCATAAAACTTCAGTCCGTCTTTACCTCCGTCTAAAGCCCTCTTAGGTTCATTTTTTACATCTTTCGGCAAATCTTTTAACTCTTTAGTTTTTATATACGGTGGATTACAGGTAATAATATCGAAAAAAGACTCGCTCTCCTCTTCCCAGGGTTTAAAAAGATTACCGCATCTAAATTCGATCCCGAATGGTCGGGATCCAGAAGAAGTTCTTAAACAAGAATCTTCATTCGGGATATTGCAACTTACATTGTTTAAACGGGCATTCTCACAGGCTGTATGTATTGCTTTCTCTGAAATATCAGAAGCAAACATTTTATAATGTGGCAACATTTTTGTCAATGAGATTGCAATATTGCCACAACCGGTGCATAGGTCGAGGATGTTAGTTCGTGGTTCATGGTTCGTAGTTCGTAGTTTATTAAGTACGGCATCTACTAAAATTTCCGTCTCTGGTCGTGGAATAAATACCCCTTTTTGCACTTTAAACTCAAATCCGTAAAAGCAAGTTTGTCCTAAGGCATACTGCAGTGGTTCACCCTTTACTCTCTGGCTTATTAACTTATTAAGGCCTTGTCTTTGAAATTGATTAAGTTCGGCATCTTCTGTATAAAGGTCTATTCTTTCGCAGTTTAATAAATGGCAAAAAATATACTCAGCTTCTGTGCGCGGGTTGGGTAGGCCTTTTACTTTAAGATGCTTTTCTGCGTCTTTTAATTCTGTAATCATTTTATGCCCTGTAGTTTTAGCTTTTTCTCTGCTTTAAGCAGGGCAAATACAATCTCATCAAGGTCACCTTCCAAAACGGACTCTAACTTATGAATAGTTAAGCCTATCCGATGATCTGTGACTCTTCTGTCCGGAAAGTTATAAGTTCTTATCTTTTCACTTCTATCACCGGTGCCAATCTGTCTTTTTCTATCTACGGAGATCTTCCTTTTCCGGTCCCAATCTATTTTGTCTAACAATCTAGCTCTTAAAACTTTCATAGCCTTATTTTTATTTTTATGTTGAGAACGTTCATCCTGGCATGTAACTACTATATTAGTAGGAAGGTGAGTTATACGCACAGCAGAATCTGTTACATTTACATGCTGGCCTCCGCGGCCGCTAGAGCGGAACGTATCTATTCTTAAGTCCTTGGGATCTAACTTTACCTCTACCTCTTCTGCCTCCGGCAACACAGCAACCGTTGCTGCAGAAGTGTGTATTCTGCCGGCAGTTTCTGTAACAGGCACACGCTGTACGCGGTGTGTTCCGCTTTCATATTTAAATTTTCTATATACGCCTTTCCCTTCTGCAGAAAATGTAATTTCTTTTATGCCCCCTCCTTCTTGCGGCGAGGTATTCATCACATCCACTTTCCAGTTATTCTTTTGGGCAAATTTGCTATACATCCTAAATAATTCTTGCGCAAACAACCCTGCTTCAAGCCCTCCAGTCCCTGCTCTTATCTCAACAATGATATTTTTATCAGCATAAGGCTCTTCAGTAAGAAGCTGCTCTTCGAGCTGCTTTTTAATAGAAGATGTCTTCTCCTGGAGGGTAGAAATTTCTGCCTTGGCCATATCAATAAATTCTGCCTCGTGTTTTTCTTTAAGCATTTTCTTTAATTTCTCAACCTCTTGCTGTAATTGAAGATACTGCTCGTATTTATTAACCATATCTGACAGGGAAGAGAGCTCTTTTGCATATTTGCTATAGGCAGACCTATCCTTTACAACTTCAGGGTCAGCCAATAAACCCTGCAGCTGCTTATATCTTTTTCTTTTTTCTTCTAATGCTTCGAACATAATCATCTCTTACGCCATGCGAAAGAAAAGATATGAGAAGAAATTCAAGCGAAGGCCTATGGCAATTTGAGCAGGGCGTGCGAGGCCGAGTGGGCATGGTTCGCCCTATTTTACAATTATGCGAGAGCGAGGCCGAGGACTGAGCAAAAAATCCACGCTGGGGATTTTTTGCGTCCCTGCGAGAATTGCCACAGGCCTGAGCTCACTTCTTTCCATATCTTTTCCGGAACTTCTCCACCCTCCCTGCTGAATCGAGCAGTTTTTGCTTGCCTGTGAAAAAGGGGTGGCATTTAGAGCATATCTCTACTTTTATATTCTGTTTGGTAGAACGTGTATGCATTGCCTCGCCACAGGCGCAGGTTATAGTGGTTTCTTTATATTCAGGATGTAGCTTATCTTTCATTTGTATTTCTCCTTCCATCGATTATCGAGGATCGGCCATCGACTATTGATTGATGCTCATTAAAAATTCTGCATTTGTTTTTGTTTTTTTTAATTTTTCGATTAAAAGCCCCATGGCTTCATCACTATTTAATTCATTGAGCGCTTTTCGCATAAGCCATATCCTTCCCAGCTCATCCCCATTAAGTAGCAATTCCTCTTTTCTGGTATTTGACCTTTTGATATCAATAGCAGGATATATGCGTTTTTGAAATAGTCCGCGGTCCAATTGAAGTTCCATATTGCCGGTTCCTTTAAACTCTTCAAATATAACCTCGTCCATCCTGCTACCTGTTTCTATTAATGCAGTGGCTATAATTGTCAATGAACCTCCTTCTTCCACGTTTCTAGCGGCTCCAAAAAATCTTTTGGGTTTATGAAGCGCGTTCGAATCAACACCGCCTGATAATATCTTACCGCTATGAGGGACTACTGCATTATAGGCCCTGGCCAGGCGGGTTATGCTATCCAATAATATCACAACATCCTTCTTGCTTTCAACAAGTCTTTTGGCTTTTTCCAGCACAATCTCAGCTACCTGCACGTGCCGCTGGGCTGGTTCATCAAAGGTAGAACTTATAACCTCACCTTTTACGGAACGCTCCATATCGGTAACTTCTTCCGGGCGCTCATCTATAAGAAGAACAATAAGAACTGTATCCGGGTAATTAGTGGTTATAGCATTAGCTGTTTTTTGAAGTATTACAGTCTTACCGCTATACGGAGGTGCTACTATCATGCCTCTCTGCCCTTTGCCTATGGGGGTAAGCAGATCCATTATCCTTGTTGTTATTTCTTCTGGGTTAACTTCCATCTTAAACCTCTCGTGTGGATATAGAGGGGTAAGATTGTCAAAAAACACCTTTTCTCTTACTTTCTCCGGATTATCGAAGTTGACAGCTTCGACTTTAAGAAGGGCAAAATACCTTTCACCTTCCTTGGGTGGTCTTACCT
Source organism: Candidatus Omnitrophota bacterium (assembly GCA_020354945.1). GTDB lineage: Bacteria > Omnitrophota > Gorgyraeia > JABMRG01 > JAFGKX01. Next base: position 688,841 of record CP070655.1, read on the forward strand.
GGCCGCTTATCGTATCGCCTGTTTTCAGGCTAAACCTTTTTATCTGGCTCGGCGAAACATAGATATCATCAGGGCAAGGAAAATAATTATAATTAGGCGATCTTAAAAAGCCAAAGCCGTCAGGTAATACTTCAAGCACGCCCTGGCCATAGGTATTGCCTTCTTTCTCTATCCTGGCCTGTAATATCTTAAAGATAAGGTCCTGTTTTCTCATCCCGGCCGCTCCATTTACCTTAAACTCCTTTGCCAATTTATTCAACTCCGATACCTTTTTTGTTTTAAGTTCTTCTATGTCCATCTCTTTCTCCTCCTGTTAGGGACCTTTCAGAAACGTCCCTTTTTGCTAGGTTTTCAGAAGCGTCCCTAATCTATCTCCTAATCTATTTTATCAATCAACTCTTTGGCTTTCCCCTCAAGTTCTTTTAACGAACCGTCATTATGAATAACATAATCGGCATATTTTTCCTTTTCTGAAACCGGCATCTGTGCCCTTATCCTTTTAAGAGCTTCTTTTTTAGTTAATCTGCCGTGTTTGGCAACACGCCTTAAGATATTAGAAATTGTAGCTGTAACAACTATTACTAAATCACAAAAATTTTTCAAACCTGCTTCGATAAGCATGGGGGCATCTATTACAACATATGCGTCTTTGTTTTTCTGCAAAATACCCTTGGTTGATTCTTCGATTTCGGTAACTACCTTCGGATGAATAACATCGCAAAGAAATTTTAACTTTTCTCTATCTGAAAATACAATATCAGCCAGTTTTTTTCTATCTATTTTGCCTTTTTCCTTCAGGATTCGCTTTCCAAAAAAAGATATAAGCTGCAGATGGACACTAGCGTCTTTATCCAATATAGAATGGGCTATTCTGTCGGCGTCTAGCAGCTTTCCGTTTTTAACTTCTGCAATTTTTCCGGCAACAGTGCTTTTGCCAGACGCCAATGTTCCGGTAACCCCAATAATCATAAACATACCTCTAAGCGAAGTAATCGCCTATGAGCAGCAACAGCATTTTTTAGCATTTTACGAGCTAATGTTAATGAGCAAGATAAAACGCCCTCGGGGTGTTTTATCAAAGCGAAGCAAAAATACTGTTCGACGAAGCCCGAAGGGCTAAGGAGTTATTTTTGCTTATGGAGTAAAATGCGTTAAGAAAAATGCGTGCTGTGAGTAGACGATTGCTGAACATCAACATTCTGCCCAGTTTTTTCCGGTCTTCATCGTAACCTCTATTGGCACTTTAAGTTTTACAACATTTTCCATTTTTGTTTTGACCATATCCTTTAATTGTTTTTCATCTTTATCAAACACATCGAATATAAGCTCATCATGAACTTGCAAAATCATTTTAGATTTTAAATGTCGCCTTTTCATTTCTTTATAAATCTCTATCATAGCTATCTTTATTAAATCCGCAGCAGAACCCTGTATCGGGGTATTTATAGCCGTCCTTTCTGCAAACTGCCTGATATTCTGATTTTCAGAATTTATCTCCGGTATATATCTGCGTCTGTCAAGCATTGTGACTACATAATTATTTTTTCTGGCAAAATCCAATAAATAATCTATATATTTTTTTACCTTTTTATATTTAACAAAATAAGCATCGATAAAGGCCTTTGCCTCCTCAGGGGCAATATTTAACTCTTTAGATAAACCATATGGGCTAATACCGTATATTATTCCAAAGTTTACGGTTTTGGCCTGGGACCTTTGGACTTCGGTAACTGTATCCTGGGAACAGTTAAAGATTAAAGATGCTGTATAACGGTGGATATCGGTTCTTTTTTCGAAGGCTTCTATCAATTCAGAATCCTCTGATAAATGGGCTAATATTCGCTATTCTATCTGTGAATAATCAGCCGATAATAGAACTTCTTTACCGAAAGATGAGACAAAGGCCTCTCTAATCTTTTTGCCCTCTTTCGTCTTTACAGGGATATTTTGAAGATTCGGATTTGATGAACTTAATCTTCCTGTGGCGGTAACTGTTTGATTAAAAGACGTATGCACTTTAGTTGTTTTTGGATTTATTAACTGCGGCAGGGCATCAACGTATGTAGATTTTAGCTTGGCCAATTCCCTATATTCTAACAGCGATCCACAGATAGGGTGTTGAGTTGCTAACCTTTTTAATACTTCCACATCAGTAGAAAGTCCGGTTTTGGTCCTTTTTACTATTGGTAATTTTAATTTTTCAAATAATACCATAGCCAGCTGTTTTGGCGAATTTATATTAAATTCACAACCTGCAATTTCGTAAATTTGCGAAGCAATGTTTGCCAGGCGCAAAGACATCTCAGAAGAAATCTTCTCTAAACGGGGTTTATCTATCGATACGCCATTATATTCCATCTGGGCCAATACCTCAATAAGGGGTATTTCTACATCACATAACAGCTTGTATAGATTTTTCTCCTTTAGTTTCTTTTCTAAAATCTCTTTAAGCCTGAAAGCGACATCGCTATCTTCGCAGCAATATTCACACACCAAAGCTGGTTCTACTTTATCCATAGTAATGGCCGTCTTGCCTTTTCCTAAAAGCTCTGTAATCTGGGTTGGCTTATAATCTAAGTATTCGAGGCATATACCAGATAGATTATGATTTGCTTTTGATGGATTGAGCAAATAGGAACCGACCATGGTATCAAAATATATACCTTTTAATTCTATCTTTCTGTTGGCCAACAGCAGCTTTTCATATTTTATATTCTGCCCGATCTTTTTTATCTTTTCGTTTTCAAAAAATGGCCTTAAAGATTCTAATATCTCTTCGGTAGAAGGGAAATTCTTCCCACCACCTGTAAAAGATATATATTGGGCATATCCCTTTCTCCAGCAGAAGGAAACACCCACAAGTTCAGCTAACATGGGGTCGGTGTTGGTGGTCTCAAAATCAAAACTAACCTCATCTGCTTTTAAGAGTTGCTTAATCAAATCATCCAGCTCTTTTTTATTTTGGAGCATCTTATAATCTGTCTTCAACTTAGATTTCGGGGCATATTCTTCCAATAAGCTTTTAAACTCTAACTTCTTAAAAAGCTGATAAAGTTTTTCTCTATCTGGTTCGGTCAGCTTTAATCTTTGAAAATCTACATCTATATCGACATCTGTATCTATCTCAGCCAGTTCTTTGCTAAGATAAGCGAGCTCTTTGTTTTCTTCAAGAAGCCTCCTTTGCGGCTTACTTTTAATTTTATCTATATTATTATATAGGCTTTCCAGTGTGCCATATTTCTTTATCAGTTCTACCGCTGTCTTTTCGCCTATACCAGATACACCGGGAATATTATCGCTCATATCTCCCATAAGGGCCATTATATCGACTATATTTTCAGGTTTAACTCCATACTTTTTTAGAACTTGTTTTTTATCATATATTAAGCCGTCTTTGTGAGTGCTGTAAACCATTATGCGCTTATCTATCAGCTGCAAGGCATCTTTATCTCCAGTTGCAATAAAGGCCTCTATTCCTTTTCTGGCAGCGGCTTTGGCTAAAGTGCCTATTACGTCATCTGCCTCAAAGCCGCTCTTTTCGTATATCGCTATATTGTAAGCATCGAGCACTTCTTTTATAATGGGTAACTGCTGAAATAAGCTATCCGGCATAGGACGCCTTTGTATCTTGTATTTATCGTATCTTTTATGTCTAAATGTTGGCGCTCCTAAATCAAAACAAACTCCTATATAGTCTGGCTGACACTGCTGGATAATCTTTCTTAGCATATTAACAAATCCATATACTGCATTGGTAGGGAATCCCCTGGAATCGGTCAATCCTTTTATAGCATAATATGCTCGGTAACAAAAAGAGTTGCCGTCTATTAAATATAACTTTTTCCCCATATTTTTTGTTAATGTTTATTAGGTATGTTACGGATAGAAAACCCAGTAGGGAGGCAAAATTAATCCGCTAAGGTTCGGTGTTAGATAATTCCTCTATTATTTTAGTGATAGAAATACTAAATATATTGATCTGTCTAATATCCTGCTCTTTTACAGGTATACTTAATATAACATACGCATAAATTACTTGTCAAGGATTTAAGTGGAGAGCTCTTTGAAAGTCTAAAATATACAAAGCTCTCTGAGGTCTCTGATGTAATTTTGTGGAGTTTTCAAGAGGCCTCAAGTGGCGGAGTTCCCCCAATTTTTTAGAGTCTTCAGATAACGTTTAAATACTGATTTTTCTCGCTTTAATCTTCCTCTCCAAATATACATGACCTATCTTTTCCTAAACGCTTTGCCTGATACATAGCAGAATCTATCTTTTCAATTAGTTCATCTTTGGATGTTCCATCCTCAGGAAAACCGGCCAGGCCAATGCTTACCGTAACAGGCAACTTTTGTTTCATTGAATCGTGTATCCGTTTACATATCTCTGCTCCATTCTGTTTCGATGCCTGGGGCAGGAGAATAACAAATTCCTCTCCTCCATATCGAAAGACCATATCTACGCTGCGGACTGCCTGCATAAAAGATTTGGCAATTTTTTTAAGGAGTTCGTCTCCGGCTAGATGACCATGGGTATCATTGTACTTTTTGAAGTCGTCAATGTCAATCATCAGTAAAGAAAACGATTGGGAATAGCGTTTTGCCCGCGCTATCTCTCGTGGAAGAACATCGTGAAAATGACGATGGTTGTAAATGCCAGTTAAATCATCCAAAATGGACAGTTCTTGATAAAACTCTTTCTGCTCGGCTTCCTTTAATAAATAGTGTCTTTCTACGGCGCGGCGTAAGACTACTTTTATCTCTTCAATATTAAAAGGCTTAGTAATGTAATCATAAGCACCTTCGCGGATAGCCTCTGCCGCTGATTCTACAGAAGGGTAGGCGGTAATGACAATAATACATACATCCATATTAATTGCCTTAACTTTTTCTAAAAGCTCCAGGCCACCCATTCCCGGCATCTTCAAATCAGTAATTATTACAGCGTAGCCATCAGTTTTGGCCTTTTCTAATGCCTCTATTCCAGTAGCTACAGCCCTGACCTCATAACCGATATCGGTTATGAGGTCAGTTAAAAGACTACGCATTACTTCTTCGTCATCAACAACTAATATCTTTACTTTATCCTTA
>CP070655.1:694028-697018 GCA_020354945.1 Candidatus Omnitrophota bacterium
ATTTGCCTTCTCTTTACAAGTAATTTCTTGCCTTAGGTCTTCAATAAGCTCTTAGATAATTCTTTCAATATACTTCCCGGCGCGGGGATTATCTTGGCTATTCTGCAAAAATTCACATACCCCTTCACAATGAGTGGGCAGGCCGCCTAAAACTCCCCAGGTAGCCTTCCAAACCAGAGGATTTGTCATCAGGTTCCTTCGGAATGATTTCTTTTTCTGTCGGAATATTTTCTTGCTTTCGTCTCCAACAGGGAAGAACTTTCTTATTATCTTTTCGCTTTCTGCTTGAGCCCTGGCTAAGAATTGTTTAGCTTTATCTATAAAATCGCCTTTGGGGTCGTTATGGTGTTCTCTCTTAAATCCGTTAAGGTAGGCTATATCATTATCCTCTGCGGCGTGTTGCAGAATAAAGACATTTAAGTCGCTGACCCCGCTGTCTTTTGTCTCTTCAGAATTGTATTTTATTTCTTCAGTATTAGCCTCGGAATGAGTAAGGCCTAAGACCAGTTCAAATAAGGGGTGCAGGATATCCTGGGCAAGTTGATTTAGCGTAGCCCTGTGATAAAATCCTTCGGTAATATTGATTTTTAAGATTAAATTTAGTTTTCGTTGCTTATAAGTTACCCTTTCATAAACAGGTCTGTCAGCCTTATATTTGTTTCGGTAAAACCCTAAGTCATCCTGGCAATTTATCAACTTAACTGCCACCTTGGCCTTTTCTCCTTTATGCGGACCCTGAACAAGTTCTACTTTCGTCTTGCCTAATAATGCAAGAGATAGTAAAGGTAAGCTCTCTTTTTCCTTTGCAAGTTCGGCAATTGCCTTTCTGCTTTCAACCGACAAGGGCTCTTTAACTGCTTTGGCAATCACTAAATCTATACGCTTTTCTTGTTTTGCAGTCAAGTTAGAGGTCCCCGGCGCCTTTTTGGCTAAATGAGGCAAGAGGGTACAAGTAGGCGCCACGGGCTCGTGAGTCAACCTACTTATATTTTCTCCCCCTTGCCTCAAAATCATTCCAATAACTACTGCAGCCACCGCCAAAACCAAAATCCCCTCGATTGTAACCAGGTTAGAAACGTCGGGTTGGAGACAGGTCAAGATGCCGATGGGAAAATTTAGGACAGAAAGCCTTTTACCTCTCTTTGGTGGTAAATAGTCTCCAACCTCTTTGGGGAAATTACCAGGCATATACTCAACTGTACATTTCCAAATACCCTTAATCTTTTTGTCTTCAATTATTTCTTGCGTAATCTTGTCTGAGAAATCAGTCTTTTGTTCCTGCGTAAAACTCTTACGTAAAAATGCGCAAAAATTCTCATCACCCATCCATTGAATGCCAGAGCTGGCATACCAGGCAGTAACTCTTCTATTTTCAAATGTAGCTGTTACAGTTATCTTTCTACATTTCCTATTATTATATACATCATCCTCAACTTCTACTTTTATGTTTTCGTATTTTGGTAATGCTTGACTATACCAAGGATCGGCTGCTACGCACTTCTTATAAGCTTCGTTTCCTATGTTATTTTCAATCATCCGCCTATCCAAGGCGCTGATAACTTTGGGGCTGCCGTCTTCGGCAAGTCCGGGCGTCTCTCTATTCAGCGGCGGCAAATACCATTTGCTGATGTCTTCTTCTTTTCTACAAAGTCCGGTTCCCTGCAAAAGTTCGTTTACCAATAGCTGTGTTGCTACAACGATATCAAGCTTTCCTTCTTCAGTGTATATACAGCCCTCATTAATTTTAACTCTTAAATCTAAATCATACCCCTCCTCTTTGCTTTCAATAGTACGATTAATTGCGCCTAAAGCAAATTTTTCGCCAGGGTGACGTTTCGGAAAACCTTTTCCAAATCTAGAGACACCCTTAATCTCTAATTTATAGACATTACTCCCTAATGTGAATCTACCCTTTTTTAGAATTGAAGCAATAGCGTTTAACTTCGCAAGTATCGTCTTGTATTTTTGCCATAATTGTGTGTCCTCCTGTTTAAGAATTTCCATATGTTTATTCCCAAAGTCTTTTATCTTGCCTTCAATATGACTAGCTGCTTTTTGGCAAATTTCTTGGTCAAGTGGCTCAATTCCATATTCATCTGGATTGTCTTCTAACTCTTTGTCTATTGCGCATACCTCATCGAACTTAGCCGGAACATCCAAAGGCGTGCTTTTTGCCCCCCCTGACGCAATCTGCCGGCTTGGAACCAATTGCTCTTCAGTTTGAAGTTTAGTGACTTCAAGGTATGCGATGGCGCTGCGTCCATCAGATGATTCGCTAGGCATCTGTCCGGGAATATTGTTTGATAAAAACACTCTCTTTCGGCCTTCAAGGCTTCTAAAGAGTAGTTTAAGGGTTATATCAGCATAGGCCTCATTCTCGGAAACTATCTTAATCTTTCCTCCCTTTTCTAAAACCTTAAGAAGGTCCTGGAGGAAATTTTTATCCAGATGGGGAATATAAGGACAAGGGGAAACAAGGGACACATCAGGAAAATTAATATAAATCTCCTTAACTTGTCCATCAATAAATATCGCTTTGACAAGTTCCTTGGCATTCCCATAGATAATCTTTAAATTTGGCAGGGCTGCTTTTATAATTTGCTGTCCCTTTGTTCTATCTATCTCCATCGCCACATAGTTCTTATCTAGATTTTTCTTTGCTTGTTTTAGTATCCAGATCTTGTTATCGCAGCCAATCTCAAGATAAATTGGCTTATCGTTTCCAAAAATTTCTATCCAATCCCTTTGTGGATTTTTAATCTTATGTGAAGAAACTTGTGCTGAAGGTTTATTACTATCCTTTCTGCCAATATTATCTGATTTAAATAGCTTCCTACTAATTAGCCAAACGATGCCCCAAACGATGCCAAGGATGGCCACCGGAACAATTAAAAGATGACTTGCGGCTTGTGCAGCAATAACTACAGATACAAGAATCCTCTTGCTTAGGGGTTCGCCTGAACCTATTAAAAATAGTGTTATTCCATAGG
>CP070655.1:697118-752509 GCA_020354945.1 Candidatus Omnitrophota bacterium
TGCATCATAGGTGGTCTCGCGATAGCCGCTATCAGTGCTGGTATCTACTATCCTCAGGTCCGCTACTTTATATGCTAAGAGGCGGTTATCATATCTTCTGTCAAAGTATGTCTTTGATATAGCATCTACTGCTACTCCGTTTTTGGTCTCGGCGTAGTCTATATCATCTATATTTTCACCGCTTTCTTTGTAGGAGTAGCTGGTTACATAGTCTTTAAAGTCTGTAGACTGGATTAGGTTGTCTCTATCAACATCATATACATCATAGGTGGTAATTCTGCCTGTCCTTAAGTCAGTTGCCTGATAAGCCAAGAGTGCCCCCTCGTGGCCTTCTAAGTCAGCAACCTCACCTACTCTTGCATAGTCGGTGCGTGATATGTAAACTCCGGCTGGGTTTTGTGTAAGAGAGTAATCGAGAGCGCCATTGCCATTATTTTTATAAACATATTCTGTTATATACCCCTTAAAATCTCTGGATTTAACAAGGGCATCATATTTATTATAAGCAAGGTAGGTGGTTTCACGATAACCGCTAACGGTTGTGGTATCTTCTACTCTTAAATCAACGGCTTTTGCAGCTAAGAGGGCGCCTTCTGTTGCATCTACCTCTATTACATCGCCGTCTGCTGTGGCGATCTGGCCGTTGTTGACTCTGCCATAATAGGTCCTGGTAATATCTATCGTGCCATTGTTAGTAGTTGATATCGTCATATCGTTGTCGTCATCATATTCATAAGTGGTTATGTAGTTTTTGAAATCTCTGGATTTAATGAGGTTTTCGTTCAGGCGCTCAGGGTTAAAAAGGTCATATTCGAGGTATTCGGTAATCCTGCCTGTGTAGCCGTCTATTGTATATGAAGCCATAAGTAGGTCATCGAAACGCACAAGTCTCTCATAGTATGTCGTGCTTAATATATCTTCAAGCTCACTTCTAGTTTCTGTATATTCAAGGTCTCTTTTTTCGTTGTCTATATATGTATAATCGGTAGTGATTCCTTTGTAATCTTTTGATTCTTTAACATTTCCATCGCTGTCATAATCCAGATATTCTGTGATTCTTTCTCCATCATCTGGTTTTGTGAGTTTATCTACTGTCTTGTATGCAAGAATTCTTGTCACATCAAATCTTCTATCAAGCTCTGTTTCTGACTCTAAGCGCCAGTTGTGATTGTAGTTCTCGGTCTTCATATATGTCGCCTGGCCGTCTATGGAACCGGTATAATCAATCTCAACGGCCTTTGTGTAGGATTTGAGACCGCTTTCCTTTGCATTTTCGGTTGTATAGCCGGTTATTTTGGCGTATGTGTCATATTCAATATCGTATTTTTTGGAATAATCAACATCCTGGCCTAATCTCTGCTTTATTTGATAATCGCTTTCCGTATTATAAGTTTCAATTCTGCTTATCCTGCCAATGGTATTATTATTATATTGCTGTTTTACTACAGCGTAATTTACCCTGTCGGTTGTGAATTCTTCTGCTTCTGATATGGTCTTTATCTTGTATTCTTTGCTCAATCCTAAGTTGTTATAAAGCATGTCGCTTACTTCTGAGATAATTTCGGTGTCATACTCAGCGCCGTCATACTTGTGTTCATACTCTGCATAACCTTTGGTTTGGCCGTATAAATTATAATGAATATCCTTATTCTCCCTTTCTACGAATAATGTGCCGGCATCCCTTACAACTTCGGAAGTATCATGATAATATATAACCTGGTCAAAACCGTTGTATTGCATATTATTTCTTACGGTTGTGGTAATAAGGTAATCATCCTCACCATCACCTTCTTTTTTAGTAGATATCTGCTTATACGTTATGAGCTGATTCATTGCGTTGTATGCCATCTGGCTCATATCTACTGTTTCGGTTAATTCCGGTTTATCCTCTGAAGCAATCTCATCAATATAACCTCTTATTCTGCCTGATAAATCGTATCTTATCTGGTCCCTGGTTGTATATACTGTATAATCCAGTGCTGTTGCGTCATCGGACGCTGTGCCGTAGATACGAGCGCTTTCATTATAACCGGTAATTTTCCTGAAGGCGTTGTAGCTAATATCTGTTACGGTAATATTTTTCTCCGGGGAGATGCGTTCGCCTGTTCCTGTGGTTTCATATCCGAGCTCCTGGTAGGATTTTTCAAGATGGCCTTCATATTCTGTGCTAATTCTTGTTGTTATTATCTGCTTATCTAAAACTGACTCATCGGCTTCATTATCATAACCTTCCAAGATTGTCGTATCGGTATAGGAGTAAAGGTCGCGATTGCTATCTAATGTTGCGCCGGACCTTGTAATTGTTTTTGTAAAAGTGCTTACAGGCTCACCGGTAAAATAATCCGGGTATTCACCCGCTGTATGTGTGGGCTTTTCAAAGGTATAGGTTTCGGTTGTATCGGTAAAGCCCATCATTTTCCCGTAGGGAGTATAGGTAATATTACTTACATCGCGTTCCTGAGTCATATATTCCTGCGGATATCTGGAAACTTCTTTGTAGTGTTTTACTCTTCCTGCCTGGTCAAATTCCAACGCATCCCATATAACTGTTGTTAAATTGCCCCATTCATCTAGTATTAAATCGCGGTAATGATTCATTCTACCGGCATTATCATATCTTATAGTTCCGCGTTCATCTCCTTCAAGAGGTTCTCCAGAGCGGTATCTTAGTAGTATGGCGCCGGTATCATCAACTAACTTTTCAGTAAAGGAGACCTGTTTCCCTAAGATGTTGTATCTTATGTTATATAGATATCTACTCTGGGTTTTGCCTGTTTCAGCATCTGTTTCTAGGTAGGTTTCACTCTTTAATTGGCCGAGGTTGTTATAGGAGCCGTACCAGTCAACTTCTATGGTAGCTCCTATGGCTGTATCTAATACTGTCTTATGATATTCTATGAGGCGGTCTTTACCATCATAGGTTCCTTCCCAGTCAGTTATGGTCTGATTTCCCACCGGGTCTGTTACGACCTCATGATAGGATATCATTTGCCCTTCATTGGATGGATATGTTATCCAGCGCTCTGTTGTTATAGTTACGCCGTTTGCACCGGTCAGGTCTTCTTTATAATATGTTAACCTTGCCCCTTCTTCTTTATCTTCATATGTTCCCCACCATTCTTTTTCATAATCTCCTGTAGCTTCTCTATTACCGGTCTCTGTGTAATGTGTAGCTCGGTTGTGAGAATCCCAGGCATCGATGGTCCTTGAGAAAGAATAGAAAGCTGCTTGATTTGGGTCTATGTCAGTTAAGGTGAGTTTGTAACCTTTTTCATCAAATATGGTGCCTTTAAAATCAGTATATCCTTCTTCTTCAAAATATAGAAGTTTATGTCCGTCATAGCTGGCATTGTGCCAGTAGGTTACAGAACCTGCGTCTATTTTAATTTCGCCTGTTACAGGTTCTGAGTGAATACGATAAAATGAGGTCATATTGCCATAATCATTATATTCTAATCCTACTATATGGTCTGTTATGGTATTTCCATCTTCATCCGTATAGGTATCTGTGTAGGAGGTAGTATTGCCTGCAGGGTCGGTGATTATGTCAGAGCGGGTTACAGTCCTGGATATGCCATCCTTTAATATATCATCAACAGTTATTACCACAGTGTCTTTAGTCTCAGGCTTCTCTATATCTATTCCCTCTATTAAAGTGACATTGCCTTGTGAATTCCTCTGGATATTTACAGCTTCTGCTGTAATTGTTCCGTCATCAGCTATATTAAATATATAAGTTTTATCCTGCTCCCCTTCCTTAAATGAGAACATATCCGCTACAATTAATGCCTTCTGGGTAAGGATATTCGATGTAGTATCAAATAAGGCCCTGGTATCCTTTGCATAGCTTTCGGCAACAGTGGAAAAGTCTTCCTCCTTGCTTATCTGGCCATACCTTGAGGCAAAATCAGCTATTTGTTTTGAGAAGGCATTAAGAAGGGCAAATCTTGCTTTTTTAACAGTATTTAATATGGTATTTTCGGTAAAGTCTACCAGGTGGGCAACCTCATGGAATATGGTAGTAGCCCATTTTTGGATGGAGTATTTTACAGTGTCTTCAACTGCTTTAGCTATCAGGCCGGCTGTGGTTGATAAACTGTCTATTGCATATTTAACCCTTGCCCTTACTAAATCTTTCAGGTTCCAGAAGAAATTAACATCTCCTTCCTTAGTAGCTTCTGCCATAACGCCTTCCTGCGGCTGGGCTCCAGCTCCTAAGAAATTGAAACTTTTCACTAACTCGATTATTGATTTGGGAAGGACCTTAAATACATTATCTAAAAGCCACAAACCTATCTGCGAAAATGCGCCGGTTATGTCAATGCCATAGGTTTGTTTTATGGATTCGGCTGTTATGTTTTTACCCTGGGAGGCCTTATCAATCTCTTCTTCTATTTTCTGCTCAACTTCTTCGCCTAATTCGCCTTCTTCGGGAAGTTCCAAGCCGGTATCCTGATACCACCTGTTTAACGAGGCTATTGCCACCTGTACAGGAGCAAGATGTATAGCAAACACTATATCATAAACATTTAATGGGCCGTGGGTGCTATTGCTAAGATTTGTTATACCTTTATTCGATTCATCTATTAACAGAGCATTGGTTACGTTGACATCCGCGTCCCCCTCAGACGAATAATAAATATCGCAATTTGTCAGCAGGCCTTCTGAATAGGCCTTCTCAATCCTTTCATAAATATGGGTTATCGCCATGCCTGCATACTGATTAGCTGAATATTGGGTAGTTGTTGTGGACGATACCACCTGACTATGTTTATTGAAGTCTCTTGTCTCTGTTACTGTCTTTGTTTCCCGGTCTAAGTCATAGGTTATCTGGACCATCTCGCTGTGGGATACATAAGCTTTATCATTATCTAAAGAGTAGGTATTATGAATTTCAAGGTATGTTAGAAGGTCTCCGTCTTCATTATATGCCCGGTCCCACGAATCGGTAACCCTTCCCCTTGAGTTATCATTTTCGTATGAATAATAATTAATGGATTTTTCTCTTATTATGCCGTCTTCTATTTGGGTGGATTTTGTATAATAGCTTTTTAGTCTTTTCATATCATCGGGTTTTTCATTATCTCGCTGGTATATGCTGATATTTAATATATCATCGTTGCTATCAAGGTCACTGTAGTTTAACTCAACTATACCTAATCCAAAAGCCTGACCTGTTTGTTTATCTATGTCCGCTATATTTATTTTTATCTCATCATCGCTGGATGAAAGGGCATAAAGTACCGAAGTATCAGCTGTTTTAAACGTAATAGATTTTGTAAATAAATCATCGTTAGCCGTAAATATATCAGCATCATCTTCATGCAATAATACCGATACGGTTACATTTCCTTCTCTATCCGTATCAAACTGGTAAGTTGATATGCGTTTTGAACCGCTGTATTCATTTATGGTTAAGGCTACTCTTTGATCCTGTGCGCTATCTTCATAATCTCGGGTGGTCTCTGAGCGAATGAGTTTTGAGCCCTGATAGTCATTCGTTTTGGTATCAGTATGAACGAGTACCCCATTGTGATAATATTCTGTTTCCTGGTTTATTATCTTATAGCCTCTACGTTTTATTATGGTGGTCTCATATTTTTCAGTGTAGGTTGCAGCTATATCCGCTTCGCTAAAGGATGTTACATCTAACAGAAGGCCAACTGTGTGGGTGCCTTTTTCTTCTATGGTCTTTTTTACTTTATAACTTTTTCCTTCGTATATTCTCTGGGTCTTTTTAGCCTCGCCTGTTTCATCTATTGAATATGTAGTAGATATTTTGTTGCCATCCTGTTCAGTATTGAATGTAGCAACAATTTCCCAGGAATTGTTATAGTGATGGTTTAAAGTAACAGAAGATTCAAATTTGCCTTTTTCATCATATTTGGATATAGATTCTGTATATTCATTTTCATTATAGGTACCGTCTCCCAATTTCTTCCAGGATTTGGAATAACGCTCTTGTATCTTATCGCCGTCGTAGACATTTTCTGTCAAGGAGACAACTTTATCATTTCCATCAACGACTTGGTCATTATTCACATCAAAATCGACCTCAAAACCTACCACAACATCGTTAAGGGTGCAGGTGGTATAGCTTTTGATAAGCCTGCCGTCATCATTATATTCATTATGGGTTGTCTCTATGGCTTCATATTCAGGATTTACAGTATCCTGCGCATTAAATTTCTTGGTGATGGTTGTTCTTTGCTTTAGTTTGCCTTCACGTTTCCTGCCACCTTCATCTCTGGTATAATATGCATACCTTGTTTCCTCTTCCTGCCTTGAGCCATCTGCATTAAAGGTAATCTTTGATTTATAAGCAATTCTTCTATCCTGACCTGACGAGGTTAATGCGTCATCTCCATTTATATCCTCCCCATCATCCAAAGTACCATTTTCATTTAAATCCTCATTATAAACTGTAATATCGACTGTCACTGCGCCGTCTGCACTTAAGCTCTCTTTCTCGACCCAGGCAAGGTCGCCTTCATCGGTATAGGCTCTCTCTTCATGAGAGTAACTTTGCTCTAAAAGGTTCCCATCTTTATCATATTTTTTATTTTCAGTGCCCGAATAGATGAGTTTTCCATCTTCGTTGTAGCGCTTTGCAGTTTTGTTAACTGCCGTAGTTTCGAGATGGCTGCCTAAGTCTTCTCTCTCGGATAATGATAAATCAAAAAGAATGCCGGATGTAATGGTTACCACTATTTCCTTATTAACATCGTTCCATTCGCTGGTTGCTAAATAAGCAAACGTGCCACTGCACTTCTGCACCTCTAATTGGTTTATGATATTTTCTGCGTCTTCCTTTGAAAAATGATAAGCAGTGGTGGTAGTCTTTGTATCTGTTACCCTGCGGGTGGGTTCTCCGCTTTTATCAAGGGCATATACATTCTCAGTTACGGTCTCTGTTATATCGCCTCGCTCTGATATTGATAGTTTTATTGATTTTATTAGGCTTCCATTTTCATTGTAGATATTGTGGGTTGAGCGGTAAGAAATAGAATCGCGGTATGTATCCAAATTTAGCCCTAATTGATCCATCTGCATAAACTCTTCGAATATTACCCCATCTGCTAATATGGAATCTTTATGGCCTTCTAAATCATCTATGACATCTCCTGAATATTCTCCAAAGTCATACTTTTTAGTCAATGTGGAAGAGAGGACTCTTCTATCTCTTCCGTCTATCTCCTGATAAGTATATTCGTTTATGGTTTCGGTTACCTCGCCGTCCTCTGATACTGAGATGGATATTCTTTTTATGAGGTTTGCGTCTTCATTATATTCATTCTGGGTTATGCGATAGGTGATGGAGTCTATTTCTAAGAGGCTGCCACTGTCAACATTAAGCCATACTAAAACCAAAGGATCTGTGCTATATGAATCTATGATACCTTGTTTTTGAGTCTCTAATGTATTAGCATATGCAGATATATTACCTAACAGGTTTTCGTCAGTTGCTACTTTTACGTTGTATTTATTTGTTAATGTAGATGATAAGACCCTTCTATCTCTTCCGTCTATCTCTTGATAAGTATATTCGTTTATGGTTTCGGTTACCTCGCCGTCTTCTGATACTGAGATGGATATTCTTTTTATGAGGTTGCCATCTTCATCATATTCATTTTGGGTTATGCGGTAGGTGATTGAGTCTAGGGTGGCTAAAGGAGATTCTCCCTCTGTATCTGCTTCAAAATCGTAATCTTCCGGGTTGGCATCATCTATCATTACCTGGGCGTGGCCTGTAAGTGCGCCTATTGCTGAATCGCCGTCACTGTAATTATATGTTTTGGTTAAGGTTGAGCTTAGTACTCTTTTGCCATTTGCATCATAGGTATATTCTGTTGTTGTCTCGGTTGCCTCTCCTTCATCATTTACAGAGACTGATATTTTCTTTATGATTCTATCTTCGGCATCATATTCGGTATGAGTCCATCTTAATTGGATGGAATCTGGCTCTATCCAGGCAAATCCATCCAGAGTGCTTTCTTTTTTTATTTCACCGTCTATTCTAAGGTAAGTATCTACATCATTTACGATTGTGCTATCTGCTCCATAATCGTATGTGTTAGTGAGAATGGTTGTTACTATTTTCTTGTGATTTTCGTCATAGCCATATTGAGTTATTCTCTCTGTGGCCTCGCCTGAATCTGAAACTGTTACAGTCGTTGTTTTCTTAAGGAGTCCCTTCTCCTCATCATCTAATTCACCGTTATTATCTGCATCTACGCCATATTCCTTGCGGGTATATCTTAAGGTGGTGGTTTCAAGGTCATCAGATGTAAAAGTATAATCAGAATTTTGATACTCAATAATCCAGCCTATAACGTCTTCATCGCCGCAATCATAGGTTTCGGTTATTCTTAAAGTAATTACATTTTTACCATCATCATTATAGGCATATTCGGTGGTTGTCTTTGTCGCTTTATTGTCCTCATTTACTCTTAAATATATTATCTTCTTTCTTCTGTGTTTGGTTTCAGTACCATCCTGATATTCATCCCATACATATTCCCTTGCGTATAAGGACTGGGTTTCGGGATTGTCAATATCAACATCGGTACCTTCTAAAGTGGCATTTGCCTGCACCGAACTTACAACGCCAGCTACATCTCCTTTATCTATATTATAGGTCTTATTTACCTGCAGGTGAAATGTGCGATTGCCATTTTCATCATAGGTATTTGTTATTACTGTTTCTGTTATTTCTCCTGTATCTTTGATGTTTATCCGTACCAGGCTTATGAGCTTGTGAATAGCATTATAAGTTTTCCTTGTAGTCTCCCAGGATTGGGAGGATATGGTAGCGGTAGCGGTTGTATCATTGATATCATCGGCTCCGCTGCAAACTGTGGTGGTTTTATTTTCTATTACATATGTATTATCACCGTCGGTGCCATATTCATAGTCAATTTCAACAATCTCTAAACGTCCGCCTGATGAGAAGTTTCGGCGTTCATAACTGGTCTTGTTGCCATCTGTATCATAGTCTATCTCGATGGTTATCTGTGAGGATACCTCCCCGGAATCTGCATATGTGATTCTACTATATTTGTATTTTTTGATTGTTCCATCATCATAGTATTCATAATCAATGGTGGCTGCCGATAATAATGCGCCGTCTTCTGCATATTTTGTGACGGTCCTGCTCTGGGATTTACCATCTTGATAAATAACTGTAGAATATACTGTCTCCCCTGTATTATTTACATAAACATTGGTGATTTCTGCAAGGGTCCCGTCCTGATTTCTCTTCTCAATAATGGTGTAGGTATTGCCTGAGGAGCCTTCAAGGCCCACTCCTGTATATTCCCTTCTGCCTTCCGGGTCCTCTTCTACAAATTCAAAGTGGGCCTTATAGATTGTATTTCCGTTTCCGTCCTTTTTCTCCAGGTCAAACCTTATCAGTTTGCCATTTCCGTCAAATACACAGTTTGTCCTGATAATTGTATAAATAACATTATCGTCTCTGTCTCTGTATGTCTCTGTAACGGTATCCCCGTTTATTTCTACTTCCACGCTGAAGGCCCGGTCCACATAATAGGACGTATATACAATGCCTTCCTGCACTAACTCAAGGTTGCCGTCGTTATCAACTTCATATGCCTGCTGATAGTAAGTAAGTGTCTCGCCGGTTTCAGGGTCATAAACAACATCGGATACCTCTATTTTCCCTACCAGTTCTCCTGTGTCTTCATCGTATATGTATTCGGTATATTCTATTAAGCGGCCCTGGCTATCGTATATGCAATCTTCTCTTACATGCTGATATTCATCATCTTCATACCAGCTATCGGGAACAGTGCCGTAGGTCCTTGATGAGCTTCTGTATGAAAGAAGCTGTTTGACTGCATTTGTATCATCTGATGCATAAAATACAGACACATCAGAATAGCGTAGGTCCCAGAAATGAGTCTCTGTTATGTAGCCGTATTCAGAAACTAAGGCATCCGGATTAAAATTAAACCTGTTATATCCAGCCTCAGGGTCAAATTCTGAAAAGTCATAAAGGCCAACATTTGTCTGGCCTTGATGGGTAATAGTGGTATATGAAGAAAGGAGAATGCTGTCATTATAAGTCATGTTAATGGTATCGCGGTAAACCACAGTTCCATCAGGCATAACTATTCTTTCATTCAATACTGCCCTTACTAAACCTCTTTGAAAATATACGATGCTGCCGTCATCTTGTGGAACATAAGTTGTGCCTGCTTTGTATGCCATCTCGCTGGCATACCTTATGGTGCGCATTATATCCTGATACACAAGGTATGAATCGTATTTATCAAGGAAAACACGCTGTTTCTGGCTTTGTTCTCTTACGTAGCTCTTGTATTTTCTGTGCTCAATGAGTTGCTTTCTTCTTAAATTTTCCTGCTGCTGATGTATCTGCTTCAGTTGCTCAATAGCAGTATAACCTCTTCCGGTGATATATTTCTCTTCTTGCTGATTAAGTGCGCTTAAATCAACGCCTTCATCAACTAAAGACTCTACCTTGTCAAGGATTTCTTTCTTATCAAGGACAGGTTTAATTGGTTGGGATTGAGAAATGGCTGCAGGTTTCCCCCAGGTAGTAAAATCAGCTCCCTGAGCTAATTGCTGCCAGGAAAAGCAAATTATTACAGTCCAGCATATAGTCTTATACATAAGACTGCGGGCATTAAAAAAACTTTTATCTCTTAATAATTGGTTATCCTGGGGTTTCATTTTATTCTCTATTTCTACTATATATAACACATAAAAGTGGGGAATATTCCACTTTTTTTTGCATAATCAAAAAGTTTTTTAAAGCTTTAAATATGTGGGGTAAAAAAATAGCCCTTTTCATTACACTATAAATATACACTATATAAGGGAAAAAGTCAAGGGTGAGGGGTGATTTTTTAGGGGTGGTTATTTCAAGCTCAAAATGCCAAAAACGCATCTAGCGAAGAAGATTTTGCATGCTTGCCGGAGCGACTGTCAAAAATTGCGAAAACAAACGCGAAATAAGTGAGCAATTTTTGCCACAGCGAGCGAGGGCCGCGTTTTGCCCGAGCGAGCGACAAACGGAGGCAAGTATGCAAAATTCCTGAGTAACCTCGCTGGGGATTTTTTGCGGCCCTACGAGAATTGTTACATATCCGAACGCAACCGTATCATAACCGTATCATCAAGCACAAAATAACCGTATCATTTGGTGTAACCATTTGGTAGGCTTATCGTTGAGGGGGTTTACCCATCGTAACCCGCACATAGTGGGTCTTTTCATCTTTAAAAATAGGCAGGATATTGGATTTTACACTTTTGCCGTCAACTCCTATCTCAACTATGCCAGATGAGACATGCTTGCGGTTGATAACGTCTATAATATATTTTGTTCCTCTAAATGCCCTGTAGACCTTAAATAATCGCCATCTTTTCGGTATGCAGGGCTCTATAAGCAAACCTTTATAAGTAGGTTTTATGCCCAAAATATGTTCAATTAAAATCTTATTTAGCCAGAAGGCACTCCTCCCATACCAGGAATAGCTGGCCTTCCCAAATTTGCCAGCATCCGGGCCATCTATATAACAAGAGGCCACAAACGGTTCCATTTCGTATATGTCTGCCCGGTGGGCTCTATGGACCGGATTTAATCTGGAATATATATCCCAGGCATTGTATGCCCTGTCTAATATAGTTTCTGCCCAGGCTGCCCAGCATGCAAATTCTATATTAGTGCCGCCATTTTCTTCTGTGCCTGGAGGCAAGTAGCTTAAAGTGCCGATATTGGAATCCGCCGATTCATACGAGGGAGAAACTGCTATAGGTCCGTGATTTTTGTAAAGATGCTTAGCGGTGGTAATCAAAAGTTTCCTGGCATCATCACCTTTAATTAAACCGCTTATTACAGCCCAGGTTTGCGGATTTAAAAATATTATGCTGTTTTTTCTGCCAGATTTTCCTATAATAGCGCCTTTTGATGTTATGGCCCTTGGATACCATTCGCATTTTTTGGCAAGCTTATTTATATTGTCTTTTATTTGATTGGACCGTTTTATAAAATCAGATGCTATTTTCCCTTCTTTTAATATGTTGCAAATAATAGAAAATTCGTCCATTATATAGCAGGCGAATTCTCCGAGCCACACAGAAGAACCCTTGCTATCTGTGCCTATTGCATCGAGCTTTTGATTACAATCACCTTTCATAATTAACGGCAGGCCTTTCTTTGGAGTTGTGGCCAGGACTTTGTCCATGGCTTTTAGGCAATGGTTAAAAATTGTATCGGTGGAAGCTCCAACATATGCTACCTTCTCTTTAAGAATAGTTAAATCGGCAGTCTCTTTTATATACTCAATGACTGCAAAAATAAGCCATAGGGGTTCATCTGAAAAATGGGATGGTTCTACTTTTGCCGTAGTGGCCCCTTTTGCAAAAACAGAACCGTCCCCTTTTTCAATTGGGTCCCAATATGTTAAAACATTGCCATCTTGAAATTGCCTTTTTGCGCATTCTATAATATTTTTCTTGCAGATCTGGGCATCGATAGGAAGAAATGTAAGGCTGTTCAGGATGAAATCTTTAAACTTAACTATTCCTTCTGCGTTATAATAACAGCCCTTAGCAGATAATCCGGATGATATCACCTGATACCTGAACCAATTGTTATTAAGGATATTGGCTCCTTCATCCGGCGTTTTTATATTCATAGACCTTTTAAGATATCCTCCCCAGCGGCTGCCCATATTCGAAAATTCACCTTCTACCTCTTTTATCTTCTTATATTTTTTTATCAAGTCTTTAGCGGTCTTTTCATCAGGGACAGCTCCTGCAACAAAAATGAGCTCTCGCTCGCCTCTTGCCTCAATGTCTAAATCAATATGCAAGCAGGCCATAGGGTCAACATATCTTCCTTGCTCTTTAAAACACATACCTTTCTCAACAGAGCGAGGATTGGATGCATCCCTGTAAACACCCAAAAATGCCTTTTTGTCCGTAGTAAAACTATTTACTCGTTTGTTTACAGAATGAAATTTCACTTCATCTTTTACCGAATAAGCAAAAATTGCAGACAGCTCCTCGTTAAAAGAAGTCCTTAAAAAGGACCTTGCCTGCCGGCAGGCAGGCTTTTCTTTATTATTCTTATCAAAATCCCATTGAAGATAGCTAAACACACTTATACTCCTTGGTTCATCCAGAATATTTCTTATTCGCAACTGCCATACCTCAACCGGTTCCTCTTTTGCAACAAAACATATCACGCTGCTTATTATATCTGCATATCTGTTAGTTATATTTGTATAACCGACGCCATATCTAACTTCATAAAATTCAGGTTTTCTGCACACCGGGCCCCAGGTCGGTGACCAAAATTCCTCAGTTTTATTATCTCTTATATAAAAGAATTTTCCGTCTCTATCGGTGTTTATGTCGCCGCTCCATGCTGTTATTTTATCGGAAACACTCCCCTTAAAACTAAACCCTCCTCCGGCCTGGGTTACTATAAACCCATAATTATCATTTGTTATTATGTTAGCCCACGGAGCCGGTGAATCCGGAGCAGTAATAACATATTCTGAACCATCGTATAGGAAAAACCCATATCTGGTTCTGAATACCTCTTTTACCTTCTCAAGCGGCAGGAGCAAAGAGGCCATATGCTTCATTTTGGCTTTTGGCCTTTTCTTTTTTGGTTTTTTCTTTTTCTTCATTTTCTTTCTCTTCATTTTTTTTCTCTTCATTTACACTTCCTCCAGTTTTTATGGAAACGCCACAAGCGAAAAGCATTGTGGAGCGAGACATAAGAAATTTTTTGCCAAAAACCACTTAAAACGAAGAACATTGTTAGCAAAACAATTAATTTTTTTCGCCAAAAAACGCCTCAAGCGAAGTAATTACCTATGAGCAGCAATGGCATTTTTTAGCATTTTGCGAACGAGAATGAACGAGGTTTGCAGAGGCAAACCGAGCGAAGGAAAGTTTGTGTTTAAGCCCGAACATATCGTAAGATGTGAGGGCGAGTTAAACTTTCCCGAAGTGAGCAAAATGCGTAAAAAAATGCGTGCTGCGAATAGGTAATTTCTGAGCGCTACACCACTATATTGACCAGGTGCTTAGGCACAACGATAACTTTTTTATATTTTTTATCGCCAATCCATTTTTTTACAATTTTATCCTGGAATACCTTTTCTTTAAGCGCTTCCTCGTCTATATCAGCCGGCACGATAACTTTGGAGCGCAGTTTACCGTTAATCTGCACCGGTATAGTAAGCTGCTCTTCTTGTATCAAATCCTTATCGAATTTGGGCCATCTCTGTTTAAATATACTTTCGGTGTTGCCAAGATTCTGCCATAGCTGCTCGCATATGTGCGGGGTAAATGGTGATAGTAATAATATAACCATTTTGGCTGCTTCTTTTATGGTGCTGGGGTCCTGGTTTTCATCAAGCGCAATATAAGAATCGTTCACAAGTTCCATAATTGCGCTGATAGCGGTATTAAATTTAAATCCTCCTTCAATATCATCCGTAACCTTTTTTATGGTTTGGTGTATCTTGCGTGTCAAGTGTGAAGTTTCTGGCGACTGGCGACTGACGACTGACGACTGATTTTTCACCTGTTCCGCCAGCCGCCAGACTCTACCCAAGAATCTATATGACCCTTCTACGGCTCTATCATTCCATTCTGCATCTCTCTCCGGAGGCCCTATAAACAGCGTATATAATCTAACTGTATCCACTCCATATTTTTTGATTAATTCATCGGGGCTTACTACATTTCCTTTTGACTTAGACATCTTGGCACCATTCTTTATTATCATCCCTTGAGTAAATAATCTGCTAAACGGTTCTCCAAAACTGGTATATCCTAAATCAAAAAGCACTTTGGCAATAAACCTGGAATATAAAAGATGCAGAATGGCGTGTTCCACGCCTCCGATATATTGATCTACCGGTAGCCATTTATTTACCAATTTTGAATCAAAGGCCTTGGTATCATCGTGAGCAGATAAATAGCGCAGATAATACCAACTTGAATCTACAAATGTATCCATAGTATCGATTTCTCGTTTAGCCTTGCCTTTACATTTTGGGCATTTAGTATTTATAAATTCTTTACAATCTGCCAGAGGCGATTTTCCGTATGGTTTGAATTTGATATTCTCCGGTAGCAAAACCGGCAGGTCTTTTTCAGGCACAGGCACGGTTCCGCATTTCTCGCAATATATTACCGGTATAGGCGCTCCCCAATAGCGTTGTCTGGATATGAGCCAGTCTCTTAATTTAAAATGGACGGTTCTTCTGCCTATTTTTATATCCTCCATCCAGTCAGCTATTTTCTCCATAGCCGTGCGATTATCGAGACCGTCAAACTGAACAGAATTTACCTGGATTCCATCTCCTTCATATGCCTCTTCCAATTCTTCTGGCGGCTGGCGGCTGGAGGCTGGAGGCTGAATCACAATCTCTATTGGTAAATTATACTTTTTGGCAAATTCGAAATCGCGTTGATCATGGGCAGGTACTGCTATAACCGCACCGGTTCCATATTCAACTAAAACATAGTTTGCTAGCCATAGAGGAATCTTTCTTTTATTTGCAGGGTTTATTACATATCTCTGGGTAAATATTCCTTCTTTTTCAATTTCAACGGATGCGCGCTCTTGTTTATTCTGCGCTTTTACCTTTTTTATAAAAGAGTATATCTTTTCTTTATCAGGGGAATCTTTAATGAGGTCTCTTATCCGGGGGTGTGACGGAGCAAGGACCATATATGTTGCGCCGAAAATAGTATCTACTCTTGTAGTGTAGCAGGTCAGAACAATGTCTGAATCAACCACAGGAAAATCTATCTGAACACCGGTTGATTTCCCTATCCAGTTGGTCTGCATAATCTTAACCCGTTCCGGCCAGTGTTCCAATTTTGAGATATCATCTAATAGCCGTTGGGCATAATCGGTAATCTTAAAAAACCACTGCTCTAAATCCTTTTCCCCGACCTTTGTATCGCAGCGTTCGCAGCGGACTCCCACAACCTGCTCATTGGCCAAAACTGTCTGGCAGGAAGGGCACCAGTTCACAGCAGCCTTTTTCTTATAGGCGAGCCTTTTCTCGTATAATTTTAAGAATATCCACTGGGTCCATTTATAATAATCGGGGTAACAAGAAGTAATCTCTCTATCCCAATCATATCCTATTCCCCATCTGTGAAGCTGTTTCTTCATAATCTTTATATTATCTTCTGTCGATTTTTTGGGATGGAGCTTCCCTTTTATGGCAGTATTTTCTGCGGGAAGGCCAAAGGCGTCCCAGCCTATCGGAGAAAGGACATTTGCTCCCTGCATAATCTTATAACGGGTTACGCAATCTCCTAATATATAGTTTCTGCCATGGCCTACATGTAATGCCCCTGAGGGATAAGGAAACATCACCAGGCAGTAGTATTTGTCTTTTGTTTTAGAAACATCGCACGAAAAAAGTTTAATATCCTGCCAATGTTTTTGCCATTTCGGCTCTATCTCATCAAACGGATATTGTTTCACCTGGGCCATATCTTCTTGCTCCTCATCTGACTATCAAGCTTTTTACTTCTCTCAAATTCATAACATCATCTTTAAACAATCTTTTAGGGGCCTCTAAATAAATGTCAAGTCTTTCAGCTTAGCAAGACTCTTTGCCCTGTCAACTGCTTTATAAATTTTACCTGCTATAGAAACCTGAACCCCTAACCGCATTATCGATTCAACGTTGACAAATCTTTTTTATAATGCTATAATTTTTTTCACGCATGGGGCTGTAACTCAGTGGGAGAGTGCGACACCGGCAGTGTCGAAGTCGAGGGTTCAAATCCCTCCAGCTCCACCATATTCTTCGCTCCCGCCAACAAGTATCAATATCTTAAAACATCGTTAAAAAATCAAGCCCCGTTAGAAATAATATGTAGCCATTATATTACATAATTTCTAACGGGGCAAGCAAAATAGTGCTTTTTTTTACAATTTTTTGTTATTTTTCACATAACTTCTTATTTTATATTAAGTTATGCAAATAAAATCATAAATATTGCAATATTTCAAATGGGAAGCTATAATAGTATATAATTTAAGCTTTAGGGGACACTTACCCGAACAAAACCGTAAACGGTACTAAATTACGGTGCCGGTGGGAATCGTGGTATTTTTAGGGATGATTATGATACTATCTTTTATTGCGTAGGTATCGGATTCAAAAGAATCGAGGCCTTTTCTGTTTACTATTTTAGACCCATCGCCTATTCGCACATTTTTATCGATTATTGCCTTTTTTATCACACAACCTTTGCCTATGCCGATAGGCGCAGTTTCAGCCTTTTTATCCTGCTCAATATCTTCTATCGACTGATAGAAATCAGCTCCCATAACTATTGAATCTTCGACCACTGCAGATTCTGCTATTCTGCTTCTTAGCCCTATTATTGAATGGGAAATCTGGCACCTGTCCACTATCGAGCCTTCACCAACTATTGCTCTATCAAGTTTGCTTTTCCTTATTTTGGCCGGCGGAAGGTGACGGTGCCTTGTAAAAAATTGCCATTGCTCATCAAACAAATTCATCGGAGGAACCACTTCTGTAAGAATCAAATTCTCCTCATAAAATGTTTTGATTGTGCCGATATCTTTCCAGTATCCATCATGAATATACGCATAGCTCATCTTTTGGGAAAAAGAATCGGGAATAACCTCTCTTCCAAAATCTGCCTTTCTGTTAGCAATCAAAATTTCCGCTAATGTATCTTTGTTAAAAAGATATATTCCCATAGATGCAAGATAGAATCTGTTTTTATCTATTTTAACCTGCATACCTTTAACCTGTTTTTCGGTGGAGGGTTTTTCGATGAACCTATTAATTCTTCCGTTTTCATCTGCGCACATTATCCCATAGTCGATGATATGCGTTGGCTCTACGGGATTGCAGGCTATGGTTATCTGGGATTTCTTTTCAATATGGAATGATAAAAGTTTTCTGAAATCCATTTTATAAAGCTGGTCCCCTGAAAGCACAAGGACGTATTTTATGTGGGGGTCGTTAAAGTGCTTAAGGCATCTCCTTACCGCATCCGCTGTGCCTTGAAACCAATCAGCGCTCTCCATAGACTGCTCAGCCGCCATTATCTCGACAAAGCCTTTAGAGAATGTATCCAATTTATATGTCCGGCTGATATGTTTATTTAATGATTCGGAATTGAATTGGGTAAGCACATATATACGATTAAATCCTGAATTTAGACAATTGCTTATAGGTATATCTACCAGCCTGTATTTTCCCGCAAACGGCACAGCCGGCTTACACCTTTCTTTTGTAAGGGGGTAGAGCCTGGTTCCCCTTCCTCCCCCTAATACTAAACACAATATCTCTGTCATCTTGATTATATTATATCACGATATATGGCGGTTGCTACAATTTTCTAATAAATTTATACCAACAGAAACGATTTTTTCATTCCCTGGCAATAGTTTCAAGGGCCAGCTAAACAGCATAGAAGTCCCTTGATAGATATATTTATAGCCTTTTTCTGAACGCGATATTGTATTAATAGGACATATCCAGATTCGTGATTTTGGCTTGATATGAAAATCCAAATTTATACCGCCTGTTTTGCTCTTTATATTAAGATTTGATGCCGATTTAACTCGGGTGTAAGCTTCTAAATTCCGGGGAGGATTTCCGTCCGGCATAATAATATTGAATTCTATGCCAAAACTTATATCTAAGGTGCTGGCTGATATATTTTTTACCGAATAATCTGCTCTTATATCGGCTGCTTTTTTATGCAGGGCTATTTTCTTTTCAATAGATACTTTATCCGATAAAGCTTTTAGAATTATCATCCTGCCATCTTTGCTGTTTTTAACCTTATATGAATAGTTTCTGTTTATAAAATCTAACCTTTCTTTAAGATGACCTGCCTTAAATTGCCTGTATGTGCTTTCTTTTGATATTATATGGTCCAAAAATGAGTATTTCTGATAAGAATCGTAGATAAATTTTTTCTTTTTTACTGAGCCACCGCGCACAGCGGCTGGGTTTATTCCTTTATGATAGGCCTCCTTTTTTCGGGACAGGGTATTTATCAAATTTACAGAAAGCGGCTTATAATCTAATTCTAAAAGAGCCCCTCCTTTTCTTGGGCTAAAATAAGCAGATATTAATCTGTTCGAAAATATTATTTCTTTGTAGTTATCGCAGTTGTAATCTATTATTTGTATATTTGAGATTGCGCAGCAAAGTTCGCAATGGCTACAGAGAACTTCGGCTTTTATAAGATTTTCATAAATAGCCGCTCTTAAGTTAAAAAGATAAAGGCCTCCAAAGAGCCCATGCCAATATCCACAGTTAGACTCAGCCTTATAAAGATGTTCAGTAGCTAAACCGAGCAATTTTTTCATTTTTTCTCCGGACGCCTTCTGCCTCAGGCAGCTGATTCTTTTGCTAACCAACATCATCTTTTTGTGCATCTGATTCGATTCAGGGTATTTAGTCAAAAAATTCCGGAAGTCCCCGCCTGACCATTTTAACATTTCATCATAAGAAGCCGAAGGAACGTAAATTCTACCCAGGGGCGTGCGTTTGGCCAATGCCTGCTTTAAAGTAACGGTCTTAAGCCATGAACTATTATCAATAAGCACCTTAAAGAAATTTTCGAGCCATCTGTTTTCATAAACTAATCTGTAAGTCCCCGGCCATTCTCCGAATTTTTCAGCGTCGTCTCCGTAGAAAAAAATGGCTTTTGGATTATTTCTGGTTACCCTTTTTATGTAGTCTATTGTCTGTTTTGGTTTCTTAAAGGGGATAAAATATCTTAAGTTCTTATCCGAGCCAAAAAGCGCTATCTTTTCTGAATTATACTCAGCCATATAATAACCATAAATTCCGGATTTATCCAGGCCGGCTTTTATAAAATGGGCATCATCGACAATAGCATATTTTATCCCGGCTTCCTTTAAAGTAGATACAAGCTGCGGCTCCCAAACTCTCTCCGGTATCCAGGCCCCTATCGATTTAAATTTGAAATTTTCCTTTATATAACTGGTGAGCATCTTTATCTGCCCTATTGCGTCCTCTTCTCTAACGATAGGTAATATCGGTTCGTAAAACCCGCCGCTTATAATCTCTATCTGACCGGCTTTTATTAATTTTATTACTATATTAAAAAATTCAGGATGATTTTCTTCTATCCAGGACAGGAGGCTGCCGGAGAAATGCAAACTCATTTTAATCTCAGGATACCTTCTCAATAACTTTAAAAATTTAAGATAACACCTGTTATAAGCTCTCTCGAAAATTTCATCGAAGTTTCCGATGGGCTGGTGGAAGTGTAATGCTATTGCGAAGTCTGTTGTGGCAGGCATAGTCTAAAGAAATAGTCTCTCATAAAGTTTGATATACTCTTGGGCGGAATTCTTCCAGGAAAAATCAAATCCCATTGCCCTAATCATCAGTTTCTGCCAATCTCCTCTATTTTTGTAAACAGAAACCGCTCTTTTTAAGGCAGAAAGGAAATCTTTCGGATTCGCTCCTTTAAATTTAAAACCGTTTCCGTCTTTTGGATTTTGGGTATAGTCAATTATTGTATCATCTAAACCGCCTGTTGCCCTTACTACGGGTATGGTCCCATATTTTAAGCTATACATTTGATTTAACCCGCATGGTTCATATCGAGAAGGCATAAGAAACATATCGCATCCTGCTTCTATTTTGTGGGCAAGGGGATTATCAAATGCTATTCTTACAGCTAGATTCTTCTGGTATTTTTCCGCTAAAGCAGTTAATAACTTTTGATATTTCTCATCGCCCGCTCCTAAGATAATTAGATTGCAGCCCAATTTTATTATATCTTTCATGCTGTCTGCAATAATATCTATGCCCTTTTGATATGCTAATCTGCCTACTACTCCGAGTAAAGGCGCATTAAGCGGAACATCGAGTTTCATTTGCTCAAGCAGGTCTTGCCTGCATCCGGCCTTATTCTGCAGGGATTTTTTATCATAAGGGGTTTTTATAAACTTATCGGTTTCTGGATTCCACTGTGAATAATCAACTCCGTTTATTATTCCATAAATATCGCCTTTGCGAAGTTTAAGCAATCCTTCCAAGCCGCAACCATGCTCTTTAGTGAGTATCTCTTCTGCATACCCTTTGCTTACAGTGCTTATTGCATCAGAATAAAGCAGCCCTGATTTTATAAAACTAAAATTTCCATAAAATTCAAGTGTATCCATAGTAAAAAATTCATAACTTACACCTGCCTGCGGCATTGTCTCTTTTGCAAAAAGGCCCTGATAGGCCAGGTTATGCACTGTAAAAAGTGTCTTTGTATCCTTAAAAAAATCCAAATCTTTAAGTTTGTATTTTAAATAAAAAGGGATAAGCGCTGTCTGCCAGTCATTGCAGTGTATTATATCCGGCTTAAAATTTAAAGTTTGCGCACTGCGCAAAACGGCATTTGCAAAAAATGCAAATCTAACAGCATTGTCCGGATAATCACCGGAAGGCGTTCCGTAAAGAAAGTCCCGGTTAAAGAATTCTTCCCTTTCGATAAAATAGAAATCAACCCTGTCTTTTTTGCAATGATAAAGTGAGAAGTCAAAGCTGGCATTTCCCACTTCGGTCTTGATGTCTTTTTTGATAAGTTTTATATTAAAACCGCCTTTTTTAGTTTGGCGATAATAAGGCGTGAAAACCTTTGTATCGCATCCTAATGATTTAAGGGCTAAAGGTAAACTGCCGGAAATATCCGCCAGGCCACCTGTTTTTGCAAATGGCGCTACCTCTGATGATGCCAGTAATATTTTCATGGTAGGGACGTTTCCAAAATCGTTCGGGAACCTGCCCCATTTTCAATCGGGAACCTGTCCCCTGAAGAATAATGGGTTAACATTTTTGTTCTTTTAGGAATTTTGCAGCTTCTTCCGGAGAGGTGGGGTTGATATAAAAACCGCTGCCCCACTCAAAACCTGCTACTCTGGTAAGCCTCGGAAACAATTCTATATGCCAGTGAAAGTCCTGCTCTATTGTCTTCCAGTAATCTCTACGGGCAAAGCGGTTTGGCGCAGTGTGAATAATATAATTATATTCAGGGTCATCCAGCACATTGCTAAGTTTGCTCAATATAACTTTAAGCATTCCTGCCAACGGCTTTATCTTATCTTTAACTTTCCGGCTATAAAAATCTATGGAATGGTCTTTGGGTAGAATCCATACTTCGAAGGGAAAACGCGACGCATAGGGGCAAAAGCTGATAAATGCATCAGTTTCGTGAATTATTCTTTCGCCCCAGGATTTCTCCTGTTTTATCAAGTCGCAGTATATACATCTTTCTTTTAACTTATAATAGTTTTCTGCGCCATGAAGCTCTTCTCTTACTCTTTTAGGAGTAATAGGAAGCCCTATTATTTGATAATGCGGATGCCTTATTGAAGCGCCGGCTTCTTTGCCTTTATTCTTAAAGATAAGAATGTAGCGAAATCTTTCATCTTTCTGCAACTCCTCAACCCTATATTGCAGCACCCTAATTACGTCTGATATTTCGTCAATAGTTTGATCTTTTATATCTCTGTCATGGTCGGGGGTTTCAATTATAACTTCATGCGCGCCGAAACTGCTCATCATATCATGAACACCATAGCCTCTCTTTTCAAGCTCTGTCTCTGTATTTAACGCAGGGAATTTATTAGGAACAACCCTTACCCGCCAATCTGGCTCATCAGGTTTTGTGTTGGGGGCTCTTAAGCTGTAAATCTCAGGCGGGGTCATCTTTTCCCTGCCTTCGCAGAAAGGGCATTTATCCTTATTGTCTTCTGTCTTCTCCTTTTCCTTAACAAAAGAGTCTGGCCGCTTGCTGCGCTCCGTAGATATTATTACCCATCTTCCTAAAATCGGGTCTTTCCTGAGCTCTCCCATAAAATTTCACTCCGTAAAATTTAGTTGTAAGTCGTAAGTTTTAAGTCGTAAGATGACACAAGTATAGCAAAAAACATATTAGGCGTCAATTAAATTGCTTGACTAGGGCTTGTATTACTTATAGAATAAAAACGATGCCGGAGTGGCGGAATTGGCAGGCGCGCCGGATTCAAAATCCGGTGGTAGAAATACCGTGTGGGTTCAACTCCCACCTCCGGCACCAGACAAAAACACAGGAGCTTACCATGAAAAAGAAGGTATTAGGGGCAGTAGGAGCACTGGAGATAGAACTTGAGGGGACCGAAAATATCATGCTTATGGTTCTCTCAGGGCAGATAGATAACTATACTTCAGAAGAGATAGCTAAAATAATAAATGAGCATATCAGCAAAGGAAATTTAAAGATTATAGTTGACTTAACCAAAGTAGACTATCTAGATAGCGCAGGGCTAAGTTGCCTTATCAATGCAAAAATAAGGCTTTCAAAAAGAAACGGCGGCCTTCGCCTTGTAGGATTAAAAGGGAAGGCGCGGGAGGTATTCGATCTGGCAGGTTTGACTCAGATGTTCGATATTCATGAGAACCGCGAGGCTGCCTTTGAGGGATTTTAAAGGGGACAGGTTCCCGATTGAAAATAGGGCAGGTTCCCGAACAAAACCAGAAACGTCCCTATTTCGCTTTCAGCACAATTATAGTGATATCGTCATGCTGGGGTGCTTTTCTGGTAAATTTCTTTAGTGTTTTGTAAATATGTTCTATAATCTCTTTTGCGCTTTTGTTCCTGCATTCTGAAAGCGCTTGTTTTATCCTGTTTTCACCAAATTCTTCTTTTTTGACATTCCGTGCTTCTGTAACACCATCTGTGTATAGCAAAAATATATCTCCGCTACCAAAAGGGGTCTGCCTTTCCGTATATTCTGTCCCTTCCATAATTCCTACTGCCATACCGCCTTCTACCTTAAGGGTTTCTACTTCAGCGTTCGGATGTGCAATAATTAAGGGTAGATGGCCTGCATCTGCGAGCTTTAAAATTTTCTTTCTTACATCAGCTATCAAATAATAAACTGTTACAAAAAGGCCTGATGTTGACTCCGCTGATATCTGATTGTTTAACCGGGCCATTACATCGGCAGGTTGGTTTCTGCCCCTTGCGTGAAATCTGAAATTGCTCACCGTCATTGCCATAAATAGAGCGGCAGGGACGCCTTTTCCGGAAACATCGCCGACCATAATGCCTATCTCATCGGCTGATATATCTACAAAATCATATAAATCTCCGCCAACTGCCTTTGCTGCATCCATAATAACAGCGATATCTAAGCCTTCTTTTTCTGGCGGGGTTTCCTTTAGGAAGCTTTTCTGAATCCTCCTGGCAATATCCAGTTCTCTCTCTATAAGCATTCGCTTATTCCTTTCAGAGATGTACTTATAAAATGTGGTAAAAAGATAAACCAGTGAAACGAGCAGCAGTGGATAAAAAAGGTCCAGCCAGGTTTTAAAAAATGCAAAGACAACATACGAAAATAAAGTAAAAACAAATAACAGCCCCACTATCATCAGCAGGCTCTTAAGAGGCTTAAGTTTCAAAGTTAAAAAACTAGCAACCAAACCAAGAAATATAAGGATTATAATATTGGTGAGTTTTCCAGCTCGATGTATAAAGTTATTGGTGAGAATAGAATTTATAATATTTGTGTTAACGCCAACCATTGGATAATCCGCCTGCAATGGGACTGGATTTAAATCGTGTGTGCCCACAGCTGTAAGGCCTACAAGGCATATTTTATCTTTAAAAGTTTTAAGAGCCAACCTTGGCTTTTCGTTGTTTTTTAACTGAATATACGATTTTAATATATCTATAAAAGAATAATGCTTAAAGGCCTTACCCCATCTATCAGCAAAATTTATAAGCATCTGGCCATCCTCGTCGATGCGTATTTTGATACCAGAGTCAATCTGGACAAACTTCTTATCTATCTTTACGGTATCTTGCGATTTTCCTAAATAATCACAGGCAGCTAAAAAAGAAAGCTGAGGATAAAGTCTGTCTTTATAATCGATGAAAACAGGGGTGCGCCTTAGCTTTCCATCTATATCCGGGATTACGTTTATATGCCCGATGCCGTAGGCCGCCTTATCAAGGCTTGAAAACGGAGATGCCTCTAACTCCTGCGCTTGCGGAAAGGCGGAATCTCCCACTTCTTTTGTGAGCCTGAATGCCAGGGCAAGATATACTCTTTTTGAAGCTGCAACTGAATTTACTAGTTCCTCATCCGAAAGCTCATTCTGCTTTTGTGCGAATATGACATCGAATATTATAGAGCGGGCACCAAATTCAGTCAATATATCTATCAGGCGTGCGTAAAATTCTCTATCGATGGGCCAGGTACCAATTTGCTCTAAGGTATCCCGGGCTATTTCTATTATGGCTATTCTGTCCGAAGTTCTCTGGGC
Source organism: Candidatus Omnitrophota bacterium (assembly GCA_020354945.1). Lineage (GTDB taxonomy): Bacteria > Omnitrophota > Gorgyraeia > JABMRG01 > JAFGKX01. The sequence continues at coordinate 722,483 of CP070655.1, forward strand.
AGGCCTTAACTTAAACCTTAAATCTAAGGTGGCTAATTCATATACATCAAATATTCTAAAATAGGAAATTAGAATTATCAGTGCGCTTATAACCAGTGCTGCGATTATCCCAATGGGCCGCTTGCTTATATAGATTGATTTGATAGGCATTAATTAGAAGAATATATGTATGCCTGCAGACGATATGGAATCAGAATATCTATTCGTGGGTTCGTTAGAATAAGTCTGGGTATAGGTATAACCTGCGCTTATATAGGCTGATTTATATATATTATAATAGACTGTTGCGCCTAAAACAAAAGTCTTTTGTGTCTCTGTGGCATTCAGGTCTATATTTTTTCTTGTATCAAAATCTTTATATCTGTAGCTTCCGTGGCCTACTAAATACAAGACTTTAAAAACAGGCATACTTATAAAAGCGCTTGTTTTATACGATATATAATCGTAGTAATCCATATATTCATCATTAGAATCATTAAAATCTATTTTTTCTTCAACCTTGACTAAGAGGTCTTTTATATACCTGCCTATATTTACAAAATCGCCTACGCCAAAAGTCATACTATGCATGCAATCCTCTCTGTTAGTACTTAAAGTTTTACCTGTGCCATCTTTAATTTTTCTTTTATCATAATCGTATTCTTTAAATTCGTAAGCGCCTGTTAAAAATAGATCCTTGTTTATGTAATATTCTATTTCAGCTAAAGGGCCTTGGGTAAAGTATGTCCCGTCTTTATCGTGTGGATACCAGACTGAATCTAATACATACCCTGTCTTTATTGAAAAACCGTCTTTTAGATAATACTTAAAGAAAGCCCGCCCTTCATTATTTACAAGGTTTAAGTCTGTAAATTCGTTATAAGAAAGGTTTATAAAATCATACTCTACGCCAACGGCTAATTTATCGGTTATTTTATATTCGCCTTCTGCATAAATATCAGTTTCTGTAAACCAGTCTCCTTTTCTGGAAGAGTCTAAAAATACATTACTTTCAAAGCCTTCTTTTATTGCAGCTGCTATCTTTAAACCAAATGGATTGAATTTTGATTCTTCGGCATCGGCTAAAGAGGGATTTAATAAAACAGTTATAAAAGACAGAATAACAAAAATTTGTAGTATTTTCATAAGACGCTTCTTGTAATTAAATTATATTTTTACAATGGATTACGGTGGCTACTACTCAAGATGTGCTCAGATCTCTCGTCACCTCTTCTCGTTTTTCCTGTTCTCTTTTTTCAAACCTGTCTTGTCGTTGTATCTCGATTCTTTTATCAGATCTATCCTGTAACTTCTTTATCCTGTCTATAATCTTTCTTTCCTCGCTGCGCATTTCTCCCTTTAACCGTTCCAGGAGTTTGCTAAGCTCTTCTCTGAAACGTGACCATTCTTTCTGCTCAAACCTTGTTAATGCAATTAACGGGCCAGGAGCCTTAAATTTTCCAATTGTGCACGTGTGGCCTTCTTTTATTATTCTTTCTGCCGTCAGAGAACCATCTTTTTTTATGCCTTTTGCATATGCTTCATCTTCATGGCAGCCTGCGGTTGTTTTATTTCCGTCGGTATGTACAAATATGCCTGAGCCGGCTACCCCGCAGACAGCTGTAGGAGTGTGGACCTCAAAGCTCGAACCAGGCTCAAGCGCTTCTAATAAAGCGAATACTTTGCCCCTGAAAAGTTTGTGTTTATTAACTGCTATTCCTTCAAACAAGAATTCGCTTTCTTGTTCTATTCTTATTACATTCTTTGCATCCTTATCAGTGGCAATCTTTACTGCAGAAAATTTGAAAGTTCTTATTCTGTCACCCCTCTTTATAGCCATTCCTTCCTTAGCTACAATCCAATTGGTATCTTTTGCCCTTTGTAACTTAACCTGGCCCTTAAGATATATAATCTTTGCATCTGCGCCATCCGCAAATGTTAATGATATTGATAAATTCAAAAAAAACATACATACTAAAAATATTAATATTTTTCTCATTTTTTCTCCCTACTTCTACCTTTTTCCGGCTTCTTCTTCTCCTTTGTCTTAATGAGAAGCTTCCAGGGATATCGTCTTATATCATCTGAAAATGCTTCGAAATTAGCAGCAGTGGTTTTAAGTTTACCTATTATAAAATCTATGTCTTCTCTGTTTTCTAGCACAAGTTTATCTAGATTATTTATGAGCGAGCGCATATCTGCCATCGTAGATTCAACCCCTGTAGCAACCTTTCTCCCAATGTTAATAAGTTCTTCCGTCATAGTTGGGTCTTCTCCGGTTATAACAGAACCTGGTTTTAAAAATGGTGCTCCCGGAGGCCCATCGGTTAGCTCGACATATTTCTCGCCCATCATCCCCAGCATGCTGACATATGCTTTGGTTCCTTCTCTTACCTTGGCTTTCTCCTTTAAAAGCAACGTCAATAAAATCTTAGTCTCATCGCCTCTGTATAAAATCTCTACGTCTTTTACCTCGCCCGCCTCGACGCCACGTAATCTCACCGGTGCATGTTCTTCAAGGCCGCCTACCCAATTAAACATTGCCTTTAATTCATATGTCTTTTCTATGCCCATAAAATTAGTTATTGCAAGAGTAAAACCTGCCAATATAATTAAACATAACAGAATTAAAAGTCCTGTCTTTATCTCATTAGCTATTCTTTTCGCCATTTTCTCCTCCGTTCCTCATTCCGTTAACTGTTTTAAATAATCGTCTCCCTCTTGAAAAAATCTTATTGGGCCTTCGGGGCTTCCTTTTATAAACTGCTGCACTCTGGCATCTGTCGAATTTCTTATTTCATCAGGCATGCCTTCTGCTATTACCTCTCCTTCATAAAGCATTGCTATTCTATCGGCGATACTAAAAACGCTTTGCATATCATGGGTTACTACCACGGAGGTAATCTGTAACTTCTTACTTAAATCAAGGATAAGTTTATTTACAACGCCTGCAACAATAGGGTCTAATCCTGCGGTCGGCTCATCATAAAAGACCATTTCAGGGTCCAGCGCTATTGCCCGGGCTAATCCCACTCGTTTCCTCATTCCTCCTGAAAGCTGAGACGGCATAAGTCTTTCAAAACCTCTTAAGCCCACTAATTCCAATTTCATCTTTACCATAATCTTCATAATATTCTCATCGAGCTTGGTATGCTCTCTTAAAGGCAGGGTTATATTATTTTCTACACTCATTGAGTCAAAAAGGGCTGAACTCTGAAAGACCATACCAAATCTTTTTCTTATCTTATCAAATTCGCTTTCAGGAAGCTGAGTTATATCCTTGCCTTTTATAAAAACCTGGCCAGAATCAGGCATATGCGAACCTACTATATGACGAAGGAGTGTAGATTTACCGCAGCCACTTCCCCCCATGATTACCATGGTCTCGCCTTTATAAACTTTGAGATTAACCTTATTTAACACACGCCTTCCGTCAAAACTTTTGACCAAATCCTTAATTTCTATTACTGCTTCTTTTTCTTGCATTTCGTTCAATTTTACAGAAAAATTTCCTTTTTATATAATTTTTGTGCTGTAAAGTATCCCCTTGGGACCTGGTCCCTAAATAAATTACATATTTGAGAAATAGAATATCCCGGTCAGAACACAATCTGCTAATATAATAAGGATAAAGCTGGCAACCACACTCACAGTGGTAGAATTGCCCACTCCTTCAGCGCCACCTTTTGTGCTTAATCCCATGTAACAACCGATTGTAGAAATTATTCCGGCGAAGACAAATGATTTAAAAAGACCAGTATAGATGTCCCTCAGCTCCAGAAATTCTATAGTCTTATCAATATACATACCGCTACTTAACCCTAAATTAAACACGCCTATTAACCAGCCGCCAAACATTCCTACCAGATCAGAAAAAATAGTGAGGCATGGCAGCATAATCAAAAGGGCTATAATGCGAGGAACAGCCAGATACCTTACTGGATTAAGGGCCAGTGTTCGAAGCGCTTCTATTTGATCTGTGACATTCATACTACCCAATTCAGCTGTAATGGCTGCCCCTACCCTGCCTGCAACCACTAAAGCAGTCAATACCGGACCTAATTCTCTGGCAATAGAAACCGCTACTAAGCTAGCCACATACATTGTCGCACCCAATTTTTCCAACTGATAGGCGCTTTGCATAGCAAGAACGATTCCAGTAAAAAGACTGACAAAAAAGACTATCAAGGTGCTCCTTACCCCAGAAAATACCATCTGTTCAAATAGACTCCTCCTGGATACAATCTTTCCTTTAAACGGGCCTATAATGAGCCAGTAAAAAACCTGAGCGAGCAAAATGGTAATGCCTACTATGTGTCTTTTTGTCTCAATACCAAAACGCCCTATAATTGCGACTGGATTTGCCATAATTTCGTCCTAAAAACCCGCTACAGCCTGTTCAGCAGTATCATATATTTGGAATATTTTTTCAAGCTTGGTTATTTCGAATAAGGCCTTTACCTTATCTGCCAAATTGGACAATCTAAGTCCGCCTCCATAAATTTTTATCTTCTTAAGCATCTCTACCAGCGTAGCTAAACCAGAGCTATCGATATAAGAAACCTCCGCAAGGTTTATGACTATCTTCTTCTGATAAGAGGCGGTCAATTCAGCAAAAGTCTTTCTTATGTCAGGGGAAGAATTAATATCTATATCTCCGTTTATATGACATATTACTACGCCTTGCTGGGTGGTTTTAGTTATCTTCATCCTTCCTCCTTAAGATATTTTATCATCGTAACTCTATTTCCGTCCTTGTTAAAAAATACTTCGTTCATAAGATGCTTCATCAGGTATATACCTCGCCCTTTTGTCTTTAATAAATTCTTCCTAACAGTAGGATCTGGCAAGTGTTTATAGTCAAAGCCGCTGCCTCTGTCTTCTATAGATACCTTAAACATCTCATCTGAGATAGAATAGTCTATTTTTACAAGCAGATTTCCATTATTTTTATTACCGTGTTTTACTGCATTTATCAGGGCCTCTTCTAAACATAACCTTATATCAAAAGATGTAGATTTATTAATTCCTAAAGAGTGGAGTAATTTCAATATATTCTGAATGAGCTTGTTAACTTTGCTTAAACGGCTGGGTATCTGAACAGTATAAGATCTATTCACCCCGTTAGAAATATTGTTTCTAGGGAGGTTTATAAAATTTCTAACTTGGTTCATTAAAAATGCCTATTTTTCTAAACTTTTCATAGCGGGTTTTAAGCATCTCATCCTTATCCAGGGCGGAAACCTCCTTAAGATTTTTTATCATCGAGGCCTTTACATTCTTCATTGCCTGTTCAGGATTTCTATGCGCCCCTCCTAATGGTTCTTTTATAACTTCGTCAATTATTCCCAGCTCTAGAAGTTCATCAGCAGTTATTTTTAGAACCTTTGCTGCTTCAGGGGCTTTGGTTCTATCTCTCCATAATATAGCAGCGCATCCTTCCGGAGAAATGACTGAATAATAGGCATTTTCCATAACGCATATTTTATCGCCTACGCCTATGCCTAAGGCCCCGCCACTGCCGCCTTCTCCTATCACAACTATTATAATAGGCACAGCTATCTGGGCCATCTCGTGTAAATTATATGCAATAGCCTCCGCCTGGCCCCTCTCTTCTGCGCCAATCCCGGGATAAGCTCCGGGCGTATCTATAAAACAAAAAACAGGCACATCGAACTTTTCAGCGAGTTTCATAACCCTTATGGCCTTCCGGTAACCTTCCGGATGGGCACTTCCGAAATTGCGCTTTAAATTCTCCTTAATGTCCCGCCCTTTTTGATGGCCGATAATCATAATCCTAAAATTATTCAGCTTGGCCAGGCCACAGGCAATAGCCCTATCATCAGAAAAACTCCTGTCTCCGTGTAATTCTATAAAATCTGACATAATTGTCCGGACGTAATCTAATGTATAAGGCCTTTTGGGATGGCGGGATATCTGCACTCTCTGCCAGGAGGATAGATTATTAAAAACTTCGCGTTTTACCTTTTCCAGTTTGTCTTCGAGTTTTTTTATTTCAGACTGCAGATTTATCTTTTCGGAAGTAGTAAATTTTTTTAACTCTTCTATTTTTCTTTCGAGTTCCAAAATAGGTTTTTCAAAATCTAAACCACTGCCGTTCATATTTCAGTTCTCAGTTATTAGTTTTAAGTTATCAGTTGGATCATTGCCTGCCTGCCGGCAGGCAGTGGTTGTTGGGTCAATCAATAATTACCACTTTAGCGCCGCGGGGTACTATTGCATAAAGTTCTTCTGCGTCAGCGTTGTACATTCTTATACAGCCCTCGGTGCTTTGATAACCGATAGTATCTGGGTTGTCTGTGCCATGAATCCCGTATCCGGCTTTGTCAATGCCTAACCATCGTGTGCCTAATACATTCTCCGGGCTGTCAGGGGGTATGACTCCTTTAGCGCTATACCACGGAGGGTTTATAAGCTTATTTACTATCTTGAATGTTCCGACAGGAGTAGAATTACCTTTACCCGTAGAAACTGTGTATACCTTAATTATCTCTTCGCCGGAAAATAAAGTAAGGGTATTCTGGGATTTGTCTACTACTATAGAAAAGCTCTCCTTTTGAACCTTCAATTCCATGCCCGGCTTAATTAAATTTCCGCTTAAGTTATTGGCCTTTTTGATAAGCTCTATTGTGGTATTAAATTTTTTGGCTATCTTCTCCAGAGAATCTCCCGGCGCTACTTCATATAATTTACTATCGGAAGTAACCGTCGGAGAAAATAGTATTTTTATATTTAATGATAAAATCTTATGTTGTATTTTTTGAAGGTTTTCTGCGGTTGGGTAATCGGAGAAGAGTTTCTGATAGGTCTGCTTCGCTGCAATAAGTTTTCCCTGTTTCTCTAAAATTTTAGCTTTTTTAAACAGTGCTGCCGTCTCCGATTGAAAAACTCCGCTAGATGCAGAAGATTTTGCTTTGTTGCCTGCGTACCTAAACAAAGAGAAAGACACTGCAATAAAAACAACAATAACAGCGGCATAAACGGCTATTTTGATAAAAGATTTTTTCATCCTGTTAAATAGGGACAGCTACCATTTAATGGGTGAAAAAAGGCAGCTTCCGTTAAATGGTAGCCGTCCTTATTTAATTGCTATTTAATTATAATATATTATACAAAATATATGCGCATATAATTCCCAATGCTACGCCGGCAAAAACCTGTATAGGAGTATGGCCGATGAGTTCTATAAGGCGGTCTTCTCTAATGGGTTTTTTAAAATAGAAATCTTCAAACATCTTATTTAATATCTCCGCTTGTCTACCGGTAGAGCGGCGTACTCCCCTGGCATCAAATATTGTAATTATTGTAAGTATAAGCGAAACGGCGAATATGCTTGTATCATAGCCGAAACGCATTCCCACGGAAGTTGCCAGTGCAGTTACGCCGGCGCAATGAGAACTTGGCATGCCACCGGTTCCAACGAACCATTTAAAATTAAATTTCTTCTCTCTAATTATCCCGATTATTACTTTTATAAATTGCGCAATGGCCCAGGTCAAAATTGTTATTATGAATATTTTGTTTTTGCCTAACGCAATAAAGAAATTCATGCCTCAGCTTTCGTGTATTCACTCCTCGCCTTTAAACATCCTATTTAAACTGTCTAAAGGTGAAGGATTGACACCTTTATAATTCTCTGCCGTGGAATAGGCAATTATTTTACCCATTGCAATAGGATTTGTTTCCAAAAACTGTATACCGGTATCATAATAAGCTGAAAGGGCGTCGCCTTCACCGGTTATTTCTATCCTTCTGGTCCAGGCTACTCTCCCCTTTATATTATAGTCTTGCGGTTTTGTCTTTGGGGCAATTATATTTATGTTAAGCCTGGTATCCGGCAGAAGTTTCTCAAGCAACGAAAGGCAAATTCCGCCACCGCTTACATTCTTACTTACAGCCTTTTTTACATCATGCGGCCTGGTAGAGACTTCGTAATTGACCTTTATGGGAAGGCTTAACCTTTCATAAAGGCGGTCTTCTGTAGGCTTTTCATCCATACATTTTCCCCTCCGGGCCTACGGCCCTCTCCGAGTCTACCGACTCCTAGAGTCATCAGACGTATGGCCTTTAGGCCTTCGGTTTTCATGAGAAGACATTATATCATATATTATATCACATAAAATTAAACACGTAAATATTTATTTTCTTATCAACGAAAGGGTTTCTGCTCTCGTTTTTGCACTTTCTTTAAATACGCCCCTTACCGCACTTGTTACAGCAATGGTGCCGGGCTTTTTTACCCCCCTCATTGACATACAAAGGTGTTCCGCCTCTATAACTACTAACACGCCTAATGGCCTGAGTTTTTGCATGATAATATCTGCTATTTGGGTAGTAAGCCTTTCCTGCACCTGCAGCCTTTTAGATAAAATCTCCACCACTCTTACCAACTTGCTTAAGCCGGTGACTCGGCCCTGTTTAGGAATATAGGCAATATGAGTCTTGCCTATAAATGCTAAAAGGTGGTGTTCGCAGGTCGAGTAGGTAGGAATATCCTTTACCAATACAATCTCACTATGCTTTTCTCCTAATATTATCTCAAGCTCTTTTTTAGGGTCTTTTTTTATTCCGCTGAATATCTCTTCAAACATCCCGGCTACACGCTTAGGTGTCCCTCTTAAATCAGGCCGGTTAGGGTCATCGCCTATAGCTTTTATTATATCTTTGACTGCTTGTTCTATTTTCTTCTTGTCCATTTTTTCTCCTGGCTGGGGACGTCCTATTTTGGGACACCCTGCGTGCGTAAAAATGAGAAAAATTCAATCGGGTGGGGTGTCTCCCTGTGTGGTGTTCCCATTACTTCCCGATACAAAACTGCGAAAATATCCTATCCAGCAAATCGCCTGTGAAGTTTTCGCCTGCAATAATGCCGAGTTCATTCCGGGCATCTTTTAAATCAACCGCTATTAACTCCATTCCTATATTATCGGCAATGCCTGATTTAGCGGATTCTAAATGGTGCAGCGCCTTTTCTATTGCAGCTGCATGCCTTACATTTGTAAGTGCACCTTGATGCGAAGAGTCTATGCTGCCCGACCATATCATATTATATATTGCATCATATAGCCTATTCAGGCTTTTGTCTTTTTTGGCAGAAATTCTGATAATCTTTTTATTGAGAAGACGCTTCTTTACTTCATTTATTTGCAGCCTTTCGGGAAGGTCGGTTTTGTTTATTATCACTACTATTTTTTTATCTTTCACGGCATCGATGCTATCTATGTCTTCTTTAGTAAGTTCGTCGCTGGAATCGAGAACTAATAAAATTAAATCTGCCGACTCCATATATTTTTTGCTTCGCCGGACCCCTTCTTTGGACGGTTCATCTTCCGCATGCATAATGCCGGCGGTATCTACTATTTTCAAGGGGATACCTCTTACATTGACAATCTCTTCAATGGCGTCTCTGGTCGTGCCCGGAAGGGGTGTCACAATAACCCGTTTTTGTTTTAGGAATCTGTTCATAAGCGTGGATTTGCCGACATTGGCCTTACCGCATATAACAGTAGTGATACCTTCACGCAAAACCCTGCCGTTTTGATATCCATCTAAAAGTTGTTCAAGTTCAACGATAATCTCAGCTAACTTTACTTCGATAGTAGCATATTCAAAGGTCTGTAACTCTTCATCCGGAAAATCTAAGCTTGCCTCTGCATTTGCCTGAATTTCCAAAATAGCATCTGTTATCTTCCTAATCAAACCGGATAATTCACCGCCGAGCTGCCTTCTGGCTGCCCTTAGGCCGGCTTCCGTCCTGGCAGTTATTACATCAAGGACAGCTTCAGCCTGGGAAAGGTCTATTCTGCCGTTTAAGAATGCCCTCTTTGTAAATTCACCGGGTTCTGCTAAGCGCCCTCCTTTCGACACTACCAAATCTAATATTTTGCGCAAGCAGGTTATGCCTCCGTGGGCATTTATTTCGATTACATCCTCTTTGGTGTAGCTTTTAGGCGCCCGCATTATGGTCAGGAGAACTTCGTCAATTACTTCGTGATTCGTGATTCGTGATTCGTGATTCGTTGACGATTCACGATTCACGAACGACGAACGACGAACAATGTGTCCGTAATGGACAGTGTAACCCGGCAGTTGCGACGGCCTTTTTCCATTTTTTGGCATAAAAATTTCATCTGCTATTCTTAATGCCTTCTTGCCGCTTAACCGCACTATGCCTATTCCAGCCTCACCTACCGGCGTTGAAATTGCACAAATGGTATCTTTTAAGCTTGGATTTTTCATTTTCGCAATATCCTCATCGCATCGCCTACTAAAAATAACGAGCCGGTAATTAAAATAATACCATCCTTGGAGGTTAACCCCACGGCGGTTGAAAGTGCGTATTTTGGCGTTTTGGCGACATATGAATTGGCGCAATTTTTAGAGAGCAACTTTGATAGAAGGCCAGGAGAAGCTGCTCTTAGTGAAGAAGATTTTGTAAAAATTACATTTTCAGCCAGCGGGCACAAAATAGAACCTATCCCTTTTATATCTTTATCGATTGATATGCCCAAAATGAGAGAGCCTATCTTGCTTCTACCTATTAAACCGACCAATGTCTGCCTGAGAACTTTTGCTGAATCTCTGTTATGCGCGCCATCGGCTATTATACATGGGGCTTTTCTTAAAATATCAAATCTACCCGGCCAATCCACTTTTTTAAACCCTCTATCTATACTCGCCCTGTCGATGTGGAAGTAAAAACAGCGTTTTAATATTTCAATAATAGCCAGGCTAACTGCCCCATTTTGGGCCTGGTGCTCACCCGCTAAAAAAAGATTCATATTTTTGTAATCTTCATATATGCCCCGGTAATCAAAAGCTGTTTTATAAAAATCGGCCCGAGAACACCTATACCTTATATCCTTTCCGACCATAAATAATTTATTAGCTCTTTTGCGAGATGCAACTTTTACAATATCGGCAACTTCTTTCTTTTGTGGCGCGCTAACGGTGAAAGAGTTTTCTTTGATTATCCCTGACTTTTCTTTTGCAATCTTTGAAAGCGATTTGCCGAGCAAATGGGTGTGGTCATAACTTATATGGGTTATAGCTGAGACTAAAGGATAAACAATATTGGTAGCATCAAGCCTTCCGCCTAATCCTACCTCTATTACTGCAAAATCTACTCTTTTTTTTGAAAAATATAAAAAACAAACAGCAGTTAATATTTCAAAATATGTAAGATTCTTATATAATGGAATATCTTCGGCTTTTGCATGTTTGATAGACTCTTTTATCTTTTCTATTAGTTCTTGAAATTCCCTTTTATTTATAATTCTTTTATTTACCTTTATCCTTTCTCGTAAGTCCAGCATATGGGGGGAGGTATAGAGGCCTACTTTGTAGCCGGCCTCAACCAGCACAGAGTGCAAAATAGCGCAAACTGAACCTTTTCCTTTTGTGCCGGAGATAAGAATAGACTTAAAATCGGCAAAAGGCTTGCCTATGATATCGCAGAGCTTAGAGAACCCTTCTAAATTATAGGCCTTGCCATAATCATAGAATGGCATCTTTTCAAAATCCCGAAAAGAATTCAGGTATTTAATGGCTTGATTGTAGTTCATAGTAAAAAGTCGTGCCTCTAATAAAAAGTCGTGCCAAGCACGACTTTTTAGACGACTTTTTAATGCCTAAAATGCCGCATACCAGTAAAGACCATGGCGAGCCCACGCCTATCAGTTGTTCTAATTATCTCTTCGTCAGCCTTTGAACCGCCGGGCTGAATTATTGCAGTAACGCCGGCCCTTGCAGCAATTTCTATGGCGTCGGTCTTCGGGAAAAATGCATCGGAAGCCAAAACACTGCCTCTTGCAACTTTGCCCGCTTTGTAGGTTGCTATATGCACTGAATCGACCCTGCTCATTTGACCTGTACCTATTCCAACGGTCCTGGTATCTTTAGCCAACACAATAGCATTGGACCTTAGGTGTTTTACAATCTTCCAGGCAAAAAGAAGCGAATCGACTTCTTCGGCTGACGGCTTCTTCTTAGTAACTATTCGCAGCTGGGTTCTATCTAAACTTTTCAAATCTCTATCTTGTATAAGCATACCTCCCGTTACTTTCCTCATAGAATATTCTAAAGTTTCTCGCTTTTTGCTAAAAGAAGGTATCTCTAAGATGCGCATATTTTGTTTGATTTTGAGTCTTTCAAGCGCCGCATCATCATAACCTGGGGCAATTATACATTCCACAAAACCTGAAGAAAGGATGGCTTCAGCTGTATTTATATCTACCGTTCTGTTTAAACCAACTATACTCCCATAAGCGGAGATTCTATCGCATTCAAGAGCGTCGGTATAAGCTTTGGTAAGGGTCTCCGATACTGCAGCGCCGCAGGGATTGGTGTGTTTTATTATGCTTGCTGCCGGTTTATCAAACTCTTTCACAACTTCTAATGCTGCATCCATATCCATAATATTGCAAAAAGAAAGCTGTCTTCCGTGCAGCTGCCTTGCGCATGGAACAGAAGATTCTTTTGAGTTTTCGTCTTTATAAAAAGAGGCCCTTTGATGTGGATTTTCGCCATATCGCAAATCTTCTATCTTCTTAAGGCTGATATTAAAAATTGAAGGAATTGTAATGGCGCCTTCCGGGGTTATTTCAGGCTGTGCCCCCTCCGGGAACTTCGCCTGTTCAGGGTGTGCCTGTTCAGGTTTTGCTTGTTCAGGTTTTGCCTTCTCAGGCAGAGGTATTTCTTGAGGCGTTTCTTCTTTATGAATTTCTTGCACAGGTTTTATCTCCTCAGCTTTTTCAGCTTCCTTTTCTTCTTGCGAAGGATGTAAAATCTTACTGCCAAGATAAGCATTGATTGATTTATCATATTCGGATGTAAGTTTAAAGGCCTCCACAGCTAATACTGAAAGGGTTTGATCAGATATAAGAGCTCTATGCGTCTTCATCTCTTCAAGCACAGGGCCATATCTGGAAGGATTACTTATAACTGCCACCGAACGATAATTTTTAGCAGCGGAACGCAATAAAGATGGGCCGCCTATGTCTATGTTTTCTAAAACCTCCTCTATCTTTACGCCAAGTTTAGTTACCGCCTCCTGAAACGGATATAAATTCACAACAACCATATCTATCATTTCTATGCCGTGGGTTCGGGCTTCTGCCATATGGGCGTGGCTTTCTCGCAAAGAAAGCAGCGCACCGTGAACTTTAGGATGCAGGGTCTTTACCCTGCCGTTTAATATCTCCGGAAAACCGGTCAAATCCGATATGCTCCTTGCTTCTATGCCCTGTGATGTTATAAATTCAGCAGTGCCGCCGGTCGATATAATCTCAACCCCAAGCTCCTTTAATCCCTTAACGAATTCGGTGAGCCCTGTTTTATCATACACACTTATCAGCGCTCGTTTGATTTTAACCATTGTGTCGGCTCCTTTTATTTGGGAAAGTGTCACCATTAATAATATAGGAGCGGCCTCTGGCCGCGAATAGCTTAATAAGGAATATAAATTTTACCAAAAAAGCACCAAAAAAGCAAATAAAAACAGACGTTTGAAAATCGTTCGGGAATCTATTTTTAGAGTACAATAAAAATTTTCTAAGGAGGGGGCAGGTGGGCGAACAAAATCCAACCCGGTGGTTCTATACGATGGTTCTATACGCTGAATCGGAAGTAGATGATATCGCCGTCTTCTACTATGTAGTCTTTGCCTTCTAACTTCAGTTTACCTTCTGATTTTACCTTATTCATATCAAAATCGCAGGCTGTAAGTTCTTTAAAATTAACAAGTTCTGCTTTTATAAACCCGCGCTGGATATCCGAGTGTATCTTCCCTGCAGCCACATAAGTGGTTGAACCTCTTTCTATGAGCCAGGCCTTTGATTCTTCGCCTTTTACCGTATAAAATGTTATTAAATCGAGCAAGGAGGAATTTGCCTTTATAAATTTTCCCCTGGCTGTCTCGGTTATGCCCAAATCCTGCATGAATGAGCTTTTTAGTTCCTCATCATCCAGCCGGGCTATCTCTGCCTCTACTTTTCCACAGAATGCTATATGCGATATGCCTAATCCCTCTGCAGTATGGGCAAATCTATCCGGCTCGCCTGTTTTTATGTGCCCTTCGTCTATATTAGCTAAAGCAAGCATAGGCTTTTTACTCAAAAGTTGAAATCCCCTTAACATGGCATTCTGTTCTGAATCAAATTTAAGCTCTCTTAACGGTTTTTCTTTTGAAAGATGCTCCTGGCATTTTTTCAGCATATCCAATTCTTTTTGATTTTCCTTTTTGCCTCTTTGAAGTTCCTTTTGTATTCTTTCGATTCTTGTTTCAACTACATTTAAATCCAGCAATATAAGTTCCGTATTAATTACTCTAAGATCCCGCACCCCGTCAATATCTCCGTAAGGGTGGGGGACTTTATCATTTTTAAAAAATCTTATCACGCAGACAAGGGCGTCAGTATCTTTTATCGGGGTGAGGTCTATCTCTTCTGCCTTTGCATCCTTTGATATACCTACCATATCTACAAAATCTATTGTGGCAGGAGTAATCTTTTTCGGCTTAAAAATATCTGCCAGCTTTTGCAATTTTTCATCGGGTATCTTTACAGCGCCTAAATTTGGCTTTGTCTTACCGCCGGAAGAAAATTCCTTAACCTCAGCGTTTAAGCCCGTTAACGCATTAAAAACGGTAGATTTACCGCTTAACGGAAGCCCTATAATGCCTATTTTCATTTCGATAAAAAAGGGGACAGTCCCCATTTTTGCTTAAAACACACTATTGGCAAAAATGAGACAGTCCCCTTTTTTTTAGCTCTCGCTTTATTTTTCCTTCAGCTTATTAATCAGGTCGGAGACATACTTTCCGGCTATGTCCTTACAACCAACGCCAAAGGCTATTGCCACGCCTAATCCTATGGCTGCCAGGATGATCTGCACTGCGCTGGCTATGATTATCTTACCAATGTTTAATTGCTCGAGCGCAATGACCACCGCAAAAATAACCACTACCACCTGAGTTATCTGTCCTAATAATCTTGCTTGCTTTATTCCGGCATTACTAGCGGCAGTGCGAACTACTCCGGCCAGGACCGCAGAGACGAACATACCTATCACTAATACAAAAACAGCGACGATGATATTGGGTATGAATGCGACAACCTTGTTTAACAATTCAGCAGCCACTGTCCATTGCAGGGCATTTAAAGCGGTCATAATCACAATAAGCATTGCAGTCCAATATGCAAGGACTCCTAACAATTCAGAGAGTGTATATTTTATACCGCCCTTTGCCAGAAAATTACTCGTTCCTGAGCGCTCCGATAAGGTATCCAGCCTAATAAGTTTCAAAACCCTTACTATTACTAACTCGATCAACTTGGCTATAAGCCAGCCGATTATGAGAATCAGTAATACGCCTATTAGGCGTGGGATAAAAACCCCTACTCGGGTAAGCATTTCTCGAACTGAATCCATTACAACTATGTTCCAGTTCATGAACCCACCTCCTTTTATTGCCCATAAGGGCAAGTTTTTGCTAAAGATAACAAAAAATCTCTTATGAAAAGCTTATCATAAAAAAATACCCGTGTCAAACACAAATCCTTTATTTTTTAATTTTTTCATAATAATTTCCAAAGCAGCGGTTGTTTCTCGCCTGGGCCTTGCCTGCCTTATATTTGAGCCGTCATGTAACACTATGATGCTTTTATGTTTGGCTTGGGATATTACTCTCTCAGCTATAATCTTTGCAGGCGGGTTTTTCCAATCCTCCGGGTCGATGTCCCAGTTTACAATTCTGTATCCTCTTTTTTTAATAATATCTTCCGCTTTTTTATCGTAAAAACCATAGGGGGCGCGAAAAAATGCGGGTTTTATGCCAAGCACACCTAAAAATACCTTTTCTGCTTCTATTATCTGCTTTTTAATCCCGGTTTTGGGGAGTTTCTTCAGGTCTTTATGGGAAAAGGTGTGATTGCCTATTATGTGGCCTTCCTCTTTAATCATTAAGGCAACCTTAGGGTGAAGTTTAACATTATGGCCTAATAAAAAGAAAATGGCCTTTATCCTGTATTTTTTAAGGATATTCAGGATGATGGATGTATAAGGCGGATTGGGCCCATCATCAAAGGTAAGGATTATGCGCTTCACAGGAGTTATTGTAGCGGAATAATCTTAGAAAGTCAATCTCAGTTGTAGGCGTTAGATTAGAGGCAAATAAAAATGGGGACGCGCTTGAGCGCGTCCCCTTCATCGGTGGGCCTTGACTAAATAAGGTGCATCTTGCGGTTTATACTGCCTCGAGAACGATTTTTCTCATTCTCTTGCGAGAATCATACTTGTCTTCTTCAGGCTCAACTGTAGTCCCGCGAATCTCTGTAGAATTTTCAACCGCCTTTCTAAGAACCTCGAGTTGATCTCTAGATATCATGCCTTCCAAAGTTTCAATAGCATTGATAAGCGACTTGCGATGTGAAATATACTGGCCTTCCGATGGCCGCATAATAACCTGAACTAACATACCAGCAATGTTTGGATTTGCGGCAATCGCAGCAATCAAGGCTTTGTTTTGTTCTGCCATACGGAATAGCACCTCATTAGGCAGAGCGCCTGCCCTTTTGCCTACCGCAGCAACTGCATTTTGAACTTCAGGCGCAATCTCACCGGCAAGTGCTCCAATGTCAAACAATAAAATTGGTATACCTGCTTGTTGCAATACATCAACTATCTCTTCAGGAGTTTCAAACCTGTTGCTATAAACTGCTCTGTAGTATCTTTGTTTGCCGCCTGCAGTTTTAATCTCTGCCAATGTATTTAAGTCTGCTATTATACTTACTGCAAAATCAGTCGGCGCATATACTATCTCGCCGGTCTCAGTTTTTCCAACTTCAACCACTAAAGCATCCAAATCTGTAATTATAAGTTTAGTCTGATTATCAGCCGTTACTATTGGAAGAGATTGCTTGACTTCAGTAGCTTCAAAAGCACCCTCCTGCTGGATTAAAAGTGCCCTGCCGGCAGGGGTCGGTACTTCTACTGTTTCCAATTCCTCGCCAATTCCAGATATTGCTTCAGCAGGCTCCATTAACGCTGATACTTCTTTTACAGGTTCAACAGTAGCAAGCTCACGAAGAACTTCTTCTTCCTCTAATCCCGCCGGGATAGACACTAGCTCAACCTCTTCCTCTAATGGCGCCGTAATACCAAGCTCTACTTCTTCAGTTGTTACTTCTCCAGTTCCTGAATCTTCTAGATAAATCACTCCTGTGCCAATCCTAATAATTTGGGATGTAATACCTTCCCCGGCTGGCAACAGAAGGTCATAAACATTCATTGGAGCCATAAGCGTTACACCTGGAGTGGTCCGCACTCCAGCAAATGCCTCTTTAAGGTGGGTTATCTGTTCAGGCGTAATCTGGGCAATGTGCTCCGTCACCTTAGCTAGCTCATTTGAAACCTTAACAACTTCGCTATGGGTGGGTGTTTTTTCGTAGGCGTTGAACATATAAAGCACAATGGCCTCGTGAACTGCAGCATGCGCGAATTCTTGCTGTAATTTCTCACTAGATGCCTCCTCGGTTTCAGGATTGCCCATTAATCTAATCCTCCTGCTCTTAAAACCAACCTTTCCTGCAAAAGGTTTTAACCCTTTGCTAAATGCCTCTGTACCTTCATTCATGGCTGTTTTATAAGCTGGTACAGTTACATAGCCTGAAGAAAAAAGTTTAAGCATATAGGAGTAAAAATTTTCTCTTTCTGCTTTAACTTGCTGTTGGGTCGGTAGCGCACCAGTAGTCAGCTCTGCTAAGCCTTTATAAAATCTGCTTGATTCTGTGCTATTTAAGGCCAGTAAAAGGCGCAACAATGGTACAACCTCTGCTTGATTTCCAATCTCAGTTACATTAACTTTGCCTTTTAATAATTCAGGTATATTGATAACATGCTCATTCGCTTCGCCTCTTTCAACAAATGGATTGATAAGAACTCTACGCAAGGCATGTGCTGTCTCTCTAACCTTACCAGCTTCTTCAGTTGTAAGGCCTATGGGCACTTCCATAGCTTTCCCAAGCTTTGTTGTTTTTATATCGATAGCCATTTCACCGTATATTTTTTGTGCTATAACAGGGCCAAGTTTATTTAAAAGTGTCTGCGTTATAATATTTAATTGCTCATGTTGGGGTGTAGGGAAAAATACTCTTATAAACTCATGTATAGACATTTTAGCCGCTGACTCTGGCAATAGCGTAACATCTGTTGGAGTTTCCGGCTGGGCCTGGGCTAGCTTAATTATTCCCGCTGGTGTAAGCTTGCCCGCAAGATTTGCAGGGATTCCGAGTTGCTCCCTTTGCAATGCTTCGGGTAATTGATTGATTGCTGCAGCATATAATGCGCGTTCTTCCTGGGGCCTGGTAGCCAAAGCTGCAATAAGTCCTGGCTGGGCCTGTTCCGGAGCAGTCTCCACTGCCACAACACTTTCTATTCTCTCCTGTTCCGGATTAGGAACAATGGCGTATAGAAAAGGCTGTTTGGGAACTTCTGGATTTATAGCCACGGCATAATATGTATTCCCTTCTGGTATTGCTTCTGTGACAAACTCGCTCATATCAGTAATAGCCTTAACTTGTTTATCAAGGTCTGCGCCGCGCTCAGCGGCTGTTTGGGCTGCTTTTAGATCTGAGCGAAAGTCAGCATTGTATATCGTTTCCACAACAGGGTTATAGCTAAACCCTGCCATCAACAACGCCGCTATAAACACTGCTTCCAAAGATAATATCACTTTCATTCTATGCTTTTTCATTTTTTATTCCCCTGCTTTTTCTTTGCTTAAATTTTTAAATATTAACTTATGCGCATCGGCAAAGTATTTTGCCGCCTGCTGAAATACTATTGCGTCAGGATTACTCCTTTTATTCCTTGTTAGCTGTTTATGCAGATGTTCCTCAAACGGGGTTCTTTCATTCATAAGCACTGATATATAAGGGTTATTTTCTTCGTCTAATTCATTCACTTTTGGAGTTACTACCAGGTAAGAGATACCCTTTTTCTTTAAAGCATCGATTATCCCTTCTGTGTGAAATCCTCCTGCTACTAAAATCGCCTGCTTTATATTAATCTGATTCATTTTATTTACGGTATTATCGACCAGTATTTTGTCTCTCTCTAAGGCCAAACTATAAAATTTTTCTAAATCCGGAAGCCGGGCATCAATCTTTCTAAATGCAGGATTGATGGTATATTTTATTCTATATTTGGGCGCATTTTCAGTAATAAAATTTATAAAATTTGATGCCAGAAATTGGCTTCTGTTTTTTCTGTAATAATCCAGAGTCTTCGTTGTCAGTTTAAGGTTGGCTAAATTTTTCAAAACTTCAATATTTTTAGATAATCTATCTATATCCCGTTCTATTTCCCTCATAAACTGCTTATTTTTAATCGCATCCTGTATCCTGTTAATCTCTTCAAAAAGCCCCATATGTTTAATATCATTATATACTAATATATAATCTATATATTTTCCAAGCTCGGGATAATCTTCAAAATTAACCCTGGAGGCGTTATCGACAACTTCTTTTAGATATGAGTAAAATTCGACCGCTCCAATATCTGCTGTCTTAAAATGAAGGCTCATATCCAGAAGTTTTGACAGGTTTTCATCCTTTAATCTTTTGCTTAACTTCTCTATGCATTTTGAGCGCTGGGTGTCAACCAGAGTAAAATCTATATCTTTTTCAAGCTCAAGCACCATTATAAGCTTGTTAAAATTACGCCAATTTTCCTTTTCTATTTTATATCCAGCAATAAGCCCATTTAAATAAACTGCAAATTCTCCAAAGGAAACTTCTTCATTTTTATATGCTTGAATTTGATTATCGAGCATCAAAAGCTTTTTGTTATATGCCTTTTGTTTGAATTTACCCAGAATCGATTTTATATTGCCGCAGAAGGCATTGTTTTCGGCTCTGGTGTCTAATGAGCCCCTAAAGGCTTCTGCATTTTGTTTATACAGAGTTGTATTATCTGCCCCCCAGAATGCAAATGAACTCTTATTCATTATATGGGCATATGCAGCCCCGTCAATTCTTCCTCTCTTTACAAAGTAGCGGGCTACCTTTGCCTTAATCTCTTCGTCCGGGTAATTAGAAAAAGGCGCAGTCTCTAATCTACCGACAGAACCTTCTACCGTAACCAGTTTAAAATCGTGTTCATTTACTAGCTTATCTAGCATTTTATATATACTCTGCTGTGCATCGTAATTGCAATGCAAATCCTGAATATGAACGATTAACAAATCGCTATAATTGTTGATATACTTATCTTTTATGGTGCCGAAGTTGTCAGGTATTGATAAATTAGAAAGAGATTTTACCTCTTGTATTCCATCAGCGCTTATAGCAATAGCGCTATTTATGCCTATAAAGCATAGTATAGCTATTATAACTATAAAATATCGTTTAAAATTACCCATTTCCCCATTCCCCGTTTTCACGTAGGCAAACTTTTCCAAAACTTTATTTCATATTTTTAAAATTACAACAAAAGTATACCATAAAAAACCCTTTTTGTCAAGGGAAAAGTCTAATTTTTTTACCCCACGCAATGCATCGGCTAGGGGTTAAAATTTGCCCTTGTATATCAATCTTACTATATGCTGGGTATCTAAAGGGCCTATAGAGGTATATTCCTCGTAGTATTCTTTACCGTAACCTGTGTATTCACCAAACATTATGCTAAATGTTTGGTTAGGATTTAGAGCGTAATCAGCAGCTAAAAATACATTGTGGTGTCCGTCAAAATTTTCCCCTTCTCCGCCAATGGTATCTCTGTAGAGGTCTCTTATCATAGTATAATAATAAGACAAGCCCAATGTAAGTTTATTATCCGGCTTATATTCAAAGTTAATCCCTGTATGATTTACATTGTCATCTATTGTAGTGGCAAATCTATTTTCATTATATACATAGCTGGGTTCTATTTTCAGGGCATCTATAGGATGGCATGCCAACCTTAATTTGTAGATATTGTAGTAACTATAAGGTGGCTGGTCGAATGAACTCTGGCTATATAAAAATGGCACTATCTTATCGCAGAGAACCCCATCTCTGGTCTCTTGAGTTACCCACCCATTATTAAGAAGCCCTCTTGGCATATCCAGAGGATCATTTGTGACCTCATATATTGCCTGCAAAGATAGATTTTTCAATGCATCGTATTTTAAGCCAAGCGAAAAAGTTCCTATTGAAGGATCTTTTCCTTCTTCTATGATGTCGTTTTTCAGCCATACATCCTTGTCGCTAAAATAATCGGTAAATGCTATATATGAAGTTTTTGCATTTATTAATGGGTCAATTCCTTCTTCGGTTTCCGGCAAATGTTTATATCTCACCATACCTTTTGCCGTAAGTTTTGGAGTCCATTTATATTCTGCCTCCACCCTGGTGACATCTTCGATAAAATTCCCGCTGTCCGAACGGACATCTCTCCAGTCTAATCTAGTTATTAAGTCATTATTAGGTAAAAGCATAGGAAAAATTACTTTCGCATTTACATTGACAGCAATCCTATCTATATCGATGCCATTACCGAGCATTTCAGCCTCATTTTCAGGCTTTAAGTCATCAAAATAGATATGTTTTGCGTATATAGAATCCTTTCTTGTCATTCTATAGTTCGATAATCCCGGCAAGAAGTTATCATTCATATGGGCAAGACTTAAATTAAGCTCATAATGATCTCCA
Organism: Candidatus Omnitrophota bacterium; assembly: GCA_020354945.1. Taxonomy (GTDB): domain Bacteria; phylum Omnitrophota; class Gorgyraeia; order JABMRG01; family JAFGKX01. The sequence continues at coordinate 744,172 of CP070655.1, forward strand.
AAAGGGCGCAAATTGCCTTTGTTTTTAAACCCGATTGTGTAACCTGCGCCCCAGTAATCTCTATCATAATCATTTGCCTCTTCTATATTCGTAAAACTAAAAGCGCATTCTCCGTATATGCTTGTATCAGGAGAATATAAATACTGACCGTCAGCGCCTATTACCTGATTCAATGCCTCTATATCCTGTTTATAAATGCCTAACTTTGTTGTGTATATACCAGCCAGTTTGGTATCGCCCATAGCGGGCAATTTTACCCTAACAGCCCCGGGAACGCTGCTTACCTCATCATAATAATCCCATAAGTTTCTTGGGGCAGCAAATGTAGACTCAATCGATAAAGCGTTATCATAATTAGCAGAGGCGCTAATCCCTCTTAAAAATGTCAATCTTTCATAATCGCTATCCTTTGCTACAGATGAAAGCCTTCTTATCCACTGTCCCTGTTTTACAGGATTACCCGTCCTTGTAAAAACCCTGCTTGGTTCATATTCATCAAGCCAGGGGCTTTCTTCCCACCAGGCCTTATTGTTGGATAAACGCAGGGGGTCATCGCTGGTTAATGCCTCATCCTGGTTTGCCATAGGAAATAGTCTTATATGATAAGGCCCGTTGTCATAATCGACCCATAACTTCCTTATAGGGACATACATCCTATCTATAGTAGTTTCAGGGACAGTATATGTAGCCGGTCCCCAATCATTAAGGCCAAGATAGGCCTCTTCCGAGGTCTTGCCATCTATTACCTTGCTTTCCGACAAATTAACAATGTCTCCATTGTCAGCGCGATATGTCTCATTAAGAATCCTTCTTGCATTTGACCAATATTTCAAAGTCATATCTACATTGGCGCCGCTTGAGCCTGTAACGGTTACGTCTTTCCTCCCGACAAATGTCCATGGGTCAACCACAATCTCTGAATAAGCGCTTAAATTTTGAGTAACCGGGCCTTCTGCCTCAACTCTAAGTCTTGAGTATATCTTTCTATCATACATATTATACATACGCTCGCCAAAAAGATATCGCCAGTTCTTCTCGCCTGGCACGCCGACATGATCGGCATTGGCGTCCTTCCATATAACATCATCTGATGTAAAACCTAATGCGGTTCTATATTCACCGCTTATTTTACCGGGCGCTATGCCGCTATTTATCTCTTGTGTTCCCTGCTGTATACTCTTGTCAATACCATTACTAAATTCTGCCGGGTCTAAATATTCACGATAAAAAGATTTCATTCTTTCCATACCGGAGACTTCATGGCGAACATGTTCTGGTGGAACTTCCTTAGCTATCCTTTTAGGCTTTTCTATTCTACGCCTTCTTTCAACATGCCGAGGTTTTTCACGGACATATTCCGGTGGGGCTTTTTCTGCTTTTGCTGGTTTTTCTATCTCAGGAACTTTTTCTACTCTTTCTGGTCTTTTTACCATTTTCGGTTTTCTTGCCAGCTCTAGTTTTTCTTTTAAGCGCTCCCTTAACTCCTTAATAGGTCTTCTCCTAACAGGTCTTCTTGCAAGCGGCTTTCTGAATCGCCTCTTTTCAACACGCTCAAGAGCTACTGAGATAGCCTCTTCTCTCTCTCTGGCCATCTTTGACCTCTGCCTTTTTTTTAGCATCTTTTTTATGTACTCTATTCTTTGCTTAGCTTCCTTAGAAATAGGCTGCACCATTAATGCCTTTTTATATGCTTCTAAAGCAGCCTCTGGCTGATCGTTAACCAAATAGTCTTCCGCTTTCTCTATATAATACTGATACACCTGTTTATGCTGGCAAGGCTGGAAGAAATTTGTTGCAACCTCTGCTCCGTAAGAAAAAGGGGTAGAGCTTAACAGAAAAGTAAAAATAAGCCCTACCCTAAATAATTTTTTAATTACCTGCATTCTAGCACCTCCCACCGATACACCGTTGCAAGACGAAGCCTAAGCAATCAGATGCCGTTTTTTTATTATAGCATACTTTATAAAAAAATCAACCTCTATTTTATTATATTATTAAATAGGAACAGCAACCGTTTATTTTAAACGGTCGCTGTTCCCAATTAGCACTTTGACCTGGTGGGTTTTGGCATCGGAGTAAGGGTGTATCAGGTTGCCGGTTATTGGCTCGCCGTCAACCCATACTTGTTTAACGCCTTTCTCTTTGCCTTTGGGGTTGTGGATGGTTATATCGTAGATAGCGCCGCGGAAAGGCCTTCTTATCTTCGCTTTTTTCCATTTCTTTGGAATGCAGGGGTCTATTCGCAAACCTTCATAATCCCGGCGTGCGCCAAGCAACCACTCTGTAGCTGCCATAAACTGCCAGCCGGCAGCGCCGGTTACCCATGTAAAGGCGCCTTCGCCATAAAGATAAGGATGCTCGGGCCCGACTAAATATTCTGCATAGGCATAAGGTTCGGTCTTATACAAATCATAATCACCTTGAGCATTTGGCATCAATTTCTTAATGTTTTGATAGGCCTTTGTTCCTCTTCCTGCCATACATTCTGCAACTATATGAAATGTCGCTGCATGGCAAAAGACTGCTGCGTTTTCTTTTGTTCCTTCTGAAAACATACTGATTCTTCCCAATTCTCCGTCCCAGCTACTGTACGCCGGATAAAATAACGCTATGCCATGCGGCCCATCAAGATACTTATCTACGGATTTCAGAATCTTTTTCTGTTTTTCCTCATCGGCGACGCCTGAGAGCATGGCCCAGGATTGAGAATTTATATAAATCTTTCCTCCTTTGTTCTTTTTTGAGCCATAAATGCTGCCTCCGTCAGTAAATCCTCTCACATACCAACTCCCATCCCAGCAGACATTATTTATCCTTTCTGCCATTGTTTGGGCTTTTTGCAAGAATTCCTCTGACTTTTTGGATTCGCCTACCAGCATGGCTAATTCTGCCATAATCTTTAGGCTCCTTACCAGGGCCTGGGCAAGCCATACGCTTTCCCCTTTTAGTTTTATCCCGGCTGCATCTATGGCGTCGTTCCAATCAGCGTGTCCTATTAAGGGCAAACCATTCTCTCCTACATCATTAAAGGTGAAATTAAGGTTCCTTTCAAGATGCTCAAACAAGGTGCTTTCTCCGTCGGTTTTGGCATGGCCTTTGTAGTTTATATCAATATCCCAACCATTTATCCAGCGGTCTTTTAAATAAGGGACATATTCATGCAATATGTTTTTATCGCCGGTCTCTTTAATGTAAGAAGCCGCTGTAGGAGTGAGCCATATCTGATGGTCTTTATTTGGCCTGTGTCTGGCAGGGCCGGTTGTATCTATCCATCCCGGAGCAGATGTTCCGTCCCGCCTTATCAAAGAAGCCAACTTTAATATCTTCCCTCTGGCATGTTGCGGATTTATAGACATTATACTGTCTGCGTCCTGACAGGAATCCCGATAGCCTCTTCCGCCTGAGCCTTCGTGATAATAGCTTGGCGAACGAGACCAGAAATTGCATATATAAAGCTGATATTTTACCCATATATTTACTATCCGGTCAAAATCCTTATCCGGCGTTTCTATCTGGATATTCTCTATTATCCTTTCATGCCATAGTCTCTTTACGGCTGCCAGCTCCTTCTTGGCCTCAGTAAGTTTGCGATATTTTGCTAAAATCTTTGATAAAGAATCGCCTTTTGCCCGAGTCTGGCCCAGAATAATAGTAAATTCTTTTTGCTGGCCTGGTTTTAATATGATATTGTGTTTAAAGCAGGCTATGCTGTCTTCGCCTGAGCTAAAATCTATACTTTTAAATTTCCCTGATAAGACCATCTCCGGATTTTCCTCGGTATTATTCTTTCCCAAAAAAGAATCCTTCCGGGTTACATATCCGGCGGGATTAAGGCTGCTTGCGAAAAAGTCAATATACAGATATGGCTGAATATTTAAGTCTCCCCAGAATGCGGTCTTTTTGGCAAATATGGCTTTATGCGATTTATCATACCGGACTCGGTTATATAGATTCATTATATTGCGATAGCGAAGTTCCATATGATAATCGCCGATAAGCCATTCTATATATGGGAAAATTTCTAAATGTTTAGTGGTCTTTCTCTTATTTGTAATCTTAACCAGCCAGACTTCGCAGGTGTCTTTAACAGGGATGAAAAATGTTATCTGCGTGTTTATGCCATTGCATGTGGTATTTGTTGTTGTATAGCCCAATCCGTGCCTGGTTTCATAAAATTCTGGTTTACGCCTTAATGGCTGATATGATGCGCTCCAGCATTTCTTTTTATTCTTATCCCGGATGTATATATAACGGCCAGGCCTGTCAAAATGCCAGTTCTCAGGTAACCAGCGCAGGATCCTATTGGTGCGACAATCTCTATAAAAACTATACCCGCCTGCGTTGTGTGAAATTATGGCGCAATATTCCTCATTGGTAAGGTAATTAATCCATGGCCTTGGGGTGGCGGGATTGATAATTATAAACTCTTTTCCATCTTTTGAAAAATGTCCGTATTTTTTTAGGTTCATCGATAACGTCCTTTCTTTAAAAATTTGTGCCTGGCATGAATTTTCTTTTACAGTTTCAAAGGATTATAGCCACGCTGTGCGAATATGTAATATATTGTAGCGGCGACAGAGCCGGTGCGCCTTCCTTTTGCAACCCGCCAGCCGTGGCCTGTATCTACGTCATCGATAGAAGCATAGGGAAGGCAGCCTTCTCCCTGCCCGGTAGGCGAGGGGCTCGATATGACCATCTTGCTAAGCTGGGTAAGGTAAAATTGCGCCTTTTTAGAATACATGGATGCCTTTTTGAGATTTCCTTGATTTTGATGATAGTTTGCCATTATTCTAAAAGCCACTACCATCTGCGCTGTCCATTCACAGGAGATAACCCCTCCTCGTCCTAAATTGGTTGCTTTTGCAAAATCAAAACCAATTACTTCAGTGCTCCTGTTATCCGGACGATAGAATTGGGTTTTCACCTTACATTCTTTTTCAGCAAATTCCATTATTCCGTCTGGGTCCATTCCATTTTCTTTAAGTGTCTTAGGGCCGATAGAGGCTATTGCCCATGAAAATGTATCGGTTGCAATTGTGGCATCTCCTCTTCCGCGGTTAAATCGGCCCTGGGGCTTATTATACGCGCTCTGCTTTAACCAGGAAAATGCGCTCTCTTTGGCTTTTTTATACTTTTTATTTTTAGTCAATTCATACAGCATGCCAAATAATGCATAGGCATCTATATTATGCTCTGTTGAGACCCATTGAATGCCTGGCCCGCCTTTTATGCCTCCGTCGGAGGCAACTCTCTGCATTGAAATCATTATATTGGCTATATCTTCAGCCAATTTTAAATATGCAGGGTTATCTGTGTATTTCATAAATTTACAAGCTGCAATTGCCAGCCATAAATTTGGCCCGCTGTGAATTGTGTATTCAACGGGCCTTCCTGTATAAGCATCGTAAGCGTTATAAAAAAGGCCTTTTCCCCTTTTAGCTTTGTATTTGTAAAAATCGAGTATGGAAGAGGCCTTTTCTATATCGTCAAAGGAAAGAAATGCTTGCACAGCTAAGGCCTCATCATATGTAAAAGCCCAATCCTGATAGTCTTTATCTCCCTCGTAACTTATAACCAATCCTGTCCTTGGATTACGGTGTATAGAAATCCAGCCTTTCATCTTCTGCACGCTTGCCAATTCAAGGTGCGCGCTTTCTACTTCTATGCTCGCTAATTGTTTCTCTAATAAAACCTCCCCTTTAGTAATGTCTTCTATTTTATCTTTTAATGCTGAATTCTCCTGCCGTAATATTTCAACCTCGCTCTGAAACTTTGCTATTTTTAATCTTTTTTCTTCGGCTTCTGCCTTAGTGGCCTCAGAAATTACAATTTCTAATTCATGGATTTTGTTTTGGCTTCGGGACAACTCCTTTTCCAAAAACATCTTTGTCTGGTTTAAATTGTTTAGTCTTTTAAATATATCGTTTCTTTTTTCCGAAACTTCAACTAATTGTCCGACTAAAGCCTTGTTTTGTTTCCTTATTCTATCTTGATAAAGATAGGTGGCCAAAAGGCCGGATAAAAGGACGATAATTATAATAGCTGCTATTCGTGGAGCCCATTTAAGCCTTCTGGCGTGGTTTATTATTTGATTTCGCTGATGGGGATCTATATCTTCATATGATGCGCCTATACTGTACAATATGCCGGATGGGTCTTTCTTTGTTTCTTCTAACCAGGCTACATTACAGGTAGCATAAATAGGTTTTCTAAATAACGGTACGCGTATATTAATGCTCAATCGCAGCTTTGCCTTTTTTTGGAACAATGCCTCTGCATCTTCAGGTTTCAGATCTCTTACTCTTATACAGAGGCCGCCCTTTGATACATCATGGCTAAAGCCTTGATATTTTATCGACGGAGGCCTTCCATCGATAAAAATAAGGCTAAACTCAACCGGGAAACACGAGTTTAGCCTTATATATTTCCTTCTCTCTTCGCCTTTATATGGCATTATTTCCAGTATTCAGTTTTCAGTTTTCAGTTTAACCAATGACTGATAACTGTTCACTCGTATCTTATGTCGTCGAGATAGAATGTGCAGCCGTCGGGATTGACATCTAAATTAGCGGACCAGCAGAATCCTCCGCTTATATAAGAAAGGTCCTTGCCTGTTAAATCTATCTCGTATTGCTTCCATTCTTTTGTCAAAATAACAGGGCCGATAGATGCAAAATCTGAATCAGGATATGCGCCTGATATCCCGCCCATCTTAACCTCTTCTATGCGCTCTCCGCCTTTCTCGCCCTTAGCATAAAAGGTGAGCTTAGTAGCGCCTGTTAAGTCGTATCCGCCTTTTCTATCGCCCCAGTTATTTGCCGGACTCTGCCAGTAAATACCTGCCCAGCGAGCGCCCTGGGAGACATTGGGCCTGTATGTTATTTTTATAGAGGTTGCTCCGGAATGGGTGTCGTCTATGTATCCGTCATTGCATGATATGTCATTATAGTCACCCATATATCCCGAAGGGATATAGTGGTTGGTTCTGGCATTCTTATCAGTGTATACGTTAAATGGCTCAAAATACTCAACCTCCTGAGCTTTTATAGCCATTGTTGTAAATATTAACACCGCAAATACTATTAACCCTATAAACCTTTTTTTACCCATTGTATTGTAATTTTCCTCCTTTCAATCATATGTTTTTACCCCTTCCACAATTCCTTCATTACAAAATATGATTTGCGCAACTGTCTCAAATAAGGACTGCTTGTTCCGTCTCCCTGTCCGCAAATACCGTACCACTCCTCGTAAACCCAGCCATCAGGAAAAGGCCCCGGCCACTGTGTATGCACATCATGCAGTGCGGGCTCATATGCCTTCCACCATTCATCTACAAATTCAAAAATGACTCCGCCCAAAGCATTGCCTTCGCCATACCCGTCGGCATTACCCATTATATCTAACCAGCAATTTTTCAGATATCGGGCCTGTTTTTCTTCCGCCTCCTGGCGGCTGTAAATGTTAGAATATGCAGGGCATCCATATTCTGTAATAATAACCGGTTTATCAGCTTCTTCTTTTACGCACTTCCATAAATGGCCGAAGCCGTAATTTCCTCTATATGCATTTACACCGAATACATCCACATCCGGACAGTTTTTTGCAAAGATATCCAAAAAAAGCACTTCTCCGTTACAAATAGCAACTGGTCTTTTATAAGGGTCTAACTCTTTTATATACTTGGCTGCCCTGTTAACAAATTTATAATAACTTTCAGGGTCTTTTTTCGCATTATTAGCAACGCCGTAATTGTTTTCATTTCCCAAAACCCACATAAGAATGCAAGGTTCATTTTTATATTCTCCGACCATGCCTTTTACGCTTTTTAACATGTTTTCTTGATGGATTGGATTGCTATAATCAGTCCCTTTATACCAGGATGCTCCGGAACCGACGGTATATGCGCCCAGGAAATCTCCCATAAGTGTCATTATCCCGTAATTTTCATAAAGGTCTTTAAGCAACGGTTTATTGGAGGCGTGGTGATATACTCTTATGGTATTGGCTCCCATCTGCCACAAGATGCGAAAGTCCCCTGTTGGCCCTTCATTTTTATCCTGCCTGTTATTTTTGTCTTCATCAATCCAGGAATCGTAAGGCCCGTCTATTTTTTTATTATTATTATAATCTGCCTGCATCCAATCTTCTAAAGTCCCTTCATCCGGACTTTGTCCAACTTTAGAAGGTGCATAAGCGATACCTTTTATTATATAGGGTGCACCATTTACTAAAAGCTGCCAGCTTTTATTGCTGTATTGGTGGAGTTTTATATAGCCGGTGCCTGCGCTTTTGATAATTTTATAATCCCTTAAATTTTGCCTTTTAGGCTTAAGGC
>CP070655.1:752609-782542 GCA_020354945.1 Candidatus Omnitrophota bacterium
CGCCTTAAACCTTTTTTAACATCAGCATCTAAAAAGAATGTTATATCCGGCGTTGTAGATTTTGTTATGAATCTGTTTAACCTTTCTATATGCTTAATATCAACCCCTAAGCCGTAACCCTGATAACAGACAGTTGCATCGACAAACCTATCACATATGACTATCGTCTTTTTCTTCAGGGCAGGCAGTACTTTCTCTTCTACCAACTGGGCCCTGGCTGCCATATAAAGCAAAGTCTCAGAAGTGGCAGAAACCCTTTTGCCTGGAGTAAGTAAAATCTCCCTTACCGCCTCTCCAAGCAATGTGCTTCCGGGGTCCCATAGATGCAAGGCCTTAAGTCCTTTCCCCCTTAAGAAAGCTGCGAGCATCTTAGACTGCGTGGACTTACCGCTTCCTTCCGTGCCTTCAAATGTTATGAAAATGCCTTTTTTTAAACCTTTCGCCATCTAGTACCTTCCTTTGTATCTTCTAATATAATTCCTAGCTTAAACAATTCTTCTCTTATACTGTCCGATTTCTTGAAATCTTTGGATTTTCTCGCTTCATTTCTTTCTTTTATCTTTTCAGCTATATAAGCTTTAAATTCTGGCTCTACCTCCGCTTTTTTATAAGATAGTCCAAAAATACTACTTAATTTGAGAATAGCACCTTTAGCATATAACAGTATCGCAGGAGATGTTACTTTATTCGCCATAAACACTATATTAAAAAGCACACTTAAAGCCACCGGCGTATTAAAATTGTCATCCATTGCTTCTATAAATTTCTCTTTTAGCTTATCTATTTTTTTCTTAAATGAACTATTCTTTTTGGTCTTTAGCCTTCCCTCACTTAGGCTGGGAACAGGTTGGTCTTTGGTCTTTAGTCTCTCAATTTTATCAAACAGCACATAGAATCTTTCTACGGCGCTCTTGCATTCTTCCATTTTCTCCCAGGAAAAATCTACCGGGCTAGAGTAATGGGCCTGAAGATAAAATATCTTTAAGGCATCTGCAGGATATTTTTTAAATATATCCTTAATTGTAATAAAATTGCCCAAAGACTTGGCCATCTTCCGTCCGTTAATGGTTAACAGGCCGTGATGTATCCAGTATTTTGCAAATCGCTTCCCAGCAAAAGCCTCTGACTGAGCAATTTCATTCTCATGGTGAGGAAAGATTAAATCTCTGCCACCCGCATGTATATCAAGTGTATCTGTTTTTAAGAATTTCTGGCTCATAACAGAGCACTCTATATGCCATCCAGGACGTCCCTTGCCCCAGGGAGAATCCCATGAAGGTTCATTCTCTTTTGATTTTTTCCATAATGCAAAATCCAAAGGGTCTTGTTTTTCCTCATCTGCCTCAATTCTTGCCCCGGCCTGCATCTGGTCTATGCTCTGGCCTGATAATTTTCCGTAACCTTTAAACTTACGAACACTAAAATATACTCCGCTGCCTGTAATATAGGCGTATCCTTTATCGATTAAGCCCGTTATATACCTGACCATATCAGGGATATTCTCGGTTGCTCTTGGTTCAGAATCCGCCTTTTCTATGCCTAAATCTTTTAAATTGCCATAATATGCGTCTATGTACTTTGTTACTAACTGCCGCCAATCTACTTTAAGTTCATTTGCCCGGTTGATAATCTTGTCGTCGATATCTGTAATATTACGCACAAAATTAACTTTAAACTTTCTGTATTTTAGGTATCGCCTGATAACATCAAAGATATAGAGGCTCCTGGCATGGCCTATGTGGCATTCATCATATACAGTTACGCCGCAGGTGTATATGTTTACCTGCGGCGGCTTTTGCGGTTTAAATTCTTCTTTCTTATTTGTAAGCGAATTGTATATCTTCACCACCGACTCCGCTAAAAAGAATTAAAAAATACAGTTCCAGCAAAGTTCCCATAACAATTTGGACTCATGTGATAAAGATTTTGTGTGTTTTGTCGGAGCAGCTGTCAAAAATTGCGAAAACAATGGCGAGAAATGAGCAATTTTTACCACAGCGAGCAAAAAGTGCCCTTTTGCCGAGGGCAAAAGAATCCTTTTTACGAGCAACAAGCGAAGACAAACACACAAAATCGAGCATTATTGTGAAAATCCTCTATTGGGACTTTCTTTTTTCCTCTAAACTTTTAATTCTTTTCTCCAAATCCTCCATTGCTTGATTTATCGGATCAAGTACATGGATATGGTCTAATTTAACATCGATTTTCTTTCCATCCTGCTTGGTAATCCTCCCTGGTATCCCTACCACTGTAGAGTTTGCCGGCACATCTTTGATTACTACAGCATTTGCGCCTACATATGAGTTGTCTCCAATAGTAATATTTCCCAATATTTTGGCTCCGGTACCTATGACTACATTATTTCCTATGTTCGGATGGCGCTTGCCCCTTTGTTTTCCCGTTCCGCCTAAAGTAACCCCCTGAAATAAAGTAACATTATCTCCCAGCACGGAAGTTTCTCCTATGACTACACCCATGCCATGGTCGATAAAGGAGTCCTTGCCTATTTTTGCGCCAGGGTGTATCTCAATTCCTGTTATAAACTTAGCAAACTGCGAGATAAATCTTGGAAGAAAAGGGACCTTTAGTTTAAGCAAGCCATGGGCTATACGATACATTATAATTGCATGTAAACCGGAATAGGTCAGCAACACCTCTAAAAAGCTGGTAGCTGCCGGGTCTCTTTCAAACGCAGCTTTTACTTCGCCTCTAAATGTTATTGCTACTGCTGCTATAAATAATATAACCGCGCCGATGATAATTAGAATTATATTCATCGTGATCTCCTGTTATTCTTTCAATGCCGCAATTGCATACGCTGCTATTGCCTCAACTTTTCTGGTTCCTTCTTCAGTAGTTGCCTTTATGTTTATTTTATCTGAATTAATTCTTAAAATTTTAGCTATTATTTCTCTCATTTTACCTTTATAGGGCGCCAGCTTTGGCCTATCTGCTATTATTACTGTATCAATATTGTTCACTGAATATCCCTTTTCATCTATCATAGAGAATGTTTGCTCTAGGAGCTTAATGCTGGATATATCTTTAAAACGCTCATCTGCGTCAGGAAAGTGCTCTCCGATATCACCGCAAGCCGCTGCCCCTAAAAGCGCATCGCATATTGCATGAATAAGCACATCTGCGTCAGAATGCCCTGTTAATCCCTTATCATAGGGAATTTCTACGCTACCGATGACGAGTTTGCGCCCTTTTACGAGTTTATGCACGTCGTATCCTATCCCTATTCTCATAAAAACTCCATGTCAAGTTGCAAGAATTAAGGATTAAGAATTAAGTTTTTCTTAATCCTTACCGCTTAATCCTTAATCCTAAGCAGTGCCGCAGCTATCCTCAGGTCTTCTTTCGTCGTTATCTTTATATTAGAGTAGTCGCCTTGAATAACCTTAACCTTGCCTCCGCAAGCCTCTACTAATGACGCGTCGTCTTTAAATTTCCAGGCCTTATTGCCTAATTTTGCATAGGCTTTAACTAACACCTTTTTATCAAAAACCTGGGGGGTTTGTGCTTCCCACAAGCTACTGCGCTCGGGTGTAGATAATATATACTTATTTTTTAAATTTATATTTTTTATCGTTGCCTTGGCAGGAACTGCCGCCAGAGAATTAATTCCTTTTCGCGCCGAGTGAACACATCTCTTTATAAGGGCCTGTTTCAACAGCGGCCTTGCCACATCGTGTATTAAAACAATATCTGAATTTCTGCAAGCACATAACCCATTATATACGGAACGCGCCCGTGTTGAACCGCCCATTACTATTGTGCTTAGTTTTTTATAGCTTTCTTTCTTAAGGGGCCCTTTGGTTTTCTTTAAACAACTTCTGGCTACAACAAGCACTACGGAATCTATCAAGTTCGATTTCTCAAATACATCAAGAGAATAAAATAGAAGGGGTCTGCCTGCGATTTTTACAAAAGGCTTCGGCATTGCGAAGCCCATCCTTTTACCTGAACCGCCTGCCGCTATTATCGCCGTTACTTTCTTTTTCACTACACACTCACCTTTTAAAGTGTAGCAGCCACCTATGAGCAGCAATAGCATTTTTTAGCATTTTGCGAACGAGACTGAGCGAGCCCCGAAGGTTCGGGGTGAGCGAAGGAAATTTTGTGTTTGAGCCCGAACACATCGTAAGATGTGAGGGCGAGTTAAAATTTCTCGAAGTGGGCAAAATGCGTAAAAAAATGCGTGCTGCGAATAAGTGACTGCTACACTTTCTATCTTCTATCTCTGGGATAGTATGCGTTTGCGACTTTGGCGAATATCATCCTGCCGGCTGCTGTCTGCAAAATGCTGGTCACTGTTACTCTTTTGGTCTGGCCTATAAGTTGCCTCCCGCCCTCAACCACTATCATTGTTCCGTCATCTAAATAACCGACGCCTTGATTTTGCTCTTTTCCTTCCTTTACGATTTTCACTTCCACTATCTCGCCGGGGAGCATAACCGGCTTTAATGCATTAGCAAGCTCATTTATGTTAAGTACTGCAACTCCCTGTAACTCTGCTACCTTATTAAGATTATAATCGTTAGTGAATATCCTGGCATTTATTGCCTTTGCCAATTTTACCAGTTTCGCATCTACCTCATGGATATCCGGAAAATCTTCCTCGTGTATTTTAATATCGATGTGAGGGCTTTTTTGCATTTTGTTAAGTACGTCTAACCCTCGACGCCCGCGGTTTCGCTTTAATGCATCTTGGGAATCTGCAATTTGTTGCAACTCTTTTAGCACAAATCTCGGTATTATAAATCTGCCCTGTATAAATTTGCTATCGCATATATCTGAGATTCTTCCGTCTATAATCACGCTTGTATCTAATACGGTTATTTCCTCGCCTCTGTCTTGTCTTGCAAATTTGATATAAGGGATAACCAAACTGAATTCGTCTTTACCCCTTATGGCTATAGTCATACCTAAATAACAGAATATCAATGTCAACACTACCTGCATTATTAATGCTATTGTTTCATTGATCTGATTGATAGACTTTAATATAAAAGAATCGGCTAAAAGTTTTGCCAGAAGCAAGCCAAATAAAAGGCCAAAAACTCCTGCCGTAAGACCCCTTATGGATATCCTCCTCAGGCTAAATTCAGCAAGAATGATAACTGCCGCGATTAAAAATCCTCCCACCAATCCCATGAAAGGCCAATATCGATTAAATGCCTCAAACATAAGTCCTACCTGATAACCAACTACGGTACTTAAAACTATAAAAAATATCCGTATAAAAAATAAGGTCATATTATATGCACTCCTTTCTCGTGATAAAATTAAAAATTAAAAATGTAAAATTCCAATTCAAAATTAAAAATTTTTTACTATTTTGAATTTTACATTGTAATTTTAAATTTTGCATTTTAAACCTTGAACTAACGCTGCTATCTCAATGCTATCTCTACTGCATCTTTTATATTTTCGACTCCTAAAAGTTCTATAGAGCTAGCGCTTGTGATGTGTTTAATGTCCGAATTATGCAAAATACACTTTTTGAAACCCAAGCGAACTGCTTCGTTAATCCTTAACTGGGTCTGTCCGACACTGCGTATCTCTCCGCCCAAACCAACTTCTCCTATAAATATGGCGTCATTGCTTACAGGTCTATTTTTAAAACTCGAAGCAATAGCAAGGCATACTGCTAAATCACAACCAGGCTCAATTACCTTTATCCCGCCGGCTACATTAACGAATACGTCATAATTTGCTAAATTTAAATTTAGCCTTTTTTCCAACACGGCTATTAATAGCAACAGCCTGTTTAAATCAACCCCTATGGCCCGCTGTCTGCTCATACTAAAATTAGATGGTGTCACCAGGGCCTGGATTTCAACTAAGATGGATCTGGTTCCTTCCATTGTAGGGACAACCGCACTGCCGGATATACTTTTGCTATGAGTGTTGATGAGAAAAATTTCAGAAGGATTTGCCACTTCTATCAATCCTTTCTGTGTCATATGAAATACCCCTATTTCATTGGTAGGGCCAAATCTGTTTTTTACACTCCTTAAAATCCTGAAAGCCATCTGGTTCTGCCCTTCAAAATATATTACGCAATCGACCATATGCTCTAAAATTTTCGGTCCGGCTATCGCGCCCTCTTTTGTCACATGGCCTACTATAAATAAAGAAAAACCTTTATACTTAGCTAATACTGTTAAAGCGCCCGAGCATTCTTTTATCTGGGTAACGCTCCCCGGGCTTTGTGAAAAGTCTCTATTATATAAAACCTGGATCGAATCTATAACAACTACCTCGGGGTTAAGTTTTTCAATATGTTCTGCAATAGATGAGACTTCGGTGTCATTAATTATATATAAATTATCGGATGTAATGCTTAGTCTATCCGCTCGCAGTTTAGTCTGAGCTATTGATTCTTCTCCGTTTACATACAGCACTCTTTTGCTCTTAGCTAAAATGCCGGAGACCTGAAGTAACAAAGTAGATTTACCGATGCCTGGTTCACCGCCGATTAAAATAACGGAGCCTGCGACTATCCCCCCGCCTAATACCCTGTCTAATTCTTTAATGTTTGTATTTGTTCTTATGAAATCGCCTGATTTTATATCTGTAAGTTTCTTAGGTGGGCCGGAAGGAACCCTTCTTACATCTTTGCCTTCTTCGATAATGTCCTGTAATCTCTCTTCAACCAAAGTATTCCATTTCTGGCAATTTGGACATCGGCCTAACCACTTAGGGCTCTGGTAGCCGCAGTTCTGACATATGAATATAGTCTTCGTAGTAACCATATTTGTCAGTTGTCAGTCATCAGTTTTCAGTCTTCAGTAACTGATAACTGAAAACCGACCTTCACATTCTGCTTCTTGATGTTTTCTTCGCCTTGCTTTCTTTCGGCTTCTGCAGCAGCTTCCAAGGATGGCGCTTTATATCCTCTACCATCTCTTTTATACCAGCTGTTATCTCTTCCATGTCTTTGTATATCTTATCCTCCAGAAGCAGCTTGCCTACCGTTCCTTCTTTAGCTTTAACTTTTTCCAACACATAATTTACAGAGTCTATCATCTTTTCAAGCTTAAGGACTACATCATATCCTTTCTGGGTCATTTTCTGCATAGATATAGAATCAAAACCAGCAATGGTACTTTTATCTTTTAGCAGTGGGTTTCCAGCAGTGCCGGGTACTATCTCCACATATTTTTCTCCTATCAGTCCAAGGGTATTAATAAGAACAGTAGCATCCTTTTCAACTTTAGCTTCCTTAGTAAGCCATAATAATAATTCAACTTTAGTCTGGTTAGTCTCAGGGTCTTGAAATATTCTGGTTGCTTTTACTTCACCGACTTCTACACCGGCTAATCTAACCGGTGCTCCTTCCTGAACCCCGTCAGCGAAATTCATCGATACCTTTATATTGTAACCAGGCTCAAATAAAAAATCTCCTATCGAGAAGACCACATAGACGAGTAATATAATACCTATAAAAATAAATATGCCTATTTTTAGTTCAAAACTTGCCGGTTTCATGTTTTCTCTCCTTGTATAATATGTAGTTTGTGGTTAGTAGTTGGTAGTTTTGCTAAAAATGAACAGCGCCCATTTTCTATATCTACAAACAACAAACTACTCATTTGTTTCCCTGCTGGTGATAGGGCCTTCTGCTGCGCCCGTTATAAACTGTTTTACTACCGGATTGGTTGTATTCTTAATCTTTTCAGGCGCGCTTGTTTCAATTATTTTACCGTCGTATAACATAGAGATTTTATCGCCAACTTTATAGGCACTTACCATATCATGAGTAACAACTATAGATGTCACTTTTAATTTGTCGTGTAAATCTTTTATAAGATCATTTATGGCATCTGCCAATATAGGGTCAACTCCGGTTGTAGGTTCATCGTACAATATAAGCTTTGGGCTCATGCATATAGCTCTGGCTAACCCTACTCTTTTTTTCATGCCCCCCGAAAGCTCCGCAGGTCTTAAATCTTCTATACCTTTTAAGCCCACCAAAGCCATTGACTCCTTTACTCTCCTTGCTATTGTTTGCGAATCGAGGTCTGTATGTTCAATTAAATTAAATCCAACATTTTCATATACTGTAAGCGAATCAAACAAAGCCGCACCTTGAAAAATCATGCCAAAGTTTAGTCTCAATTTATTCAATTCTTTAGCAGAAAGCTTGCTAACATCCTGGCCATCTACAATAACCTGGCCTGAATCAGGTTTTAGAATACCTATTATATGCTTAAGCAATACACTCTTGCCGCAACCAGAACGTCCTATTACCACCGTAGTAATTCCATCTTCTATATTCAGATTCATGTTTTTTAATACGTGGTTGTCTCCAAAAGATTTGTTTAGGTTGATTATTTGTATCATGTGTCAGTCGTCAGTCATCAGTCGTCAGCCTTCAGTAACTGATAACTGAAAACTGATAACTGATAACTGCCCCTTACCTTCCTATAAAATAAAACAGCGCGGTAAAGA
Source organism: Candidatus Omnitrophota bacterium (assembly GCA_020354945.1). Lineage (GTDB taxonomy): Bacteria > Omnitrophota > Gorgyraeia > JABMRG01 > JAFGKX01. The sequence goes on from CP070655.1 coordinate 761,073, forward strand.
AACAATCTGCTGCGATAATTAAAATAAATGCTATCACAACACTTGATGTGGTAGAACGGCCAACTCCTTCTGCTCCCCCTGTGGTTCTAAAGCCCTCGTGACAACCTATAATAGATATTATAATGGCAAATACTCCGCTTTTAAATAAGCCGGTAAAGACATCCTTTAGCTGCAATGGATTAGTGGTCATATTCATATATATGCTCGGGCTTAAATTAAGTTTAAATACTCCGACAATATACCCTCCGAAGATACCTATGCAATCAGCGTATAAAGTAAGCAACGGCAACATAATCAATAATGCCAAAAACCTGGGAACTACAAGATATTTAACCGGATTGGCAGCAAGGGTCTCCAAAGCATCAATTTGCTCGGTAACCTTCATAGTTCCTAATTCTGCTGTTATAGAAGCGCCTACTCTTCCCGCAACTACCAGTCCTGTTAATACCGGGCCCAGTTCTCTTGTTATAGATAAAGCCACCAGGCTTGCAATATATATCTGAGCGGATATCCTTTGCATTTGATAGGCGCTTTGCAGGGCCAGTACCATCCCAGTAAACAGGCTGGTCAAAAACACTATCGGCAAAGAGTCTACGCCTGTTTTCCGCATCTGTTGCAATATATGTCTAACTTTAAGCGGGGGAGTGAAAGCCACGAGTAGTGTTTTAATAAATAATAAAGTCGCTCCTCCTATGTAAAGGAATAGATTCTGAAATCTCATCCCTATAGTTTTGGTGATGTTGTGGTTCATTTTTATTTCTTGCTGAATACCAGGCGTCCTTTCTCCGAATCTACCTTCGCCTTCTTTGCGCCTTTAACCCCCTTAAAAGTCCCAGAGATAATCTCTTCAGCCAGCGGGTCCTCAAGAAATCTTTGTATAGTTCGCTTCAAGGGCCTGGCTCCGTAAATCTTATCAAATCCTTTCTCAATAAGGAATTCTTTTGCCTTTTTGCTCAATTCTATACTTATATCCTGTTCCGCCAATCTATCTTTAACGTAACCTATCTCTATCTCTATTATATTTTGCAAGTCTTCTTTGCTAAGGGGGTGAAATACTATGGTCTCATCTATTCTGTTTAAAAATTCCGGTTTGAATGCCTTTTTAACAGATTCCAAAACCTGGCCTTTTGCCTGCTGGTAGGTTATCTCTTCTTTCTGTGACTTAAAACCTATAGCACCTTGTTTCTTCCACAAATCTGAGCCAATATTGGAGGTCATAATAACCACTGTATTTCTAAAATTTACCCTCCTTCCAAATGAATCGGTTAATCTTCCTTCTTCAAATATCTGCAAAAGCATATTAAAAACATCGGGATGGGCCTTTTCTACCTCATCTAACAACACCACAGAATATGGTTTTCGCCTTATCTTCTCCGTAAGCTGCCCACCTTCTTCATAACCAACATATCCAGGGGGAGCGCCTACCAATCTTGAGACATTAAATTTTTCCATATATTCAGACATATCCAGTTGTATTAGGGCATCCTCCTCGCCGAATAAAAACTCAGCTAACACCCGGGCAAGAAGAGTCTTTCCTACGCCGGTAGGGCCTAAAAATAAAAATGAGCCTACCGGGCGACGTTGGTCCTTAATGCCAGCCCTGGAACGTCTTACTGCCTGGGCGATAGCTTTTATTGCTTCATCCTGGCCCACAATTCGCTTATGGATCTCTTCTTCCATCTTAAGCAATCTTTCAGACTCTTTCTCTTCCAGACGAATAAGTGGAATACCTGTCCATTTAGCAATTATCCTGGCAACCTCCTCCTCTTTAATCTCGGGAAGCTGCTCTTTTGTCTTCTCCTTCCATTTGGTTTTTGTCTTTTCTATTGCAACTTTTGTCTGCCTTTCTCTATCTCTAAATTTTGCAGCTTGTTCAAAATCTTGAGCCCTTACCACCACCTCTTTCTCTTTCCTTATTTTTTCCAGTTTTTTCTCCAGGCTTTTAATGTCCGGCGGTGCAGTCATTACATCCAATCTAGCCCGTGAGCCAGCCTCATCCATCACATCAACTGCTTTATCCGGCAAGAATCTATCGCTGATATATCTATCAGATAACCTGGCCGCTGCCTCTACTGCTTCATCTGTTATCCTAACCTTATGGTGTGCTTCATATCTTGACCTCAAGCCTTTTAAAATCTCTACTGTTTCTTTTACTGTAGGCGGACTGACTATTATGGTCTGGAATCTTCTTTCTAAAGCAGCGTCTTTTTCTACAAATTTTCTATATTCGGTAAGGGTGGTTGCTCCGATACATTGCATCTCTCCTCGAGAGAGGGCTGGTTTTAATATATTAGAGGCATCAATTGCCCCTTCTGCTCCGCCGGCTCCGACCAATGTATGCAACTCGTCGATAAACACTATAATATTTTCCGAGCGTTTTATCTCATCCATTACCGCCTTTATTCTCTCTTCGAACTGGCCGCGATATTTAGTCCCTGCCACCATAAGTGCTAGATCAAGAGTGATTACTCTCTTATTACGCAAAATCTCCGGAATATCACCTGCTACTATCTTCTGAGCCAGGCCTTCTACAATAGCGGTCTTACCCACTCCAGCTTCACCGAGTAAAGCCGGGTTGTTTTTGGTGCGCCTGCTCAATATCTGTATAACCCTTTCAATCTCTTCTTTTCTGCCGATAACAGGGTCTAATTTGTTCTCTTTGGCTAATGCAGTTAAGTCTCTGCCAAAGGCATCTAATGCAGGTGTCTTGCTTTTTTCTCTGGCGGCTCTTTTTCCAACTCCGGGTGGCTCAACCTCCATTCCTGGTATAGCTGAGCCTAACAAAGACATGACCTCAGACCTGACCCTTGCTAAATCAAGGCCTAAATTCAACAATATCTGGCTGGCTATACCCTCTCCCTCTCTAATCAATCCTAAAAGTAGATGCTCTGTTCCTATATAATTGTGCCCAAGGTGTCTGGCTTCATCCATTGCCAATTCTATTACCTTTTTTGCCTTAGGGGTAAAAGGTATATCTCCGGATATAACCGTAGCAGGTCCGGGCTTGACCAGTTTTTCTACTTCCAACCTTATGGTATCTAAACCCAACCCTAAATTTTGCAACACCGCTGCTGCAACGCCCTGGCCTTCTTTTATCAATCCCATTAATAGGTGTTCTGTTCCTATATAATCGTGATTGAGTCTTTTTGCCTCTTCCTTTGCCAGAATAACTACTTTCCTGGCCCTTTCTGTAAATCTGTTAAACATCTGTATTGCCTCCTCGCATAGGGACGTTTCCGAAACGTCCCTGAACTACCTCTTCAGCTTCTCCCGTATAAGCTTTGCCCTTTCTATATCTCTCTCTGAAGCTGAAAGTTGCTTTCCTTTCATTTTTTGTAAATGGGCCGGCTGAATTGTTATAAAAAGTTCGTTAAGTGCTGATTTATCTATATCTTTGATGATATCAGTTTCTACGCCTAACCTAACTACCGATAAAAGTTCTAATGCCTCCTGGCTAGTTATGACATGAGCACCTTTCAAAGTAGCATATCCTCTTGAAATTTTGTCCGCCAAAATTTCTTTTTTTCTGCTCATAAGGAACTTACGGGAATTTTGCTCGTGAGATATTAACTGTTTTACTACTCTCTGCAAACTATTAATTATATCCTCTTCCCTGGGCCCGAGGGTAACCTGATTTGACACCTGGAAGAAATTGCCGCTGGCCTGGGTTCCCTCGCCGAAAAGTCCCCGCACAGTAAGCCCGAGTTTAGATACTGCCTCTACAATTTCTTTTATCTTTCTAGCCATAACCAGGCCCGGAAAATGTAACATTACTGAAGCTCGCATGCCTGTTCCTACATTGGTAGGGCAGGCAGTTAAGTATCCTAACTGTTCTGAATAAGTAAAACTTAAGGTTCTTTCTAAGCCCTTGCCTAATGTTTCTAAAATATCCCAGGCCCCTGTTAAATTTAATCCTGATTGAAGAACCTGTATTCTTAAATGGTCTTCCTCATTTATCATAATGTTTATTATTTCCTTATCGCTTATAAATACCGCCTTTTGGTCTGTATTACGCAGATGCTCTCTGCTCACTAAGTGCCTTTCAAAAAGAAATTGTCTATCAATCGGGTTTATCTTATCCATTTCTACATAAAGAGCGTTTTTCATCAAATTTGATGAAGCAATTTCTCTTTTACATAAATCTTTTACCTTCTGTCTTGTTGCGTTATTTGACCAATCAAAAAAATGGAAACCCTTTATGTTCCTGGCTAACCTGACCCTGCTGGATATAACAATATCCGAATCCGGTCCTGTCCCTTTAAGCCATTCACCTGTTTGGTTTAGCAAGTCATCGAGTCTCATGGCCAGTTGTCAGTTTTCAGTTATCAGTTTTCAGCCTTCAGTCTAATAACTGATAACTGTTCTATTTCCCCTCCAATGCCCTTATCCTGTCTCTCAATACTGCTGCCTGTTCGTATTCTTCAGCCTGTATAGCCTTTTTTAATTTTTCTTTTAACTCCGCTATTCTATCTTCTTTTGTAGCGGCCTTAACCTTTTTAACCTGCCTGCCTGCAGGCGGAACTGTTCCTTTTCCGGTAGCTATTATTCTCTCCGGTTCTTTACCCATATGATGGGTTGAACCATGAATATTTTTAAGTAAAGGCAGCAATACATTACGAAAAGCCTTATAGCAATCGCCGCAGCCAAGCTTTCCCAACCTTCTAAAATCGGAATAAGTCATACCGCATGCCGGACATTTTAATTCTTTCTTTTCTTCAATCAGACTTGGAAATTCTACTAAACCTGAGAGTAAATCAGCCATACCAAAGGCCTGCTGCATTTTGATATTTTCAGCTTCAGCGCATTTCTGGCATACATGCAATTCTTTTACTTCATCATTGATAATCTCGGTTATATGTATTGCAGCTTCTCTCTTATGGCATATGTCACATAGCATCGTTATCTCCTCGTCTCGTGTACCGTGTACCGTTTCAACGGTAAACGGTTAGCGGTAAACTGTAAACGAAACACTAGTATCAAATCGAGTATCTCACTCCATCTTTTTTGGTAAGTTTGTGAAATTCTTCCTCAAGCAATTTAGTAACCAGCCCGGGTTTGCCTGTTCCTATTTTCTTTTTGTCAATCTCAACTACCGGTATAATCTCAGCTGCTGTTCCTGTAAGGAAACATTCATCGGCACTGTATAAATCTGATAATCTGATTTTTTCCTCGTCAAATTTTATTTCTTTTCTTCTGGCAATTCTAATAACTGCGTCTTTAGTAATACCTTCCAATGCCCCTATACTGCTCGGCGGTGTAATAAGTTTATTCTTATTAACCATAAAAATATTATCTCCGGTGCACTCAGCAACATAACCGTCAAAGGTGAGCATAATCGCTTCCTCAACCCCTGCATCTATAGCATCTATCTTGGCCAGAATATTATTTAAATAATTAAGGGATTTTATCCTCGGGTCTATTGCCACAGGCAAATTTCTTCTAGTCCTGGCGGTAACAATCTTTAACCCCCTTTCATAAAACTTATGCGGATATAACTTAATCTTATCGGTTATTATAAAAACAATTCCATTTTTGCACTTCCGAGGGTCAAGGCCTAAATCTCCGGGCCCTCTTGTCACCGCCAATCTTATATATGCATTTTTTAACTTGTTTTTCTTCAAAGTCCTTATAATGTCCTTTATTAGTTTGGGCTTGCTCAATGGTATATTGAGTCTTATCAATCCGGCTGAATTATACAACCTATTTATATGTTCTCTTAACTTAAAAATCAGGCCATCATATGACCTTATACCTTCAAATACCCCGTCACCGTATAATACACCATGATCAAATATTGAAATTTTAGCGTTATTCTTATTATAAAATTTACCGTTTATATAAACCATTAATGGCATAAATCCCCCTAAGCTGCTTTAAGCTTCCCATCCTCTAAATGCTTAACATTGCCAAAAAACTTAGCGTACTCATGTTCATGAGTCACTATAATAAAAGAGGTGCCCTCTTTTGAATTTAATTCTTTTATCAATTCGAATATGGCAATTGAATTTTTATGGTCTAAATTGCCTGTCGGTTCATCGCATAACACCACATCCGGTCTATTCATCAGCGCTCTTGCAACCGCTGCTCTCTGGGCTTCGCCGCCGGAAAGTTCTGATGGCTTGTGGCTTATTCTAGCACTTAAACCTACTTTGTCCAAAAGCTGTTTTGCATTTTCCTCTAATAACTGACGACTGACGACTGACGACTGACGACTGATTAACCCCGGCATCATTACATTTTCCAAGGTATTAAATTCCGCAAGTAAATGATAAAATTGAAATACAAATCCTATGCGTTCATTCCGAATCTTGCTGCAAGTTGTATCATCAGCTTTATAAACAGAAGTTCCGTCTAATAAGACTTCTCCTTTAGTCGGCTTATCCAATGCCCCTAAAATATGTAAAAGTGTAGATTTGCCTGAGCCGGAAGGGCCTGATATTACCAAAATCTCACTGCTATTAAGGGAAATATCTACGCCTTTTAATACGTGGAGCCTGCGTTTGCCATCCTGATATACCCTATGTATATTTTTTGCAACTAATATTCCATTCATAACTGGAAAGTAGCATGTTTCGTGTACCGTTAACCGTGTACCGTTGGCGGTAAACGGTAAACGAAACGAAGTCAATCCGTGTTCATCTTTTCACTCATATCGCAAGGCCTGGATTGGCTCCAACCTTGAAGCCTGATAAGCAGGGTATATAGTGGCTAAAAGGCTTATAGCCAATGCTGCTATTATTATAATAACAGAATCAAAAACGTGAAATTTAATAGGTATCCTATCAATATAATATACCTCCGGAGGCAATTTAACAAATTGTTTTAGTAAAAAAGATACGCCTAACCCACCCAGCAGTCCAAATATAACTCCTGTTACGCCTATTATAAAACCCTGCATAGAAAATATAGTAAGAATACCTTTTCCTGAAACGCCTATCGCCTTTAGTATGCCTATATCCCTGCCTTTTTCCATAACCGTCATAACCAGAACACCTATTATACTAAAGCAGGCAACTATAACTATCAGGGTTAATATTACAAACATAGCCAGCTTCTCTAATTTGATAGCGGAAAATAGATTTTTATTTCTCTCAGCCCAGGTGCTCACAAAAAATTTTCGCCCTAACTTTTCCTGTAACTTCTCCTTCACTTTCTTGCAATTTGCTAATGAAGTGCAATCAATCCCTATGCCGCTTACCGTCTTAGCACCAAAAATAGTTGATAAATTACCCAGCCCGGCATAAACAACATTGGCATCGTAGTCATACATGCCGGATTTAAATATGCTGGTTATCTTCATATTATGCGGCCGCCGCAAGCCCGGAGTAATTAATGCAACTTCATCGGTGATATACGCCCCTAAAGCAGAGGCTAATTCGCTTCCCATTATCAATCCATCTTCTATTTCTGCGTTGGATGCTACCGATACTAAATAAGGGAGAAGTTTTGATGAGTCAATTTCATTTTTAGTATCGACACTTCTTAATACAATGCCTCGCGCCCTTCCACGAAACTCTATTATGCCCTGATTCCATATATATGGAAAAGAACCTTTCACGCCTTCCATATCGTTTATATATTTAGATAAATCTTCTGAGTCTTCTATGCCTAATTCTTTCTCGAGGAAGATGTGAGGATTTAAACCAACTATTCTGGCTTTAAGTTCGCTATCAAATCCACTCATAACAGCCAGGGTGGTAATCAAGGCTGCTACACCAACTGCAACTCCTAATATAGAAATCAAGGTAACTATAGATATAAATTTTTCCCTGCGTTTACTGAATATGTAACGTAATGCTATAAAAAACTCGTATCTCATTGGTCAGTTTGCAGCTTTCAGTAATCAGTTTTCGGTACTAACGACTGATAACTGATTACTTTCCCGGTTTTAATTGTGGGAATAAAATGACTTCCCTGATTGACTCCTGGTCTGTAAAAATCATAGCCAATCGGTCAATGCCTATACCTAAACCACCTGCAGGGGGCATACCATATTCTAATGCCGTCACATAGTCCTCATCTAATTCGCCTTCTCCTTTCGCTTCGATCTGCTGTTTAAACCTTTCCCGCTGCTGTATAGGGTCATTTAATTCTGAATAGGCATTTGCTATTTCTAATCCGCCGATATAAAGCTCAAATCTTTCTGATAGTGAAGGGTCGTCATCCTTTGTTTTAGCCAGAGGGCAAAGTTCAGTAAAATAATCTATTACAAAAGTAGGTTTCGTGCTGGTCTTATCTTCTTTGGGCCCTAATACATCGGCTATTATGTTTATAAGTTTTGTTCTGCTAATATCTTTTGTCTCTATATCTACGCCCTTTGCTTTAAGTTTCTCAGCCCACACAGAAGGCTTGTCATCTTTTGTTATATTAAAATTTTCTTTCATCACCCGAGCAAAAGAGATTCTTCTCCAGGGCGGCTTAAGGTCTATATTTTTCTCTTTATAAACTATTTCTGTCTTTCCTAATAACTCTTTTGCAAGGTAGACGGTAAGAGATTCGGTAATTTCCATCATGTCATTATAATCTGCATATGCTGTATAGGCCTCCAGCATTGTAAATTCAGGGTTATGGCGGGGCGAGACCCCTTCATTTCTAAATGATTTATTTATCTCATAGACCTTATCCAATCCACCGACTAAAAGCCGTTTCAGGTATAACTCCGGGGCTATTCTCATAAAAAGGTCAACATCATATACATTGTGATGGGTTTTAAATGGTTTACCGGCAGCTCCTCCCGGAATAGGCTGCAGCATCGGTGTCTCAACCTCTAAATATCCCCTTTCATCGAAAAATGAGCGTATTTTCATTATCAATCTGCTGCGAAATATGAATATATCTTTCACTTCATCATTAGCAATAAAGTCTAAGTACCTTTGCCTGTATCTGGCCTCTATATCTTTTAAACCATGCCATTTCTCAGGCAGGGGACGCAATGCTTTAGATAAAGGACTGAATGAGGATACATTTATAGTAATTTCTCCTCGATGGGTCTTAAAAAGTTTGCCACGAACGCCTATTATATCTCCAATGTCAATCTGCTGCAAGATACGGAAATTCTTATCTCCTAATACGTCCTTTTTAAAATACAGTTGCAGCTTCCCTGTAAAGTCTTTTATATCGCAGAAGATACTGCCTCCGTGCGACCTTATCGTCGTAACTCTCCCGGCAGTAGAAACCTCGACCTCCCCTTTGTAGTTATCGACTACCGCTTTAAGAGTGTCGGTTTTATTAAACTTACGGCCATAAGGGAATATCCCCTCCTGCTCCAAGGTCTTCTTTTTATTAAGTCTTATATTTACTATATCTTCCATAGTGCTTTTCTATTTTTAACATCGTAAGCAAACTATTATATAGTAATAATAAAATCCTGTCAAGTATTGCTTGACGAGAGCACTGAAAAATTATATTTAAACACGAATTTTGTTCGAAGTTACACAAATTTTATTCGTGGTAATTCCTTCTAAATTCGTGTTAATTAGCGTAAAAAGGAATATTCAAGCAATCTCCTTGACCATGCCGCTATTGCAATGTATAATCAGTTTTTGTGATGAGAAGATATGCTTTTTTTATTTTTATATTCATTGCAATAGTATGTTTTCTCCTTTTAGTATGGTATCTTAACCAGACCCTGATACCGGAGAAACTAAAAACTTTGCTAACCAGCACTATCGAAAAGCAAACCCGTCTTTCTATCGATATAGGAAGCTTGAGGTTTCATATAGCCAGAGGGTTTGAACTTGAAAACATAAAAATTTTTAAAAAGGGCGAGAAAAAAGAGCCTATATTCAAGGCAGATAGAGCATATTTTAAACCTCTCCTAATACCTTCTTTACGCAAGATACACATTGTTATTCCGGGGCTTCTTTTTGAATCTGCTTATATTAAAATAGAGAGAGATGAAACCGGCAATTGGAATTTTGGAAAACCCGCCTTGCTTAAAGCGGAACCACCTTTACCTAAAAAGAGAAAATTTTATCTTTCTATTCTAAAAGCATCTATTACAGGCGGCACTGTTGTATTTAACGACAATTTCCAAGACAGCCGCATAAGCGAAACCTTAACCGATGTAAAGGCAAGCATAGGATTATCCCTGCCCCATTCATTAAGCCTGGTCTTAAACGCGCAAATCCACCAAAGTCCTATTAACGTAAAGGGCAAAATTGCTCATCCGTTTAAAAATGCAAAAACTACTCTAAAGATTACGGCAACAGAGTTAGATTTAAAAAAAATAAAAAATTTATCCAATACAGGCGTGTTAGACGGCCTGGCAAAAATAAAGGCCGATGTATTTCTGGAACCTGACGGGACTTCGATAATAAAAGCTGTCGGCGATATCGAGTCTTTGAAATTTCGAAAACAAAATCTACGCCTGGTTGGCGATTTCGATATAGACGGCCAGCTGCTGGGCAATATAAAAATTCCTAAAGACCTTGCTTATAAAGGAAAAATTAAATTTAAAAATGCGACATTAGCTCTTTCGGATACTCTTCCGGAAATTTTCAATGCTGCGGGCGAGGCTATATTTATCAACAAATCCGTTACAATTAAAGATTCAACCGGCGGCATCGCAGGCTCTCCTGTTTCACTGAGCGGCAAATTAGATTATACTGCCGAATTTCCCGAAATAGACATAAACATCCTGGCTAATGCAGTAAACTTAAATCAATTAATACAGAGTTTACCACAACAAGCAAAAGTTAAATTCAAAGAAATTGACTTGGAAGGAGAGGCTGATTTAAATATCAACATCGCCACCGAGAAAGCTCAACCTCAGGCTTTAATATATAAGGGCGATTTAAAAATTTCAGGCGCAAATCTTAGCTGTCCCTGGCTGAAAGAAAAAATAAAAAATATAGATTGCGAGATAATTTTCCAGAAAGATAGATTAGCCTGGGATAAATTATCATTTAAATATAATGATATTCCATACGCATCAAGCGGAATTGCCACTGAACTTAAGGAGCCTTTAATCAACGGGGCTTTAGAATCTAAAGACTTAAAGGCAAAGGGTATAATAAAAATTGGGGACGACCTTATAAATATTCTGGGATTAAACATTGCATATAAAAATTACTCTTTGCAGGCGAAAGGATTTCTTAAAGATTCTAAACAACCGCTCCTAAATCTGATAATTTACTCCTATGACGGAATAGCCGATATAACCGCAAGGTTAAATCTAAAATCTGATAAAAAACCTTATCTTGTAAATATAGAGGCAAGAAATATTAATATAGGGAAGTTTATTTCCGGCATCAAGTTTTCCAAATCTAAAGTAAAAGGTATCCTTGCTTCAAAGGCTACATTGAACGGTTATCTTGATGATAAAGATTCTTTAAAGGGCAACGGTTGGGTCCAGGTGACAGAAGGCTATCTAGGAAAATTTCCGGTAGTGGCTGATTTGCTGGATGCGATATTGGGAATCCCGCCTGAATACCTTATCCTCACAGATGCCTTCGGAAATTTTTCCGTCTCGGATAAAAGAATATATACGAGGGATTTCAAAATATTGAGCCAAAAGGCTGCCTTGGTATGGGAAGGTTCTGTGGGGTTCGACAGCACACTCGATTTTAATGTAACAGGAAGATTTGCCGAAGATATAACCACAAGAGCCACCGCATTCGGCAAAATAGCCTCTGCCGTGCTTCATGAAGCCGGAGCTTACATGGTGGAGGTAAAACTAACCGGCACAATAGAAAAACCGGAATATAAAATAGTGCCTTTTCCTATAAGGAAAATAATGAAGGGAAAAGTAATAGATAAACTTAAGGATGTTCTCGGAGATATTTTTGAATGATAGTTTTGGCTTGTTTAAGGGCTTTCGCGCGATGGCTAATTCTGTTTTTATAGGCGGGCTTCATCCAGGCAAATGTCTTTTTATGTCCTTTTGGAATAAACACCGGGTCATAGCCAAAACCGCTCCTGCCGTGCCTTTCTTTGGCTATAATACCTTCTATCTTCCCTTCGGCAACGCCGACAACTTTATTATTCCTCGCTATAACAGCCGTGCAGATAAAATAAGCGCCTCTTTTAGTGTTTATGGACTTCATATTTTTCAATAATTTGGCTATATTCTTGTCATCATTCTGAGAAACTCCTGCATAACGGGCGGAATTAATCCCCGGGGCCCCTCCTAAACAACCGACCACAAGACCTGAATCATCTGCAAGGACAATTGCACCCTTTATTAATTTCGATATAATTAGCGCCTTCTTTTTAGCATTAGCAATGAATGTTTTTTTATCCTCTTTTATCTTAGGAATTTTTCCTTTAAGCTGATGTAGGCCTTTAACCTTTACCGGTAATCCTTTAAGGAGTCTTTTTAGCTCTTTTAGCTTTTTCTTATTTCTTGTCGCAATAATGAGTTGTTGCATTATATTTCTAATTTCAATACTTCTTTTTGCTTCCTAATCAGCTTTTCAATGCCTTTTTTTGCGAGCTCAAGCATATGGTCCATATCCGTCTTTGTAAACGGCCTGCCTTCTGCCGTTCCTTGAATCTCTATGAATTTGCCTTTCTCTGTCATTACTATATTCATATCTACATCTGCCTGCGAATCTTCTCTATATGTCAAATCTAATATAATCTTCCCATTGACAATGCCCACGCTTACGGATGCAACATAGTCGGCCAATGGCAAATCTTCAATAAGACCGTCTTTGCGCATTCTTCTAAGCGCATCTGCCAGGGCTATGAAAGCCCCTGTAATGCTTGCAGCGCGAGTTCCGCCATCTCCCTGGATAACATCGCAATCTATCCATATAGTTCGTTCGCCTAAAACAGAGGTATCGACCACGGCTCTTAAACTGCGCCCTATCAATCTCTGTATTTCATTGGTTCTTCCGCCCATTTTACCGCGTGAAGACTCACGAGGCGTACGCATCTTGCATGAACGCGGAAGCATGCCATATTCAGCAGTGACCCAGCCTTTACCCGAATTTTTTAAAAAGGGTGGCACGCCATCAATTACCGAAGCCGAACAGATTACTTTTGTATTTCCCATCTCTATTAAGCAGGAACCTTCTGCATATTTTAAGAAATCTTTTTTTATGGTAACTTCTCTTAAACCTTGATTTCCACGCCCATCGTCTCTCATGTCTATTTCTCCTCTCCGAGCCTACGGCTCACCTCTGGCCCTACGGGCCATAGGCCCAGGGGGTAGAGCCGGAAGCTTTTAAGGCTTCTTATATTCCCTTGTTACAGTAGTTTTTATTCCGCCTCGTATATTAAATGCAGCGGTTATCTGTGCCCAGCACGGTTTACAAGCAGACACAAAATCATCTAAAATCTTATTTGTTGCATGCTCGTGAAAGATTCCTATATCCCGATAATAGTGCAAATAGAGTTTAAAAGATTTTAATTCCACGCATAATTTATCAGGAATATATCTGATAACGATATTGGCAAAATCTGGGAGTTCTGTCTTGGGGCAAATACAGGTAAACTCTGAAGTTTCTAAATTTACTGTATAATCACGATCAGGATATTTATTTCTAAATGTGTCAATTTTTGGTGTTTTTAATTTTCTTATATTTTCCTGCAATCCATGGTAAGGACTTTTCTTTTTAGCCATCTTTATCGTACTCCTATAATCTTCTGCGTCGGTGGGATAACCAGAACATTCTTTAAAAATTTTAACGCATAACGCTGCAATCTGTGTAATCTGTTTGTGCTAATTAACACCTTCTTTCTATTCATTGCTGGTTGTATTACAAGAGGTACTTTTGCATCTATTTTCCTTAGCAAAGAGACCGCTTTCTTAAAATCGCCAATTTTTAGTTTCTTAGATACGATAGTCTTTACAAAAATATTTTTATTGCTGGCAATTTTTATAAAATCTAAATGTTCTCTCCAACAAGGTCTTTCTTTAGTTACGCTCGGTAATTTTATATCTGCTGAAATGACATCAATATATTTTAATATGCTTTTTAGATTCTCAGGCAGCGTAGCGTTTGTTTCTAAATAAATTTTGAATTTAAACTTCCCTAATTTAGGCAATAATTCCTTCAAAAACCTGGTTTGTAAAAGCGGCTCGCCGCCTGTTAGCGAAACAGCCTTATGTTTTGTCTTTTTATTTATTTTTTTTATTTTTGAAACAACTCCATCAACGTCAAACTTAGCGGATTTTATGTTTTTAGGCACATCGCAGAAGTTACAATTTAAATTGCAATTGTTAAATCTTATAAAGATCTGCCGCTGGCCAACATATGGTCCTTCTCCCTGAATAGAGGAGAATATCTCGAGCATATCGGTTCGTAGTTCGTAGTTCGTAGTTCGTAGACCTTTCATTCAAGGCAAGGGTCTTTTATGCCTGCCTCCTTAAATCCTTTAGCGCGAATGAGACACGAAGCGCACTTTCCGCAAGGCCTCTTGCCGCCACCGTAACAAGACCAGGTTAATTCTAATGGTACATTCAGTTTCTTAGCGGTCTTTATTATCCGGGCCTTGGTCTTATTCTCAAGGGGTGCTACAATTTTAAATAAATTACCGGCAATAGCAGATTTTGTGCCTTTATTAACAGCCCTCTGGAATGCCTTAAGAAATTCACTCCGGCAATCGGGATAGTTGCTATAATCGATTTGATTGGTTCCGATGACAATGGTGTTGGCCTTTCTGCTTTCTGCAAAAGATACAGCAAAGCTTAAAAATATAATATTTCGCGCAGGCACATAAGTTGCCGGAATAGACTTTGATATTTTAGGCCTTGCTAACGAAATCTGCCTGTTAACGAGTGAGCTGCCTCCTCCGGCAAGAGCAATTCTTAATACCTTGTACTCGCATCCGGCTTTTTGGGCAATCAATTTTGCCTGATTTATCTCCTTTTTATGGCGCTGGCCATAATCAAATACCAAGCAGAGACATTTATAACCTCTCCCCTTAGCCCAGAAAAGTGCTGTCGTAGAATCAATGCCGCCGGATAATAAAACAACTGCTTTTTTCATTCAAGAAAATCATCCCTGGCGATAATCTTTAAGTGATTTTCGCCGTCCCCCCTGTTTTATTTTCGAAGAAAATAAGGGGGATTATGCACCGTAGCTGGCGCAGGATGTGGGAGTCTCCCAAACAGAGACCTTTTCTAGATTTGCCTCATTTTTTATAAGTTTTTTTAGTCTCTCAAATATAAACTTTGCTATGAGTTCAGAGGTGGGATTATTCTTTTTAAAAAAGTTTATCTTATTTAGTTCTTTGTGGTCAAGTTCCTTTAATATTTTCTCCAGGAGCCTTTTGGCGACCTTAAAATCTAAAACTAAACCTATTTTGTTAAGATTGCTTTTGGTAAATACGGCTTGAACTCTCCAGTTATGCCCATGTAAATTTTCGCACTTACCCTTATAAGCTCTTAAACGGTGAGCTGCGCTAAAGTCTGATTCAACGATTATTTCGTATCTCATATTTTAACCTGATAAATGTATCCGATTTTTCTGCCCAAAAATTTCTCTGCTATGCCCTTAAAATTATATGGTTTATCCGTCAAAAAAAACTTCATTCTCCCCTTTTTATTTTCCTCAGAAGCAATACCCTTAACATTCATCAATCTTTTAACACCTTGGGCAACTTCGTTAGCAGAATCAATTAATTTTATATCAGTGCCTATTGCCTTTTTTATAGACGGCTTAAGCAAAGGATAATGGGTGCATCCTAATATAAGAGTATCTATTTTTCTTTTTATAAGAGGCGCTAAATATTTTCTGATAATATCCAGGGTTACTTTCCCTCGTAGCCAGCCTTCTTCTGCCAAAGGAACAAATAAAGGACAACTTTGGCCAAATACTTTTACCGAAGGGGCTATCCGGCTGATTTCTCTTTGATATGCATTACTACTTATAGTAGCATTGGTTCCTATCACTCCTATGCACTTATTTCTTGTTAATTGCAACGCCTTTTTAACCCCCGGCTCAATCACGCCTATTATAGGGATTTTGAATCTTTTTCTAAGTGTATTTAAGGCTAAGCTTGAAGACGTGTTACAAGCTATGATTATAAGTTTTACTTTAAATTTTAGCAAGCACAGGGTATTTTGTATGGAAAATTTTATTACTGTCTTTTTAGATTTATTCCCGTAAGGGACACGAGCAGTATCGCCTAAATATACAATATCCTCATTCGGTAAAAATTTAATCAATTGCTTTACCGCGGTAAGGCCGCCCATGCCGGAATCAAAAACTCCTATAGGTCTATTTAGATCCTTCATCTAGGCCTGGTAAATCCATCCGTTTTCTCATAGCGATGTTTATATAGAACTATTCCGTCTGCTATGGCTTTGGTTAATCTCTGCTGGAAATTTTTGTCTTTTAATTTCATTGCTTCTTTTCTGTTAGAAAGAAACCCTACCTCAACCACTACCGATGGCATCTGAGCGCCCTTTAATACATAAAATCTGGCTCCTTTAACTCCTCTGTCTCTTAAACTAAGGGATTTAGACATTCCTCCCCCTATGCATTTAGCCAGCTCTATAGATTCCCTCCGATTTTCATCAGATAGCATATCCCCTAACGTAGCTGCAACTGCTGATTTTGGCTTAAACTTATTAAAAGAAGAACTTTCATATTGCAGTGCTGCATTTTCTGCAGCAGCAGTTGCTCTTGCAAAATCATCTACTGCTTCTGATAAATAAAAGACCTCTACGCCGTTAACATATTTAGTCCTGGAAGCATTGGCATGTATGCTTATAAAAAAATCTGCATTGTTTTCATTAGCTATGTGGGACCTTCTCCATAAAGAGATGAATCTATCATTGTCTCTTGTAAGAATTGTTTTTATTCCTTCTTTTTGCAAATAGCTTTTTAATCTTTTGGAGATACTTAAAACGATATCTTTTTCTTTTATTCCTATCGATGATATTGCGCCGGGGTCTCTTCCGCCGTGGCCCGGGTCAATAACTATGGTGCGTATTGCGTATTTACCCTTATAAGGTATGGGCCTTTTTCTTCTAGTGGAAATAATGGGTGGGGGAAATAATTCTTTTAACACCAAAGAGGCAAATGAAGCTGGGATCATAATTTTGCCTGAGTCCATTTTAACCGCAGCTGGCATCTTCTTTATGCTGTTATTTATAAGGGCTGCATCGGCTCCCACGCAAAATATAGCCTCTCTGCCATTTTTTTCTATTATGAGTTTACGTGCAATAGGATCCCATGTGTGGTTTGCGTTATAGCTTTGAATTACTGCACTGGCAGGGACATAACCGACGCCATTTATAGAACGAGTCACGCCTCCAAAAGAAACTGCTTCTTTCCTAGGAGCTGTGGCACAGCCTGATATAAAAAAAATTATTATTAACAGATATGTTAGTTTTTTCATTTCTTATTTCTTGCCCCTCGACTTTGTTGAATCCTTCTATTCGTCGGATTCTAGTGTTCTCGGGACAAAATTTTCTTCGTAAATTTTGGTGGAGGCGAGGGGAGTCGGACCCCTGTCCATGAGTGTCTAACAAAAGGCGCTACATGCTTATCCTGTATTTTAAATTCATCCCGAAAAGCTTGTGCAGGAACAATCTTTCTGGAACTATCTTTTTAAAATCTCGCCCAGCACCCAAAAAGCTAAAAATGCTGGGCCAGCCTATTACCTACGCCAGGCCCGAACCCATAGGCAAGCTCGGCTGACGGTAGCCGCAACTTAGGCGGCTAGCGGCATCATGGAAGCAATCCCTGTCGAAACAGGAACTGTCTCCATGACTCTTGTGCGAAGTATGTCCGCACTTATCATTGTAGTCGGCTTTTTACAAGGCCAACCGACCAACCTTGGCATGCTCCTTTTTGCTAAATCACGTCAAGTCGAACCCAATTCGCCCCCATTACTGGGGACTGTCCCCTATCGTATTCCTGTCGTAATTTGGGGACTGTCCCTAAACATGTTATCTTCCCCGCGTTTTAAGGGAGCGGCGTATTTCTCTTTCAACTTGCCGCTTGCGGATTTTCTCCCTTTTATCAAAGAACTTTTTGCCTTTTGCTACTGCAATTTCTAATTTGACTTTCCCTTTTTTAAAATATACTTTTGTAGGGACAATAGTATAGCCCTTTTGCGAGGTTAGGCCTATAAGTTTGTGTATCTGCGTCTTATGAAGTAGTAATTTACGAATCCTTGTAGAATCAGGTGCAAATGGCCCACTCTGCTTATAAGGACTTATATGTGCGGCGTAGAGAAAGGGCTCTTCGTTGTTTATACGGACAAAGCTATCATTTATATTGATTTTTCTGTCCCTTATAGACTTAACCTCTGCGCCCTTTAATCCTATACCAGCTTCAAATCTATCAAAGAGCACATAATCATAGGAAGCCTTTCTATTGGTAGCAATAGGATTCTTCATCGCAAGTGATTAAATATAACATAAATAATAGAGAAAATCAAGGATTTGTGGTGAAAACATCCATAAGGTTTTATTTGACTAAACATCTATTTTTGTATATACTTTAATTGATATGCCGAAGTGACGGAATTGGGAGACGTTCATGGTTCAGGGCCATGTGGGCTTCGGCCCGTGGGGGTTCGACTCCCCCCTTCGGCACCACCAATTACATACTGATGCCTTTATTCTTTAGCCAGACATGGACTTCAGGAGGGTATTAAAGGTATTTATTATCTGCTGGAGGGGTAAATTCTTACTGATATAGCCGGAGGCGCCTCTTTGCATAGATTCATTTATCAACTCATCCTCATATCCATAAGCTGTAAGCATTACTACTTCAATTGAGGGGTCTTTCTTCTTTATTTCTTCAAGGGTTTGAATGCCATCCATCTCCGGCATTTTTATATCCAAAAGGACAACATCCGGCCTGCCTTTATCTATCATTTCTAATGCAGATTTTCCGCTTAAAGCGTATTTAACCTGATAATTCTGTTTAGCAAAAAGGTCCTTGAATAAATCCAATACATCCTGTTCATCATCAACAACTAATATCTTCATGTTCGTCCCCTTGTTTGCAAAAATTTACTGTTTGCATCGAAACTGTAAAACTAAGAACTGAGAACTGTTTCTAATCTGCCACAGGTAATTTTATAGTAAAAACTGTGCCTTTTCCTACGGCGCTCTCAACTTCTATATTGCCTTTATGCCGCTCTATTATATTACGGCATACAGCCAATCCCAAGCCAGTACCTTTTTCCTTGGTGCTGAAAAAAGGGTCAAATAATCTCTGCATCTGTTCATCGGTCATACCCTCTCCTGTATCTTTGACCAATACTTCTACGAATCTTTCGCCTTTATCATATCTTGTAATGATAGTTACTTTACCACTGCCAGGCATTGCCTGGCAGGCATTCAGGCCTAAATTGAGGAATAGTTCTTGAAGTTGATTAAAATCTCCTTTTACCTTTGGCAGGCCTTTCTGAAATTCCTCCTTCCAGAGAATCTTTTTAAACTCCGGATAATACCCTAATAAAGGGGTGATGCTTTTCATAAGCCTGGTTAAATCTAATGGCTTTATGTCAGGCTTTTTTTCTTTAGAATAAGAAAGCAGCCTATCCGCTATAGTGCGGATACGCAGGGCCTGGGTTTTTAGTATGTTCAGTGTTTTAACCACGCCTTTTGACAACTTCTCTACATCTAATAACTCGAGTCTACCTAATATTACCAGCAAAGGATTATTAATCTCATGGGCCACCCCCGAGGCAAGCTGTCCCACTGCCGCCATCTTTTCTGATTGTATCATCTGTCGTTCGATCTTTTTCTTTTCGGTCATATCCTTGCCTACATACGTATAACCTATTGTCTGGCCATCCCTGTTTAGTAACGGAGTAATTGTGAGTATCGCAGGAAATTCAATATCGCCTTTTCTTAAAAGTTTAACTTCTCCTTCAAATTTAGCATTTTTTTGGATTTCCTCAGATATTTTCTTTATGATATAAGACCTATTATATTTAGGATAAATAAGAGAAATATCTTCCAGATAAACTTTGTCTGCAGGCCATCCAAATATATTTCTTGCGCCTAAACCATAGTATGTTATTTTACCTTCAAGGTTGGTGGTCATCAATACATATTCCCTTATACTGGAAAGTATGTCTTTAACTCTTTGTCCATGAATATTTATATCATCTTCTGTTATTTTCCTATCGGTTACATCATGAGCAACGCAGAGTAAGCCAAGATTTTTGTCTTTCTTGCCCCTGATAGTAGCAAGCCTCCAGGAAAGCATGCATTCAGAGCCATCTTTTCTAAAAATAGCTCCCTCATAAGTCTTGGAGCGAATGCTTATAAGGCAGCCTTTCATAACTGCTTTAAACATCTCTTTCCTTGCCTGTTGCGCTTTATATAATAAATCGAGCCATTCCTGTTTGAAAATTTCATCACGCTTATAGCCGGTAAAGAATTCAACGGCTTCGTTGCACATTAACGCTTCTCCGGAAGGTGTGCTAAAAATAATAAGAGTATTAGCCTGTTCTATTAATTGCCCTAAGAGACATTCAGGATCCTCAAGATTGACATAGAACCTTTTTTTAAATAGAAAGACTCCCTTTTGTTTCGGAACTAACTTGGTGTGACACATTATGCACTTATACCACAAGTCATTATATCTGATTTTACATTTTGGGCATTTTTTCATCGTGATATATTCCTATGCGTTTGTGCTGCAGGGCATCCCCACCATGCTACATCGGCTTTCTTTCCCGGTGTTTTAACAGATTTCTTTTTAAAAACTCTTTTTTGATAAAATTAGCATAATCTATAATTAAGATACCGTTAAGGTGGTCTATTTCATGCTGTATAACTGTCGAAAGAAGCCCTTTGGCATCAATGGTAATCTCTCTGCCGGTTTCATTCAGGGCTTTTACTTTTATACCTCCGGCCCTTTTTACCTTAACTAAAACTTCCGGCAAAGAAAGGCATCCTTCTTCAATGGCGCTCTTACCATCTTTGTCAACAATTTGCGGATTTACCAAACCTATCGGGCCTTCTCCTATATCTACTACTACAATTTGTTTATCTATTCCTATCTGCGGGGCTGCAAGGCCTATACCATTATAAGTATGCATTATAAGAGTCATATCGGATAAAATAGACCTTATTTTATCATCCACTATTTCCACAGGAGAACACTTAGACCGCAGTATTGTATCCGGATATTTCTTTATTTCCTGTATGTTCGCCATCACTTTAGCTTCTCCAGTATTGCCTTTCCGAATTCCTTAGCCGATGCAGGCCCGTCGGCAGTTATTATGTTGCTATCGACCTCAACCTCTCCCCTCGTATAAACTGCCCCGACTCGTTTTAATTCATTTGCCTCTGATGAGAATACTGTGGCCCTTTTTCCGGTAAGAAGGCCTGCCCTGGCAAGGGTAACCGGAGCTATACATATTGCGCATACTAACTTTCCTTGCTCATTTGCTCTTTTTGCTATGCTATGAGCAGTTGAATCCTCAAAATATTCTGATGCTCCAGGCCCGCCGACAAAAATCACTGCGTCATAGTCCGAAGTGTTAACTTCATTAATAGTTTTTTCTACCTTAACACTTGCCCCTAACATCCCAACAGC
>CP070655.1:782642-789393 GCA_020354945.1 Candidatus Omnitrophota bacterium
TTTAGTTACCCCCGGTATTTTGATTAAATTCGTTTCTGGCACAATTTTTTTAAATTCGCCACCTGCGCCATTTTTTTTAACCATGAAATGCACTGTTTTTGGCCTTTTAACGACGTTTATGCCGCCAGGCAAATGTAAAGACGTCGTGGCTCCTTCCATTAAATCTTCTATCTTTACCCAATGTCTGTAATCTATGCCTTCCAAATTGCCTTTAACATTTTCTATGGCTATTCTAACCACACCCCTTTTAAAAGAAATGGGTAAAGATTTTAATCCTTTTATAGGTAAACTTATGCTTGCATCTTTTTTTATTTTAGCTATTCTTTTAAATGCTTTGTGTTGCTGCTTTATTAAATAATCATAATCTGCATCCAGACTATCAGCTGTTCTGGTTAGAATCTCCTTTATCCTGGGAGAATAATATTTTTCTATGTGTGGCAGGAGCTCATGCCTAATTCTATTTCTTAAAAATGCAGTTTGCGCATTTGTTGAATCTAATCTGGCTCTGATTTTTCTTTTCTTTAGAAAGAAGAGGATTTCTTCCCTTGGAGTTTCGATTAATGGGCGAATAATTGATATGTTAGGCGAAATCTTTCGCACGCCAGGAATGCCCCTTAAGCCACGTAATCCTGTTCCGCGAAAAAGCCGCATAAACAAAGTTTCAACCTGATCATCTTTGGTATGTCCCACAGCTATTTTATCAGCGCCTATTTTCCTGGCAGTCTGCAATAAAAAATCATACCGCAATTTCCGAGCTGCTTGCTCTAATGAAAATTTTTTATCTTTTGCAAATTTTGTAACATTTCTTGATTCTATCAAAAGTGGTATTCGATGTTTTTTGGTTAATCTTTTTACATAACGCTCATCACAATCAGACTCTACGCCTCTTAACCGGTGATTTAGATGAGCACAAAACAAGTTTATGCCAAATTTTTTCTTAATCGAATTTAAAACCAGTAAAAGGCATACCGAGTCTGGCCCCCCTGAGATAGCCACAAGTACATTGTCTCCTTTTTTAAGCATAGAAAATTTGTGTATAGTGTCTTTTATTCTTTTAAGCATAGATATAAAATGGGGACTGTCCCATTTTCGCTTTTTTAATGTGTTAGCAAAAATAGGGACTGTCCCCTTTCTTTTTAACGTGATACTAATATCATATGTGCAAAAAGGATGATAAAGGCAGCTGACAGAAGGAAAAAATAAAGGAAAAACTTACGTTTCCTGCGGAGTCTATTAACGTGCCTTTCAACCATTCGTTGCTGAGCACCGTCTATCTGGTCATACTCTACACCAAAAAAGTAAACATCAAATACCGGCTCTGAAACTTTGGTTGACCATTTAATAGTTGCTATGGAATCTACAGGCGGAGCATCGGCCGGTATGCTAATATAAAGTTTCAATTTGGTCTTACCCGGAACAAATTCAAATACCTCTTTCTTTCTCTCAAGCCTGCTTTCTATAGACATTCCTCCCTTACCTACATCTCTAGTAAAACCCTCATGCATTTCACCTTTGGGTTCGCCATTTTCATCCAAATGCTTAAACTTAACCAAAAATCCCTGGTATAACCTGGGATATCTTCTGTGTTCTTTTTTTTGGACTTGGGTATTCATGGCTATGGTAGCGGCGAGTGGACTCGAACCACTGACATGCCGGGTATGAGCCGACTGCTCTAACCAGCTGAGCTACGCCGCCAAATTTTACAATAATTATAACAAATGCGCCATATCTTTGCAATGAAAAAGGCAGCGCAGACGGGGGGAGTTTTTCTTTATTTCATTAATGTATTTGCAACGATAAATGTAGCAAATACAACTGAAACCATTGACATAAGCTTAATAAGGATATTAAGTGATGGGCCGGATGTATCTTTAAAAGGGTCACCTACGGTATCTCCCACAATGCTAGCCTTGTGGGAAAGGCTTCCCTTTCCACCATAGGCACCTCCTTCTATGTATTTTTTGGCATTATCCCAGGCGCCACCGGCATTTGCCATCATAACTGCCAGTACAAACCCACATATAAGCGCCCCTGTCAAAAGTCCGGCTACTGCTTCTACGCCTATAAGGAGCCCTACTATTATAGGCGCTAATATAGCAAGGAGTGATGGTAATATCATTTCCTTTTGCGCTGTAGCGGTAACAATGGTAACGCATTTTTCGTAATCTGGCTTTTCCTCGCCTTCAAAAAGTCCTTTTATCTCCTTAAACTGTCTTCTTACTTCAACCACAATCTTCGAAGCAGCTTTTCCGACCGACTTAAGAGTCATCGAACAAAAAAGGAATGGTAACATGCCACCTGCAAAAAGACCTATTAAAAGCCTGGGATTAAGCAGACTTAAGTCCATCTGTTTTCCAAGCATATTTATACTCTGGTTATATGCTGCTATTAATGCCAATGTTGTAAGGGCAGCAGAGCCAATTGCAAAACCTTTGCCTGTTGCCGCTGTAGTATTACCAAGTGAATCCAGGGCATCTGTTCTTTTTCTTACTTCAGGTCCTAATTTCGCCATTTCTGCATTACCTCCTGCATTATCCGCAACAGGGCCATATGCGTCAGAAGCAAGAGTAATCCCAAGTGTAGACAGCATACCAACCGCTGTAATGCCTACACCAAAAAGGCCGATACTGTAATTCATACTACCGCCTGATATATAAAATGCCCCGAATATAGCAGCGCAAACCGCAACAATAGGTATGGCGGTAGAAAGCATGCCAATGGATATGCCTGCTATAATCACTGTAGCCGGACCTGTTATAGATGAATCGGATATAGACTTTGTTGGTCTATAATTTGCTGATGTAAAAAATTCCGATGAAAATGAAATAACAAGACCGCATACAAGACCGAATACTATTGCCCAGAATATACCAATATACTCAAAGCCTAACACCATTTTTACAGCATAATAACAGCCGACAATTACCAATAACGACGTTATAAAGATACCGCGTCTTAAAGCATTTAAAAGTTCGCCTTGAGCTGCCTTTTCTTTTGTTCTTACAAAAAATGTTCCTATTATTGAAGAAATTATTCCTACCGCAGCTATAACTAACGGCAGCATAATGCCTTTTATGCCAAATCCAGCAGCGGCCCCTAATGCAATAGATGCTACTATAGAACCTATATACGATTCAAAAAGATCAGCGCCCATACCTGCAACATCTCCGACATTATCACCGACATTATCAGCTATGGTCGCAGGGTTTCTCGGGTCATCTTCCGGTATATTGCTTTCTACCTTGCCGACTAAATCCGCTCCAACATCAGCGGCTTTTGTATATATTCCACCGCCAACTCTGGCAAAAAGGGCCTGTGAACTAGCTCCTAAGCCAAACATAAGCATATTGCTCGAGATTATGAGGGCCTCTGTATATCCTTCCGGAATTGGATTAATCGAATAAAACCATTTAAGTATAAGATACCATCCTGATAAAAACAAAAGGCCCAGCCCTACCACTGTAAGGCCCATGACCGCCCCTGATGAAAAGGCTATATTTAATCCACCGTTTAAACTGCTACGGCAAGCCTGCGCAGTTCTTGAGCTTGAGGATGTGGCTATCTTCATGCCTATATATCCAGCAAGACCGGAAAAAAAACCGCCTGATATAAATGCAAAAGGCACAAATATAGACAGGTATTTTTCCCTTGACAGAAACAACAAAATAATAAAACCGATTACAAAAAAGATGCTTACGACAAAATATTGTCTCTTTAAAAATGCATCTGCTCCTTCCTTTACAGCGTTTGCAATCTCTTCCATCCTGTCCGTGCCATCATCTTTAAACAAAATCTTAATGGCTAAAAACGCAGCAAAGGCCAAAGCCAGCACCGATGCCCCAATCACCGTAAAAATATTAAGCATATAATGTGCTCCTTTTTAAAATGAGCGCGTTTAAACAGGGACAGCGACCGTTTAAATATGGGCAAACGACTGTTTTTAAACGGTCGCTGTCCCTATTTAATAAACACCTCTATATCATACTTTATTTTAAGCTGATCTATTTTATTTTTACTAAGTATACACAAAGCCGTAGCTAACGCATCTGCCAGAGTGCAAGTCCGGGCAACTACAGTAGCATTGCGTGATATTTCAGCCGGAAGGCCTGTTCTCGGATCTATTAAATGAGAGTATTTTTCCCCTTGGCGCGTAAGAAACTTTTCGTATCCTCCAGATGTCGCTACAGCCCTGTCCCTGACATGTATCACCTTTATAATCTTTTTGTTATCGTCAGGATCTTTTATCCCTACGTTCCATTTTTGAAATATATTTTTTTTACCAACGCAATATATATCTCCGCCAGCGTTGATAATGGCTGAGCTGATACCACATTCTCTTATAACCTTGGCTGCTTTATCTACAGCATATCCTTTAGCAATCGCTGAAAGGTCAAGACCTACACCGTCTTTTTTTAAGAAAACTGCTTTTTTTTCCCTATCTAAAACTATATTATTAAAACCCACTCTTGCTAGGGCCCCTTTTATCTTCGCATCGGATGGCAGGCTTCCTTGTTTTTTATAAAATCCCCACAATTCTACTAACGGCGTAACTGTTATATCAAAAGCCCCTTCTGTATTTTTGCTTATACTGGTAGCATTTTCTATCAGATTATAAAGCTCCTTATCTACCACGACAGGGAATTTATGAGCTTCTCTATTTACTATGCTTATTTGACTGCCCTGGTTATATCTGTCTGCTAAATTTTGGGCTTTATCAATAGCCAAAAATGCTTTCTCGAAAATTTTATCGAAATTTGTCCAGATAGGCCCATTTAAAGTAATCTCCACAACAGTGCCCATTTTAAACCGGCTGCGTCTTTGGCTCTTATTAAACAATGGAAAGATAACAATAGATACAATAAGCGCAGTCACTGCAATAATAATTATTATTTTTTTCATATCAGTCTTTCTTCTCGAAATGCTCTGATGTAGTCCTTACAATATGCATCCTCACCGAGAAGGGCCTGTTTTGCTAATTTAAAACTTTCTTCTTGAAAAGGTAGGCTTTTATCACCGGCTTTAATTGCGCTCTGCACAACTTCATCCACCGGATCTATAATAACCGCATCTATGCCTGCTTCTATAGCTAAAGATAAAAATACTGCATTCAAGATTCGCCGTGCCGGCAATCCATAAGAGACATTGCTTAATCCGCCTATAGTTTTTATTCCGCTTTGCTTGAGCATCCTGACCGCTTCTAAAAAGCTTTTGGCTTGATCCGGTTCGCTGCTTATAGGTTTAACCAAAGGGTCTATATATATATCATCGGATTCGATGCCATCCTGTTTTAAGAAATTGACTAAGTCATTGGCAATCTTAACCCTTCTTTTAGAAGTGCGGGGTATGCCGCTATCGTCTATGGTGAGTCCGATGGCAAAGGCATCCTTGCCTTTTAAAATACCTAGCATAATTTTAAGTTTCCCTGTCTCTGCTGTGATTGAATTGACGAATGGTTTTCCCTTATGTATTTTTAGGGCTGATTCTATAGCTTCCGGATTCGGGCTATCTATACATATAGGTGCCCTAAGATTGTCCTGGAGAGTCTTTATAAGCCAGATTAAATCTTCTTTCTCTTTTTCTAGGCTAACAGCGCAATTTATGTCTATAAAATGAGCGCCTGATTCAATTTGAAGGCGGGCCTGCTCAATTAGAAACTTTTCGTCTTTTCTTACTATAGCCCGGGCAACAGGTTTTCTTGAACTATTTATTCTCTCACCGATTATCAGCATCGAACTTGCTTATGGTATGTAGATTCGATAGTTTTTATAATAGCGGAAAGTATATCATTTACAGGGGTTTTTACGCCGAGACTCCTGCCATGCCTTGATATGGCTCCATTTATAGAATCTATTTCCGTTGGACGGTTGCGAACGATATCCTGCAACATGCTGCATATATTTGAACTTGTTGCTGCGCAAACAGATTCTACCTTTTGCAATGGGTCATCATAAAGCAGCTTTATACGTTTGCGCTTTGTGACTTTTACTGCTTCGGATACAGATTGCCTCAATATCTCTTTTGCCTCATTAGATTTTATGAGCTGGCCATTTTGGAGTCTGGTTATAGCGGCTAATGCATTTATACCAACATTTATTACTAATTTACTCCACATAACAGCTTTTATATCCTTAGACATTTTAGTTTTTATCTTTGCCTGATTAAATATATTTGCAACGGAGCGTAAATCGCCGAAAATTTTGCCATTTAATCTTCCGATTATAGTATCTCCGGAGCCGGCATGCATTATGCAGCCTTCTTTAACTTTAGTTGCTCCGTGAGAGGTTACTCCGCCTAAAGCCCTATCTTCGCCTACTACTTCCTTTATTATTTCTAAGTTACCAACTCCATTTTGAATAGTTAAGACTTTCGTCTCATCGGTTAAAAGCGGCGAAATTGACTTAACTGCCGATTCTGTGTCATAGGACTTGACAGCTATTATAACTAAATCCACCTTTCCTATATCCCCCGCACTGGATGTAGCTTTTATCTTTCCGCCGGAGGCGCCAGCCCGAGGCTGGTCAGCCTTTGGCTGAGATCCCCCACTGGCGGAAGTACTAAAATTGGATATGCCTTCAACCTTTATGCCTGATGAATTTAACCTATTGGCTCTCTGCGGCTCCTTATCCAGAATCCATACCTCATGGTCAGATTTAGACCTACTTAACAATGCCGCAAACAAACATCCTATTGCTCCAGGGCCGACAATTACTATCTTCATAGCCAACCTCTAATTTAAAATTGAAAATGCAAA
>CP070655.1:789493-806917 GCA_020354945.1 Candidatus Omnitrophota bacterium
AACCTCTTAAACTGATATCCACAATTTCTGCTTTGCAATTATCCAGTAGAGGTTGCATTACTTGTTTTATTTGGTCCAGTTGTATCATTAAAATAAAAAGCGTGTCCGCAATCCTCTCGCTTTGATATTCACCCCTTCCCTAATTTAGGATTAAATTAGTGAATGTGATTATATTATATATACTATTTTATGTCAAGAAAATTTCTTGAGATTGCTGAATTATTAATTCTTACACTAATCAACACGAATTCGTGAAAATTCGTGTTTGAAAAATTCGTGAAAATTCGTGTTTCTCAACATCCGAAACAGGTTCCTACCGAGAGGACAGATTTTATTAAGGGGTGATTCAAAGGAACTGTCCTGGGGCCTTTGGATACCTTCTTTAAAGAAACCTTAATGAGCGAATCTTTCTTGACTCCAACCATATGCCCGAATTCTTTATTTTCTATCATATCAACGACCCTGGTTCCCAATCGCGTTGCCAGAATTCTATCAAAAGGGGTGGGGGGGCCTCCTCTTTGAAGATGACCCATCACTACGGTGCGAGTTTCAAGCCCTGTTATCTCTTCTATCTGCTCTCCGAGAACAAAACCAATTCCGCCCAGCCGAATGGGGTCTGCGCTTTCCTTCACCATTCTCTGTATTACAATCTTGCCGCCTTTAGGTTTTGCCCCCTCGGAAACTACAATGATGCTGAATCTTTTTCCTTTCCTGTGTCTTTCCTTTACCTTTTCTGCTATTATATCTAAATTATAAGGAATCTCGGGAACAAGAATAATGTCTCCTCCAGAAGCTGCTCCAGAGTAGAGGGCAATCCATCCGGCCTTATGGCCCATAACCTCTACAATCATAATCCGGTGATGAGACTGGGCAGTGCTATGTATTCTGTCAATGCCTTCTACGGCAATCTGCACCGCAGTATCGAAACCAAAGGTTATATCCGTCCCTCTTATATCATTGTCTATGGTTTTGGGCACCCCAACAACAGGCACTCCATCCTTAAAAAGCCTATAAGCTATACCTAAGGTTCCATCTCCTCCAATGCACACCAAAGAGGTTAAATCAAGCCTTTTTAAATTTTTGATGGCGAGAGTGGACAAATCTTTAAACGTTAATTTTTTGCCCTTTTTTATAGCATACCTGTATGGGTTTGCTTTTTTAGATGTGCCTAATATTGTGCCGCCTAAGGTTAGTATTCCCGAAACATTATTATATGTAAGTTTTCTGTGCCGATTATGGACAAGCCCTACATAGCCATCCTTTATGCCGATAACTGCCATATCTTTTTCAGAGATGGCCTTCTTTGCCACGGCCCGTATGACCGCATTTATACCTGGGCAATCTCCTCCGCCTGTAAGAATCGCAATTCTTTTTTTCTTTTTCATATTACCCGCCTGCTTTCTATTTTTGTTTTGGAAAAGTAATTTTTACCTTTCCTTTTTTAGATAATCTCTTACTGACATTGCTGCTATTGTGCCTTCTGCGCAGGCAGTAGTTACTTGGCGAACGTTCTTCGAACATATATCGCCTGCTGCAAATATGCCTGGGGTTTGAGTCTGCATTTTTCCATCGACCTTGATATATCCCGAATCATCAAATTCAACAATGCCTTCTAAAAATTTAGAATTGGGCAGAAATCCTGCATATATGAAAACGCCCGAAACCTCGAACTTTGTCTGCTTTTTGGTATGGTTGTCGAAGACATTGACAGAGTTAACCGTTTTATCTCCAGCTATAGAAATAAGCTTATGGTTTAGTAAAAGTTCTATCTTTTTGTCCCTGCGCAAGTTTTCCTGCAATATCTTTGCAGCACGCAATTCATAACGGCGATGAACAAAGATTATCTTTCCGGCGAATTTCGTTAAAAATAATGCTTCTTCTACAGCAGCATTACCGCCTCCCACCACTACTATATCCTTATTTTTAAACAAAGGTCCATCGCAGGTTGCACAATAAGAAACTCCCTTGCCTGTGTATTGTTTTTCGCCCGGAATGCCTAATTTTCTTGGTATAGTGCCAGAAGCCGCTATCAATGCGTGAGAAGAATATTCTTCTTTGTCTGTCTTAACCATTATATTGCCGTCAACAGGCTTGATTTCTTTGACTTCTTTTAATTCAACGATCTCCGTCCCAAATCTCTTAGCTTGTTCTTTAAATTTATTTACCAAATCCATTCCTTTTATGCCATTTGGAAAACCGGGGTAATTTTCTATCAAATCAGCAACTGTAAGTAAACCACCGCACATCCCTTTTTCTAGCAAAAGCGTCGAAATTCTTTCTCTTGAAGCATATATTCCTGCACTTAAGCCGGCCGGCCCACCACCGATTATGATAACGTCGTAAATTCTGCCGCTCATTTTATTAACCTTAAAATATCATCATGAACTATACCGTTTGAGGCTATATAGCCTTTTGTTTTTGTACTCCATTTATTGCCTTGAAAATCTGTCGATTTTCCGCCTGCCTCTTCTACAAGCAAAAGGCCGGCGGCAAAATCCCAGACCTTATCATTAAATTCTACATCGACTTCCACCTTACCGGAAGCTATATCAGAAAGATGGCGAGCCGTAGAGCCGAACATCCTCACGTTAAAAACCTTATCAACAAGTCTGTCTAAAGCTGCAAGCATTGGCTTTTTGTTATATCTAATGCTACTGTCATAAATAAGCGTGGTTTGATTAAGCCTTCTTTTAGAGACACTTATTTTTTTACCGTTACGATAGGCGCCTTCTCCTTTTCCTGCTGTATAAAGTTCGTTTGGCACAGGCATACATATAGCTCCGAAAACAACTTCTCCTTCAAATTCTAAAGCGATAGAGGTTCCAAACGCATCTATGCCGTGAATATAATTATGTGTTCCGTCTAAAGGATCTATTATCCATCTAAATTCAGCGCCGCGACGCAGATATCGGTTTTCTTCGGATAGAATACTGTCTTTGGTAAAATGCCCTTTAATTAATTTTACAATTGCATCTTCTACCTTTAGATCAATATTTGTAACCAGGCTTTTATCTCCTTTAAATTTAGTCGTGATAGGCCTTCGGAAATTCTTAAGTAATATTTTACCCGATTTTATAGCCGCTTCAATTGCTATGTTTTTTCTTTCAGCAATTTTCATCTTTTCCGTTCTCCAAAAATTTTTGTGCCTATTCTTACTATATTCGCCCCTTCGGAGATAGCGACTTTGTAAGAATTGCTCATACCCATTGAAAGGTATTTTATATCAGCATTCGGTATATTCAACGCCTTAATCCTGTCAAATATCTTCCTTGTTTCAATAAAATACCGGCGTGCCTCTTCAGGATCTCCAAACATAGGCCCCATAGTCATAAGGCCCATTATTTTTATATTTTTTAGTTGTGATAATCTTCTTACAAGCTGCTCTGCCTCTTCCGGAAATACACCGAATTTTTGTTGTTCTTTCCCGCTGTTTATCTCTATTAGCACCTGCATTATCTTGTGTATCTGAGCAGACGCTTTATCAATTTCTTCGGCTATTTTAATAGAATCAACAGTTTCTATCATATCAAATATTTTAACCGCTTTTCTTACCTTGTTTTTCTGCAAATGCCCTATGAAATGCTGCTTTGCCCTACTTTTAATAATTTCAAAGGCATTTTGTGCTTCTTGGGCATAATTCTGGCCAATAATTTTGACGCCGGCCTCAACGGCCTCGAGAATTTCTTGCGGGTTTCTGCCTTTGGCAGCAGCCACCAATTCTACTGTGTCCGGCAATTCGTTTAATATTTTTCCAACGTTATCTTTAATCCTTACCACTTAATCCTTAATCCTGTATTTTGCCTCTCCGTTTTATTGTTTCTTTTTTGCTGATTGGCTTAACCTTTTTCTTTTCGCTTCCATATACAAAAATGCAATTCATGCCTTTGAAATATTGCTTTATTGCCGCAAGTTCTTTTCTGGATAAAGGTCTTACGCCGCAGGGCCTTAAAGGGGTATTGAGCTGGACTTCATCTGGATCAATCTTTCTTACAATTTTTGATATCTGCTTTGCATATTTTTTATTTTCATCAATAAACATAATCTGCAACGCCAATTTACCACGAAACTTACCTTTAAATTTTTTTATCCCCTTTATTATTTTCTCAAGCCCTATTGTCTTCATCGGTTGATTAATCCTGACAAATATATCCTGTAAATGGGCATCGAGTTTAGCCACTACAAAATCTGCTAATAATAAATCCTTTTGAACATCTTTTCTGTGCATCAAAGAGGAATTTGTTAAAACTGCTATTTTCTCCTTACTTATTTTCTTTATTGCTTTTATCATCTGGCCTAAATTTTTGGCTAAGGTCGGCTCTCCACTGCCTGAAAAGGTAATATAATCTATTCTTACAGCGGGTAGAGACTTTATTTCTTTTATAATTTTTGCAGTAGGTACAAACACCTTTCTCTCTTTGGCAAATATTTTTGTTTTACCAATCTGACAATAGATGCAATCAAAGTTGCATATTTTTACCTTTTCTGAGAGGGGGTCTATCCCTAAGGAAGAACCCAATCTCCAGGACGGCACCGGACCGTATATGTATTTGTAATTTTTCATAATTTTTACGCTGTATGGTGGCTCCTTCTAAAAAGTCCCCATATAGCCGCTGCTATTACTATAAAAATAGCGATAAATTGAGATGTTGAAAATATCCAGATATGACCTCTTGGATCGCCCCGGAAAAACTCTATTACAAAGCGCGCCGCTGCATATAAAATGGCATAAAGCCAGAAAATCTGGCCAAAAAATTTCCTATATCTTCTTGCGATAACTAAAATAAAAAAAATAACCAATAGGACAAAAGATGAAATAAGTTGGGTAGGTATCACTGGCACGCCAAGCTGCCCTGCAGGACTTCCCGGAGGAAAAAGAATGCCTATCCAGCTATTCGTAGGTTTGCCATAACAACAACCGTAAAAAAAGCAACCCAACCTGCCTATTGCATGTCCTATGGCTATAGATGGAGCAATAATATCCGCTGTTTTCCACACATCGATTTTTTGCCTGTTAACATACCAGAAGGCTCCCAAAAAGGCAGCGATAAATCCTCCGTAAAAAACGAAGCCTTCATTGGCAAGGAATATTCTTAACGGGTACCTTAAAAAATATTCCCATTCGGTAAATATATAAACTATCCTTGCCCCAATAAAGCCGGGTATAACTATCCAGAAGAACAGATTTATTATATTATCCGAACTTATATTTTCTCTTTTTGCTTCTCTTGCCGCAAGATACAACCCAATAATAAACCCTAAAGCAACCATAACCCCATAGGTGTAAATAGTGATTGGGCCGATTTTAAATAGAACTGGATACATAATTAAAGGTATGACATGACAGATTTGACGGCTTGGGAAAATTTGACGTTTTTCTTAGTCTTTTCTCCACGTCCCTTTATCTCTAATCTATTGTTTTTTATCGTATTGGGCCCTATTATGATTTGTAAAGGTATTCCTATTAGGTCAGCGTCGTTGAATTTAATGCCGGGAGAGACGTCTCTGTCATCTAAAAGGCAGCTTACATTTTCACCCTCAAGCTGTGTATAAACTTTATTAGCAGCGGATGATATCTTTTTGTTCTTTATATTAAGGGGAATAATTATTGCTTCATAAGGGCTGATAGCCTTTGGCCAGATAATACCTTTATCATCGTTACATTTTTCAATTACCGCTGCCATTATGCGGTTTATACCTATGCCGTAGCATCCCATTATAATAGGACGCTCTTTACCATTTTTATCCAGGTAATTGGCGTCCAAGGCCTTTGTATACCTTGTTCCTAGTTTGAATACATGGCCGAGTTCTATAGCACGTTTTAGGCTTACCTTTCTCTTTTTACATCTTGGACATAAATCTTCATCTTTTATGGTTCTTAAATCCAGGTAATCTTCTGCCTTAAAATCTCTGCCATCACACACATTCATGAGGTGTTTATCCTTTTTATTTGCTCCGGTAATTCCATCTGTTATTCCCTTGACAGCCTCATCCGCTATTATTCTTATACCTTTAAGCTCTACCGGCCCTGAAAAACCTAAAGGCGCACCGGTTATTTTCTCTATCGTTGATTCATCTGCTAAAGTTAATTTGGCGCATTTTAAAATTTTCCTCAATTTGGCCTCATTTAAATCGTGGTCGCCTCTTATAAGTATTGCTATAGGTTTATCATCAGCTAAATAAATCAAAGTCTTTATTAGCTGCTGCGGTTTTACACCAAGTAACTTGCTTACCTTCTCTACTGTCGTTATTCCCGGCGTATCCACCTTTTTAATTGGCGATTCCGGCTGACGACTGACGACTGACGACTGACGACTGACAAAACATTCTGCTAAATCCAAAGACGAAGCAAATCCACAACTGCAGACAACTATAATATCTTCACCTGCCTCAGCCAAAACCATAAATTCTGCTGATTCACTGCCGCCCATTACTCCAGGGTCTGCTTTAACGATTATAAAATCCAGGCCGCAACGCTTAAAAATCCTGCTATAGGCTTTATACATCTTATCATAACTTTTATTCAGCCCGTCTGCATCCGCGTCAAAACTATAAGCATCTTTCATGATAAATTCTTTTGAGCGCACTACGCCGAAGCGTGGACGGGCCTCATCTCTGAATTTAGTCTGGATCTGATATAAAATCTTCGGCATATCTCTATAAGAACGTATTTCGACTCCGGCAATATCTGTGATTACTTCTTCATGGGTTGGGCCTAAAACCATCTCCCGGCCAGAACGATCCTTGAATTTAATCATATCCTCGCCTAATTCATTATATCTTTCAGTTTTCTTCCATAAATCAGGCGGTTGTATTGCAGGCATAAGCATCTCCTGCGCCCCGGCCGAATCCATTTCTTCCCGCACAATATTTTCCACCTTCTTTAGCACTCTAAAACCTAAAGGCAGGTATGAATACGCACCGGCAGAAAGTTTTCTAATCAATCCGGCCCGTACCATTAACTTGTGGCTAATTGCTTCTGCCTCAGCAGGATTTTCCTTTAATGTCGGAATTAATGCCTGGGTCCATCTCATATTAATTTAATAATCTCCTTTACAGCGTTTTTTGCTTTTATTTTCTTCGTAACCCTTCCTTTCCTAAACAAAATGCCTGAATTTTTACCAAATGCAATTCCTATATCCGCATCTTTTGCTTCACCAGGACCGTTCACCTCACAACCCATCAATGCGATCTTTTGTGGCTTAACTGATAACTGATGACTGATAACTGATAACTTTTGCAAAAAATCGTTCACGATTTTTTGCAAATCAACCTGACACCGGCCGCAAGTAGGGCAGGAAATTACATCTGGATAGAATCTCCTCAACCCCAGAGATTGTAAAATATATTTCGCTATTCTTACTTCTTCCTCCGGGTTGGTCGTTAAGGAAACCCTTATAGTATCTCCTATTCCTTCTGCCAAAAGAGTGCCTATTCCAATCGCTGATTTAACAATCCCCCCATATCCTGTGCCCGTCGCTGTAACTCCTAAATGAAACGGATAATTGCAAAACCTTGCCATCTTCCTGTATGCTTCTATAGTTGTATTAACATCCGAAGCTTTAAGCGATATTATTATATCATGAAATTTTTCTCTTTCAAAAATCTTTAAATAATTCTTTGCAAGATTGACTAACCCTCCTGCTGCGGATACGCCAGCAGAACCTGAATTTAAACCTACTCTTATAGGAATTTTTCTGCCTTTGCAAACTTCTATCACTTTTAAAACATGCTCTTTCCTTTTTATATTGCCGGGATTAATACGAATGGCATCGCAACCTGAATTTACCGATTCTAAGGCATGTTTGTAATTAAAATGGATATCGGCTACAAGCGGTATCTTTAGTTTCGATTTTATTTTTCCTATTGCCTGCGCAGACGGGCTATCTTTAATTGCCACCCTTATTATTTGACAACCTAAATTTTGCAATCTTTTAATTTGCTCGACCGTAGCCTTAACATCTTTTGTATCTGTCTTTGTCATAGATTGAACAGATACAGGCGCACCTCCGCCTATTCTTACATTGCCGAGTTTTATCTGTCTGGTTTTTCTGGGTCTCATTTTATAATCTTTAGAATGTCATTCAAGCTGACAAAAATTGCCAGCATAATAAGCAAAGTAATTGCTATTTGTGTAATTACCTGTTCGACCTTAGGGCTTAGCGGTTTTCTCCTTAATCTCTCAAGTCCTAAAAATAGAATATGTCCTCCGTCCAATACCGGAAAAGGTAGCAGATTAAAAATAGCTATAGCTAAATTTATCTGTGCGGTTATACTAATAAGATATATTATTCCCATTTCTGCTGCCTTGCCAATAATCGCGGCAATGCCTATAGGCCCTGTTAACGATTTTCTTACCGGCATTCCTCCAGTTATTATATGCCAGAGCGCTTTGTAAGTAAAGCCTGTTAAAAATATAGTCTTTTTTCCGCCAAGATATAATGCCTTTAATGCATTGGTTCTAACCGTAACAATTTTACCTGCAGAGACTATGCCAAGGCGGCCTACTTTTATATGCTGGCCAAAAATATTTTTTGCCTCTATCACCTTTGGAATCAATTTTACGCTAACGGGCTCATCATTCCTTAAAACCACGATATCCATCTGTCTACCGGAGATATCCTTTGAGACTTCTATTAATAAATCTTCCCAATAATTTACCTTTTCTCCGTCAATAGAAATTATTATATCTTTTTCTTTTATCCCGGCTGAATAAGCAGGGAAGTCTTTCATTACTCCTCCTACCTCTGTAGTAATTACAGGAGCGCCCAGAACAAATATCAGAGAGAAAAGCAAAAAGGCCAGTAGATAATTTGTCAAAGGTCCGGATATAACTATGCCAAATCTTTTAATCGGAGGTTTTGACAAATACTCCCACTCTTTACCTTTTCTTGTTTCGGTCGGTTCATCACCGGCCATCTTTACATAACCGCCTAATGGAATGGCGCAAACAAAATATTCCGTTTCGCCTTTTTTGAAAGATAAAAGTTTAGGGCCGAACCCGAGGGAAAATCTTTCAATTCGCACACCCATCCTTTTTGCCATTAAAAAATGGCCTGTTTCATGGATTAAAATCAGAATACTAAAAACTATTAAAATTGATAAAAAGGTTATCATGATATTAATGCCTTCGCTTCTTCACGGGCCCATTCATCCGCAGCAAAGATATCGGCAAGAACAGGCTCTGCTATATATCGATGTTTTAGCAAAACCTTTTCTATTATTTTAGGTATATCCGTAAATTTTATTTTTTTATTAAGATATGCATAAACAGATTCTTCATCAGCGGCACTTAATACTGCAGGATAGGTGCCGCCTAATTTACATGCAACATTGGCAAGATAAAGGCAAGGAAATTTGTCAAGTTTCGGCCGGTAAAAATTCAACTGTCCTATTCTGTTAAAATCCAGCGTAGCCAACGCATTAGTTGCCCTTTTAGGAAAAGTGAGAGCATACTGGATAGGCAATTTCATATCAGCAGCGGCCATTTGCGCTAAAATCGTTCCATCGTTAAATTCAACCATAGAGTGAATTATAGCTTCCGGATGAATGAGCACCTTTATTTTATTTGCAGCAATTTTAAAAAGATGCTTTGCTTCTATTACTTCCAAACCTTTGTTCATAAGGGTGGCTGAATCAACGGTTATTTTAGGACCCATATTCCATTTAGGGTGCTTTAAAATAGAAGACATAGAAAGCGTTGAAAATTTAGCTTTCGGAATATTCCTTAATGGCCCTCCAGAGCCTGTTAAGTATATCCTGTTTAAAGATGCGCCATCATGGCTTTGGCGAAGGCACTGAAAGATAGCGCTGTGTTCGCTATCCACCGGAATTATAGGCGCCTTATATCTATCAGCCATACGCATAATTATATTACCGGCCATAATCAATGCTTCTTTATTGGCCAGGCAAATCTTCTTATTTGTTCTTATTGCAGCTAAAAGCGGGGGGAGGGCACCGGCGCCGGATATAGCCATTACCACTATATCGACCCTCATTGACTCTGCCAGTATCTGAAGGCCTATCGGTGTTTGAAATACTTTTATATTTGAAATGGAAACTCTCTTTTTTAAATCAGATACCTTTTTAGGATTTACAACTGTTACTGCTTTAGGTTTAAATCGTCTGATTTGCTCGGCTAATAGCTTTGTATTTTCGAAAGTGGAAAGCGCCTCTACCCTAAAATTATCTTTAAGGGACTCCAAAACTTTTAGTGTATTTATACCGATAGAACCGGTAGAACCTAATATCGCTACTGTTTTCATTGTTTATAGTAGGCGTCAGACACTGGGATATGCATTGTCCATTCCTGGTGTCTTGCACCTAAAGTTTAACTCAAGAACCTCATGTAGAAATAGAATATAGGAGAAGTAAATAATAGACTGTCTATTAAATCGAGCATTCCGCCCAAACCGGCGAATGCCGCGCTTGAGTCTTTAACCAGACAATCTCTTTTTATCAGAGATTCCGATAAATCTCCAATCTGACCCAGTATCCCTAACAAAATTCCTAATATTACTATATGAATAAATTCTATTTGCGGCATTAACCCTGCGCATAAAAAGGCGATTAGGAATGAAGACAAAAATCCGCCTATTGCTCCCTCAACTGATTTTTTAGGGCTTATTCTTGGAATTAGCTGGTGTGCGCCGAAATGTTTTCCGAAAAAGTATGCCCCGATATCGCCTGATTTGGTCACAATGAGCAAAAATGCAACCATCATCCGTCCGTCCGGTACTATCAAATCAGAGATTCTTATCTTAACCAAAAAAGAAAAGAACCAACCTATATAAAATATAGCAAAAATAGTAACGGCTACCCCGCTGGTAGCATTATCCGTTTTGCGCTTGGTAAACTGTAAAAGAAAAACTGCCAAACATATAGTGGTTATTAATAAAAACTCCCATCCTTCCGTTGGGCGGAATTTAAAATGTGTAGAAACTGCGATAAGGCATCCGACTAAGATGCCAAAATATCTATAGGTCGGTAGATGTTTTTTCTGGATTATACTAAAAAATTCAAACATAGCCATTGCTGTGATAAGAGTAACTACTGTTGTAAAACACCATGTAGGCAATAAAAATATGATTGCCCATATAGCCAAAATCCATATCGATGCTATAAGTATTCGCTGCTTCATTGTCTTTCGAACTTAAATTGTATGCAAATTCGTGTTTTCCCTGCCGCCAAAGCGCCTTTTTCTGTTTTGATATTCCACTATAGCTTTCTCTAAATCTATTACCTTAAAATCCGGCCACAAAGCTTTGGTTGCTACAAATTCTGTATAGGATATCTGCCATAGCA
The DNA here is from genome assembly GCA_020354945.1 of Candidatus Omnitrophota bacterium. Lineage (GTDB taxonomy): Bacteria > Omnitrophota > Gorgyraeia > JABMRG01 > JAFGKX01. Next base: position 800,795 of record CP070655.1, read on the forward strand.
AGAAATTGCTCACTCTCAACTCACCGCTAGTCCTTATCAGCAAATCCGGGTCCGGCAAATCTTTTGTATAAAGCTGGTCAGAAAATACAGATTCATTTATGTCTTCTGTATTCAATTTTTCAGACTCCACCAGTTTTGTCAACTTCTTACAGGCTGTGATTATCTCTTCCCGGGCACCATAGTTTAAAGCCAGGGTTAAAATCATTCCGGTATTTTTGGAAGTCTTATTTATCGCCTCTGTCAATTTTTTCCTGACATGTTCCGGAAGGCCCTGGATATCTCCTATTGCATTTAATCTAATATTATTATTATTAAGTTTTACAAGTTTCTTATTCAGATATTCATAAAGTAGATTCATAAGCGCCTCTACTTCATCAGCAGGCCTTTTCCAGTTTTCTGTTGAGAAGCTATACAGGGTTAAAGCCTCTATTCCTAACCTGGCACAATGGGAGGTTATTCTATCAACAGTTCTTGCGCCATAGCGATGGCCTATGACTTTTGGCAGATGTCGCCTCTTGGCCCATCTGCCGTTGCCATCCATAATAATGGCTATATGTTGCGGAAGATTATCTCTGTCCATATAAAAAAAGGAGCGATTTTGGCCTACCGATATTCGGCGCCAGAGGCGCCTGCCTGCCGGCAGGCAGAGCTCCTACAATAACTTATAACTTATAACTTAACTTATAACTTACTTTATGTACTCCTCGCCGTAAGAAGGCTCCTTAATGCCCATCTTAGTTTTTTCTATCGGCTTTACTATTATCTCTACTCTTCTATTTTTCTGGCGGCCATCTTTACTATCATTAGGCGCAACAGGCCTGTACTTGCCGTAACCTGTTGCCGAAAGGTTTTTTGGATCAAGCTTGCCTTTATTTAATATATAGTGCAATACCTCTGTTGCTCTGGCAGTTGATAATTCCCAATTTGATTTATATCCGGAGTACTTTATTGGCACATTATCGGTATGTCCTTCTATGCCAATTTCATTCCTTGGTGTTTCGCGTCTTAATATAGGGGCAATTTTATCCAGAATACCCTTTCCTTCAGGGCGTATTTTTGCTTTGCCTGAATCAAACAGAACTTCAGCTACAAGTGTTATAACCAGACCTCTCTCTGCCATCTCCAGTTTAACCTGCTTTTCGCCAATCTCTCTTTTTAGTCTTGCCTCAAGCATTGATTTTGTCTCTCGTAATTGCTGGAGTTGGTCTGTTAGCTCTGCTATTCTGGCTTTGTCGCTGGGCCTGCCTCTGTAGAAGCCCACAGCGCATCCTGTAATAAACACTGATGCTATAAATAATATTAAACCTATTTTAAAAATATCCCATTTCATCGTACACCCTCCTGTTTTTGTGCTAATTATAGCACTTGGTTAATTGGATTGTCAATCCCATTCGCTAGGCGGGATTTACTATCATTGTTCTATCCCAGTATGCCCTTCCGTCATAGCTAATAAATGAAATACCGATAACTTCCAATGGAGCTATTTCTAACTCATGCATCTTTATAACCAGTTTTTGCCAGCTGCCTGGTTCCGGTAAAAATCCCATATACCACGCTTCCATATATTCTACTGTATCAACAAAAACTTCCTCTTCTGCCTCCCAATAAAGGTCTATACTTTTTCCGCTAATGGTAATAAGTTTTAGCATAATTCCTCTCGGAGGATTATCTGGGTCAAGATAAACAAATTGTTCAATAACCGAATCGTCTTTCAATTCAACGGCAACAGCTGTTTTAAAAGAATGGGAATGTAAACCCTTTTTTATTCCATCAGTATGTGAGTTGTCACCGCTGAATTTAATATCTTGCACCCAAGCCCATTCTCCGGTTTGGGTCACACCTTCCGGGAGACTGTCCTCTATCCATAATATTGTATCCGGAGCTATTGGTGGTTCTGGAGGAGGGCTTTCTACTGGGGCTCCTTCTGGTTCTATGGTCTCTATAATTTCTTCTGGCGCAACTTGGGGAGTCTCTTCCTGCGCAGTTTCCTCCTGCGCAAAAGAAATTGTTATTGTACTAAAAATTAAAATTGCCAATACAAAAAATATCTGTTTTCTCATATCTGCCACTGTAGCCTCCCTGCAACTGCTTCTGCCACATTCGCAAGGTGATCGCCTATCTTCTCAAAATTAGACACCATATCTAAAAAGACAATACCCGAAAGAACAAAGCACTTTCCCTCTCCAAGCCTCTGGATATGGTTCTGCCGTAAAATCCCTGTCAATTTGTTTATCTCATCTTCCATATCCAGAGCCACCTGGGCGTCTTCTGTTCTATTACTCTCTAATGCTTTTATAATTTTATCGCACATCTTTAAAACCTTATTGTACATATCCTTTAACTCTGCTATAGCTTCATTTGAAAAAGGCAGGGATTGCTCGATTTTTCGCTCTGCCAATTCTACCAGATTTTCTGAATGGTCTCCTACGCGTTCGATATCATTTATTGAGTGTAAAAGTGATGGAATTTTGTTTGCCTGCTCTGGTGATAACTGAACCTGGGTCAATTCCATAAGATAATTAGTAATTGCTTCCTGTAAACTATCGACTGCTCTTTCTTTCCTACCCACACTTGCAAGGGCCCTAACATTAGAATTTAGGAATCCATCCATAGCATTGGAAACCATACTTTTAGCTAAGTTAGCCATCCGGATTATTTCTTTAGTAGACGCATCTAAAGCTACAAGCGGTGTGTTTATTAAATGTTTTTCCAGATACTTAGGCCCGAGTTCCACCACTTCTTCTTCTTTGCCCGGCACTATTCTTTTTATGAAATTTGCAAAAAAGGCAGTAAATGGAAGAAAGAGTGCTGTAATAGCTATATTAAATATGGTATGGGCATTTGCGCACTGCCTTGCAATATCTGTAGATGTAAGCGATACAATCTTTATATAAAACGGCAGAATAGATAATACTATGAGCGTACCTATGACCTTAAATAATGCATGGCCTATAGCTGTACGTCTTGCAGAAATGTTAGTGTCCATTGAGGCTAACATTGCAGTAATACATGTGCCTATATTGTCTCCTAAAATAATAGGTATTGCTGAAGATAAATCTAATAAGCCGACAGAGGCTAATGCAATAACCATGCCAATTGTAGCGCTGGAACTCTGGGCAATAGAAGTAACGAACATCCCTGCTAAAACACCAAGAAGTGGACTTCTACTAAAATTAATAAAGATATTTTTCGCGGCTTCACTGTTAGCAAACGGTTTTGCTACAGACATCATTATATTTAGTCCTAAGAAAAGAATGCCAAATCCAAATATAAATAAACCTAAGTTTTTCCAGAATCTCCTTTTAACAAACATATTTATAAAAAAGCCTAAGCCTATAGCAGGAAGGGCATACTCAGTAAGTTTGAAAGCTACTATTTGAGCAGTAATAGTGGTCCCGATATCAGCGCCTAATATTACGCCCAATGCCTGTTTTAAAGTCATAAGGCCCGCATTGACAAAACCAACAAGCATAACTGTAGTAGCGCTGGAAGATTGTATTAAACTTGTAACTCCCAAGCCTACCAGCATCCCTTTAAGCGGTGTAGAAGTTAAGGATTTTAAAATACTGCGCAATCTTTCACCTGCAGCACGCTGTAAGCCTTCTCCCATAAGCCTTATTCCGTAGATAAAAAGGCCTAAACCGCCTATTATCCCGAATATTAAAATTTGTTTTTCCATTACATCGACTCTATCGTTTGTTCCCGCCCAGAGCCAACCGAAACGATGCTTACCTTTGCATTAATAAGCTCAGAGATTCTGGAAAGATACCTTTTTGCATTCTCAGGCAAATCTTTATAGTTTTTAATGTCTTCGATATTACACATCCATCCTGGAAGCTGTTCATATATCGGTTTTATTTCAGAAAACATTTCAGCGCTTGACGGAAGGGCGTCCAGTTTCTTGCCCTTATATTCATAACCGGTGCATATCTTCAAATTCTTCAAATTATCCAAAACATCCAATTTCGTAACAGCAACCTCTTTTAAATCATTGAGCATCACTGCATATCTTACTAAAACCGCATCGAACCATCCGCATCGGCGAGGCCGTCCTGTTGTTGCTCCGAATTCTTTGCCTTTATTACGCACCTTGCTCATAAGTTCATCTGAAAATTCAGTAGGAAATGGCCCTTCGCCGACTCTGGTTGTATAGGCCTTAACGACACCAAAAACTCTGTCAATCCTCGACGGAGAAATGCCGCATCCAATGCAGGCTCCACCTGCAGTGGCATTTGACGAAGTAACGTACGGGTATGTGCCAAAATCTACATCTAAAAAAGTGCCCTGGGCGCCTTCAAATAATAATCGCCTATTTTCATTTAACGCTTCGTTTATCATCGATATTGTATCTGTTGCGTATCTTTTTATTCTATCACGATAACCTATATATTCAGCATATACCTCATCAAAAGAAAATCCGCCGAATCCATATACTTTATTTAGGATTTCATTCTTCTCATCTATATTATCTTTCAATTTTATTTTGAATATATCATCGTTTAAAAGGTCCGATAATCTTATCCCGGAGCGTGCTGCTTTATCTGCATAACAGGGGCCTATGCCCTTTTTGGTAGTGCCTATCTTGCCTCTACCTTTCTTTTCCTCCTTAAGCTGATCCAATTTCCAATGATATGGAAAGATAATGTGGCAGGATGTGCTAACAAAAAGTCGCCTATCAATATCTATGCCTCTTTTATCTAAGGCATCTATTTCATCCAGCAAGGCCTTTGGATTTACAACCACACCATTGGCTATAATACATATTTTGCCCTTATGCAAAATGCCTGAGGGTATAAGATGCAGGATAAATTCACTTCTATCGATAACAACAGTGTGGCCTGCATTATTGCCTCCCTGGAAGCGAACAATGATATCTGAATCACGAGCAAGTAAATCTATTATCTTGCCTTTTCCTTCATCGCCCCACTGCGCACCTACTATAACCGTTGCTGGCATGTTATTCCTTCCATAAATGCTGACTCAGTTTTCAGTCATCAGTTTTCAATTTTAACTGACAGCTAACTACTGATAACTGACTTCACAGCTTAAGTAGTTTCGCCCCATAAATATTTTTTGCCTTCCTTATCTGATTAAGAACCTTTTCCGGAACAAAACTATCTACATTGCATACGCTGACTGCTCTTCCGCCCGGTTTTTCTCTGCCGAAAGTCATAGCCGCTATGTTTATCTTGTTTTTACCGAGAATAACTCCGATTTGTCCGATTATACCAGGAACATCCTTGTTAGATGCAAATATCATATACCCTTTCGGTTCGATATCTACATAGAAATTATCTACTTTAACAATTCTGGGCTGGTTGTTAGCAAAGAGGGTGCCGCTTACTTCTAATTTTTTATCACTGGTCTTTAGTGTCGCAGATATTAAATTTGCAAACTCCTCTACGCCGGAAGTCTTAGCTTCTGTAACTTTTATACCTCTTTCGCTGGCTATGACAGAAGCATTCACATAATTAACCATCTCCCCTACAACAGGACTAAGCAACCCTTTAACTAAGGCTACTGTTATAGGGGTTAGGTTATGCTTGGTTATTTCGCCGCTATAGGTAATATTTACTTCTCTTACCCTGCCTTCTACAAGCTGGGCTAAAAGTGCGCCCATTTTTTCCGACAAATTAATGTAAGGCTGTACGACCTTATATGTTTCACGGTCGATGTATGGAATATTAATTGCATTTCTTATCCCTCTACCCATAAGAGCGTCCACTATCTGTTTTGCTACCTGCACAGCCACATTAACCTGTGCTTCCTCTGTAGAGGCTCCAAGATGAGGAGTGCCTATAACTTTATAGGATTTTAATAATGGATTTTTAGCTGGAGGTTTTATTTCATAAACATCCAGGGCGCAACCTGCAATCTTTCCGGATTCAATGCCCTTTAACAGGGCTTTTTCGTCAATAATGCCTCCTCTGGCTGTATTTATTATCCTGACACCCTTTTTCATCAGTTTTATCTGTTTATCGGATATAAGATGTTTGGTATCAGAAGTCAAGGGTTTATGCACTGTTATATAATCTGAACATGCGAACAACTCTTTTAAATCTACCAGTTCTATCTCCAGCTGTTATGCTTTATCAATGGTAAGGTAAGGGTCATAAGCTATAA
>CP070655.1:807017-812844 GCA_020354945.1 Candidatus Omnitrophota bacterium
CTGAGATGATTCCAATTCAACTAAAAAATACACATACAACAAAAGCAAAAATCCAAGAAGAACCTCATATTGAAGTAGATTTATATATACATAATATTTATAAGAAAATGAAAACAAAGCAGCGGAAACAGCCCCAACATATTTATCAAAATATTTTTCTCCAAGATAAAATATTAAGCCGGTACTCAGTAAACTCATTATCCAAGATATCATCTTAATAATTTTAAATATCTTATTATCATCTGGGAAAATCTTATATACTACAGCTAAATAAATCTGATATCCTGGAGACTGACTCATGTTTTTTAAATTGAAAAAGTCATTGCTGGTAACAATTGAAGACATGCCTCTTTTGTAATGCCTTGCGTCGATACAAAGCCTATCATCAAACCATGGTTGGTTTCCGGTCGAAATGGTAAATCTTAATGAATTAAATAATCCTATAAAAATTATTACAAAACTTAATAGATAAAAATATTTTATTTTCATAATTGGTTCTCTGTTTTTGTCCTTGTTGGTATAAAGATCAGTTATATGCCGCTCGGCAGGAAATGCCAACCGCTGAAAGGGATTTTTTAAAAATTATCGGCTCGAACTTTCTTTTATTTGACCGAACCTAATATATCTTTTATACTTACCCTTTCAAATTCCTAGAAAAACCTCCGAAAGAAGGTATGGGGTGGCTGAGGAGATTCGAACTCCCGACTTCTTGAGCCACAGTCAAGCGCTCTAACCAACTGAGCTACAGCCACCACAATTTCTGGCACGCCCGGCAGGATTCGAACCTGCGACCCTCTGCTTAGCTTACCGCACTGGATTTCTCCAGCCAACATACTGTTGCGGTCTGGACTATGTCTTCACCATTTCAGGTGTGTGGCGTATAGTCTCTGAGGACTCTCGCTTTATTTCAAGGTAATTGCTCGCCCATTTTACATTTTGCTGCTGATTATTTGCAGTGTTATCAAAACGTATAGCCTTCGGGCAATTAGGACTGTTAGGAACATATAAAACTATTTCTTTTTGCGGGCAATAGATAGCATAATAATCAAAGTCTTTTCCGCTGTAATGTTTTATATGTGTCCCATTTTTATCAGCCCAACTTGTTCTGAATTTAACATCGATTACACCATTGTCTTTTAAACTAGCATATTTTACTTGCAGCTTAAGTATTTCGCCACTATCTAAAACAACTACTAAATCATATGGCTGATGTTCAGACAATGGTACGCATGGCGTATGCCCTTTAGAAACAAGATCAGCAATAGTTTTTGCTAATCCTATATCCGCTTTGGCTTTGGTGTGGTGCATTTTCACCTCCTTTCAGGCGATTTTTCTTACCCTGATCTCAGCGGTTGCCTGCAAGTAACCCCGTTTTATTAATAAGGGCGTCCTTGCATATAGCCACATCCACTCTATGCGTTTTAATTCCGCATAGAGGCTCCTATTTAAAGGCAGATGCTCTATCCAACTGAGCTACGGGCGCATAAATCTTACTTCGTAAAATTCAGGACTTACTACTTACGACTGCAAAATTTGCTTCGCAAATTTTGCCATGGTCGGGGCGCCCAGATTCGAACTGGGGATCTCCTGCTCCCAAAGCAGGCGCCTTAAACCAAACTAGGCTACGCCCCGCCTGCCGTTTTTCTTCTGCTTGTGCCTGTTTAAGCTGCTCAGCAGTTATAATTCCTTCTTCTGCTAGGCCTTCCCCTAAAGACTTCTTCTGTTTCTCGGGCATGGTTACTCCTCGTTGAGTAAAGAGTACCTCTACTCTCCTAATAGTTCTTTTATCTTCCTTAACAACACCTGCGATTCAAATGGCTTGGTAATATACGCATCAGCGCCCAGCTCTTTACCCAACTTCATATCTTCTTCTTGTGCTTTCGCACTGAACATAACTATAGGAATTTTATTATACCTTGTATCAGCCTTAAGTAAACCGCAGACCTTATAACCATCCATCTTAGGAAGCATCAAATCTAAAATAATCAAATCGGGTTTTTCTTTTTTTGCTTTCTCTAAGCCTTCCATGCCATTATAGGCAGTCAAGACTTCGTAATTATTGGCCTGCAATTCTAAGGTTATTGCATAAACCATATCTTTCTCATCTTCAATCAGTAGTATCCTTTTAGTCATAGCTTTAACTCTTTGCGAAGAATTTCTCTATCTTTATTTTTTAGATTAATGAACTCTAATCCTAACTTATATCTATTGGTGGGTTGGCCTGGTAACCGCTCCATCATTTTTCTCCAAGCTACATGTGCCTTAGTATAAATAGTTTTCTTACTTTTAGGAAACTCCAACCTAATCTTTATCTGAGAATCTGTCTCTAATAAGTTATCGGTCACAAAACAAATTCCTCCTTCAGAGATATCCACAGTTTGCGATGACCCTGTTTTATCTTCAGGATGGAGAATCTCAATATCTGTCTCATAAAGAACCCTTTTGAAACGTCTTTTCTCTAAACCAATATTTATTTTTTTAATATATATTTTAGCAGGGATCTGTTCAGCTGCAGAAGGTCCAGCTCTATGGGGATAAGACAAAATCCCCAAAGCGACAAAGGCATCTTTTACTTTATTTTTTATAAGATATTTTTTTATTTTATCTTTAAGCAAATTAAAAACCTGGTTGGCTTTTTTCTCGGTTATTCCAGAAAAGATAACATTGCATTTTCCATTCTGGATATCTGTTAGGACTATTTGTTGAGGTCTTTCAATATTGGACTGACAAGTCTGCTTAAGGGTCCCATCTATAATAACTTCTAAATCCTTAAACATCCTTCTCGGTCTAATCAAGATTGCTTTCTTTAATTCTTTAAAATTGACAATTATCAGATTAATAAAATATACCGATATGTCTTTATCTAATAAATTATTTATTCTCCCTTTAATTTGTTTATCTAATACTTCTGGTTCATTAAAACGAGGCAGAGTAAAGTAGAATTTACTGCCCACGCCTAATTTAGACTCTACCCAAATTTCACCACCCTGTCTTTCTACCAATTCTCTTACCAGAGAAAGTCCTAAACCTATTCCTTTTCTCTGTTCGTTAGAATTTTTAGAAACCTGTACAAACTTGTTAAATAACCGAGGTAAGTCTCCTTTAGCGATGCCTATACCTGTATCTATCACTCCTATTCTAACTTTGTTTTCCATAACCTTGACTTCTACTAAGATTTTCCCATTTTGTTCAGTAAATTTTATAGCGTTATCAATAAGATTAGAGAGGACTTGATTCGTCCTTTCAACATCTATAAAAATATTAATCTCCTTTCTTGGAAGATGATAGTCTAAAACTATACCTTTATCTTGTGAGAATTTTTTAAAAAAGCCTAGGGAATCTTTTAATAAGTCATTAAGATTAACCAAAGAATAGTGTAATTTAAACCTGCCTCTTTCAATTTTGGATATATCAAGCAGCTCATCTACGATTTTCTTCAGACGTTCTATATTATCTTTTGTTCTCTTAAGTGTCTCTCTTTGCTTTTTATTAATTGGACCTGTGGTTTCATTAAAAATTAACATGACTAATTGCTTGATAATTGACAAGGGAGTTCTCAGCTCATGAGAAACAGCTGCGACGAATTCGGACTTCAACTTATTCAGTTCTTCCAGTACTTCTAACTTTTTTTTGATACGTGCTTTTTCTTGCTTCAGATACTCGAACTGCATACGCCGAGTAATATCCCTAGTGATGCCCATCAAGCCTATAATTTTTCCTTTATCATCGTATTGGGGTATTTTGGTGGTAGTGACATAATTATCAGCTCCGTCTGCACGGGTTGCTCTCTCTATCTTATCAATAATGGGCTTACCTGTTCTCATCACATATATATCATCTTTAGTCATCATCTTAGCCCGTTTTTTGGAGAAAAAATCAAAATCTGTCTTTCCTACGACCTCTTTAGGCTTAAGACCTAACCCCTTTGCATGGGCCTGATTTACCATAATCAGTTTGCCCTTTTTATCCTTGAAATAGATAACATCAGGGATATGATCCACAAAATAGGACAGAAGCTTATATTTATATACTAAATCTTGCTTAATTTCTCTTTTCTTTTTCATCTAAATTGTACTACTGTCTATTCTTTAAGTAGTTCTTTTATCTTCCCTAACAACACCTGTGATTCAAATGGCTTTATAATATACGCCTCTGCACCAAGTTCTTCGCCTGGTTTCTTATCTTCTTCCTGCGCCCTTGCAGTAAACATAATTATAGGAATTTTGGCGTATCGGGTATCTTTCTTAAGCAAGCCGCAATTGGGGTGGCTTACGGGACTTGCGAATGTTTTAGCTCTCATGTAACGCCTTGCTCCCAAAGCAGGCGCCTTAAACCAAACTGGGCCACGCCCCGGCGTAACTTTAGATTATATACTCGTCTTATTTAATTGTCAAAAAGATTTTCCCGGCGCATATAAATAATATAAATACACAAAGTAACACAGATACATCGCCATATTTTGTGTAAAATGTGAGGTGTCTATCCTTGCCTATCTTTATATACGCTGTTTTTATGCCCTGGATAAATAAATCATTGTTATTTTCTGAGACTTTTTTATAGATTTTGCCGGTTTTGTCTATAAAACAGGAAAGGCCTGTATTAGCGCTGCGGATAAAAGGTCTTCTGTTTTCAACCGCTCTTAAAACTGAACAGGCAGCATGCTGATAAGCAGCGCAAGTTTTGCCAAACCAGGCATCGTTAGTAATATTGACCATAAAATCAGCACCTCTTTTTACGAAATCCCTAACAAGACCGGAGAAAATGTCTTCAAAGCAGATGAGGACGGAGAAGTTCGTAGTTCGTAGTTCGTAGTTCGTAGTTCGTAGACCAAATACTGTATATTCTTTGCCTGAAATAAAATTTCCGGTTATTGGAAATAATTTGCGCAAAAATGGGAATTGTTTTTCAAAAGGGATAAATTCACCAAATGCAACAAGATGTAATTTATCGTAACGTCCTAAAATACTTCCTTTTTCCGAGAAAAGGACAGCGCTGTTATAACTTTTGCCTGAAATTTCCTTGCTTATCATTGGCGTTCCTGCAAGAAGTGGAATTTTTATTCGTCTTATAAGCTTTTTTATCCACTGTATTAACTCTTTATCGTAATTTAGATAACCCGGCACTGCAGTCTCAGGCCATATTATAAGATCGGGTTTGTCTTTTGTAGCTTTAATAGTTAAATCGTTATATCTATTCATAATATCATTCTTAAACCTATCATCCCATTTAAACATCTGCTGGATATTGCCTTGCACAACTGATATCTTAATACTGGATTGCTTCGTCCCGACACCTTTGGCGTCGGGACTCGCAATGACGATGTGCCCATATGTCAAAGTAGCGATAAATAAAATTAAAACAAAAAGTGTTTGAATAACGGGATTAATTTCTAACTCCTGCTTAAATGTGGCATCACCTTTTATCTTAAGCCTGGGATTTTTCTTGTAACATTTTATTGCCATTTTTATAGCGACGTATATAGCCACATTCATAAGCATAATTAAAAATGAAATACCCCACACTCCGGCGATATCAGCGATTTGTATTATTGGCAAATTTTTATATTGGGAATAGCCGAGTAGATTCCAGCCAATGCCGCCCATTACATGGCTGCGAAGGTATTCGAGGATAACCCAGGCGGAGGGAATGGCGAAATAGTTGTAAGTTGTATGTTGTAGGTTGTAGGTCTTGTCCTGATATAGGTTGTTACATTGACAAGCCACCAGTTTGACTGGTGGTATTTGACTGTTTAATCGTTTAACTGTTTAATCGTTGGTGGATTGAGATTCCTATGCATTTAAAAATGAACTAAAAGAACAACTCAGTC
>CP070655.1:812944-817428 GCA_020354945.1 Candidatus Omnitrophota bacterium
ACCAGCTTCGGGCAAAAGCACATGCTCTATACCGGCTCTGCCCTGTTCAAAATAGTATTTTATATTATATGCTTTTGCGAATTCTGCTAATTTTTTGCATTGTTGTGCGCTTGCAACATCTTTATTGGGAGAAAAATGGTCAGGAACAAGGGCTATCTTTTCCCGATTGAATACCTTTTTTATTCTTGCTTTCTTAAGTTCATCTATTGCAAAAGGCGCAGTAACGTCATTGCCCAATGCAAAATCTACCATTGCATTTATAAATTCTCCAGGTGAAATTTTCTTTTTGCCGCAATGAGCAGCTAATATCTTTTCTGTAATAGTCATCGTCTTAAACACTTTAGCATCGGAATCTCGTCACAATTGGGAAATTTGTGGCAATTTACGCACTCATTCCATATCTTGTGAGGAAGGTACCTTTTTTCTATCTTTCTAAAACCGAACTTTCTAAAAAACTTAGGGATATAGGTAAGGCAAAAAACCTTTTTTATGCTAATATTTGCTGCTTCCTCTAAGGTCTGTTTTACAAGAAGTGTTCCTATGCCCTGCTTTGTATGTTTTGGTTTTACTGCCAGTGATTTAACCTCAGCTAAATCCTTCCAGCATATGTGCAAGGCGCAACAGCCTAATAAGCTTTTGCCTTTTTCTGCAACAAAATAGTCCCTTATATTCTCATATATTCCCATAAGTGGGCGCGGAAGCATAATGTCTTCTTTTGCATAATGCTGTATAAGCTTATGCATAGTAGCGGCGTCTGATATTTTCGCTTTTCTTATAATTAGTTTTTCTTTTTTCATAATAGCCCAATTATATAATGAAAATCAGATTTTGCAAAGGGGAAAATAGTATCAGCTTGCTATTTTCCCATAAGAGGCGGCGGACATGAGTTGTTTTGTATATTCAGCAGAAGGGTTTTCACAAACCTGCCCAGTAGCACCCTCTTCTACGATTTTGCCCTGATACATTACTGCAATTCTATCGCTTATCGCTCTGACAACTAATATATCATGGGAAATAAATACATACGATAAGTTTAATCTTTGCTGAAGTTCTAATAACAGATGCAATATCTTGCCCTGAATAGAAACATCCAATGAAGAAACTGGTTCATCGCATATTAGCAGTTTAGGATTGCAGGATAAGACCCTGGCTATTGCTATGCGCTGTTTTTCCCCACCACTGAATTCATGTGGATATCTATTTAAAGAAACTCTGGGTAATTCTACCATGTCCAGAAGTTCCAAAAGCCTTTCTCTTATTTTTGAAGATTCTACAATATTGTGAATAATTATTCCTTCTTTAAGTGTATCGTTTATCTTCATTCTCGGATCAAGGCTATTATATGGATCCTGAAAAACCATCTGGATATCCTTTCTGATAAGTACCTTTGAGCCTTCATAATATATCCGACCGGCAGTCGGTTTATAAAGCCCAACCAGTAACTTTGCCAATGTGGTCTTACCACACCCTGTCTCACCTACAATGCCTAATGTTTTTCCGTATTTAAGTTGGATACTCACGCCGTCAACTGCCCTGATTTGCCCTTTTTCTCTTTTAAAAAAGCCGGCTTCAACAGGAAAGTATTTTTTCAAGTTTTCTGTTTTTAATATAGCGTCGTTCATCTTCTTATTTCCTTCAAATCTCTCAAAGTAGCAAGTAACATCTTTGTATAGTCATGCTTAGGATTGGAATAAAATGTTTCTTTTTCGCAGACTTCTACAATTTTACCTTGATACATCACCGCTATCTTGTCCGCTATAGTAGAAACAAGATTTAAATCGTGAGCTATAAATAAAATAGAAAGCCCTAAATCATTTTTCAGTTTAATCAAAAGTTCTATTATCCTTGCCTGAACTGTTACATCTAAAGCAGTGGTAGGCTCATCTGCTATTAACAAGATAGGTTTAAAAACTGTGGCCATAGCAATCATTGCCCTCTGCTTCATGCCGCCTGAAAGCTGATGTGGGTATGATGCAAAAATTCTTTCTATATCTTTTAATTGAGCCATTTTTAGCCCTTCCATGGCCTTTTCTTTAGCTTCTGCTTTTGAGATTCTTGTATGCGCATGAAGTAACTCTGTTATTTGCTCGCCCACCGTATACACTGGATTTAATGAAGAAGCCGGCTCCTGAAATATATAAGATATTTCTTTTCCTCGTAAATTCTGTAATTCTTTAGACGACAATAGCATTATGTCCTTTCCTTTAAATATAATCTCACCATTTGTTATTTTCCCATCGTATGGAGAAATAAGCCGCCCAATAGATAAAGCTATTGTGCTTTTTCCGCAAGCAGTCTCGCCTACCAGGGCCAGGACCTTGCCTTTTTCCATATTTAAATTTATTCCATCGACTGCGGTAACGGTTTTATCTTCTGTAAAATAGCATACTTTGAGATTTTTAATTTCAAGCAACATATTTTTTGCGGCCTCCAAAAGTTTCTCTCAGGCCTTCGCCCAGTAAATTATATCCCAAGACAGTAATAAATATGGCTAAACCTGGAAGCAAAATAAGCCACCAGCAAACGCCTAAAGTCGCCTTGCCTTCCATAAGTATATTTCCCCAGCTCGGCGTTGGGGGTTGCACACCTATGCCGAGAAAACTCAAAGACGATTCAATTAAAACAGCTGCGGCTATTCCTAGGACAGCGCTTACTAAAACCGGGCCAATACCATTAGGAATAAGATGTCTTACAATTATACGGAAGTCACTGGCCCCTAAAACCTTTGATGCCTGTATAAACTCTCTTTCTTTTAAACTCAAGATTTCTGCACGGATAAGCCTGGCCGTTCCCATCCAGCTGGTTATTCCTATTACCACCATTATTATCATTATGTTTGGTTCAAGCAAAGCTATTAATGCAAGTATCAAAAAGAAACTCGGAAAACAGAGCATCATATCGACAAAACGCATCAAGATAGAATCAATTCTACCGCCATAATATCCTGCTATTGAACCTATTATAAGGCCGATAAACACAGCTATACCTACAGCCACAAAACCTATAACCAGCGATATGCGAGCGCCATATATCATACGGCTAAATACATCCCTGCCGAGTTGGTCAGTGCCAAATATGTGCTCAAAAGATGGCGAAAGTAATGCATCCTTGATATTAATCTCTGCAGGATCATATGGGGCTATAAAAGGGGCAAAAATTGCAACTATAGCTAATGAGCCTACTACAATCACTCCAAAAAGTGCCAGTTTATTCCTAAAGACTTTTCTCACAGCTTACCTTTCCCTACCCGTATCCTTGGGTCTGCCCAGCAGTAACTTATATCTGCAATCAAATTGCCTAAAAGAGTCAAGATGGCACCTATCACAAGCACAGCCATTATAACAGGGTAGTCTCTTGCCATAACCGCTTCAAAAGCAAGCCTGCCCATACCAGGTATAGAGAATACTGTTTCGGTTATTACGCTTCCGCCTATTAACCCCGGGATTGAAAGTCCAAGAATTGTTATAACGGGCAGGAGCGCATTCTTTAATGCGTGTTTGTATATAACCTTTGATTTCGGTAAACCTTTGGCTCTCGCGGTCCGTATATAATTTTCGTGCAAGACATTTAACATATTGGTCTTCATATATCTGGACATACCGGCTAAACTTACAAAGGCAGCCACAAATACAGGTAGAATCAGATGCCGGCTGACATCCAGAACCTTGCCCCACACGGTAAACTCATCAAAAAATAGAGATTTAATGCCTAAAACAGGCAAAACTTGAAGTTTTATTCCAAAAAATGACATAAGCAGAAGGGCTAACCAGAAAGACGGTATAGCAAATCCTATAAATACAAACACAGTCATAAACTTATCATAAAAGGAATTGACTTTTACTGCGCTTGTTATGCCTATTGGTATTGCCACTATTAAAATTAAAAACAGGGAAAGGACATTTATAAGCAAAGTAATTGGTATGCGCTCTGCTATTTTAACTATAACCTTTCTTCCGTCTAAAAATGAGTTTCCAAAATCGAATTTGACCAGGCGCAGGAGCCAATCTATATATTGAATATGCAAAGGCTTATCTAAGCCATATAAATGCATTAGCCTCTGACGCGCCTCGGCTGTAACCTTGGCATCCAGGGTTGTTGCAAGCTCCACTGGCCCTCCGGGCGCAATATGTATTACCGCAAAGGATATAATGGTTATCCCTATAAGCAAAGGTAATATTCCTATGAGTCTACGGCCTATATAGTACACCATATCATTATTACAGACGTTTACGCTTTTGTTCGGATAACTTTCTTTTGCGAAGCTTTTGACCCCTTAGGGTACACTTACCCGAACAAACTTAAGACACTTACCCGAACGATTTCGTAAATGTCTGTATTTTCTCTCTTCCGGGTTTATGTGCCATTTAACGGGCCAGTCAAAATATATTCCTGTTGGTGCGGCTTCTATACCTTTGATTCTTTTATCTACAATAGGCATGGAATCCATAATCCATAAAAACATATATGGCTGTTCATCGTATAAT
>CP070655.1:817528-827710 GCA_020354945.1 Candidatus Omnitrophota bacterium
AATGGGCAAAAAAAGTTGAACAATTGGGCGCAGGAGAAATTCTTTTAACCAGCAAGGATGCTGACGGAACGAAAGACGGATATGACATTGAAATGACCAAAGCAGTAGCAGAGGCAGTCTCAATTCCCGTTACTGCCTCCGGAGGCGCAGGGAAATGGGAGCACCTTTATGAAGCAGTAACTCAGGCCAAAGCAGCCAATGTGTTATGCGCTTCAGTATTTCATTTTGGAGAAATTACAATTCCTGAAGCAAAAGAGTATTTGAAAAATAGAGGAATTTCGGTTAGGATATAATAGACAGTTTTCACCAATCAGTTTTCAGTTATCAGTAAAGAGTTTTACTATGATAGAAAAAGTTGGTTTTGATAACGAGAAGTATTTAAAAGAGCAGACTCAAGCTATCTTAGAAAGGGTTAAAAGGTTTGATAATAAATTATACCTTGAGTTTGGCGGCAAGCTTATCTTCGATTACCACGCCTCAAGGGTCTTGCCCGGGTTTGACCCTAATGTAAAGATGAAACTCTTGCGAAAATTGAAGGACAAAGCCGATATCCTGCTTTGCATTTATGCCGGCGATATCGAGAGGAAGAAAGTAAGGGCGGATTTCGGGATTACTTACGATGTCGATGCGCTTAAGCTAATAGATGATTTAAGGGAATGGGGTATTGATATATTAGCAGTGGTAATAACCCGGTTCGAGAATCAACCGGCAGCCAAAGTATTTAAAAATAGATTAGAACGAAGAAACATAAAAGTATATACCCACTCCTATACAAAAGGCTATCCAACAAATGTAAATTTAATCGTGAGCAAAAATGGCTATGGAGCGAATGAATATATCAAGACTAAAAATCCATTAGTCATAGTTACAGGCCCAGGCCCGGGCAGCGGAAAATTGGCCACCTGCCTTTCCCAGCTATATCATGATTATAGAAAAGGGGTAAAATCAGGATATGCCAAATTCGAAACATTCCCTATCTGGAATTTACCGCTTAAACACCCTGCGAACGTTGCTTATGAGGCAGCTACGGCCGACATCGGGGATTTTAACCTAATCGACCCATTTCATTTAAAGGCCTACAATAAAAGGGTAGTTAACTATAATCGCGACGTAGAGATGTTTCCGGTAATTAAGAGGATATTAGAAAAGATAATGAAGGCCAAACCGATATACAAATCTCCTACAGATATGGTGGTAAATCGGGCCGGCTTTGGTATTATTAATGATGATATAGTAAAAGAGGCTGCGAAACAAGAAGTTATAAGGAGATATTTCAGATATTCTTGCGAGTATGCAATGGGTTTTGTAGATAAAGAGGCAGTGCAAAAAGTAGAAGCACTTATGAAGAAACTTAAAGTTAAACCAGAGGATAGATGTGTTGTTGAGCCAGCAAAGGGTGCTGCCAGGGAGGCCAGCGATAAGAAGAAAGGGCACGAAGGGATTTTTTGCGGGGCAGCTATACAATTAAAGGATGGTTCAATTGTTACGGGAAAAAACTCATCCCTATTGCATGCGGCATCGAGCCTTATTTTAAATGCCATAAAGCAATTAGCGGAAATTCCGGATAAGATACATCTATTATCCCCTAATATAATAGAGTCGATAGCAAATCTTAATAAAAATATCTTAAATTCAAAAGAGGTAAGTCTGGATCTAGATGAGGCCTTGATTACTCTGGGCATAAGCGCAGCCACAAATCCCGCTGCCGGTTTAGCTGCAGAGAAATTAAAAGAACTTCAAGGCTGCGAAGTTCATATGACCCACATCCCCACTCCGGGCGATGAGGTAGGCTTAAGAAAGTTGGGAGTCAACCTTACCAGCGACCCAAATTTTTCCACTAAAACTCTTTTTGTAACCTAAAACTACCGTTTACGGTTTTGTTCGGATACCGTTTACGGTTTTGTTCCGGTAACTGTCCCCTTTGATAAATATTTTGCTGCCTTGTATATCATCACTCCTGATAAAATTCCTAGCATATCTGCTAACAAATCTAAAGTTTCAAATCCTCTTAATGGGACAAAGCTCTGATAATACTCATCAAAAAAAGCACAAATACTGCCGGTTAGAAACGCCACAATGATAAAATACTGTTTTAGGAAATTTGTCTTTGCATTAAGGTATGACCTTGCAAGAAGCAGCCCGAAGATAGTATATTCTACAAAATGTATCCATTTATCGGAAAAGGAAGGCAAAGAAGGCGGGACAACCAGCGAATACGAGGATAAAGTGAATATTAATCCTGCGTATAAATAGCTCGGTAGGTAATATTTAAACCAGGCCTGTTTTTTTATGTTGTCCATAGCCGCCCCTTAAAAACGAAATGGCACGCCCAAGAGGATTCGAACTGTCGTGTCGTGGCTTCCGTTTACTTCGTAAGCCTCAGCCACTCACTCCATAAAAAGAAACCCTGATAGTTTCTTTTTAATGTTTATCTTCCTTCCGCATAGTAGAAACTTTGCGCCGATAGGGGAAAACAATCTTTTTCCGGCCGCCTCACCTTCTCGGCGGCGCTCGTAGTTTGTTCGCACTTATTCGTGCGAACACTCGCCCCTAAAACCCCTTTTTAGGTTCTCATCCCAAGGACTTGCCAAATTTTCAAAGAAAATTTGGCACGCCCAAGAGGATTCGAACCTCTAACCCCTGGTTCCGTAGACCAGTGCTCTATCCAATTGAGCTATGGGCGCAGGAATTTTACTTCGTAAAATTCAGTCGTAAGTTGTAAGTATTAAGTCGTAAGATAATATAACATAATAGCCTACAAATCTCAAGTTTTTTCAATTGTTCTAAAATAAGACTTCCATAAACAAAAGCTATATGTTAAAATTTAACGCATAACTTATGAAAAAAGATGAAATCTATATGAAAGAGGCGCTGAAGGAGGCGGTTAAAGCACAACAAAAGGACGAAGTCCCTATTGGCTGCGTAATTGTTCATAAAGACAGAATTATTGCGCGGGCCCATAATCAGGTAGAGACTTTAAAAGACCCCACTGCCCATGCGGAGATGATAGCCATAACTCAAGCAGCAGCGGGTTTAAAAAGTAAATGGTTGCAGGGCGCAACGGTTTATGTTACAATTGAGCCCTGCATAATGTGCACCGGCGCATTAATTCTTGCAAGAATCAAGCAATTAGTTTTTGGCGCAAAAGACCCTAAAACAGGAGCATGTGGTTCTGTTTTTGATATACCTAAAGAAAAAAATCTCAATCACAGATTCAAGATAAAATCGGGCATGATGAAAGAAGACTGCGCTTCTCTTTTAAGCGGGTTCTTTAAGAAAAAGCGAAAACTTACGCTTAAAACTTAAAACTAAATATTTGCGAAGCAAAATTTTGGAGAGGTGTCTGAGCGGCCGAAAGAGGCGGCTTGCTAAGCCGTTAAGGGGGTTTTACTTCCTTCGTGGGTTCAAATCCCACCCTCTCCGCCAATGCAACTAATTTGTAACCCATAATTAACCATGACATACATAGTATTTGCCAGAAAATGGCGGCCAAAGACCTTTGATGAAGTAATTGGCCAGGAGCATATTACCACTACATTAAAAAATGCCATAGAACAAAAAAGGGTTGCCCACGCCTATCTTTTCTGCGGGCCGCGAGGGACAGGAAAGACAACCACTGCCCGCCTATTAGCAAAGGCATTAAATTGCGAAAAAGGTCCCACACCTGACCCTTGCAATAAATGCACATCATGCCTAGAAATTACAGAAGGAAGAAGCATTGATATAATTGAGATAGACGCTGCTTCAAATCGCGGAATTGACGAAATAAGAAGCCTGCGGGAGAGCGTAAAGTTTAGACCGCAGGGCGGCAGATACAAGGTATATATTATAGACGAAGTCCATATGCTTACCCAGGAAGCATTTAATGCATTGCTTAAGACTCTGGAGGAGCCACCCGCCTATATTAAGTTTGTCTTTGCCACTACTGCCGCGCATAAGGTATTACCGACTATTTTATCCAGATGCCAGAAATTCGATTTCAAACGCATATCATCAAAAGATATAATCTCTAAAGTTAAAAAGATAACCGCCGCAGAAAAAATAAAAATAGAAGAAGCAGCCCTGTTTACTATTGTCAGAGCAGCATCCGGAAGCATGCGAGACGCAGAGTCCATACTTGACCAGATGAACAGCTTCACCAAGGGCAGGATATCCCTTGATAGCGTAAATTCTGTTCTTGGCTTGATAAGTCAGAATATTTTAATGGAATTTACTCAAAGTATAATAAAGAAGGATACCGCATCAGCCCTTAAACTCGTTGATAAAATTATGAATGACGGTAAAGATGGATATCAATTTCTGGCAAATTTGATTGAGTATTTTCGCAATATTTTAATTGCAAAACAGGGGAAGGATTTAGGAAAACTTTTAAACCTTCTTCCGGAAGAGATAGAATCAATTTCTAAACAGGCTGCCAATTTTACCATTGAAGATATTCTATACATACTTTATACATTGATAAATACCACCTCCTCCATGAGATATGCGCCGTCGGTAAGGATACCACTGGAGATGCTCGCCGTAAAACTTACCCGTAGAGAGTCGATAGTTTCGTTGGCGGAGATATTAAAACGCATTGCGGCGCTGGAGGAAAGAATAGTAGGCGATATCCAGCTTGACAGTCTTAAAAAAGCCGTAAAAACGCCGGAGCAGATTGCAAAAACGCCGCAGGAAACCAAAACTGCCGGTAAATCGGAGCATCTTGATTCTGCCAGTTTATATAGGTTAAGAGAGATATGGCCGCAGGCAATAAAAAGAATCAAGATAGAGAAGATATACGTTGCATCCTGTTTAGAGGGAGCAGAGATAGTAGAATTCAAAGATAATATATTAACCTTGGGCTATGCCAAAAACAACAAATTTCATAAAGAGATTTTAGAAAAAACCCAGAATAAAAAACTCATAGAAGCAATCGTTTCTGAACTCCTGAATGCAAAAGTAGTGATAGAATACATTATGTCAGATAAAATCAAATCGGCCGGCGAAGAAAAATCTGATTCTGATAAAGAAAGGAAAAACCGGCCTGAGGCAAGAAGGGACTCTATTAAAAAGGCATTATCCGATCCTATCATACAATCGGCTTTAGATATATTTGACGGCAACATAATGAAGTTCTTTTAACGCGGAAGAATGCTAATTTATTGCGAATGAACGCGAAATTGCGTTCAAAACTGAAATCCGAATAATGAAAAGCTATACCGGGTCAATGTCAAACCTTATACAGGCCCTTAAAAGAATGCCAGGTTTGGGGCCTAAGAGCGCTGAACGCATAGCCTTTCATATCTTAAGGATTCCCCAAAAAGATGCAAAGGCGCTTGCCTTCTCAATACTAAAGGTGAAGGAAAGAATAAAATTCTGCTCGCGTTGCGGCAATTTAAGCGAAGAAGACCTTTGCGATATATGTAAAGACTCAAACAGGGACAGGTCAATAATATGCGTCGTAGAACAGCCAAATGATATATTAGCGGTTGAGAAGACCTCTGCCTTTAAAGGGCTATACCATGTTTTAGGAGGTGCACTTTCACCTTTAGACGGCATAGAGCCGCAGAACTTAAGAATAAAAGAGTTGTTCGGTAGATTAAAAAAAGAGAGAATAAAAGAGGTAATAATCGCCACCGATTCCGATTCCGAAGGGGAGACTACCGCTCTGTATTTAGCAGACCGGCTTAAAAGAACACAGATTAAGGTAACCCGCATAGCATTTGGCCTTCCGGCAGGTACCAATCTTGAATATGCGGATGAAGTTACCTTATCAAACGCTATAGAAGGCAGACGGAATCTGTAGCAATTTTTTTGGAATTGCTTCTGCCGAAGTTTCGGCCCCGCAACAGGGCTTGACATGCGTATGTATTTTTAGTATAGTAAGCGTTACAAAAGGGTATGGTCCCTAAGAAAAAGGAGGGCATGATGAAAGAATATAAGTTTTTAAAAGTAGCGCGTGCCGTATTTAAGGTATTGGCGTGGTTGGTGCTGAGTTTGGGGATAATAGTCGGCATAATTGTTTTAGTAACAGGGGGCGCTATATCTACAGCTGCATTAACGCCTCAAGGGACCACGGTTCCACCTACCCCTAAAGCCGCAGGCCTGGTATTTATGATTATGGGCGCTTTGTATTTTTTGATACTTTACACTATTTCTGAAGTCATTGGTCTGCTTTTAGAGATCAGAGAAACCTGCAAACCATCTGCTGCTTAAGAATAATTCCCATTAAGGAGATTTATGTTAGAAGTACGCTGGCACGGACGCGGCGGTCAAGGAGCAAAAACTGCTGCCCAGTTTTTGGCAGAGGCCGCCATGGATGCGGGGAAGTTCATACAGGCCTTTCCTGAATATGGGCCCGAAAGGGCAGGCGCTCCAATCAGGGCCTATACCAGGATAGATGATGCGCCTATTAAAATACACTGCGGCGTAACAAATCCTGGCATAGTAGTGGTTGTTGACCCTACCCTGATGTCAGAAGAGGTACTGGATGGCTTGCCCGAAGATGGGATACTGGTAGTTAATACTTCAAAGCCACCTGAGGAGTTAAAAAAAGAACTTAATATTGCTACAGTTAAAGTTGCTACAGTAGATGGCACAAAAATAGCCCTTGATACTCTTGGGTTGCCAATGCCTAATATCCCTATGTTAGGCGCCTTGCTAAAGGTTAGCCCTGTAGTTTCTTTAGAAAAACTTAAAGGCCAAATCAGGCATAAGTTTTTAAAAAAGCTCGGTGAGGAAAAAACTAATGCTAACATAGAAGGTATGGAAAGGGCTTATAAAGAGACAAAGGTTTCTTAAATGAGAAAAAAGACCTGGAAGGAAATACCAATAGGTGGCTTAATTGATAAAGCGGGCAGTGCTAAGGAATATAAGACCGGCGAATGGCGCACCTTCAAACCTATCAGGGATGAGAAAAAATGCATAAATTGCTTGATATGCTGGGTATATTGCCCGGATTCCAGCATACTGGCAAAAGACGGAAAAATGGCAGGTTTTGACTACGAGCATTGTAAAGGCTGCGGCATATGCGCATCAGTGTGCCCGGTTAAATGTATAAAGATGGTAAAAGAAGAAAAGGAAAAATGAGCAAATATATAGCAATAGCAGGAGATCAGGCAGCAGCAGAGGCAATGCGGCAGATAGAGCCGGATGTAGTTGCAGCTTATCCTATTACTCCGCAGACTGAAATAGTAATGACATTTTCCCAGTTCGTTGCAGACGGCAAGGTCAAAACGGAGATGATTCCTGTAGAATCAGAGCATTCGGCAATGAGCGCCTGTGTCGGCTCAGCCGCCGCCGGAGTGCGAACCATGACTGCAACTTCTGCAAATGGCCTTGCTTTTATGTGGGAGATTGTTTACATTGCTGCATCGACGAGACTTCCTATTGTAATGCCGGTTGTAAACCGGGCCCTCTCCGCCCCTATAAATATTCATTGCGACCATTCGGATACAATGGGCGCAAGAGATTCGGGATGGCTTCAGATTTATTCTGAGAACGCCCAAGAGGCTTATGAAAATATAATCTTAGCTGTAAAGATTGCCGAGAATGAAAATATACTTCTGCCTATTATGGTGTGCCAGGATGGATTTATCACTTCACACGCAGTTGAAAAGGTAGAAATTTTTGATGATAAAAAAGTCAAAGATTTTATAGGAGAATATAAACCCAGGCAGCCGCTTTTAGATGTTGATAATCCCGTAACCTATGGCCCGCTAGATTTGCAGGACTATTATTTTGAGCATAAAAGACAGCAGTCCGAAACGATTAAGAATTCATTAAAGGTTATCCCTGAAGTTATTGCAGAGTTTAATAAGACATTTAATAGAAAATGCGACTTAGTGGAAGAATATAAATTAAACGATGCAGAAATAGCCATTGTAGTTTTAAGTTCAACCGCAGGCACGGTAAAAGTAGCGGTCGATAAATTAAGAGAACGAGGCATAAAGGCCGGTCTTTTAATGCCTCGATTTTTTAGGCCATTCCCCGCAGCAAGGATTGTGCGTTCGCTTCGCGGCAAAAAGGCAGTTTGTGTTTTGGACAGGGCAGAGTCATTTTCAGGCCATGGCGGGCCTTTATTTAATGAGACACGTTCCGCAATGTATAATCAAGAGGATGCCCCTATTATAAAAAACGGTATCTATGGTTTAGGCGGACGGGATATTTTTGTAGAGGATATAGAGAGGGTATTTGTGGATTTAATAAATATTGCAAAGACAGGCAAGGTTAAAAGCTTGGTTGATTATATAGGCGTAAGACAATAAAATGGCTGTTAATTTAAAAGAACTGTCAAAAATGCCGCAAAGGTTCTGCGGGGGCCATAGGCTTTGTTCTGGCTGCGGCGCCTCCATTATTGTAAGGCAACTTCTTTTGGGGACTCAAGACCCGGTTGTAGTTGTTTGCGCAACAGGCTGCCTTGAAGTTGCAACAACCATATATCCTTATACCGCATGGGAAGTTCCTTTTATGCATAATGCCTTTGAAAATTCTGCTTCGACTATAAGCGGAATTGAAACCGCATACCGGGCCTTGAAGAAAAAAGGAAAGATAAAAAAGAATATAAAATTCCTCGCACTCGGCGGCGATGGCGGCACCTACGACATCGGGTTCCAGGCATTATCAGGAGCCCTTGAAAGAGGCCATAATTTTGTATATGCCTGCTATGACAACTCCGCCTACATGAATACAGGGATTCAACGCTCAGGTGCGACACCCACAGGTGCATCTACGACAACAGCGCCTGCTGGAAAAGCAAGTTATGGAAAACCGCAGAGACGGAAAGACCTTACTGCTATTTGCGCTGCTCATAATATTCCTTATGTAGCGCAGGCTTCAATTTCGCACTGGAAAGATTTAATAGAAAAATCCCAAAAAGCATTTGCAGTAGAAGGGCCGGCATTTATAAATATTTTGTCTATGTGCCATAGAGGCTGGCGTTTTCCTCAAGCAGATACCGTAAAAATTGCAAAGCTTTCAGTCGAAACTTGCTTCTGGCCAATCTACGAGATAGAAAACGGCGAAAAATTAACCATAAATTATAAACCAAAAGAGAAAAAACCTATAACCGAATTTTTAAAAGCCCAGGGCAGGTTCAAGCATATATTTAAACCCGGCAATGAAGAAATTTTAAAAGATATTCAAGCCCAGGTCGACCACGATTGGGGCCTGCTCCTTAAAAAAGAAGAATGCTCAAAGTAAAATGGGGACTGTCCCGTCCTTTCTTTAGTTTGCTGACGAAGGATAGGGCCTGTCCCCATTTTATACTACTCTTTACGATATTCGTTCCCCGGTAGCTCAGTTGGTAGAGCGCGTGGCTGTTAACCACTAGGTCGTAGGTTCGAGTCCTACCCGGGGAGCCATTCTTGATGATTACTCCTATTTATATGAATAGGGGTAATTTTTTTGCTTACCCCAAAACGCGGTGCCCGGCCAGCGGCCGGACGCGGGCGGCCGCATTCCCAAGACGGGAGAAGTTAAGAGATGGATTGAAGAGGAGAAATAATGCGCATAAGGCTTTTGTTTTGCCTAGTATTTGTGTCAATTTTTTTTATGAGCAATTTTGCTATCAGTGCTGATTCTACGCAGGATGCCGAAAGCCCCCCGGCAAGCCACGTAATTGCTTATTATTTTCACGGAAATTTTCGCTGCGTTAACTGCTATAACATTGAACGCTATTCGAAAGAAGCGGTAGAGCGGTATTTTAAGGATGAATTGGCTTCGGGCAAGGTAGTTTTTAAGGTGGTTAACATTGAAGAAAAAGGCAACGAGCATTTTGTTAATGATTATCAACTTTATACAAGGTCACTTGTATTGTCGCTGGTAAAAAACGGGAAGGAAATAAAAGCAAAAAACCTTACTAAGGTCTGGGAATACCTAAGAAATAAACCGAAATTTTATCAATATGTTAAAGACGAAGTAAACAAATATCTTAATGAGTTCTGATGAGCGAACTATTAGTAGCAATTCTATCTGCACTATGGCTTGGGATACTTACCTCTATAAATCCATGTCCACTTGCCACCAATATCGCCGCGATATCATTTTTATCTAAAAGAGCCGCTCACGCAAAAATTGTATTTTTCTCCGGCCTATTTTACACAATCGGCAGGATGACAGCATATGCGATTATAGGTTTTATTATCATATATTCCTTTTTGAGCGTGCCTGCAACAGCAAATTTCTTGCAAAAATATATGAATA
>CP070655.1:827810-837851 GCA_020354945.1 Candidatus Omnitrophota bacterium
CTTTAAAATAACTGCTGTCTTGGCAATTTCCTCTTTGGGCGCTATTTTAACGGGCTCCTCTTTTGGCTCTTTTGCAATTATCCCAGGTTCAAACGCTGAAGGGGTATATGGGATTTTCTTTGCTGGTTGCACAACTTTAAAGACAAAAATAAAAGCGAAAATAACCAATACTGCTGCTGCGACAACAGCAGACTTTAATGGGATTTTTATCCGTAGTTTTGCATATGCTTTTAATGAAGCGGCTTCTTCCAAACAGAGCTTACAATGCGCAAGATGCCCCTCTACGATTACTCTCTTTTGTTCGTTCAGAGTGCCATCTACGTAACCGGATAAAAGTTGTTTAACCTTTGCGCATTCCATTTATAGGTTTTGGGTCAGGTTCCAGGGGGCAGGTTTAACTCAGTTTATAAGAACAACGCCGTCGAGTGAGATTGCTTATGTGCAAGATTATGATAAGACCGTAGTTATGCTAAGTCAAGGGAAATCTATTGCGTAATCTTTTTGATTGTAGCTTTTGTGAGGTGGGTTATTGGGTAGTCTGGTAGTAGGGTGGCACCTTGGAGAACGCCCCCCCCTTTCTTTTAGCGGGAGGAATCAAGCAGAGATGTAAGCGGGGAGCTAAGGCGTTTTATCCGGATATTAAGGATAAAAATATCGTCATTGAATTTTTTACCGGTAAACATGTTTAATTCAGATACCAGCTGCTCATTAAATGAATCAACCTGAGCCTTTCGATTTTTCCTTATAAAATCTTCGAGTCTTTCTATACTGTACTCTTTACCTTCAAAATCTCTGGATTCGATAACGCCATCCGTAAAGAGTAATATATGGTCTCCTTTATTAAAGGTTATTTCGCTTTGGTAGATATTCTCATCTTCTGAAGGAATGCCTAAAAGTCTCGTTAAAGCTGATATCTTTCTAAATTCAGAATTGTTTGCTTGATAAACATATTGCGGAGGATGCCCATAGCTGGAATACATAAATTTTTTAGACCTAAAGTCCAAAAGCCCGCAGAATGCGGTTAAGTACATTCCGCTTTCTGCAAAATCTTTAATAAAAAAGCTGTCCATTTCTTTCAGTAAACGGCCCGGCTCTATTCCCTCTTTTGCCAATTGTTCGAATTCGGTGTTAAAGGCATTAACTATAAGGGCTGCGGAGACACCGTGGCCTGTAACGTCGCATATAATAAAGATAAGCTTATTTTTATCAATAAAATGAAATTTAGCATAATCGCCTCCCATATAATACATTGGCAGGTATGTAACAGCTATATCTGCAAGAGGCGTGCTTGTTGAATGAGGTATAAGTCTTGAGTGAACACTGGTTGCCAATTCTAATTCTCTTTGCATCTGTTTATTCTTCTCTTCTATTTCTTTAAAGAGGACGAAATTTTCGATTTTCCGCTTTCGGTCACGCTTGCTGACAACATAAAATACTATAAAAGCCAAAAATATTATAATAAATCCATGCAGGTAATCCGGGGGTTCCATGAGTACGGTATTGTTTTTGTAGATAAATGTTTGCGTATTTAATAAATAAATTGTATAGCCGCCACAGTGCGAGAGCATAACTGCTATAATTCCATTCGGAGACCATGGGAAAACAAGCGAAAAGCCTAAAAACATAAATATATACCCCATTGCCACATCAAACGGGGGGTCATTTTGCACAATATAATATATGCTCATTACAGCAAGAACCGTTAGCATAAAGAGCGCTGCGCTAAACCATGCCCTACGAATAGTGGAAAGTTTTCCGGATAAGGCAAAGGTTATAATACATACACATGCGGAAAGCAGCCACACAGCTGTAATGGGGGGGGTAAATTCCTTACCTAAAAGAAAGGTATTGACAAGGCTCCCTATAAAAAAGCTGGCTACAAAAAGCAAAGCAGCAAGTCTTACGCGGCCTTTTATGAGCGCTGTTTGCTGCTTAAGAAACTCATCCAGATATACAGGGGGAATTTTTTTATATAGCCTGTGACGCATATGTGCTATGATAAAACTACTATTAGGTTGTGTCAAGAGGAATCGCTGTGCAGGATAGATTCGAATATGCCGCAAAGCACGCTGCAGTAGGGCTAACAATGGTATTAATCTATTGCGTAATATATTTGATTATAGCTGCCCTGAGCGGAGCCCGAATGGCGCAGTCGAAGGATCAGCTGGATTGGCTTGTCAGGCAGATAATTATTCATTTATTGCCTCTGCTTTAGCATATATTTCTTTTGGAGCCTTTTTGTAATACTTAAATAGAGCTGGACATAACCAACCTTCCATTTCCAAATTTTCTGAATAATACCAATTTCCACCACTTTCTTCTCTTAACCATATTAATTTCACTTGATAATCCGGAAACGGATTGGCTGAAAATAATAATCTAAATCCATTTTTAGCGTTGGGAATATCCTCTGTAATATGATTAATTATTTCAGGTATCCCTGCGACAAATCGTTCTTGATATAGATTTACTCTTTTATCATCAAAAACCCATGTCCCATTATGCCAATATGGTTTTATTATTAATATTGCGTTGTCTGATACATTTAGACATTTTTGTTTATATGAAAATATTGTTAATACGATTATGGTAGTTATTAACGAAATAATCAAATATTTCAAGTAATTCTCCTTTTACTTTTGCCTAACGCCAGAGCTCGGCTGCCGGAAAGGTCGCCATGGCATCGGGGTTAGGCCAAAGGGGTACACGTCCGATTTATGAGATGTCCCTATGAGACCTGATTTCTTATCCTACTACTTGTAAAGTAAATTTTCAAGGAGAATAATGATGCAGGACAGGTTCGAATATGCAGTTATGCACGCGGTAGTGGGGCTAATAATGGTGTTAATCTGTTGCGTAATCTATTTAATTATAGCTGCGGTGAAGTGGGTTATTGAGCTATTAAGCTAGGGGCAGATCTAATTTATGAAGCTTGGCTGACGGAGAGGCTGGGAGTCTTATAAGCATAAAATCATAACTCCCGGTCGGTAAACATGTTACAGCGTTACCATTTAGTTGCCAGGGGCTTATGCAATTTCTGCTATTCTTCCTTTGAACCGCCGAAAGGAAGCTTAAATACATCTTTTAATCCTTCTGTGGTCTTCTTTACGGCATCTGTCGTCGCTTCCCCCACTTTTTGCACTGCCTGTTTTGCAGCCTCCTGTGTTTTTGCTGCGGTTTCAACTGCTATTTTTTCTACCGAGGCAAGTGCACCGGAAACAGTTCCTTTTAATCCGCCTAAATCAAAGTTTGCAAGACTCGCTATTGTTGTATTCATAAGTGCCCTGACAACTATTAAACTTACCAGCTTATAAGGGTCTCTAATGTTTGTATATTTTTCATTTAGATTAACATCAAATTCTCTAACTGCCGGTTCACCGCCTCTTGAATAGTCTTTATATAAAACCTTTCCGATTTTTAGCTCTAAACTATCAATCTGAATCTCGGGGGCTTTTCCCTTTTCTTTTTCCTCTGGCTTTTTGCCTTCTTTTTGTGCCTGGACAACCTTTAATGAGTCAAGATTAAGCTCGCCTTTCTCATTCTTTATTACTACAAACTCTTTCACGTTTATGTGCATCTCTTCTAAATGCACCTTACCTTTCATAATAGCCGGTAAGTCATAATCAACGTAAATTTCAGGCATATCCAGCATTATTTTATCCTTATATCCTTTCGGATTATACAGCCTTAGCCCTCTAATTCCTACGAGCGTTTTAATAATGCCGGCTCTGAAACTTTCCATTTTTAATGGAAGGCCGGTAACAAATTGAACGCCCTTTTCTACGGAAATTTTAATAATTATATCCTTGGCAAAGGCTAGAACGAAAATCAGAACAACTATACCTATAACTATAAACAATGCTTTTTTCATTTTTTACTCCTTTCATTTATAAAAAAAGAAGCAACCCCACCCAATGAGATTGCTTATTTTTTACGCATATATATTACTATTTCAACCAGAATAAGGCAAGCAAAATATGCTTTGTTATTATGGTAACAAAAAAATAATGGCAGAGGCTGGGATTCGAATCCCATTGCTATAACCGCTTATTTTATATTATATTACAACTTGCGGAAAAGTCAACGTGTTAGAAATGTGATACAAAATAAAATTATGCCGAACTTTCGGTTATTACAAAATTTCTATGAGAATCCTGCAGCTGAGCAGGAGAAGGCTTGTCGCAGGCTGGCATTGGTTCTAATCTGGGCAGGGCATTTGTTGTTGCAGGTTTTCTCATATCCACTTCTAAAGAATTTAATTCATTCGGTCTATTCGGTAAATGTGTTTCGGTCTCCACTCCATATTCGCCAATAGTCCCATTCCATGCCTGCCGAGCAAATTCTTCTAAAACTTCTCTGCAAACATTATACCACTCAGGATATTTAGTTGGATAAACTCTTGGATAACCATCAACTATATCAACAGGGCTAGTATGCTCTTTAGCAAAACATAGATCGAAAAAGTAAGAAAAACCTAGCAACCTATCGTCTTCTCTTGCAGTATGTTTAAGAATAGTATCGCTATAGTCAACCCAAACTCTACTTAGGTTATAACCCCACAACCTTTCATCCGCAATATGTGCCTCTTGGTTACAATAAGCTAAATAACCTTTTGTTTCAACATCAAAGGAATCTTGCAAAACATCTGCAACAAACTTTGCTACCGAACCATGTTGTCCTACATCAACTAAGACAACCTCTTCAAATGAGGTCACTCCGCTATTTTCTAAATATGCCGAAAGCTCCTGTCTTGAACAACTAGATCCGAAACCTGCCATACAGGTTTCTACCATTTTTCTTGTAATAAAAATATATTTGATATTAGTTCCATCATAATCGCTTTGGCTATCAATATAACTTGCCGTTAACTTTAATAAGGGCTCAGAACCTGTGCCAATAAAGACGACGGCTTGCGTACCTCCTTTAACTTTATCCTTTGTTAGATATTTTTCACATAATTCATGAATAAAACCTGTTATTATATCTTTATTTTTTCTCATATACTGCTGGTAGTATTTTTTTAGAAATTTTTTAATAGTCTTTCTCTTTTTGGGATTATTTTGCATATTTTCTGCCAATTGTAATATTACAATTGCTTTATCCTTAGAGCTCATTCTGTCCATAAAAATGTAAAGTAACCTCCAGAATCCTGGAATATGCCTTAATGGTGAAGTTGCAAGCAAAGCTATGGCTTTTATATTTCTGTGCAGTCTCAATAGTTTAATATGTATTGGAGCAGTGCTCTTCTCGATAATGTGATACACAATGTCTTTATGCAAATCTAAACCGGAGAGCTCCTTATCACGTGATGCTACTTTATTAATTGCCAAATAAATCCCATCTAAAGTAAATCCGTCTCCGAAAAATATATGGCCATGTTTAAATAAAAATTTAGGAATACGATTCCATAGAAAGTATGGGCCTTCTATAAATGGATTTAATAATGGATTTGATGATCCAAATTCTGATATATAACACTGGTGTGAATGATAAATCCCCTTTACTTCACCCGGAAATGTAAAAACCTTGCTGGACTGCACCCAATGCTGCATGATATCATGCATATCCTGCAATTCTGCAACGACAGCTGTAATTAATCTTTCTCTTCTGTCTGATTGAATACGATGCCACTCTTCTCTTGCAATTGCATCTCCATTGCTAAAATCAGAATCAGGAACACCGGAAGCAATGGGCCGGAGGGCATAACTTATCCCTGTGTTTTCTGCAAGAAAAATAAGTGTAATTAGAAGTGTAATTAGTTTTTTAATCATAATAGTTAGCCTATATCCTGTTTGGTCTGGGGTAGCATTACCCAATTGAGGAAAGGATAATGCCACTCTATACATTTTACAGACCAAAAAGGTGCTACAAATTCACAACAAACAAAAAGCCAAGTTGTCTTTGGCAACTTGGCTTTCTAGAAATTATATCCAGACCCTCAGTTTTGCCATGAACCATTCGTTTCACTCAGGTTCACGGCCCTGCACCCGAAGCACAAAGTGCCGAGCGGTACAGGGCGTCTCTGTGTCACCACAGGTTTGCCTTTATCTAGATCTTTTTCTTTAAAACTTATATAAAGTATATCATAAGTATAAGGTTTTGTCAAGGGGTAAATACAAAAAAACTTAGTTTTACATATTATCTAATGCTTCTAAGTTCTTTACATTATTTTTCATGTAAATTGTAGGCAGGTGGGCGTATTTCATGGTATCTCTTATGTCTGAGTGGCCTAAAAGCTCCTTTATTTTATATATATCTACGCCCTTACTCAGCAAAAACGTCGCATATGAGTGCCTAAGCTCATGAAGCCTGGTTAGGCCTTCAATGCCTGCCTTTTGGGTTATTTTAATTAGAACTCGTCTTAGTCTATGCTTATAATAGGTTTTAAAGACCTTTGGCTCATTTTGTGGCGGAGAGGCTGGGATTCTATTAAGCACAGAGTTGTAACAGCCTCTATCTTTACTAAAGAAAGCAGCCCTTTTCTGAATTCTATTTTTTCTGCAGGTATTTATTTGGGAATATGCTCAGGCAGGCATCTACAACTTTTCTATCGAATAGACGTCCTTTATTTCCTTTTATATGCTTTAAGGCCTTTTCAATGCCGCGCGCAGGCCTATAAGGCCTATGCGAAGACATGGCTTCAGCAGTATCGGCAACGGCTATAATCCTGGCCGCAAGTGACATATCCTTGCCTCGCAGGCCTGCCGGATACCCTGAGCCATTGGCTCTTTCGTGGTGCTGTAATACGATTTCAGCAACAGGCCATGGGAATTCCTCGCTTTTCAGGATTTCGTAACCTACGCGTGAATGCTCTCTTATAATGTTCATTTCCATCCTGGTTAATTTACGCGGTTTAGTGAGGATTTCTGAGGGGACATATATTTTTCCTATATCATGAAGAGTGGCAGCTACACGCACGCATTTTATTTGTTCACGGTCAAGATTCATTCTTTTAGCTATGGCGCACGCGAGGTTGCTGACGCGGCGTTGATGCCCTGCTGTATAGGGGTCTCTCATCTCAACTGTTTTTGCCATAGCCATTATAGTCCCTTCTATCACCTTTTGCAGTTTTTTTACATCTTCTTTATTTCTTTTTTCGGCCTGTTTTTTTGATGTTATGTCGCGCCATATACCCTGGAGAAAAATCCTACCTCCGATACTGACAGCTCTTGAGCTAATCCATACATCCCTTATTTGCCCGTTTTTTGTCCTGTGTTTTGATTCAAAAACATCGGAGCCTTTTCTTGTGATATTTTTTATATGCTTTTTAACTTCTTCGGGAGACTCGATAAGCTCAATATTTTCTATTTTAAGTTTTTTAAACTCTTCTCTGGTATACCCGAGGTTTTGATGCGCCTTTTCGTTAAACTCGACAATTCTGCCTGTTTCGGGATCCGTTAGTGTGATGGAATCCGCCGCCTGTTCAAAAAGAGTGCGGTATTTTTCCTCGCTTTCTTTCAAAAGTTGTTCTACATTTTTTTGTCTGGCCGTGTATATCTGTTGGGATATGTCTATTAGTTTACCGTTATGGGAGGTGTCATTATGATACGGGAAGGCTTGTTTTTGCATTTTTGTCCCTGAAATAAAAAGCTGGTTCACCTTTTGGCTCTGCCTCGGCAAACCAGCCACTTTTATCGAATCGCTTTTTATTATTTCAGGATATTTTAAGCTAGCTCCGTAGCTAGCCTGCCCCTGCACACTATTATGTGCGGCATTACTATATATACATTATAAATATAAATAAGTCAAGGGGTAGCGCCATTTTTTTTGTAGGCACTTCCTGGGCGCTTGGTAGGGGTTTTTCGGTATTGGTTAGGTTAACTATATCCGTTTCTGTATTTGTCAGGCAATTTACTACAGCGATAATATAATTATGCCGATAGCAATCTGGCAACAGGCGCCTATTCTGAAGTATGTAAGGGGTAGCTCAGCAGCCCAGTTAAACAGGGCATCAGAGGACTTAGAATTTAGCAGTAAAAATCCCTTTATAATGCCTAAAATTCCTAAAATAACCAGTATCTTGGGCAGAATGCCCTGGAATTTAAAGCCGATAGATATTAAAAGGCCCCCTAATACAAGTGCCAATAGTGCGAATAATTTCCTTAGCCTTCTAAGCCCTTTCTTAAGCAGCCTCTTTTTTAGTACCTGCGGCCTTATTAAAAGTATTATCCCCATACCAAGCCAGATATAACCTACTATTTTTATAAACATATATTTTTCCTTCTACCCTCTGTTTTACCTTAAAAATAAAACCAGGTAGTAATTAAATCAGGTCTTTAATCCTGACATTTTTTACAATTGATAGAAAATTCAAATTTCAAGACCCGACCCTATTCTTAGGCAGTATTATAAGCCAAAGCTGTTAATTACGCTGGTAGCTATAATGGTAAACATAATTATTGATATTATCACTTTAGCCACTATGGAACCGAGCCTTCCCAGGACGCCTCCGGTGGCGGCCTTGAGCGATTTAATAAGGTCTTTTTGAATAATTAACTCGACCAGGAAAGCCCCTAAGAAAATGCCAAGAAATGTACCTAAAATAAGCCCTATGCCGAAAAATCCAACCCCTAAAAGCGCTCCTACGATTCCTCCGATGATGGCTCCGACAACAGCCGGGTTTGATGCACCTAATCTCTTTGCACCTATTATAATGAAAACATATTCCAGCACTTCGCCGCATAGATAGAGGGTCAATAGAATTAAAAGCACCTTTAGGCTTATGATAGAAAAACCGGTTAAAAGAGCATATAAAACAGAGCCGATAAGGATAATTAACGTTCCAAATGTTGTAAAGAAAATAGCAGCAAAACCAATTAAGCTAAATATTATTAAAATCACTAATGCTATTATTTCCATATTATTACCTCCGTGAAATTAATTTCATTAATTTCATAGGCGTGTCCCTTCAGCCCACTCCGCTATTTCAACCTCTCTTCTACTTGTTCTTTTTTGCTTTTCCCTTTTGGCCTCTCCCTTTGTAGCGTCTGCGGCCTCCACTGCTCAAATCATCTTCAATTTCTCTTATTTTTCCTTTATGTTCGCGTTTTAACCGCTTCATCTCCTGCTTAAGTTGCTGCCTCTCCTGCTTTCTTTGCCTTACTGCTTCATGCACTCTAGCTACAAGTTCTTTTCCCTTTAACCCTTCCCTGCGGCCCTGACGGGCTGCGCGAGAAACTACATTGCCGGCTTCTTTAGGGCTTTCGCCGTCTTTAACCAAATCATTCATGGAATCGACAGCTTTTTTAAGGTCTCTCCCCGTAATACCTCTGCTAGTCAAATCCCCAACAGTTCTCTTTAATCCTCTCTTAGTTGCTCCTCTTCCCAGCATATCTTTTAGCGGTCTTTTTATCTGTTTTAAGCCCTCTGGTGTGCAAATGCCGGCTTTTTCCAATTCACTGCTTAACTGATTCGCAATGGCGTCGGTATCTTGTTCCTGCGTATAAGCCTTTGGAACAAATAAACAGCTTACACAAAATAACAGCACGCAGATAAGTAACGTGTTTTTCATGTTCGCCTCCTTTTGCAATTTTTAGGAACCGCAATACAAAATATCGGTTAGCATTATGATAAAACAGCGGTCAGGTTGAGTCAAGGGAAATCTAATCTATTGCGTAATCTATGTGATTATAGCTTGTGTGAGGTAGGTTTTTGGGTAGTTCCGGTCCCCTTTCATTATTCATATCGCAGTGCCTCGACAGGGTTTAACCCTGCTGCCTGCTGTGCAGGCCAGAGGCCGAAGCCGACGCCAACCACTACAGAAAAAGTTGTGGCAAGAATTACTGCAAACAGAGAAACCTTTGTTGTCCATCCGGCAAAAGTTGACAAAAGCCCTGCTGTGCCGATGCCGAGGATGACACCGCACGCTCCGCCTAAGGCGGTCATAACAACTGCTTCAATAAGAAACTGGGTCATTATATCTATCTTGCGCGCCCCTATTGCCTTGCGAAGGCCTATCTCTCTGGTGCGCTCTGTAACGGAAACGAGCATGATGTTCATAATACCTATTCCGCCGACTAAAAGGGAAATGGCTGCAATAGA
>CP070655.1:837951-840864 GCA_020354945.1 Candidatus Omnitrophota bacterium
AATATTTTCCTTAATCAAGGAATTATTTATTCACATCCTGCATTGTCTTTTTCCCAAGGTGTTCTTGCACAAAGAAGGCAGACCGGTAAAACCCGAATATATAGAGATGCAATGGTACTATCTTAGTTTAAATTGGATGTATGTTTTAAGCGATGCAAAAAAGTTTGCTCGTTCTATCCTAAGGATGATTAACCTTGCTGAGTCCAAGATTGGGAGGTCGAAGGAATTGGGGTTGTGTACGGCTGGTTATGGTTGCATATATATGATTCTCTCCTTATTTAAAAGATCAATAAGGTATCATGAAAAAGCAATAAAAATGAGAGAAGAATTAAATGATGAATGGGGCATAGCTCAATCATTGCAATTCATGGGGTTTTGTTATCTATGGAAAGGAGATTATCAAAAGAGTATAGAATATTTCCAACAGTCAAAAGATAAATTCCAAAAGATGGGTGATATGTGGGAATTGGGGATGGTGATAAATGGTCTGGGGTTTGATCATTTTTATAAAGGGAATTACCATGAGGCCTTGAATTACTTTTTCCAATACTTAGAGACAAGCCAGAAGATAAGAGATGATTATGGATTTATTTCCGCTGAGGAGAATATATCACGCGTTTATGCCAAAAAAGGGGAATTTGATAAAGCAGAGGAATTGTTAAAGGAGACTTCAGCCGTAACCGAAGAAAAAAAGCTATGGTTTACAAATTGTACAAGTTATAGTGAGTGGGGTTATTTAGACATAGAAGGAGGAAAATGTGATGAAGCGATAAAACATTTAAAAATGGCCAAGAAATTAAACGAAGAGTATACTTTCCCTAAAGATTATATCGTCTATCTTTACCCCCACTTAGCCGAGGCATACATTGGGCAGTTCACGGCTCACAGCTCACAGTTCACAGCCAGAGAAAAAAAGCAGAAATTAAAAAAGATAAGAACTGCCTGCAAAGAGGCATTGAAGCAGACCAAATCTTGGGTCAATCATTATGGATCAGCGTTGAGGGTCAATGGGAAGTATTATGCCTTGGCAGGGAAGATAAAGAAGGCAGAAGGGTTTTTCTTAAGAAGCATCGAACAGACCAGATCCTTAGGCCGCAGGTATGAACTGGCCAGAAGCTATTATGAATATGGCCAATTTCTGAAGGACCAAGGCG
The DNA here is from genome assembly GCA_020354945.1 of Candidatus Omnitrophota bacterium. Taxonomy (GTDB): domain Bacteria; phylum Omnitrophota; class Gorgyraeia; order JABMRG01; family JAFGKX01. The sequence continues at coordinate 839,106 of CP070655.1, forward strand.
AAGAAGAAAAGGCGAAGGATAACTGGCAACAGGCTTACAATCTGTTCGAGGAGATAGGTGCTCAGGTATATATAAAAAGGACAGCAGATTTATTAGGGATTGCCTTAGAAAAGGAAAAGGAGGCAATAGAAGAGCCAGAGACAGCTCAAGAAAGATTAAGGGTAGAGCAAGAGTTGATGAGCCTGATAAAGGTAAGCCAATATCTGAGCTCAATTCTGAAGTTAGACGATCTGTTAGAGAAGATAATGGACAGTGCCATTGAGGTAGCCGGAGCAGAGAGAGGATTTCTCTTGTTATACCAGAAGGTAGCGGAAGGAAGAAGGATAGATGAAAAAGATAAAGGCAATTTAGTGGTTATGGTGGCCCGCAATGCGGATAAAAAGAGCCTGTCAACTGAAGCCTTCCAGGCCAGCAGGACTGTTATCGATAAGGTAGAACAAACTCATCATCCCTCAGTTGTCACCGATGCCACCGCTGATGAGCAACTGAGAACCCAGGCCAGCGTAGTAAAATATAACCTTCGCTCTATTCTCTGCGCTCCAATTATGGCCAAAAAGAAGGAGCTTTTGGGAATAATCTATTTAGACAACCGCTTAATAAGCGGACTATTCGCCCGCAGGGACTTAGATTTACTGAATACCTTGGCTTCCCAGGCAGGGATATCCATAGAGAATGCCATCCTTATAGAAAATGAAAAAGAGATGGCCCGCAAGGTATCAGATGCCAAGGCCCGGGCAAGATATGCCGATATATTAGAGAAGAAGAACAAAGAGCTTGAGATAGCCTATCAGGAGAAAGACAAAGCCTATGAAGAGTTAAAATCCACCCAGGCCAAACTGATTCAATCAGAGAAGATGGCAGCAATCGGACAATTAGGGGCTGGCGCTGCCCATGAGTTAAACAACCCGATAGGTGGCATCTTAGGATATGCCCAGTTTCTTTTACAGAAGTTAAAGAAGCCAGCGTTTGACACTAAGGATATTGAGAAATTTAAGGATTATGTTGGATACATCGAGAGAGAGTCAGAACGTTGTAAGACGATTATAGAAAACCTACTTGGTTTTTCTCGAAAGCCCTCGGCAGGCCTTGAACCGATTGATATAAAAGAAGTAGTGGAGAGAACCCTTTTGCTGGCCAGGAATCAGTTGAAGACAAAGAATATCAAGCTTAGCACTGAATATGCCTCTGGCTTGCCTTTAGTTTCTGGAAATGCTAACCAACTGCAGGAGGTCTTTATCAACATCGTCATCAACGCTCAACACGCTATGCCTGATGGTGGAAGTTTAAGAATACGTACTGGTGTGGGAGATAACGGTTCCAAGGTTCAGGTTGAATTTAGCGATACTGGTTGTGGTATACCGCCAGAGGATTTGAAGCATATCTTTGAGGCCTTTTTTACCACTAAAAAGGTTTGGAAGTCAGTAGGGTTGGGATTAAGCATATCCTATCAGATTATTAAGGAGCATAAAGGCGATATTCAGGTAGAAAGTAAAGTAGGCAAAGGGACTACCTTTAGGGTGATTTTGCCTAAGGCGACATAGGAGAAACTCATATGCCAAAAGATAAGGATAAAGTAAAGATATTAGTTGTTGATGACGAAGAAGTAATGCGTAGTCTTTTAACCGACCTCATAACCGATAATTGATCGTTGACGATTAAGAAATTATTTACAGTCCCTTTAAGAATATCTTACGGATAATGGCTATAAAGTTACCCGCGCCGCTAATGATGGAGAAGCGAAAAAAAGCTGACCAAGGCA
>CP070655.1:840964-845896 GCA_020354945.1 Candidatus Omnitrophota bacterium
ACAGAACCTAACATTGCAACGCAGAATTGGTGGATATCAGTTTAAGCGGTTCTAAGCATAAGCCTATTTTGCGTATATTGGTTGATAAAGAGGGTGGCATTGCTTTAGACGAATGTACTGATATAAACAGGCAATTGAGCGATATTTTGGATAAAGATGATATTATAAAGGAAAGTTTCATATTAGAGGTGTCTTCGCCTGGTTTAGACCGACCATTAACAGAGAAGAAAGATTTTGAAAAAGTAATAGGAAAAGAGATTAATTTATGCACAAAGGAACCCATAGAGGGGGAGAATTTTTTTCAGGCAATGTTAGGTTCTGTGGGTGAGGATTTTATAAGTTTGAAACTAAATGGCACTCAACTAAAAATACCTTACGAGAATATCCGTAATGCAAAGATATGCATAACGATGCAGAGGAAATTGCGTAAATGAATGGCGAACTTTTATCAGTCCTTGAGCATATCGAACGCGAAAAAGGCATAGATAGAAATATTCTTATAGCGGCGGTTGAATCTGCTTTGGTTAGCGCTGCAAAGAAGGCTGTAGGAGGAGATACTTCTGATATTGAAGTTAAACTCGACGCCGAGACTGGTGTTATAAAGATGTTTTCTAAAGGCAAGGAAGTAAAATCAGCAAAACTTGGCAGGATAGCTGCCCAGACAGCTAAGCAGGTTATAATACAAAAGATAAGAGAAGCAGAAAGAGATGTCATATATACTGATTACCATAGCAGGGAGGGGTCTCTTATAACAGGCGCAGTACATAGATTTGAGAAAGGCAATATTATAGTTGATCTTGGAAAGACAGAGGGTACCCTGCCCAGGGCCGAAGTGCCCCTAAAAGAGCATTACAAACATGGTGAGAGAATAAAGGCTTATATTACAGAGGTTGTAAAGACGCCAAGGGGCCCAAGGATTATGCTTTCCAGAAGGCATGAAAATATGTTAAAAAAGTTATTTGAAACTGAAGTACCTGAGATAGCCGAAGGTATAGTGGAGATAAAATCCGTTGCAAGAGAGGCAGGAGACAGGTCTAAAATCGCTGTTGTTTCCAAAGATGAAAAAGTAGATTCAGTCGGCGCTTGTGTTGGAATGAGAGGACAGAGAGTCAAAAATATTGTAAGGGAATTGTATGGCGAAAAGATAGATATCGTTAGATACAGCGATGATATAGCTGAGTATGCTAAGGCTGCATTAAGTCCGGCAGAAGTAATAAGTATAGATGTTGACAAAGAAAACAATAGAGTATCGGTAATTGTGGAAGATGACCAGCTATCTTTAGCAATAGGCAAAAGAGGGCAAAATGTTCGTTTAGCCGCTAAACTTACCGGATGGATGCTAGATATAAGCAGTAAGACCGAAGCGGCAGAAGCGGTAGAAGAAGAAGCCGGGGTTGAGGAAGAGCTGCCTTCGCTGAATAATTTACCGGGCGTTGGTAAAAAGATTAGAGATGCGTTGATTAATGGGGGGTATAATCGCCTTGAGGATATAGCCAATGCAAAAAAAGAAGACCTTATTAAGATAGAAGGGATAGGCAAAGCCACAGCTGGAAAAATCATAGCAGCGGCAAAAGAGTTGACCGCCTCTGCCAAAGAAGAAAGCTCAGGGCAGACTTCAGCGGATAAAATTAAAGAATGAATACCCACACCAATTATATGATGTGGGGTAATTTAGAAAAGATATTATATGAAAAAGATTTAAAATCCAGAATAACTTATTGTAAATAATTGGTGTGGGGATGAAAAAGAAAAAAGGCCCAGTAAAAGTATCGGATTTAGCAAAGCAATTGAAGCTTAGTTCAAAAGAGCTGATTGGCCGGATTTCGGAATTAGGCATAGGGGTAAATTCTGACAGGAGCACCTTAGCTGAGGCCACAGTCAAAAAGGTAAAGAAGGCCTTTTCTAAAAAAGGGCCACGTGCCAAAGTTAAACCACAAAAAAAAGTGGCTAAAGTTAAACCTAAAAGAAAAAAACCCGCTAAATTAATCGAACCGACAGTTGAAGAAAACGAAATTGCCCTGACGAAAGCAGCTCCTCCTAAAGAAGAAGTTATACCGAAAGAAAAACCTCCGCAGAAAATCGTTAAGGTAAAATTTCCTATAACCGTAAAAGATTTAGCATCCAGGATGTCTATCGGTCCCAGCCTGCTTATTAAAAATCTAATGGATTTAAGAGTTTTTGCTACTATAAATCAACTAATTGATGAGGGTATAGCCAAACAGGCGGGTGAAAAATTTGGATATCGAATAGAAAGCCTGCCTACCATAGAGCAAGAGACTATGGCTGTTTATGAAAAGCAAGATTTATCCAAGTTAAAACCCCGGGCACCGGTAATCACATTAATGGGCCACGTAGACCATGGCAAAACTTCTTTGCTTGATTATATTAGAAAGAGCAAAATCATAGATTTTGAAAAAGGAGGAATAACCCAACACATAGGTGCTTACAGAGTCTGTCTAGACAAAGGGGAGATAACATTTTTGGACACACCCGGGCATGAGGCATTTACTGCAATGCGGGCGAGAGGGGCTACAGCGACGGACATAGTAATTTTAGTCGTTGCCGCTGATGACGGTGTAAAACCTCAGACAATCGAAGCAATAGATCACGCCCGAGCTGCTAAAGTCCCTATTGTGGTAGCTGTAAATAAAATAGATAAACCAAACATTGATATCGACAAGGTTAAAAAGCAACTTTCTGAGATTGGTTTAACAGCAGAAGACTGGGGAGGCAAGACCATCACCGTTAATGTATCTGCTAAGATGGGTGAAGGAGTAGAAAAATTGCTTGAGATGATATTGCTTGAGGCGGAGATGCTTGAATTAAAAGCAGACCCAACCAAGCCGGCAGGGGGGGTTGTAATTGAAGGTAAGTTATCTAAAGGCGGCGGTCCTGTTGCTACTGTACTGGTTAAAAACGGTAGCTTGCACCCCGGAGACGTTGTAATTTGCGGAAAATACTATGGTAAGATCAGAGCCCTTATTGATGACAGAATTCATAAGGTAAAGGAAGCGCCGCCTTCCATGCCTGTAGAAATATTAGGCCTAAACGGTGTTCCGGATGCAGGAGATCCCTTTATTGTTGTGGATAATGAAAGAAAGGCAAAGGAGATAACCGAATTGCGTCTTCAGAAAATTAAAGAAGAAAAATTGGCACCTGTAGCCAGAAAGATATCCCTAGAAGATTTTTATGCTGAAGTTCAAAAGGGCAAAATAAAAGAGTTAAAGGTCATATTAAAAACCGATGTGCAGGGTTCTCTAGAAGCTTTAAGAGATTCGCTAATGAAAATAGATACAAAAGAGCTAAAATTAAATATCATACATACCGCAGTAGGAGACGTTAATGAGTCCGATGTATTGTTAGCGGCTGCTTCAAACGCGGTAATAATAGGTTTGCATGCCGGCAAGACAGCCGAGGCAGAAAAGGCAATTAAAAGAGAAGGCGTTGATGTAAAATTATATGCCATAATATATGAAGCTATATCTGATGTCAAGGCTGCATTAGAAGGAATGCTGGAGCCTAAGTTAAAAGATGTTTTCCTGGGCCGTGCGGTTGTGCGCCAGGTATTTAAAATCTCCAAAGCAGGAACAGTAGCAGGTTGTTATGTGCAGAAGGGAACAATTAGACGCACTAACGATTGCAGGATGATAAGGAATGGTAAAGAGGTTTACAAAGGAAAGCTCTCTTCACTTAAAAGATTTAAAGATGACATTAAGGAAGCAGCCGAAGGTTATGAGTGTGGAATAGGATTAGATGGTTTTGAAGATATCCAGCGGGGAGATATTATTGAGGCATTTGAGGTTCAGAAGATAGCAAGGAAGTTATAGGACAGCACAATACTTATGAAAAAACGACTACTAAGCGGGATGAGGCCAACAGGCAGGATGCATTTAGGCCATCTTCTCGGAGCATTAAATAATTGGATTAATTTACAGGATAAGTATGATTGCTATTTTATGGTTGCTGATTGGCACGCCCTAATGACAGAGTATAAGGCGTATGCTCACAAGATGCAGGATTATATTATAGAAATGGTGGCTGATTGGATAAGCGTTGGAATTAATCCAGCAAAATCTGTTATATTTTTGCAATCCGACATAAAGGAACATCTTGAGCTGGCAATGGTATTTTCAGATATAACACCATTATCATGGTTAGAGAGGTGTCCGACTTATAAAGAACAAATCAGGGAGTTAAAAGGTAAAGAGTTAACAACCTATGGATTTTTAGGATACCCTGTATTGCAAGCAGCAGATATACTGGCATATAAAGCAGAAGTTGTCCCGGTTGGAGAAGACCAGCTTCCACATTTAGAATTGACACGTGAGATTGGAAGGAGATTCAACCACATATATAAAACTAATACATTTTCAGATCCAAAGGCTCTACTTACGAAGACACCGCGCATTTTAGGTATTGATAACAGAAAGATGTCCAAAAGTTATGATAATTTTATAGCATTATCCGGGAAAGAGGAAGCGATTAAGAGCAAAGTCTATTCTATGATTACCGACCCTAAGCGGATAAAGAAGACGGATCCGGGCCATCCCGGCATATGTAATGTCTTTAGCTATTATAAAATTTTTAAACCTGAAATAACAGGTGAGGTTAGAAATTGGTGTGAAGGAGCGGAAAAAGGATGCACTGAATGCAAAAAAGAATTAGCTCAGATTCTGATTGATTATCTTGAACCTATCCGCAAAAAGAGCGAAAAATTGTTGAAAGACAAAAGCTATATATGGGATATTTTAAAAAGCGGTGCCGAAAAAGCATCTGAGATTGCTTCGAAAACGATGGCGGAAGTTTATAGAGCGATAGGAATAAAATAGAGAGAAACGTCCCTATACTGAAATGGCTTACAAAGTAAAATTGGAAATATTCGAAGGGCCTTTAGACCTTTTGTTTTATCTCATAAAGAAGGAAGAGATTAAT
>CP070655.1:845996-851588 GCA_020354945.1 Candidatus Omnitrophota bacterium
CCTTCTTTTTGAAGGACCTGATATGCATTTCTCATTCTCCTAAAAATAAAAAAAATATTGTAAATATTATATTATACTATGAAAAAGAATTTGTCAAGCAAAGACCCGAATAAAAACATTTCTCTGTCGAGGGCCGTCGAACTCGCAAAAATAAATCCCCTGCCATGTCCCTAATTTAAGACGGCCTGACTCAATCAAGAGGTTTATCGAAGAACCCAGCAAACTTGCCTTTATGTGCGCGTCCGCATTGCCTTCGGTATGGGTATAGCTTGCTCTATAAGGCACAGCGCTCTTTAAATAATTTTTTATGTCTTCTCGCACTGCAGGATCGGCATTCTCATTTATGGTTATACCTGCCGTTGTATGCGGGCAGAAAACAATGCAGGTTCCCTCCTTTATATTTGCATCTTTTACAATATTCTCAATCTTGCCGGTAATATCTATGAATTCTGTCCGGGATTTTGTACTAATAGAGAATTCCTTAATCACTGTTTTATTCTTTTATCTATGGATTTTTTAATCCATCTTCTGTCGATATTGCTGCAAACCATTACGTGCCCGATAGACACCGGAAGTATAAACCTGACCTTTCCGGCTATAATCTTTTTATCATGCAAAGTAGCATTAAGCACTTTAGAGGCTGAAATCTTAGTTATCTTTGTCGGTAAATTGGCTGCCTTTATCAAATCTTCAATTCTTCCGGCGTCTTTTTCGCTTAGCAAATCCAATTCTCTGGCAATATCACAGGCGCATAACATGCCTAAGGCAATTGCCCGGCCATGGGCCATCTTTCTGGTATATGAAGCAGACGTTTCTAAAGCATGCCCTATGGTATGGCCGAAATTTAATATCGAGCGGTATCCGGAAGTTTCTTTTTCATCTATAGATACTACTTTTGCCTTAAGCCGGCTGCACCTGCAAACAACATATGCAAGGCAATCCTTATTTAACTTGAGCAATTTGTTAAGATTTTTTTCAAGATAGAGGAATAAATTTTTATCTAATATAACCGCATATTTTATAATCTCGGCAATACCGTTTTTTACCTCCGCCAGTGGTAAACTCATAACAAGTTTAATATCAGATATCACCATTTTCGGCTGGTAAAAAGCCCCCACCAGATTCTTGCCAAAGGGAAGGTCAACTGCTGTCTTGCCTCCTATGGCCGAGTCTACTTGAGCAAGAAGCGTCGTTGCAACCTGCACCAATGGCACCCCCCTTTTATAACACGCTGCTACAAAACCGGATAAATCGCCGACAACACCTCCGCCAAAAGCAATGACAGCAATACCTCTTCCCTTATCGAATCTGGTTATCTTGTGCATTACTTTAACCCAGGTATCTATAGATTTGCTTCTTTCAGAATCAGCGACTGAGATAAAATTAGTCCTTATTCCCGCTGAATGTAAGCTATTGGCAAGCTTTGACCCGTAAAGGGCTTTTATTCTATTGTTGGTAATTACTAAAGCGCTATTTACATTTGGTATTGTCTTTATGAGTTTACCGACTTTGCCTAATAGGTTAGCGCCTATAATTATGGGGTAGCTTCTTTCGCCTAAATTAACTTTTATCATTTTCATGGGGACAGGTCCCCTCACCTAAATAAAAAAGAAAAATCGGCACCTAAAAACATTCCCAATTTAATAACCAGAGGAAAAATTATTGCCCTTAATACGCCAAGCCATAAAAGGGCAATAATTATAACAAATCCATAAGGTTCTATGCGGCTATAAATATGGGCATATTTCCATGGCAACAAAGATGAAACCATTCGCGAACCATCTAACGGAGGAATCGGTATGAGGTTAAATACCCCTAAGATTAAGTTTATGAGAACTCCTAAACTCAAGAGCTGGATTAGCAAACTGCTTCCTCTTATTGCCGGCAACTTTATAATTAACGCTATAAAAAAAGCGGTTAAAAAATTGGCGCATGGCCCGGCTATACCGACCCATAACATATCTTTTTTGGGATTCTTTAAGCTTAGAAAATTTATCGGCACAGGTTTAGCCCAGCCGATTGGCGGCAATCTCAACATAACCATCGTTAACGGCAGAAGAACCGTCCCTATTGGGTCTATGTGGGCAAGCGGATTAATGGATAATCTACCGGAATATTTGGCGGTTGGGTCACCGAGCTTATACGCAACCCAACCATGCGCATATTCATGTACTGTAATTGCAATAAGCAGAATAATTAGTTGAATTATGATTATTATTATCATTGCCTATTTTATGGCAGTGCCGGCCGGTATCTCCTTATCAAGAGTAATTATTGAAAGTGCATCCTTGGTTTGGGCTGCCAATAGCATTGCCGAGGACTCAACTCCTCTGATAACCGCAGGCTCCATATTGCTTACTACCACTATATTCCTTCCTTTTAGTTCATCAGGCCCATAAAAGTTTTTTATACCGGCAACAATATCTTTTTTCTCGGTGCCCAAATCTATAGTTAGGATATATAGCTTATCTGCCTGGGGGTGGTCTTTTACATCAACAACTTTAGCTGTTTTTAGCTCTATCTTTTTAAAATCGTCATAGGTTATCATTTCTTCTCCTTGCCTTTGTCCTTGCCGGTTTCTTTCCCGGGAGCGGGAGCCGCTGTCTTCTTACCTTCTTCGCCAGGAGCGACAGCCTCGCCTTCCACAACTCCCTCAGCAGCTGCTGCAGCAACTTCTTCGGGCTTTTCTGCCTTTTCCTTTTTAACTTTAAACTTTAATATTTTTACTTTTGCCAGCGCAAAGACTGAATCGCCTTCTTTCCACTCATCTTTTTTCATAAGGTGCAGCAACCTCTCAAGGCGCTTTAATACGCTTCGATGCTGCTTGGACTTAGCGCTTGATTTTAAACTTGGATGTATCGACATTTTATTGCCTCCGTTTTATAAAACAATCATTATATCTACTTTTCAGCTTTTTAGCAATACTCTCTGCCTCTTTCATATTAGAAAATCCGGCTACATATACAATAGAATATTTACCGCTTTTAGCAACCTCCGCTACATATCCTTTCTTCTCAAGAAGTTTCTTTTCCTTTTCTGCCTGTTTACTATCTTTATAGGCTGCCATCTGTATAACATAAGGCGAAGAAACCTCTTTTACAATTACTGGCTCTTTAGATATCTTTTCTTCTATCGGTGTTTTTGCTTTCTTCTCAACGGCGACTTTTTCTTTAGCAGGTTCTCTTCCGGCCATGACTATCCGCTTACCTCTTTCAACGCCAAGCGAAAAGCATGTTACCAGCAAGATTACAAGCCCTATAAAAATAAAGATGAGTTGCTCATTGGAAAGCCTGATGTTATATATCCTTTTGCCGGCACCAGGTCCCAGGATTTTTTTCCGCAATCTTACCGGTTGTGTAAACTCCTCAAAAAACTCTCTCTGTATTTCTCGCCTTTCATGCATGAAAAGTAATTATAACATAAAATAATACCATTTCAAAGAAAAAAGAAAAAAGTTGATGCATAATCTAGAAATTGAACATTGGCAATTTTATACAAAAATATTGACAAAATATCTAATTATCATATAATTGGAATGAAGCGACTGGCGTTCTTAGTGGATAACCACAAGGAAGCATGCCCTATAAGGGGTAAATCCCAAAAATCGTGCGCCTGGGTTTTTGAACCCGGGCATTTTTATTATGCTAAAAAATACCCCCCTTCATCAAGAACATATACGTTTGGGCGCTCGTATAGCGCCCTTTGCCGGTTGGAACATGCCTATCCAGTATTCCGGCATAATAGAAGAACATCTTCACACAAGAACAAAAGCAGGGCTTTTTGACATTTGCCACATGGGTGAGTTCATTTTAAGAGGTGAAACGGCTAAGGGCGATGTTGATTATCTCATAACTCATCGCACTGACGATATGGCTGTCGGAAAATGTTGCTATGGGTTTCTGCTCAACGACAAAGGCAAAATTGCAGATGACCTCATTGCTTTTAAAACCGGGGAAAATGAATTTATGTTAGTTGTAAATGCCGGCACTGTCGATAAAGACAGGGGATGGATAAAATCACACCTATCTGCTGAAACACACTTTGAAGATATATCCGCAAAAACAGCTAAGCTTGATTTACAGGGACCCCTTTCAAAAGATATTCTTTCTGCTTATACTGATGCAACGCTGGATACAATAAAAAAATACCACTTCTTAACCGCAAAAGTATGCGGTGTAAAAACTTTGATAAGCAGAACCGGCTACACAGGCGAATTTGGCTATGAACTTTATTTTCCAAAAGAAGAAACTGCAAAGCTATGGAATAAGCTTTTGCAAAATAAAGATGTAAAGCCGGTAGGGCTTGGCGCGCGCGACACACTCAGACTCGAGATGGGATATTCACTCTACGGACAAGATATTGACGAAGTACATACTCCTTTAGAGGCAAATCTGGAAAAATTTATCTATATGGAAAAAGGGTTTATAGGAAAGGCCGCCCTTATTAAACAAAGGTCTTCCGGTGTAAAAAATATCCTTGTCGGATTTATAGCAAAAGGGAGAAGAAGCCCAAGGCACAATTTTGATGTTGTATGCAATAACGAAGCTGCGGGCAAGGTAACCAGCGGGAGTTTTTCTCCTTGCCTTAAAAAGGCAATTGGTTTATGCTATGTGGATAAAGATAGGGCCAAAGAAGGCGACAAAATCACTCTCACCGATGGAAAAATTTCAATAGAAGCTATTATAAAAAGTCCACCGTTTATCAAAAGGAGTCGTACATGATACCGGAAAATCTAAAATACACAAAAGAGCATGAATGGGTCAAGATAGAAAATGATCAAGCTGTTTTTGGTATAACAAACCATGCCCAGTCTGAACTTGGAGATATTACATTTGTAGAAGTGCCTGAGAAGGGAACTGCTGTTAAGCAATTTGAAACCCTTTCTGTAGTAGAATCGGTAAAAGCAGCGAGTGATATATACGCTCCTTTATCTGGCGACATTATCGATGTTAATGAAAAGTTGCTTAATGCGCCTGAGCTTATAAATAAGTCTCCTTATGAAGAAGGATGGATCTGCAAGATAAAAATATCCGACCCGGTTCAAATCTCCAATCTCATGGATGCAAAAGCATATAAGCAATATTTGGAAGGCTTAAAAAAATGACTTATATCTCCAATACCCAAGAAGATAAATTGCAGATGCTTAAAACCATTGGTATAAAAGACGGCGATGTAGAGAAATTGTTCAAAGACATCCCAAAAAATTTACGCGCACGTTCCTTTGATATACCTTCCGGAAAGAGCGAATATGAAGTGACTCAGCACATAAAAAAACTCGCCAATAAAAATAATACCGATCTTATTTCTTTTTTAGGTGCCGGATATTATGACCATTTTATACCTGCGGCAGTAGATACCCTTGTCTCCCGCTCTGAATTTTATACCGCATATACCCCATATCAACCCGAGGCCTCTCAAGGCACGCTTCAAAGCATTTATGAATATCAAAGCGCAATATCGCGCTTGACCTGTATGGAAATTGCCAATGCCTCTCTTTACGACGGCGGCACTGCAATTTATGAGGCGGCCATGATGGCTATGCGCATTACCGGCAGAAATAAAATTATAACAGACTCAGGTGTAAATCCAATC
>CP070655.1:851688-856783 GCA_020354945.1 Candidatus Omnitrophota bacterium
CCGACCAGCGTATAAGTATAAGGGTCTAATTTATCTATTTTCTCCGCTAATTCGGGAAAATCCAAATCAGCCGTTATCCAATTCGAGAAATCATTTATGCCTTGCTCAAGTTTTAATCTGGCGGCAAATATATGAAAATGTAAAGAATAAAGGGTTATTTTTTTGAGCGCCTCTACAAATTCGGTGAGATTATTCGCTTTATAAGGAAGGGGGAATATAAAACTGTGTGATTTAGTAAAATCAAACTCCCTTCCAGGCACAGCATTTCTTATTTCTTGTATATCAAATAGATGGCCTTCGATAACCTCTATTATCTTCTCTCGTAATGCTCGAATGGTATAATATTGGGATATGTCTATGCTGCCCAGTTTTTCTCCTAATACTTCGTCTCCGATAGTATGGACAACCCAATAGGCAAAAGCATTTGGCGGCTCGGGCGATGCAAATTGATGTTGCTGTAAAAATGCGTGGGTATGATAATATATTACAGAACCGGGGACATCTTTTATGATATTTACCAGTTCTCTCAGGTTGCGCGCTTTAAGTCCTGTCGACTCCCTTAATTCTACGTGGGAATAAAAACAGAATGGATTTTTTGCCTTTCGCATAATTAGTCGTTAGTATTTTGTGAATGGTTAATGGTTACTATTCACTATTCACTACATAAGCTCTCTTTTTCTTTTAAGCAGTTCCATAGCATACTTTGAGGTAAAGTTACCCATTTTTTCTTTTATTTGCTCTAATTTTTTATCTACTTCTTTTAGAGTCATTCTGTTTATCTTTTTTCTCTTTTTTTCAGCTGGAGCAGGTTTTCCTTCTTTCGGCTTTTCCTCTTTGGCTTTCTCTACTTTCGGCTTTTCCTCTTTGGCTTTCTCTACTTTCGGCTTTTCCTCTTTTGGCTTTTCTTCCTTCTTGGGTTTTTTCTCTTTCGGTTTCTCTTGTTTTGGCTTTTCCTCTTTTTCGGGAGGTTCTTTCTTCTCTGGTTTAACTTCTGCAGGCGGCTTTTGTTCCTTAGGCTTCTCTTCCTTAGGTTTTTCTGTAGGTTTATGTTCCTTTTTAACGCCTTCTTGCTTTTGTTGTTTTTCGCCTCGTTTCTGCTCGGGACTTCCTTCGGTCGCTTCAGGTTTTCCGTCCGGCATAAATTCTCCTTTCTAACTCAGCTATATAATTTACATCGTCCTGGCGGGCTTTTTGTAAATTATGATTTCGTTGATTTTATCATATATAGCAATTCTATTTCAATAAGTTTTCACCCAGAATATAAGCCTTTTTTAGAAATTCTGGATGATTAAGTACGTCTTTTGCTTTTTCTAAACCTGTGCAAAATAACTCATCGGTATATTCAGCTTCTATAACTTCAAAGAAATTCCTGGCGATCTGTTTTGCATTTTGAAAAAAGTCCTCCCTGTTAGATGCCTCAGTGCAAATAAGCGCTGCTTTTGCCCTGTTTTTTCTTATCGGCTCTTTAAGCAGCATTTTCCGTTCCCAAAATGGCTAGCATCGGTCTATCATAATTTTAGCCTGAGCACTTAACGAACCAAAATATATTGGCGAGGCTAAAATTATTGCATCTGCATCTTTAATCTTGGCCTCAACCTTTTCCATATCATCTTTTGCTGGAGATTCGCCAATTTTCCTTGCAGAATTTGGCTCTCGCCAGGGAGAAATATTCAAAGTATCCAGAACTATCGTTTCGGTAGTATGCCCTGTATCTTTTGCCACTTTAAGCGCTTCTTGAAGTAAAATATGGCAATTTCCGTCTTTTCTGGGGCTTGCATTTATGCCTAATGCTCGCATCATTCCCTATTCCGCAATAGGCCTTAGTTTTAACGGTTTAAAGGTGTATCCAGATTTGTCATCCGGAATCTTTGCCACCGGTTCTGTAAGCAAAAATTTTTCTTTTTTAATCCACTTCTTTAAAATGTTGGCTATTTCGACTGCTTTCGAATAACTAGAAAGCCCCCCTGCAGGTATTTCTTTTCTTTTTATAAAAATCTTCCCGCTTCTAAGCTGGGCATAGTTTACTTCGCCGAGATTTCTTTTGTTGCCTTCGGGATAATCTTTGCTGTAATCTACTATCTTGGTTAAAATCTCCTCATCCTTTATGGCAGTATACCGGCAAATCTGCTCATTTAAAATAGGTATAGGAATTCCAATGCCAACTGTTAATGTTACTCCGTAGCCAAGCATAGAGACCCCTGTAAGCCAGCCGGATTTCATCTGTTTTAAATCTCCGATAACAGCAACTGTACCTGCTGGTGTGCGGGGAACTCCGCTCTTTCTCCTTAAAACTTTCGGATTATGCTGAGTGCCATGCCAGGCAACGAAACCGATGCCTCCTCCTAAAAATATCTTTGTCCCGACTCCGATTGTTTCATAATATGGGTCGTTAAGGAGCGGGGAAAGTTGTCCGGCAGAGCAGTAGTTTGCATTTCCCAAGTTCGGCCTTAACACCCCCATATATGTATAGATAGGCCTGTCTTTGTGAAGGTTGACAGCTACGTTGTAGTTCTGATAGGCATTTCTGGGATTAAACAACACTGCCTCATTGAGGTCTTTTATATTTATATAAGTTTCCAATTTTTTACCGGGATAGCAATCAGTGCCATAGGCAGTAGCTATTAATTTTAGGTCTTTGCCTGAAACTAAATCTTCAATTACATGCCCGCCTCCATAATTGAACTCGCCGGGAAATACCTTATTGCGTGGGTCATCATCAGGAAGGGCGTTAGCACCAATAATAAGGTCTGCTGCTGCAAGGCCGGTATAAGCCGGGACACCGTTTATACAAGCTCTGCCGCCGCCAAGTTTTATCTTAGGTTTGCCGTGGCCTATATTAATATAGGCTGCCGAAGAACACATTGGCCCGAAAGTGCCTGTTGTTACAACATCAACCTCTTTTGCGGCCTTTTTTGGCCCTTTTTTCTCTACAATGTCGATTATCTCTTCGGCAGTAACTACAACTGCCTTTCCTTTTTTTATTCTTTCATTTATTTCTTTTATTGTCTTCGCCATCTTTTCTCCTTTGCTCCTTAAAATAATTCCGTGCTAAGATATCTTTCACCTGTATCAGGTAAAATAACTACTATAAGCCTACTTTTATATTCTGCTCTTTGCGCAATCTCCAATGCTGCCCATACTGCTGCGCCGGATGATATGCCGGCCAGAATACCTTCCTCTTTCAGGAGCCTGCGAGTCGTCTCTATAGCATCTTCATTTTTTACTTTTATTATCTCATCTATCATTTTTACATCAAGAACATCAGGAACAAATCCTGCTCCGATGCCTTGTATCTTATGTGGATGCGGCGCACCACCTGATAAAACTGCAGAGTCAAAAGGTTCAACTGCGATAGCCTTAAATGGGGGTTTACGTTTCTTTATTGCCTGGGCAATGCCTGTTATTGTGCCGCCTGTGCCAACACCTGCTACTATCGCATCTACTTTGCCGTCTGTATCTTCCCATATCTCTTTTGCGGTAGTTTTTCGATGAATTTCAGGATTTGCCTCATTTTTAAACTGCTGCGGCATAAAGTAATTCTTATTTGTTTTAACCAGCTCCTGAGCCTTTTTAATTGCGCCATTCATTCCGGCCTTACCAGGCGTTAATACCAACTCAGCGCCAAAGGCCTTAAGCAAAGTTTTCCTCTCGGCACTCATTGTCTCGGGCATTGTTAAAATTAGCTTATATCCTCTGGCTGCGCACACAAATGCTAAAGCTATCCCTGTATTCCCGCTGGTAGGCTCAACTATTACTGTGCCAGATTTAATCAAACCCTTTTTCTCGGCATCTTCAATCATAGCAACGCCTATCCTATCTTTTATGCTCCCACCGGGATTTGAAAACTCCAATTTAGCCACCACTGTAGCCTTAAGCCCTTTTGTAATCTTATTTAATTTAACTAAAGGGGTATTTCCTGTTAATTTTGTTATATCCTTTGCAATTTTCACTGTTATGCTTCCTTAAATTTGTGCCGCAAATCTTAAAAATTCAAAAAAACAACCTCACCGAGAGGAGATTGCTTATATCGCTATCCTAAATTATCTGGCGGGGACGATGGGATTTGAACCCACGATCACGTGATCGACAGTCACGGGTCTTGCCAGGCTAAACGACGTCCCCTAAGTTTTACTCTGAAAAGTACACATGGTGGGCGGTGCAGGACTCGAACCTGCGACCCCCTGCGTGTAAAGCAGATGTTCTAGCCAACTGAACTAACCGCCCAAATTTTCAACGACTTCTCAAATTATACTTTATATAAAACTATTTGTCAATCTGTATCGATTATTTCGCTTTTATACTCAAACTATGGGCACATCTTATCGGTTCGGGTAGGCGATATTTTCCCACACAGGAGGCAATAATATCCTTTGCTTCCTTAATACCAACCAAATGGCCTGGCGAGATAAATACTGGCTTTACGTTATCCCTTGTTCGCAAAACGCACCCTAAAACTTTTCCTGATCTGGGGTCAATCAGATATGAAAAATCTCCCTTTTTCTTTCCTGCCTTCTCATATTCTCCCCAGAGACGGCTCTTGGCACATCCAATGGTGGGAATATTCAATATCACCCCAATATGCGAGGCAATGCCTAATTGTTTAGGGTGCGCAATTCCCTGTCCGTCAAAAATAAGAATATCCGGCTTTAATCTAAGTTGATAAAATAATTTTTCTAAAACCGGGCCTTCTCTAAAAGTTAAAAATCCCGGGATATAAGGAAAGTCAATTTTTCTTCTAAGGGTCTTTTCTTCTAAAAGTTGCAGGTCGGGATAACTGAATACACATATAGCTGCTACGCAAACATCATCTGTAAAACCCACATCGCAAGCAGCTATTCTCTTTATTCTTTTGCCTAATCTTTTTATCTTTACTTTATTTCTTAGGGTTTCCTGAGCCGCTTTTGCTTCTTTTATAGTATGAGGCCATTTTTTCATAAAAAATTATTTAAATTATAAACAAATTCCTCCTGCTGTGGCGTAAAGCCAACCCAGGGGCGTTTCTCCTCAACTAAAAAGTAATCATATTACACCTCTTGTTTCATCCAATTTTTGGTTCTTTTACAAATAAAAGGGGAAATACAATATCGCTTACGCA
>CP070655.1:856883-861411 GCA_020354945.1 Candidatus Omnitrophota bacterium
ATAATTTTATAATCCCTTAAATTTTGCCTTTTAGGCTTAAGGCCCGAAGGTTTAACTTTTATTATCTTGCCGGGATTTACTAAGAATATATCGTTTCTTATATTATCGTCATAGCCGTTTTTTACTATTATACCGGCACCTATTAAGTCCATTCCTAGCTCAGGATGAGTCAGACATATGTGTTTTATCCTATCAATAGCCACCTGACCAATATACCAGCGGGTATTCCAATATGTCCGGCCTATTGCTTGTGGGAAATGCACTGCTATAGCATAATATGCCTTAATTGCATGTATTAGGTGGCCCGCTCTTTCAAGGGAAAGTGCCGCATAAAAAAGCCTAACCCATCTTGCTTCAGGTGCTGTGGCCCATTTATAAAAATTTGCCTGATAATCTTTTGTATTTACAAAATCCCAATGATTTCCTTTAAGTTTCCCCTGCTTTCTAAACTCTTTATACTGGGGATCTTTTAATATCGCGCTGGAATTAGGATAAATTCCTTCGCCTACAGCACGAATTAAACCTGCCTGATCTTTTATTACATATTTATAATCAGAGGTTCCTATGCCTTTAAATTCGCCGTAACGGGTATAATCTACAATTTCTTCTGTGCCGGGATCGGCTAAAGGAAAGCCGCCCTGCGGTGTGGTTTTTGCTGCACATCCGGCTAAAAGCAAAAAGCTAAAAGCTAAAAGTAAATGGCAAAATTGAAAATTTTGAATTTTAAATTGTAATTTTGAATTTTGCATTTTTAACTTTGAATTTTACTTATAATATCCTACATTAATCTTTCGGATCTCGTCCTTGGCAATTTCAGACGGTTTCCAGTACCAGCCTTTAGGGTCCCAGTATTGAGCGAAGGGGTATTCGTCTATAAGGGTCTGATACGATTCTATTGCCTTTTGCCAATCCTTCTTGTATTTAAAAAATTCTCCTCTAATAAAATAGCAGGTTCCGACATCATTCATTTGCTGATACATATTTATGCCGGCTCCCTCGGGAAAATCGCTTAAAGCGCTGCCTTGTTTTTTAGCCTCATCAGCATATAATTCGATACATCTTTCAGTGAAAACAAAGATCCCTCTTTCCTCTTTATGGTTTAAGGCCTCCCACGCCTTTATGGTCAGGGTATCTGATGTGTCATCGCCAAAATCATATTCCTTTGTCTCTCTTCTGCCAAGGTCCTTAATCTCCTGAGTAGCTGCCTTTTCTACTGTCGGGCCTACGCCTTCTGAAAAAGCCGGGGCAGCTGATACCTTATCCTTGTAATAGGCCTTGTCAAACTCCCTCACATCATCGGTTGGCCCTTTCGCGCAACCGGCAGTCACGCAAGCCACCAAGATAAGAGGCACAAGGCACCATTTATTACCCCCTCCCTTAACTGTGTCCGCAGTGATTCCCTTAATAATATGCTTCTGCATGAAAAGATAGATCAGTATTATTGGTATAACGGTTATGGTAATGCCTGACATAAGAAGCGGGTACTGTGTCATATGCGCACCCTGAAAGACCATAAGGCCTCTCTGCAGAGGCATCAGGGAATTCTCCTGCAGGATCAACATAGCCAGTATATACTCATTCCACACATTCAATGCGTTAAAAATAACAACTACCGCAATCGCAGGCCGGGCGATAGGCAAAGCCATATGCCACCATATGCCTAAGCGGCTGCAGCCGTCCACCTTCGCTGAGTCTTCCAAGTCTTTTGGCATCTGGTCAAAAAACGTCTTAAGAAGAAAAATGCTTAGTGAAAGCCCTACATTTATCAATGCCAGCACATATCCGATTCTTGGCAGGATCAGGCCCTCAGTTAGATGCATTTTTTTTAACACTACAAACAAGGCCACAAATGAACCTGGTAATGGAATCATCATTGCCGCTAAAAATATATAAAAGAAAAAGTTCTTGCCCGGAAATTGCAATCTGGAAAACGCATAGGCAGCCAAAGAAGCGATTAAAACTATACCTATAACTACGACTGTTGTATAAAAGACGCTATTTAAAAAGTAAACTCCGAAATGGGCTTTTGTCCATGCAATATAAAAATTTTCCCAGTGGGGATGGCGCGGAAAAAGACTTAAATCGCTAAAGACCGTCTGCTGTGTCTTTAAAGCCGTGCCGAGCATCCACAACAAAGGAAAGATGCACGCTGCGGAAACAGCGATAAGAAAGCCATGCATTAAAAAACGGCAAGCGTATCTTTTAACAGTATATAGACCGAATGTCTTTTTCATCAACCCCTCTGCACCCGCCTTGAAATCCTCAACTGGGTAAATGAAAGTGCCAGCAATATCAAGCCGAACATAAGAGACTGAGCGCATGCAAATCCGAAATGTCCATCTCTCATAGAACTTAAGATTCTTGTTACCGGAACTTCCGTAAAATAGTATGGGCCACCGTTAGTCATAGACAAAATCAACATGAATCCCTGCATGCTTCCTAAAATGGTAAGGATAACAACAAGCACTATAACCGGTATCAATATAGGAAAAGTTATCCGCCAGAATACCTGCCAGCTATCGGCTCCGTCTACTCTGGCTGCATCATAAAAGTTCCTTGGAATGCTCTGTAAGCCCGCCAGCAATATTATAAATGCCCATCCAAAACCTTTCCAACAGTGTACTATAGCCACGCATGTTAGAGGCAGCACCCTAACTAAAAACCTGGAGCCTTCTTCTAAAGAAGGGGATAGCCAATTGTGGGTAAGATGGCCAAACCCAATATTTGTAAGCCATTGATTCAAAAGGCCCCAGTTTCCGTCATAAATCCACCACCATACTAAACCTACAACTATTTCAGAAAGAATGGGCGGGATAAAAAATATAACCCGGTATACGGTGCCTGCCTTGATTGCCTTATCGCAGGCTAAAGCTAACAAAAGTGCCAATGCATTCTGAAATATTAATGCCCAAAGGGTAATATATCCTGCCTGCCCCATCGACATCCACCACTTTGATGTGTCTCTAAGGATTATATCCCTAAAATGGGCAAAACCAACAAAGGCCGCCGGCTTAAATGCAATTCCGTCCCATTGGCTTAGGCTTAATTGAAAGACTTTAAAGAATGGGTAGATATAAAACAGAGAAAATATTACAATAGCCGGCAGGATAAACAGGTAATTGGAGATGAATGTTCTTTTATGATTCAAAGCTGGCATCAGACCTATTTTTTTACCTCTTCCTTCATTACTCTTTCTTTAACCTTGGAAACCTCATCGGCTATCTGTTCCGGGGTTTTTACTCCTATTATTACAGCCTGTATTCCTTTGGTGAGTGCCTCCAGCACATGAGGGTCTTCCTGGACAGGCAGTATATTAGGATGAGTAACATAATCCATATCATCAGCGAACTGCGCTAAAATCTCCGGTATATTCGCAAGGCTCTCTTTGTTAGAAGGAAGGTTCATGGTCTGTTTTGACAAAAATATTTGTTGCTTTCTTTCGGTGAGCCATCTTAAGAAATTGATTGCCTCTTGCTTATTATTAGAACGACCGTTAACTAAGAAAGAGAGGCCTGCACCTCCCCAGATGGCCATAGGATATCGGTTGCTAACGGCCGGCGGCAACATAGTGCCGTATTCAAGGTCAGGGTTCATGCTTTTGTAAACATTTACACACCAGGAACCATTAAAAGCGAAACCGCATTTTCCATTGGCAAAAAGTTGCTCTGCTGTCTTGTTCCCCATTGTAACGATTCCGCTAACCAAAAGTCGTTTTCTTGCTAATTCATCAAATAATTTAAATACCTCAATCCAATCCGGGTCATTATACGGGACTTTACCGGAAATTGTATCTATTACTTTTTCCTCGCCCATTATATTAAAGGCGTAGTTATTGGCAAAGCAGTCGAGCATCCAGGTTTCTCCCCAGCCTCCGACTAAACCTTTAACACCTGCCTGTTTTAATTTTTCCAGTGCGGTAATAAAATCCGGCCATGTCCTCGGAGGAAATCTCGGATCTAAGCCAGCCTGTTGAAAAAGCCGCTTATTATAAAGCATCTGTATATTCATAACATCCACAGGCACACCGTATATGCCCGGTTTTACGCCGTATTTATTACCTGCTAGAAATTCATTTACCCCCAGTGCCTTCTTAAAAAATACATTCTTCCATGTTCCGTTATTATATTCCATATCAACGGTTAAATCCGCTATATGGCCTGCTTTGATAAAAGCCGCGAATATCCTTTTCTCACCAAGAATTCCGTAAATATCAGGAAGCGCCTTGGCCTGTCCCGCAGCCATTATCTTTTGAGAATATGCATCTGACGGAGCATATAATTCGCATTTTATTTTAATGCCTGTGATCTGCTCATATTTCTTAGCAAGTCCATCAAGCGCTTCTTCCCTGTCAGTAAGCCAGTGCCACAGGACTATTTTTTTCTGTGGTTTTGCAGTTTTATGCGTTTTAGCGCAGCCAAGAAAAAATACAAGGCAAATCAATACAAAAACCAAAAAAAACTTTTTCATCATCAATACTCCTAGGGACGTTTCTAAAATCCATCGGGAACCTGCCCTATTTTCAATCGGG
>CP070655.1:861511-878785 GCA_020354945.1 Candidatus Omnitrophota bacterium
AAAACAGCCTGACCGGCATCCGGTCCGCAGTTTAAAACCAATCTATAGCCTGTGGTTGCTATATGAGTTTTTCCTGCGATTTCATTGGCAGCCAAAACCAACTCTGATATAACGCCTTTATTTTGCTGATTTAAATCGGATATTTTTTCAATGTGTGCCTTCGGGATAACAATAACATGAACAGGCGCTTTCGGAGCAATATCTTTAAAGGCCAATACAGAATCGTTTTCATAAATGATGCTGCTTTTTATTTCGCCATTGATTATTTTGCAAAAGATACAATCTTTATTCATCTTGAGGCTCCTGTGAGGAGTTTTAATGCCCGGTAATATTTTTGCCGGGTTTTACTTGCAATATCTCCCGGTAATTCCGGCGCAGGGGGTGTTTTATCCCAATCCAGGGTCTCAAGATAATCACGCACAAACTGTTTATCAAAACTCGGTTGGCTTTTGCCGGGCTGGTATCCATCTTTCGGCCAAAATCTTGACGAATCAGGGGTAAATATTTCATCGATGAGGATAATTTCATCATCTATTTTTCCAAATTCAAATTTTGTATCGGCAATAATTATGCCTTTTGATAAAGCATAATCAGCGCACTTTTTATATAAACTTAAACTCTTTTTATTTATAAAATTAAAGACATCCTCACCTGAAATGGCCTTTACTTTATCGGCTGTTATATTTTCATCATGGCCTGATACTGCTTTAGTCGCAGGCGTAAAGATGGGTTGAGGTAATTTTTCTGACTCATGCAGCCCTTCAGGAAGTGATATCCCGCTAATAGAGTGAGTTTTTTTATATTCTTTCCACCCTGAACCTGATAAATAACCCCTTACTACGCATTCTACAGGTATGGGTAAGGTTTTTTTAACAAGCATAGACCTGCCATCGAGTAGACTTTTGTATTTTTTTAATCTTTCATCAGCGGAAACAATAGAATTGATATCTGTAGTAATTACATGATTTTTAATTATATCTTTCGTAAAATCAAACCAGAAATTTGAAAGGGCTGTCAAAATTTTGCCTTTATCCGGAATGCCGTTTGGCATAACTACGTCAAAAGCTGAAATTCTATCCGTAGCTATGATAAGAAGATTTTCGCCTATTTTATATATATCCCTTACCTTGCCTTTTTTGTAAACAGGGATACCGGTTAAATCTGTGGATAATATTACTTCTGTCATAAAAACTTTTCCGGTGAGATATACTCTCCGTGCTTAGCCTGTACATCTTTTAGCCTTTTCTCCTGCTCAGTTAAGGCCTTAAATAAAATATCCGGTGCATCCGGGACTTTCGTCTTGTATATCTTAACAATCCTTTCTATCTTGGCCAGGTTTTCCGGCACCCTTAGAGTAAATTCATTTACGTAATCTTCAAACGAATAATCTTTATGCAAAACCCTCTTAAATAATTTTTTCAAATCCTCATATACAGGGACATAACCTGTCGGAGTCTTAATAGCTCCTGCATCGCCATTTATACGCAACTCCATCCATTTAAGCCATACGTGTTTGTCTTTCATGCCGCTAATGTAATTGCCTTGTTTATCCTTTAGAAAGTAATTGACAGAAAAGATAACAGGAGGGCTTTTTACGCCTTCGGCAAATTTAACGTTGTTCATTATATATTTACCAAGGGGTATTGAAAGAAAATCAAGGTTTGCCATAAGGTTGAATTTTCTCACCCCCTCCTCACCAAGGGTGGCTGAGGTGGTTTCAGACTCTATCGTGGCCCCTTTTGTCAATATGCCATGAACCCAATCAAACGACTGCTCTACGGGAACAGAGGTATCAGAATCTCTCCCTCCGTATATTATGCCTTTTATCTCCACGCCGTCAGGATTGTTGAAATGCGAGTCAACGTTCTTTAAAGTGCTTAAGCGAATTGTATATCTAGCATTTTTGTGGGAGGGAGTTATTTCTACATTCGAATCATCGGTTTTGTCAATATGCCATTGGCCTGAATAATTTATACCTTTTATCGGAACTTCACCGTCCTTACCAATCCAGTATGGTTGATTTTCGTCGGTTACAAGGACATTCGAAAAGATTACTTCGCCGGGAGTAATAAGGGCCTGGTAAATTGAAGGGTCACCTTTAGAATTGACATCTTTTATAATGCCGAATATTCCCCGCTCTACGTTTACAGCCCGTATTTTTCCATCGATTTTCCTTAAATAGGCTATGTCATCGCCTACAACAGTCTCGCCTTCCAGCATACAGGTCGATGTTTTACCGCATGCGCTGGGAAAAGAACCTGAAAAATATGTAACTCTCTTATTAGGCCCATGGACTCCCATTGTAAACATATGCTCGGTAAGCCAGCCCTCCACAGAGGCTTTCTTTATTGCAAGCCGCATAGCAAGTTTCTTTAGCCCTATTGTATTTCCCGCGTATTGAGTATTTACGGTATAAACAATGTTTTCATCAAGGTCTATATAAATTCGCCTTTTATCTATATCCTTGCTTACGTTATTTTCAAGAACCCCCGCGCTGTGAACAAATCTGAAAAACTCTTCCTGATTCTGCATGTTTTTAAACTGCTTATAACCGTCTCTTATCAATATATGTTCGCTGTGGGCAACGTAACTTGAATCTGTTAACTGAATCGCTAATATAGAAAACGGCGATTTTATGGGGCCAAGGCAGAAAAAGCACACGTACATCTGCCTGCCTTTCATACTACTTTTAAGAATTTTATGGATTTCTCTTAACCCCTTTCCCCTTTCTATAGATTTAATGTCAGAGCCTATGGTCTCGCCTTCAGGCAAAAGATAACAAGTTTTTGCCTTATCCCTGGCCTGGTCATGAAGACCGTCAAAATGCACAGTGTGGCCGGAGATTCTTAGCTTTTTCTCTTCGCCGAGTTGTATTGCTCTGTTTCTGATGTACTCTGCGTCATCTTTAGAATCAGAACGAATAAAAACAGAGTCCGGATTGCAATGCTGGGTATAACTGGCAACAAATTCTTCGACTTTCGGATTTTTTAAATTAATAAGTTTTTCAAAGCTGCCTCGGGTACATTTTTCTTTAAGTATATTTAGGTATTTCTTTCTCATGCTAAATCTCGCCGACTATCTCCTCTAACAGGTCCTCTATAGTAACAAAACCTATCGGGACCTGTTTAGAGTCAACTACAATTGCCATATGTTCTTTTTTCTCTTGAAGCATAACTAATACATCATCAATGGGCGTATCAGCACCAACCTTGCTGATAGGGCGCACAAAATCCGAAAGAGGTTTTTCTCTATCGTATTCATAAATCACATCCAGGGCATTTACCACTCCTGTAAAATCCCGGCTGCCTTGCGGTTTTATAGGAAAGCGAGAATAATTTGTCTGCTGCATTATCCCGAGCAAATTTGATATGGAATCATCCGGCTTAAACCATACCAGCCGGTCTGCTTTATTCATCATCTGGCCGGCCTTCTTTCTCCCAAAATCGAATATTTTATAGATTATATTTCTTTCGTGGGGCTCAATAACACCTCTATCTTCGCCTTCCTTTATCAGGTATTTGAATTCCTCTCTTGTTACAAAAGGGCTTTTTTTAAACGATTTAGCATTTATGCCGAAAATCCATAAAATTTTTTCCGAGACAAAAGTGACCACGCTGACAACAGGATATAATAGCTTCCCTGCTAAATTTAAAATAGAGCTGGATGCATAGGTTAGATTATCTCTATCTCTAAAATACACTGTCTTTGGGATAAATTCGCCAAAGATTAATATAATGGGCGCCATCACAACGGTAGCTATCCATTCTGAATTTACCCCATATATGCTATAAATTAATTTAGTAAATACAGCACTAGCTGAAACTACTGCTAAGTTTGTGCCAACCAGCATGGTGCATAGCATTCTGTTAGGGTCATCCAGTATTCTTTGTATTATCATAGCCGATTTTCGTTTAGCATCCGCAGATACCCTTAACTTTATACGATTTAGAGATACTAAACCTATTTCTGACCCTGAAAAAAACCCTTCCAGAAGAACAAAAAATATAACAAAAAAAATTAAATAGATCATGCCTGGGGGCACCCTGCTCACTTTTCGTGCAGTAAAGCGTTCCCTCCCTCTCTTCTTCGTTGAAACCTATCATATTCATCGTGTATTTCGCCTACAATTTCTTCAAGCACATCTTCCAGAGTAAGGAGCCCTCGAGTCTTATCAAATTCATCGACAATTATTGCAATATAATTACGTTCGCTCTGAAATTTAATAAGCAAATCATCTATCATTTCTGCTTCCGATACAAATAGCGGTTTTTTAATGTATCCAGACCAGTCATCTTTGGGATTTAGCATAAACTCTTTGGTGTAGACAACCCCTGTAATATGGCCGGGGTCATCTTCATATATTGGGATTTTGCTGAATTTACTTTTTTTCATTATATCTATCAATTCTTCTTTTTTAGCGAATCTTGCGCAGCCTACTATGTTTATCCTTGGTGTCATTATTCCATCGACTCTACGATGGCCGAAATCAAAGATTGTGCGTATCATCTTCTCTTCTTCTTTATCTATAATGCCTTCTTTTTTGCTAATCGACACCATGGCCTTAAGTTGTTTCTCGGTAATAAATGGCTCTGTGGCGGCCTGTTTCATAAACGCAGATATAAATGCGCCGGAGATTTTTTGAAGTAACCATCTAATGGGTAATATTATTTTGCTAAAATATACCAGCGGCAAAGAGACAAATGTTGAGAATTTCTCCGAATTTTGTATAGCCATTATTTTAGGGGTTACTTCTCCGAATAATAATAAGATTATAGTCATAAATAATATCGATATAATAACTCCTGCTTCGCCAAAAAGGTTCACTGCGATAACAGTGGCAATGCTTGTTGCAGCAACATTAACTATCATATTACCGATTAAAATAGTGGCCAGTGTCCGCCTTGGAGAGCTTAACAGTTCGGATACATATTTGGCTTTAGGGGCGGTGCTTAGTTGTATCTTCCTGCGCCGAAACCAGCTAAGGGAAAAAATGGCTGTTTCAGAGCCGGAAAAAAGGCCGGATAAAATTATTAACACAGGGATAAAAATAATGTGTAACATCAGGCATAGACCTTAAATCTTTCAATATAATCAGCGACCTTTTCAGGGACCAATCCTCGTATATCTTTATTTTCTCTTACCATCTTTCTTATTTCGGTGGACGAAATATCCACAGGCGTCATGGGCATTAGTTCTATATTTTTGTATTTTGTCTTTAATGTGTAACCTGCCCTTGCCCCTACTATAAACTTGCACATTGAGAGTATTTTATCTATGCCTTTCCATGTATCGAGTGTCTTGGCGGAATCGGAACCTGCTAAAAAAAATATCTCTGTGTTTTCTGGATATATCTTTTTTATATATGATAGGGTGTCTATTGAATATGATACGTTTTTTCTGTTAATTTCTAATCGAGAAACTCCGAATTTATCATTGCCTTCAATTGCAAGTTTAACCATAGCCAGCCTATCTTCTGCATCTGCAATTTCTCCCTCGCCTTTATGCGGAGGGATATATGCCGGGATAAATATAACCTTCTCTAAATCAAAAGTTTTTACCGCAGTATCTGCCAGAACCATATGCCCGTTATGAACGGGATCGAATGTCCCGCCTAAAATCGCTATTTTCATTTCCTCACCTGCCCACTCCCAAAGACAATATACTTATAAGTAGTCAATTCCTCAAGGGCCATTGGCCCCCTGGCATGTATCTTATCAGTACTTATTCCTATCTCTGCGCCCATACCGAATTCATAGCCGTCTGTGAAACGGGTTGAGGCATTAGCATAAACGCAGGCTGAATCTACTTCTTTTAAGAATCTTAAAACCCGCTCATAACTTTCTGCGACGATAGCGTCAGAATGGCCGGTGCCAAAGGTGTTTATATGCTCTATCGCTTCATCTAAACCACTTACGACTTTAACCGCCAATATAAGGCCTAAAAACTCTGTGGAGTAATCTTTTTTAGCCGCTTTTTTTATTCCTTTCGCTAATTGGCGGGTCCTGTTACAACCCCTTATCTCAACCTTAGCTTCTTTAAAGCGCCTGAGCATCTCCGGCAAAAAAGAACTCGCTATGTTTTCATCGACGAGCATAACCTCCATTGCATTACACACGCCGGGGCGTTGGACCTTGGCATTGAAACAGATATCATAGGCCTTGTTTAAATCCGCAGTTTTATCAACGTAGACATGGCATATGCCCTTGTAATGCTTGATTACAGGTATGGTTGAGTTTTCAGCTACCGCCTTTATCAATGCCTCTCCGCCGCGGGGGATTATTAAATCCAAGTATTTATCCATCTTAAGTAAATACGTAGTAGCTTTTCTTTCTGTGGATTCTATTAAGTGGATGCAGCCTGTTGGCAGCTTAGCCCTTTTTAAAGACTCTTTTAATATATTATAGATTGCCGAATTAGAATTTATAGATTCCTTTCCGCCTTTTAATATTACTGCGTTGCCGCTTTTAAGGCATAGGCATGCACAGTCGCTGGTTACATTTGGCCTTGCCTCATATATAATTCCAATAACGCCTATTGGAACCCGCATCTTTCCTATTTTGAGCCCGTTAGGCCTTTTATACATTTTTATAATTTCTTCGCAAGGGTCGGGCAATTCAGAAACTTTCTCAATGCATACAGCCATCGATTCTATCCGTTTTTTATTAATGGCGAGCCTGTCTATGAAGGCCTGCGATTTATTAATCTTCTTTGCAATTTTTATGTCTTTCTCATTGGCAGACATAATAGAAGATGCGTTCTTCCTAACGGCTTCTGCCATAATTTTGAGGGCATTATTTTTTGTTTCTGTCTTAGTCTTTGCCAACACCCTTGAAGCTGCCTTAGCCTCCTTGCATATTTTATCTATGTATTCTTTTATCTTCATTCTTTTTAGTACCGTTTAGGGTACTTTCAAAAACGGTACTTTCAAAAAATCGCCAAATTATCCCTGTGAATCACTTCGTCGTGAATAATCTCTTGCTTAAGTACGGCTTTAAGCTGAGCTGTTTTTACCCCTTTTATCTTATTTAGCTGTTTTGAGGAAAAGTTGGTTACCCCCCTTGCAAACTCTTGACCCTGGATGTCTTTTATCATAATAATATCTGAGGCCTCAAAATCCCCTCTTACTTCCTTTATGCCTGCAGCAAGGAGGCTCTTTCCATTGGCAACAAGGGCTTTTTTGGCGCCTTTATCTACCAGCACTGAACCTTGGGGGGCTGGCGAGAAGGCAATCCAGCGTTTCTTGGCCGTGTGTTTTTCCCGCTGCGGCAGGAAAGTAGTTCCTACCTTTTCTCCCTTGATGATTCTTAAAATTACATCCTTTTCTCTACCGTTAGCGATAACGCAGGAAATTCCGGAAGAGGTAGCCATTTTTATGGCCCGGAGTTTGCTTCTCATGCCGCCTGCTGCAAATCTGCCGATTTTTCTTGTCGCCATATCCTGTATCTTAGCGGTAATATGCGTTACTAAAGGTATAACTTTTCCCTCCGCAGGAGACTGCAGGCCATCGACATTTGTCAATATTATAAGCTCTCCTGCGCTCATTAAATTTGCCACCAACGCAGAAAGCCTGTCGTTGTCACCAAATTTTATCTCTTCTGTAGCTACTGTGTCATTTTCATTTATTATCGGAACCGCATTAAATTGATATATAAGCTCAAGCATGGTATTATAAGCATTTATGTAGCGGGTTCTATCACTAAAATCATCACTGGTAAGCAATATCTGCGCAGCGCGCAGATTATTCTTGCGCATACAATCATCGTATAATTTCATAAGTTGACTCTGCCCAATTGCTGCAGTTGCCTGCAATCTTTGAAGCTTCTCAGGCCGCTGTTTTAAACCGGTCGCTTCTATGCCTGCTCCGATTGCCCCGGATGATACAATAATGACCTTATATCCTGATTTTATCAATTTCGCAACTTGAGAGCTTAAGGCTTTCAAAACCGCTAAATCAATCTTACCAGTGGGCTTACTCAAAACAGCAGTACCTATTTTTACTACAATTATTTGGTTAGCCTTTTGCATTGGTTATCACTTCACCTGTCCAAGCCTATATCTAATCTCCTCGATTAAGGTGTCTATTCCTTCTCCTGTCTTACTCGATATAGGAAATATTTTATGTTTTATTTTTTTATTAAGCAATTTTAAATTCTCTTTAGCAATGGCAAGGTCCATCTTATTAGCAACTAATATCTTATATTTTTTATCTAAACCTTTACCATAGAGTTTTAGTTCTTCATTTATGTTCCGGTAATCGCGAAATGGGTCTCTAATTTCTTCAGATGCATCTATAAGATGAACTAATAATCTGGTGCGCTCTATATGCTTTAGGAATAAATCGCCCAAACCCTTACCTTTATGAGCGCCTTTTATTAAACCAGGCACCTCGCAAACCCTGAATTGGTAATCTTCGCCTTTTACTGTTCCTAAAACCGGCGCTTTGGTCGTAAAAGCATATAGAGCAATTCTCGGGTGGGCGTTTGATATTTTAGTTATCAATGTAGATTTGCCTGAATTTGGAAAGCCTAAAATTGCGACATCGGCTATTAGCTTTAATTCAAACCTTATAGATTTCTCTTCGCCCTGGCCCCCTTCTGTAGCATTTTTATGGCTGCGGTTACCTTTGCCTTCTCCGCCGCCTTTTGCAATTATTAACTCTTCGCTATCTTCAGTCAAATCGGCTAATAAAATACCGGTATCATCAAAGATAAGGGTGCCAGGAGGAATTTTAATTATACAGTCTGTTCCGTCAGCTCCTTTCTTTTTTTTACTGCTTCCATTTTTGCCGTCTTTGGCCTTGAAATGACGTCTATATTGAAAATCAAGAAGGGTGTGCACATTCGTGCTCACCCTTAATATGACATTACCGCCACGGCCGCCGTCTCCACCATCTGGATGGCCCACCCGGGTAAGTCTGTCTCTGTAAAAACTATTTACGCCATTGCCACCCTTTCCAGCCTTTACCTTTATCCTGGCAGTATCTATAAACATTAAACATTACATCACGCTAACGATGCGTGACTTGGCGAATTTTACAATGCCGTCTATCCTGGCAAAAAGGGTGTCATCTTTACCCAGGCCGACATTTATGCCCGGTTTAAACCTTGTGCCTCTCTGTCTCATTATGATCGAACCGGCCTTAACCTGCTGTCCGTCCGAGCATTTTATCCCGAGCCTTTGGGAAGCACTTTCACGTCCATTCCGTGAAGCGCCCATTCCTTTTTTATGCGCCATTGCTTTTCTCCTTTATCCTTTTACTATTTCTTTAACTCTAACTTTGCTTAACAGCTCCCTGTGCCCTATCTTCTTCTGGCTGCTTTTTCTTTTGCGAAATTTAAATGCTACGCGTTTAGGGCCCTTTGCATCGCCCAAGACATCGCATACCGCTTTTGCGCCTTTTATATGCGGAGTGCCAATCTTAACATCTTTACCGTCAGCTATTAATAATAGATTAGTTAGAGAAACTTCCTTCTTTTTAGGTACTCTGGGAATGCAAAGTATCTCACCCTTTACAAACGTGTATTGTTTTGACCCAATTTCTGCAATTGCAAACACTTATGTCCCCTTTGTTAAAAATTGTTAAGTTAATAAAACTTTAAGGAAATTAAGTATATCAAACTACCTTTGGAAAATCAAGTGTTTTATACCAGTTTTATACTCTCTTTATCTCGATGTCTTCAAAGTGAAAACGGTTGTTTTCCAAGACTGTTATCTTGGTCCTGAATGTCCGCTGAAGCCTGCGCAAGAAGCCCGACTCATCCTTTCTTAATTTTGCCGCAACGTCAGGATGAAGCACAATTTCAACAGGCTGCCTTGGTTTTGCCTTTTTTAAGAAATTCTTTAATTTACGAACGGCTAATATTGAGACGGTCTCTGCTGATTTTATACGGCCTCTTCCTTCGCAATAGGGACAACTCTGATATGATGCGCTCTCTATGCTCTTATAAGTTCTTTGCCTGGTCAGCTCAACAATGTCCAGTTCAGAAACAGAGGCTATATGCGTCCTTGCCCTGTCTTTTCTAAGTTCTTTCTGCAATGTATTAAATACATCTTTGCGATGCTTCTCATCGAGCATATCAATAAAATCTATGACAACGATTCCGCCCACGTCTCTTAAGCGCAATTGCCTGGCTGTTTCTGCTGCTGCTTCCACGTTGGCTCTGTATATTGTCGCTTCAGGGTCCTTCTTTTTTATAAATCTGCCCGTATTTACGTCAATAGCTATCATTCCCTCTGTCTGCTCAATAGTAATATACCCTCCGCATTTAAGAAAGATTTTTCTATGGAAGATTCTGTCTATATCTTTCTCTATCCCGTATCTTTCAAAAAGCGGTTCGTCATCTTTGTATAATTCTATACGAGACCTAAACTTTGGAGAGAAGTTGGCCACAACGTGTTTTATTCTTCTAAATTCTCCCTTTTCATCTATTATTATTTTTTCCACCTCTTCGGTTAGCATATCCCGCATTATTTTAGAAGTTATGTCTAATTCATGCCATAATTGAGAAGGCGCGCTTTTTTTCCTTGAAGCAACCCTGATTCGAGCCCACTGTTTAGCAAGGAATTTTGCGTCTCTGGCTAAATCTCTTTTAGCACATCCCGAAGCTGCTGTTCTGGCTATTAAACCCGCTCCTTTGGGTAGCCTGAAAGTCTTTAAGATATCTTTGATTCTTTTTCTTTCTTTGTCATCGCGGATTTTTCTGGATATGCCTATTTTGCTGGAATTGGGCATAAATACCAGATACCTCCCTGGCAGAGATATATTTGTAGTTAATCTGGCGCCTTTTGTCCCAATCTCCTCCTTGACTACTTGTACCAGAACCTCTTGCCCGGCTTTTAACAAATCTTGAATTTTTAAAGGGCCTTTGTTTCTTCTTTCTTTCCTGCCGGCAGGAGGGGCTTCTGCTTCATAGATTATTTCGCCTTCAACATACTCCGGCATTGCCTCTATTACATCCGTAACATATAAAAAACCGTTTTTTGCTGCTCCATAATCTATAAAAGCTGCCCCTATGGCAGGGACCACTGAATTTACTTCGCCTTTATATATATTGCCTACTATAGCTTCCTGCTCTAATCTATCAACAAAGTAATCGTCCAATTTGTTTTCAACTACAATTGCCGTCCTTCTTTCGCCGGCTTCAACGTTTATAAGAATTTTCTTTTTCATTTTTATGCTATCACCATATTATTTAGTAGGGCACACTTTAGTGTGCCCTACTGTTATTTAAAAACTTTTGAGATTTTTATGATTTATTCAACAATAAGTCTTGTTGATTTTTTCTTACTTTTACCAGACCCTATCGGTGTATCCGGTTTCCAGTGATGTCCCATGGTCTCAGGAGCACGATAAAATTCATCCTGTCTTTCAGTAATATCTTTAAATAAAGGCTCTGTATCTTTTTTGCTCTCAATCAATTTTACTGTTACAAATATTAAAAGATCCCTTGTGTCTGTTGTATCTGCTGAATATCTAAACAGATATCCTAAAAGAGGTATATCTCCTAAAAATGGGACCTTGTGCCTGGTTTTAACAGTTTGTTCTTTCAAAAGTCCGCCTATGGCAATGGTTTCGCCGTCTTTTATCATAACTTGCGTTTTTGCATTTCTAACAGAAATAGGGTAGGCATAAACGTCGGTAGAAGCAGCTGAGTCAGCTGATCCGATCAGTAATTCCTTGGTCTGCCTGGATGTAACCTCCGGCTCTAAATCTATTACTATCTCATTTTTTGAGTTAACATGAGGAGTAACCTTCAATGTTATTCCTGTATCCAATTCTGTCTTTATAATATCTTGAAAAACCCTTTTTCCGGTATCTTCGTCTGTTCCCCATTTTGGTATGTATAGAGAACTACCAACACGAATTTCAGCAGGCTGATTATCAAGTGTAACTGTCCGCGGATTTGATATTATCTTGGTGTCGCTCCTTTGGTCTAAAATTTTTAAGACTGCTTGAAAAGAAGAAAAATCGAGCGTGCCGAAGGTCCAAAGTGCGCTTGTTGCCGTTGAAGTATCCGTGGTGGGAAAATCGGGAAACGATTCACGTACCCTATTTTCTAAATACGGCATATGCCTTAAACTCGTGTCAAAGGGTAGCGTAGTTGGAATTTTTGACCCAGTGGCAGTAACCTGAACTGTCCAGTCAATGCCCAATTTCTCATCATCATCGAGGACTGTTTCAATTATTCTTGCGT
Organism: Candidatus Omnitrophota bacterium; assembly: GCA_020354945.1. Taxonomy (GTDB): domain Bacteria; phylum Omnitrophota; class Gorgyraeia; order JABMRG01; family JAFGKX01. The sequence continues at coordinate 873,706 of CP070655.1, forward strand.
CAATATAAACCTGGGGAGTTGGTTCATCTAATTTAGTTACTACTTGCTCAACTTTATAAATGTTTGTCGGTATATCAGTGACTATGAGTGTATTTGACCTTTTATCTGCCTTTACGGTTCCGCGTTCGCTCACTATCTCTTTTATAGACCCTGCTACATCCTCTGCTTTTGCATAGCTTATTCTAAAAACCTCTGTCTTTACTGGCTCAAGGCCTAAACTTTCAACCGTAGCCACTCTTATGATGTTGGCTTCGCGCTCATAGGCAAAACCATAGGTCTTTAAAACTACATCCAGGGCCTTCTCCCATGGCACATCAACTAAACGTATGGTAACGGTGCCTTCAACATCTTTGCCGGCAACGATATTGACTCCGCTTTTGATTGAAAGGATGCGCAGGACATTGAGAATATCCGCATCTTTAAAGTCTATGGTTACATTACCAGGCGCAGTCGCTTTCTCCACAGGTTCTGCAGGTAATTCCTCCTGTGCCTTTGGTATAGTCTCCGGCGCTATTTCCTGGGCAAAGGATTCCGGCACAGCAGTGAATATTAAAGAAATGACTGCAAAATAAATTATTATATTATTACAAATTTTTTTATACATGACGAAGCTCCTTTTTGTTATTCCGCTAGGTGAATAACATGCTTGGTTTGGTTAAAAAGAAGACTCACTTTATCGAATTCAATCTTTATAAATTTTATGTTACCAATGGTATCATTTTCTTTCAATACCATACCATTAATAACTGCTATAGAATCGCCGCTGGGGTCATAAACTATTCCTTCAAGCCTTATGTCTTCAATAGATCTTATCGTTCCATAACCAAAGGCAATCTTGCCTCCTTTAGTCACCAAAGGCACAAATGGGTCCCTTCTGCCTGCAGTGTCATATTTAAATGAATCTACGCCTGCTTTGGCAACATCAGTGCTATTGCCATAAACATTGAAATTCACACTTAACAACAAAGCAGAAAGGCATAATAATAAAGGCGTCGTTATGGGATTGCTTCCTCGCTTCGCTCCTCGCAATGACGATTTGCCACAATTACGGCGCAGAAATCTCACTTTACTTCCTCCTCTGGAGCGCCCAATATATATGTAACAACGGTTACATCAAATCTGTGGTTAGCTGCTCCTGAAGTATCGCCTGAGATTTTTAAATCTGTTACTCTCATAAAAGTATCTCCATTTTCAAGCTTGTTTAGAAACAGGCCAAATGAATGATATCCGGAAATAGCCCTCAGGAATATTGGAAATTTACGATACGCACCGGAAATTTTTGCTTTGCCTCGCTCTATGCTTTCCATAGGATTTATACTTTCGATTTTAACTCCACAAGCTTTGGCTGTATTAGATAGATTCTTCAATAAAGGAGATATCTCCTCTTTTGTGGAAAATTTTCTCTTATATCCGGTCAGTTTTTGTTTTAATTTTTTTATCCGATTTTCATAACGAGGAATATTTGTTACATCAATATCCATTATATTTACACGGGATGCCCTAGCCCTTACCTCTGGAATTATCTTTATTAAGCCGCCAAAAACCGGTTTGATTACAAAATAGAAATCTGCTACAAGTACGCACAAACCGATGACTCCATATAAAATAAGTTTTTGATTCTTAATGATATTATCTTTTATGTTTATCAAAATAACTTCTCCCGCCTTTAAAATAGCAAATTATAGTAAAATCCATAACTTCTAACTCTGCAATGCTTCTCATTCGGCTGGATTCTAATCTAATATCACTAAAATCCTCAAAGAAACCCTTATTGGATTTTAATGAATTGATAAAACTACCTATCATCGCTGCTTCTTCTCCTTCAGTATATGAAAAGACACTGCCTTTTAACAACATGGCCTGCTCATTTTTTGGTCCTTTTTCATCGTGCAGCGAAAGCTCCTTTAGCCATACTCCGTCAGTAATCGCTGCGCTTAAATCTGACATTTTTTTAGACCATAGAATACTTTTTGAGGTTAGTTCATTTATAGCGGATACTTTATCATTTAATCCTTGCATATCTATTTTATAGGATTTGGCTATTTTGTACGTGGGTTCTAATTCAGCAATGCGTCGGTTTAACTTTTTGAGCGAATTTTTTTTAAAGAAGAGTGCCGTCGCCGCTAATAACTGCAAAACTACAAATGCAACGATTGCTATTATTGCTATACGTCGTAAAGGCAGTTTAGATATACTGATTTGCGGAAACTCATTTTTCTTCGGCTGCTTCCTTAACTCTTCCGGAAGTAAGTTTATCTCTATCATTTTTCAGAATTAGTACCGTTTACGGTTCCAAGGGGGTAAGTGTCCCCTAATTTTGCTGGGGGCATTGGCCTCTTTGAAACCGTAAACGGTACTTCCAAAACCATCTAGCTTTCTCTTAACCCCAGGCCTACTGCAACTGCAAAAGATGCCTTTATGGGTTCTAAAGCAGCTGTATCTATTTTTGGGCTCATATTGATATTGTTAAACGGATCCCAAAAGACGATATCGCCGCTTAATATATCTTTTATAAAATCGGATATCCCTTCTAATCTGCTTGAGCCTCCGCTGACATAGATCTTCTGTACATTCTTCCCGTAACGATTTTCATAAAAGTCAAATGAAAGCCTTATTTCATTCAAAAGGTTATAAAATGCATCTTTTATTATAGGGGCTCTTTCATTTTTTTGCTCAACTGGGTTAACCTTTAATGTCTCGGCTTTGTTTTTTTTAAGATTTAATTTCTCTGCTATAGCAACAGTTATATCATCGCCTGCTATCTGTATATCTCTTGTTAAATATGATTGCTCACCACTAACAATATTTATATTGGTTATTTTGGCGCCTATATCGATAAGGGCACAGGTTATATCTTTGCTTTCTTTTTGAGAATTTAAAAATGCGTTCATAATAGCAAAAGAATCGATATCGATTGCCCGTAGAGTAAGCCCTGCTCCTGATAGCAATTCAATGCGATTATTTATAACTGATTTCTTTGCTGCTACCAACAGGACGCTTATCTTTCCTCCGGTTAATTCTTCGAGCTTTACAAAATCTGTTATGACCTCATCCAATTTATATGGTATGTATCTTTCAGCCTCGAATTTTACAGCGCTTTTCAATTCTCTCTCACTCATACCCGGCATTTCCACAATCCTGACAATGACAGAGGGGCCGGATATAGAAGTGTTGACGCTGATATTTGAAATTCCCAATTTTGTTATTGCTTTTTTTACCGAGGCAGTTGTATCTTTTGTCAAAGGTTCATAAGAAAATGCAGTCAATTCAGGGGGTGTTTTGCTCTTATCAATTGCTACAGCTTTTATAAAAGTTGCGCCGATATCAACACCGACATTCAACTGCTCTTTTTTCCTAAAAAGTCTCTGCATAACCACTTCCTTTATCTTTGCAGCCTTTATCATATCTCCTGCCAGGCTACTATTTCGATGACGGGTTCTGTTCTAACCATGCCCGGTGGTATATGGTCAATAACTTCTGGAACCTGATAAATAGCGGGTACATTAGTACCCATGTCAAAGTAATTGGATATAAATGTGCCAACAACGTCTGTTTGTTTTTTTGAGGTAATTGTATCCTCAGCATAAAACAGTCCCATAACATTTATTTGAGCTTCGTTAAAGGTTATATTATGTGGGGTCATAATGCCTATGATATTTTCCAATTTAGTTGTACCTACCGTTTTATACGGAAATGTAGTATTACCTGCTTCTGGTGCTGGTGTTATCAGATTTGTATTTATTGCAACATTTCCACCAACAAGCGCATCATCAACAACCTTGCTATCAACAAAAATCGTCCCTGTGCCGGTATAGGTAATGGTTGCCTCGCTACCTGCCTTGCTCATATTAAGATTACCGCCATCTATATAGACATTGCCGCTTATGGAAAGATTCCCAGCTCCGTCCATAGTTATGCTGCCTTTGTCGTCTGAAAAATTAAAACTGGAAGTCGGAGTAATACTTGCAATGGTATCTAAGTCATCTGCGTCTTTAATTACCAAAGCATTATTTTTATAACCCGAAACAAATGCGGTAGTTAGCCTTGGGAATGTAATGTTATCGCCAAGGTCATATGGGTTTCCTGTATCGTTATCAGAGTAAACATTGTCTACGCCACTATTTCCGCCGAATCCATTAGTAACATAAACCCCATCCATGGTCTTTTTATAACCTGATGAATAATTCTTATCTCCAACTGTAGCTGTACCACTAAGGGCAACAACGCCCTGCTTAACGCGAAGCTTGGCATGTAATGTTTCTACTTCATCGCCGCTATAGGTAGTGGTATCCAGAACCGGTATCTTGTTCCTTAACCCCTCATCTAATCCTTTATAATGATTGCCTATTTGGGCATTGCCACCGAGGTCCATTGCTAAATTATCCGCATCAAGACCTGTCCCTAAAATATGCACAGAGCCTCGTATATCAACGTTGCCACTTATCATTGTTCCGGCTGCACCAGCTCCAGCAAATATTGCATTATCCCACATAGGAATAGTTATCATTTTAACATAAGTTTGTATGGTTCTTGAAATTCCGCCAATAGTCCCTGCTGAACGAACCCATATTTTACCTTTTTCACCGCTTATATTTTTTAACTTGACTGTGTAAGAACCACCGCCCAATGGCTTGGATGAATAAATGTTATAAAAGCTGGTAGAAGGGCCGTAGGCAGTACTATTAATAGTGACACCATTAGACCAGCTTTCATCAGTGTCAAAATCCTGCCTTAAGTCATATAAAGCCCGCTCTATGCCTGCCTCTGCAATACAAATGGCTTTTGTCGAGTTTTTATGTCTTAATGCTAATTTACTTTCACTATATGATTGCATAAAGAAAGCGGCCCCAAGTATTGTTAAAATTACTATTACAAGATAAACAGCTATTAATGCTATGCCTTTATTTCTTTTATATAAAAACAACTCTGTTCTTCTCCTAATTATTGTAAAATATTAGTTTCTAAGCTTTACATAAAAATTTATTGAAACGTTTGTCGTCCTGCCTCTTTCTTCTTTTCTAGCTGCAATCGACACCGTTATCTTTGGTAAGTCTTTGGTAAATATGAGCGAATTAATATT
>CP070655.1:878885-882397 GCA_020354945.1 Candidatus Omnitrophota bacterium
ACCTATGTATTTTAAGATTAGAAATTTGGAAAACTGATCAACCAACAATATTGCTGCTATTAATGCGCAAACAGCAACAATCACTTTACCATTCCTGCTCCTTTCTTATCTTCTTTCTCTTGACATTTAATACAAAGTTTTGCATAAGGGACTGCTAACAAACGATTAATTTTTATATTACCTTTGCAAGACTGACATTTACCAAAAGATTTCTCTTTAAGTTTTGCCAAAGCTGCGTCTATTTCATAAAGTACTCTATGCTCGGCAGTTACATAACCGTACTGCATCTCCCTGTCAAAATTATCTGTAGCCATATCAGCCATATGCAAGGAATAGCCTGAGAGGTCTCCGGAAGCATCCTTTTGGGATTTTCCCAAACTTCCATCTTTTCTCATCTGTTTTATCTTTTCCGTTATCTCTTCTCGCTTCTTGTGAAGGAGCTTTTTAATTTTTGCCTTTTGTAATCTATTCATCCCGTCATCAACCTCCTCATTCTATTCTCCCCCGATTACTTCCACGCACCTTTTGCAAATTAAGGGGTGTTTTTTATCCTGGCCCACTGTTGTACTGTAATTCCAGCAACGAGAGCATTTAGAGCCTTTAGCCCTTTTTGCCAGCACAAATATCTTGCTGTCCTCACAGGCCTTGCCTGCCGGCAGGCAGACAACTGCCTCTTCGGGCGGTATACACTTATGCAGATCAACCTGCGAAACAATAAAAATAGATGGCAACTCTTCTTTATGGCCTTGAAGAAACTTATAATCTCTTTCAGACTCCGTATAAAGAGAAACAGCTGCCTCTAAGGAATTGCCTATTGTATTATTTATGCGCTTATCTTCGAGGACCTTTAAGACGGTCTCTCTTATATCAATAAGCCTCTGCCACTCTTGTTGTAATTCATAATCTATCTTTGACTCATCAATCTCAGGCCATAAACAAAGGTGTATGCTCTCGGGGGCATTCTTCAGCTTAGGTATATACTTATATATCTCCTCTGCGGTAAAAGCCAAAACCGGTGCTATAATTGTATTAAGGATTGTCAGTATCTCATATATTGCGGTCTGAGCGCTCTTTCGAACTAATGAATTTTTCCCAAAAGTATACAACCTATCTTTTAAAATGTCCAGATAAAAATTTGACATTGATACTACGCAAAAGTTATAAACTATTCTATAAACTTTATGAAAAAGAAACTTCTCATAATATTCAGTCGATTCTTTCAATAACTGATGAGCCTTTGAAACGGCCCACTTATCTATCGGTAATAAATCTTTGTAAATTACATTGTCTTTATCCGGTGAAAAATCAAATAGATTGCCGAGCATATAACGGGCCGTGTTTCGTATCTTTCTATACGATTCAGTCAATCTGGCTAATATCTCGTTGGATATGCGGACATCTTCGCTATAATTGCTGGAGGCAACCCACAGTCTTAGAATATCAGCGCCATAATCTTTAATTACCTCCTGAGGCGAGACAACGTTTCCTAAAGACTTAGACATCTTTTTTCCTTCTCCGTCAACAACAAAACCGTGGGTTAAGACACTCTTAAACGGAGATTGATTATCTAAGGCTTGAGCTGTTATCAGCGATGTCTGAAACCATCCTCTATGCTGGTCGCTTCCCTCAACGTAAATTTCACACGGGTAATCAAGCTCATCGTTCGGCTTTAAAACTGCCTGGTGGCTGACCCCTGATTCAAACCAGACATCTATGATATCGGAGCCTTTCTGGAAATTGCATCCTTCACATTCAGGGCATTTATAATCTTTCGGAATTAAATCCTTTGCATTTTTCTCAAACCACACATCTGTGCCTTGTTTAGAAGCCATATCGGCAAAATAATCTATTAATTTAGCATCACGAATCCATTTGTTACAACTTTTGCATTTAAAAACAGGGATTGGCACTCCCCAATATCTCTGCCTTGAAAGGCACCAATCCGGGCGATTACCAACCATTGTAAATATTCTTTCTTTTCCCTGCGGCGGTATCCATCCTATATCTTTATCTATTGCATCCAGAAGCCTTTGCCTTAGATTATGTTTATCAACTGACATAAACCATTGTTCGGTAGCTCTGAATATAATGGGATTTTTACACCGCCAGCAATGGGGGTAGGAATGAGTAATTTCGGAATTATTAAGAAGCAGATTTAGTTTTTTTAACTCTTCTATTATCTTGCTATCTGCTTTATGAACATTCATATTTTTAAACCGGCCTGCCTCATCTGTAAAATCGCCCTTTTCATCAACAGGCATAATAGTATCCAGCCCATATTTTGTCCCGGTTATATAATCTTCTTCTCCATGCCCCGGAGCTGTATGCACGCATCCTGTGCCTTCTTCCAAAGAAACATAATCGGCTAAAACTACCCTCCCTTCTCTTAACCCAAAAGGATGTTCGTACCTCACGCCCTCAAGGCCTGAGCCTTTATATGTCGATTTTATTTTATAGTCTTTTATTCCTAATTTCTGCATTACAGAATTTATGAGCTCTTTCGCCATTATTAAAATATCGCCATTTGCCTCTATAAATGCGTATTCAAAATCCGGATGGACAGATACTGCAACGTTCGCTATCAATGTCCATGGAGTCGTTGTCCAGATAACAATATGGTCCGTAGTCCGTAGTCCGTAGTCCGTAGTTAAAGTTTTGGGCAATCCCTTCACTTTAAATTTCACATAAATAGACGGAGAGCTACGGTCTTCGTACTCAACCTCAGCTTCTGCTAAAGCGGTCTCGCAGTTATAACACCAGTTAACAGGTTTTAATCCTTTATAGATATAGTCATCCCTTACCAGCTTTGCAAAAGACCTAATTGCGGCCTCTTCATATTGAGGGCTTAATGTAAGATATGCCCTATCCCAATCTCCAAAAACGCCCAGCCTTTTAAACTGTTCCTTTTGTGTCTTTACAAAGCCCATAGCATGTTTATGGGCTTTTTTTCGAAATTCAATCTGGCTAATATCATGTTTGCTGATGTTCAATTCTTTAAACAACTGATGTTCTACAGGAAGGCCATGGCAGTCCCAACCTGGCACATAAGCAGAATCAAAACCTTGCATTGTCTTATACTTAATTATGATGTCTTTAATAGTCTTGTTAAGAACATGGCCAATATGAATATCGCCATTGGCATATGGCGGACCGTCATGTAAGATATATTTTTTCTTACCTTTCCTTTTGCTGCGAATCTTTGAATAGATGCCTATTTCTTTCCATGCCTTCTCTATCTGGGGTTCCTTTTGTGGCAAATCTGCCTTCATCTTAAACTCTGTATGCGGCAAATTTAATGTTTTTTTGTAATCTATCATTTGATATATTTTCCTATTATCAACTCTAATTTTTTCTTAGTTTCTTCCGGTATAAGTTCTGGCCTGGTAATAATGGCATCTTTTAATGCTGAAGCACAATGGCAGTTTCTCTGTCCGGGTATCTTTGGAATAACCCTTTTGATTACCTCCTTTGCAATCGTAGCATTCTTTAAGAGATTCCGAATAATCATCTGC
>CP070655.1:882497-885212 GCA_020354945.1 Candidatus Omnitrophota bacterium
GTTATAGTCGTTATGGCCTGCATAAAATATTATTAATTCCGGCTTTGTTTTGTTTTTCAAAGAGGATTTGATTCTGCCTTTTATCGAATCTGAGATCATGGCATCCATTCCAAAATTAATCACTTTAACTTTGTTCTTTTCGTTTAGTTTGTTTTCTAGGTATTTTGAAAATACTTCATTGTATTGCGGCGCAACAACTGAAGAAGCACCATATACAAAGATCAGACTATTGCTGTTTGTATAGTTAAACGTCTTTAAACCTGGAGACTCATAGCCGGCGCTGTTATAGTTATAAAACTGAATACTTTCTTCAGTCACCATGATATCTTCTTTAAATCCATCATTATCCGAGGATAATCCCCTGAGCTTAGAATAAGTTCCCTCATAGTCAAAATAATTTAACCTGAGGATATTGAAACCAAAGTTAAATAAAATTAAGAATAAAAATACTGATGGCAGATAAAGAATTATTCTAAATGCGAGCTTTTTCATTCTGTCATCTTTATCCTGCATTTTATTAAATCTTATTTGCCTTATATTTAAAAATTCTGTTTGTTTTAGTAACAGATTATAGAGAATCAAACAACTTAACGACACGTTCCTTTCCAATCGTAAGGATAAATGGCGCTAACTTTGGTCCGCGTTCCTTTTCAATCAAAACCAAATAAGCTGCCTTGAAGAACTGCTTGTTCTCAATTCCAGTCTGCTTGCAAATTTCATAGAACTCATTAAACAAGCTTTTTTCATCAAGCTCTTTTTCCTTTAATGATTTTGCAAGCAGTTTTAGTGCCTCTTTTTCCTTTGCACCAAGCTTAATGTTCTTTGGAACTGTTTTCTGGATTCTAAACTTCATATCAGCAGGAGCATATTCCCTTAGCCAGTTTATTGCGCATTGTGCACGAACATTAAACCGTTTTTCATCCTCTTTATTTGCAAGCTCTGCTTTGTAATGCTTTGCTGCTTCTTTTATGTCATTTTCATATATCTGGATAACACCTGTTAAATGCCTGAATGAAGGCTGATAAGGCATTGCTCCTGGCGTTTTGCCTGGATAAGAAAGCTCGTAAATCCTGCTTTGTTTTGCTTTTTCTTTTTCACCAGCTTCATGCTGTCCAAAAAATATACGCTCACATTTATCAAAGTCTTCATAGTTTTTAATAACATCTAAGTCGAATGAAATAGAGAATTCTGCATTTGGCCTTGTTCCTGCAAACAACCAGCGCACAAGCTCTGGCTCGTAAATCTCGAGTACATCCTTAGGCGAAAAGGCATTTCCTGTAGAGCCGGACATCTTCCCTCCAATGCCCTTAACACCAATAAAGTCATACATCTGATAGATAGGCTCTTTCTCGTGATAAACTGCGTTTACAATCTCAACACCAGTTGTGCGGGAGCTGCCAGGCATTGAGTGGTCTTTGCCGCCTGGCTCAAAATCAACCTTTTCATGTGCCCAGCGCATTGGCCAATCAACACGCCAGGGTAATTTTACAATCCCTTTCTTGGAAAAATCAACCTCTGCCTTATTGCCGCATTTGCACATATATTCTACTTTATAGTTTCCGTCGTAGAAAACAACCTGTGTGTCATCGCGCCTGCATTTCTCACAATAAACATGCAATGGATACCAGTTTTCTGATAAGGGCTCTTTTCTGTATTTGTTAAGAATATCCATTATTTTTTTGCGTTCTGTCAAGGCCTTTTTGATGCCTTCTTTATATTCGCGGTTCTTGTACTTAACAGACTGCCTGATAAACTCAACATCAAAACCCAGGCCAGAAATGCCTTCTTCAAGCTCTTTCTCAAAATGCTCTGCATAGCTTTTTTCTTTTCCAAAAGGATCTGGAATATCAGAATAAGGCATTCCGATATAGTCCTTAAACTCTTTTGGAACTCCTGCCGGAACTTTACGAAGCCTGTCAAAGTCATCCCATGAATAGATAAACCTTACATCTTTCCCTTTATCCTTTAGAGCTCTGACAACTAAATCAGTAGTTATTATCTCGCGAAAGTTACCTATGTGGATTGTTCCAGAAGGACTTATTCCAGATGCGCAGACATACTTCGATTTGTCTCCTCTCTGGCGTATGACTCGTTCTGCAATTGAGTCTGCCCAGTGTTTCACCTGCTCTTTTTTCATAATATAGCTTAAATGAGAAGTCTGTTTAAATATTTTACTTAAAAGGTAACTTTCTTAATCCTTTCAGCAGCTTTTTTGCAGTCTTCCAGAGTTGGAACTAAGGCAAACCTTACATAGCATTCTCCTGGATTAACGCCATGGGCTTTTGTTGATATCCAAGCTCCTGGAGTTGTGACCACAGCAATATCTTTATGTAGTAATTTCTTTGCGAAGTCAACGCAGTTCATTGATTCAGGAGCTTTCTGCCAGATATACAGAGTAGCTCTTGGAGTGCAGTCTTTTAAGCCAGCAGCTGTTAGCGCTTCTACCATTATGTCCCTCTTTTTCCTGTAATCTGCTCTTGCCTTCTCTACATGAGACTCGTCTTTTAAAGCTGCAGCAGCCGCATCCTGTATAAAGGTAGCAGTTCCACTATCAATATTTGTCTTTACTTTCTTGAAAACATCAATTATGCGCTCATCACCAGCCAACCAGCCAACCCTGTAGCAGGTCATATTGCTTCTTTTTGAGAGGCTTTGAACTGCAACAACGCCTTCTTTTGTCAGCTGCAAAATTGATAATGGCTTTTCATCAAAGTA
>CP070655.1:885312-893605 GCA_020354945.1 Candidatus Omnitrophota bacterium
AGACACTAACATAATATCCAAAGCAAGCAAAAAAGGGGAGCCGCTTTTTATAAGCATAGCTAATCCACTTGCAAATCTCACTGCTTCTATCTGACGGACGATATTTCCTATTATAGGGATACCTAATAAAAGCTTGTCTATATTACTTCTTCCAAGAGGGGTTCTTATATAATACCGAAAAAGAAAAATTATTCCAACTACCGCACCAAACATTAATAATATATATCTTTTAATTACTCCGGAAATGTTAAATACAATCCGGGTAAAAACGGGAAGTTGAGCCCCAAAGCCGGAATAGATATTAGAAAACATTGGTATTATTCTAATGATAAATACTAAAATAGCTACTATAGCTACTGATAAAATTACTGCAGGATAAGTAAGCGCGCTTATAATCTTGCGCTTAAAACCTGCCGTTGCCTCCAGATATTGAGTCAGTTGCTTAAGCGCAAATCCAAGCTGACCGCTGGATTCGCCGGCCTCTACAATATTTATCCAGAATTTGGAAAATATCCCGGGATGCTTGGCTATGGCATCCTTAAATGAACCGCCGGCAGCTACATCCTTTCTTATCTCTTTCAGCACAATATGAAGGCGCCTGCTGGTAATTTGCTCGGCGGTTATTTCTAAACTGCGCAATAGAGTAATACCGGCATCTATCAAAGTTGTAAGCTGCCTGGAAAAGACTATCATATCATCCAATTTAACCCTGGTATGAAAACGTTTTTCTCTCCTGGCTTTAAGCCGTGCCTTTACAGCAGGTTCAAAAGACGTTACAATAAGACCTCGCCCCTGTAATATACCTACTAATTCGTCTTCATTTTTGGCTTCCAGGAAACCCTGTTCCAATTTCCCTTGTTTTGTTCTGGCTATATATTTAAAATTAGGCATTTGTTGTATGGGGTCAGACCCCGGGAATGGCTATTTCCTTCTAAGGGTCTGACCCCTCCTCTACTATAACTCAAATGCTGTGCTTAATGCTTCTTGTACGCTGGTTATGCCATTTACGACTTTCTCTAATCCACCGCGCAAAAGGGTTACCATACCTTCTCCCTCAGCTTGTTTTCTTATCAGGTCTGCGGTAGCATTCCTTATTATCAATTCTCTAATTTTTGGAGAAGCCATCATTACTTCAGTTATTGCTGTCCTGCCTGCGTAACCTGTATTATGGCACTTCTGACACCCTTTTGCTTTAAATATCTGCCTCTTTGGCAAATTATACTTTTTAATGAGTCCGGCAGATAACTCGTCCGGCTGCTTGCAGGCAAGGCATAATTTTCTTATCAGCCGTTGAGCCATTACCATAATCAGGCCGGAAGCAACCAAATAAGGCTCAACCCCTATGTCTATTAACCTGGTTATAGCCGAAGGGGCGTCGCTGGTGTGTAAAGTAGAAAAGAGCAGATGTCCGGTAAGCGCTGCTCTTATGCATATCTGAGCAGTCTCTAAATCTCTTACTTCGCCAACCATCATAATATCCGGATCCTGCCTTAAAAACGAGCGTAATCCATTTGCAAACGTTAAGCCTATCTGCGGCTTTACCTGAACCTGGTTAATCCCTTCTATATGATACTCTACCGGGTCCTCGATAGTTATAATATTCTTGTATGGGCTCTTTATAAAATTGAGAGCAGAATAAAGTGTGGTAGATTTACCGCAACCTGTCGGTCCGGTAATAAATATAAGCCCATAAGGACGTGTAATACCCTGTTTAAATTTCTTTAAATCCTCTTCTTGAAATCCTAACTTTTCTAATTCAAAAGATATTACCCCCCTATCTAATATTCTTAACACCGCCTTTTCTCCAAATATAGTAGGAATAACTGAACTGCGTATATCGATAGCCCTATCCTCTACTCTTATTGTAAAGCCCCCATCTTGGGGAAGTCTTTTCTCTGCTATATCCATTTTTGATAAAATTTTTATTCTGGAAATTAAGGCAGGTAAAAGGTGCTGGGATGGCGGGGCTGTTTTATGAAGCACTCCATCTATTCTAATCCGCACATTTATCTTTTCTCTAAAAGGCTCGATATGAATGTCGCTGGCTCTTTCTTTTACAGCCTGAATTAATAATAGATTCACTAACTTTATAACCGGCGCTTCTTGTGCCCTGGCTGCTAAATCCTCTAAGCTAACCTTTTCTTCTATCTCAGGAATTGCCCCTTCGGAAACTTCGTAAGTCTCCTCAACGGCCTCTTTTAACATCTCTTTCATGCCATAGAATTTATCTATAGCCTCTCTTAAGTCAACCCTGGTAGCTATTACAGGATTTACCTCGCAGCCTGTTATTCTCCTAAGATTGTCCAAAACTAAAAGATCCAGAGGATTATAAACAGCTACATTCAGAGAATTAGCACGTTTTAAAAGAGGCAAAACCATATACTGTCTGGCAAAATTTTCCGGCACCAATTTTTCTAATCTTTGTTCTTCGGAAGGGGCTAATGAACCGTCTCTTATGCTTACAAACGGTATATCTAACTGCCTGGCCAGGGCATCACATACGTCTTTCTCTGAGACAAAATTATTCTCTATTAAGATATCGCCTATGGGGTGGCCGCTCCGCTTTTGAAGGCGCAAGGCTTCCTCAAGCTGGGATTGGGTTATTAACCCCTGCTTGATTAATATCTCTCCTAATTTAAGCCTGGACTTTCGCATGTTTGGGGACAGGTCCCCCCTTATTACTCGGTAATCTCTCTTATCTTACGCAGGTGCTTCACTGCTTTGACGATTTCTTTGCCTCTTTCAACTGTCTCGTTAATCTCTCTTCTCTTACGCAGGCGCTTCACTGATTCGATGATTTCTTTATCTCTTTTAACTATAGCGGTTTCTTTTTTTAGTTTGACAGACGGAGGGGCAGCTGCTTCTTCTAACTTTTCTAGTTCCGGTTTTACAATGTGGCAGGTTACGAATATAATTAGCTCTGTTTCAACATCTTCAAAATCTTTTGATTTAAAAAGATTTCCTAAAAGAGGTACCTTGCTTAATCCAGGCACCGCCCTGTCATTATCTGCTACCTCGCTTTTAAGAAGCCCGCCGATAGCAATTGTCTGGCCATCCTTCATTATGACTGTAGTTTTGGCGGCACGCTTGGTAGGGTCGTAATAACCGGTCACGCTGGAAGCCTTTACACTGGAAACTTCCGGTTCTAATGTCATAGTTATATAATCATCCTTGTTTACGGTAGGGGTAACCTTTAAAATTACCCCTGTTTCTACTCTTTCTACCGATGTTGTAAGCGTCCCTGACTCACCCTCGGTAGTTGTTGTTCCAACCCCTGCATTAGCAGATATTCTAATCTCCGCAGTCTCATTATTAATAACCATAATCTTTGGTTTGGCTAAATATTTAGATTTATTTTCTTTCTCCAGGGCCTTAAGCACAATTCGAAACTGTGCTAAGGTGAGATTGCCCAATGTGGCACCGGTTGTAGCTGCTGTTGTCGCAACAGTAGATGTAGCAGTGGTTGTGCTGGTGGTAGTAGGAGTGCCGGTTCCTAGAGCTCCGCTAAGTAATTTACGCGCAAAAGGTGAACTTTCTCTTATAAATGGGAAGCGCGTGTCTCTGGCTGGCCCTGTAAAGGTAAAGAATTCGCCGGTTGTGGCACCACCCCAGTCAAGTCCTATTTTTTTTATAGCTGTTGTTTTAACCTCTACAATCTCGGCTTCTATCATAATTTGCTTGGTCCGTGTATCTAATTTAGCCAGGGTGTTCTCTATCAATGGAAAATTTTCAGGTACTGAGGTTATAATTAAGCTGTTTGTTCGGACATCATTTACTATACTTCCTAAAACGCCTCCACTATTATCCTTGGTAAGTAAATTTTCTATAATAGGTTTTATATCTGATTTTTCTCCATTAGCATCTGCATAATTAAGACTGTAAACCTTGGTAACCATCTTTATCTTGGGCATAGTCGATTCCTTAACAATAAATATAGAGCTTTCTGGTTTTTGCTCATAGGTTAAATTGTTGGCCTCAAGAATCGAAGTTAGGGCATCCTGAACAGTAACTCCGTCAAGATAGAGAGTTACCTTTTTATCCTCTATCTCTTTCACTGCGACAAAATTCAAGCCTGCCTGCTGGGAAAATACCTTTAGCACATCTCTGAGCGCTACTCCCTGGAAATCCATTGAAATAGACCGAGGCTGTTCCTTGGCATAACTAAAATCAGCATAAAATATAAACGAGGTAATACACAATATTACCCAAAAAATTCTTATCCCACCGATTATCTTTTTCATGTTAATACCTTAGTATTGGGCCAGGCCCTGAGAATGGCTATTTCTTTCCAAAGGTCTGACCCATCCACTATCATTTCTCTATAAAAAACTCCGCTTTCCTGTATTCAACCTTTATTCCCTCTTTGTTCACCGAAAGGAGCTTGGCCCCTTTAATTTCATCGCCAACTGATAACACTTTACCGTCTATAATTGCCTGGGGCCTATCGGTATTCCATATAAGCCCCGTAATATTAAACTGAGGCGGATTTATAGCTATTGGCTCCTTCTTCTTTGCCTTAGTGGCAATGCTTGCAATATAAATAGAAAGCCTATCCTTTAAGGGGTCTAAAAAATCGCCGGCTTTATATTCTACCTTTTCAAGTTTTGGCTTAACTTTTTCTAATACCTTTGCTTCTTCCTTTATATACTCCTTTTTCTCTTCAACCTGAGAAACCGGGACAGGCGCAGTCAACGGCCTTTGTTTAATTCTACCTATAAATCTTAAAATTAAACCAAGGACAAAAAGTGGTAAAAGAACTAAAACTAGGATTTTTTCTATCTTTTGTTTTTGCATTATTTAGAAAGCGCTTGAATATTTCTTTTTACACGTGTTTAAATGTAATTTTCAAGCAACCTTATCTCCTCAACGAATACGTCTCTAATACTAAACTAACATCAGTGACGGTATCGCCTTCCGGCAAAGGCTTAGCTGCCGCAAGTTCCATTGGCGACATTGTTCTTGCTACTTCAGTTCCGAGTTTGATATTTTTTATTCCAATGTAGGGCTCTGCATTTTCTATTATAGATAAAAAATTGCCAAGTTGATGATAACTGCATCTAAGCTCTAACGTTGTAGAAAAGGCATTATAATCGGCCGGGCCCGGCTTTCTTACCGAAACAATTGACATAACTTTTCCTCCGGAGCTCAATGCTAATTTTGATAATTCATTTTTAAAGCTATCAATATTTTGTTTCTGGGCAATCAGGGTTTCATAAGCTCTTTTTATGCCGTCTAACCTGGATAACTCTCCGCGCAGTCTATTCTGCGTAGTCAACTTTTTCAATCTACTTTTATAATATATAACTCTTTTGGCGGCATTTTTATATATAAGATTATAGCATATCAAAAAGACTAACAAAAATATAACAGCACCAATCAGAATACGTCTTTGTTTTTCATCAAGTCTTTCGAAGATGTCAAGTAACGGTATCTTTTCTCTCATTTTTTCCTGCTTCCGCATTCAATTGAATAACTGGTTACCTCATATATATCTGTTGTCTCTTTTCTTAAATCGCCAATTTCGCAGTAATTGAATCCCTTCATAAATATTCTATCTTGCTTAAGCGCTTCTAAAAACTTATTTGCCATGTCCATCTGTCGCGAAGGGTCCTTTAAAAAAATCATTCCCCGTAGCGACATTTGGATTTTAAAATCAGGCAGTTCTTTAGTCTCAAGCGAAGTAATCCACACCCCTTCAGGTAAATTTGCCGCTAAACGGTTTAATTTATCTGTTAAATATATCCTTTTGGTAATCAACGATTTTAAAAATTCGGTTGTTTCCAATGTTTTGTTTTTCAAGCTCTCGAGTGTCTCGATAGGAATATTTTCTGTAGCAGCAGGTAAAGATACGGTTTTCTCCTGCGCAATTTTGAACTGCGACCTTGCTGAAGAAACAATGCCGATACTGTATAGAAGCGTAAGTAAAATAAGCGCTGCTGCGATACTCAGAACAGAAGCAAGCTGTTTTTCAATTTTAACTTTAACCTCTTTAACTCTTGCATATGGCGGTAATAAATTTACTCCGTATATATCCCTGCCTAAGCCATTCATTGCTGCACCTGTAGCTATTGCGGCGCCAACAGTGTTAAATTTTGTTCCTTTTACTATATTAGAAACATCTACTACTTCGGTGGCAATATTAAGCTCCTCAGCTAATTCTCTGCTTAACTCAGCCAAATTATCTCGTCCGCATATAATCAATTTTTTGATTTCTTTAGAATACGGCTTTCTCTTATAATAATCGAAAGAAAGCCTTAGTTCGCTAATCAACCTCTCTTTGAGCGTTTCTCTGTGTGCCGATATAGGTATATCTCTACTTATGGTAGGGTAATTTGCTTCAATAACGTTTATGCTCGCCGCTTTCTCAGCTGCATCAAGCTGAAGCAAAGCTATTGCCTCATCTTTTTTAAGAGGCTTGCGCCTGATATTAAGGACTCTTGATAAAGCAAACGGCGTAATATCTATTCCCGCTATTTTGACCCCGATATCCTGGAAAAGTTTTATTTGCGATTCTACATCTGATTTCTGCGTAGCGATAAAGAAAATACGCATCAGGCTGTTCTCTTTAGAAATATCTATAATTTTAAAATCCGAAATTACATCTTCTATTTTAAACGGAATATATTTTTTTGCTTCAAATTTAATAGCCTGGGCCTGTTCGGATCTGGGCAAAAGGGGCATATCAAAATGTCTAACCATTATTCCTGCTTCGGGTAAAACAGAAAATACCTTATCCGGTTTTGCTTTCAGTTTGCCAAAGGAAGATTTTATTGCCTCAACTATTCTTTTATTCAGCTCCTCTTTAGAAGAATAGATTTCATCCGGTGAAATCGACCTTTCCGTTCTTATGCAATCGATAATGGTGGGTTCATTAAAGCTGCCGGAGACACTTACTACATGAACGAAATTTTTAGTAATATATACACCAGTGCCTGCTTTAGCCATTTCAAATGCCTCTACCAATAATCTTTTTAAGCGCTGTTATATCCTTTTCAGTATACTCTCTCCAGCCATTAAGTTTATTTCGTTTTGCCTTTGGAAATATTTCCTTAGCTTCGTATCTTATCAGGGTCTGTTTTGAGACACTTAAAATTTTAGCTACTTCACTGGCTGAATAATATCTTTCCGAATGCATAACTACCAGCCTCCTCAATCACATTTTAACACGAATTTACACTAATTCGTGTCTAAAATAAGATACTTGTATATATTTGATAGTATTTGATATAATGTGGAAGGAGTATATACTATTTGTAAATATTAGTCAAATGTTTTTATTGGGGAATCTTAGGATAAAATCTGACTATTGCTCTTTTTTTCTTCTCTTTTCTCTCTTTTTCTACTATTTTCACAAAATACCCCAAAAGTGAAAAAGTGACAATGAATTCCCAGAAAGGAGCTTTGGGTTTTGCGAGCGAGACATTAGAAATTTTTTGCCAAAAACTAACCCTTCAAGCGAAGGTTCTGTGACAGTTCTCGCATGGCATGCGAGGCCGAGCGGGCACGGTTTTTTTGCCGAAGGCAAAAAGAGCGAGGCCGAGGTCTAAGCAAAAAATCCTCGCCGGGGATTTTTTGCGGCCTTGCGAGAACTGTCACAGACCCCTAAGTGCTCACACATACACTCTTGGTACTCTGGAGCTCACCCAGCATGTGACCTCATATGGAATAGTGTGGCAAATACTTGCGATTTCTTCCGCAGTTATTCTGTTTTGGCCCTGCCTCCCGATTAAAACTACTTCGTCCCCTACCGCAACTTTTCCGATAGTGCCGACATCTACCATAATCTGATCCATGCAAACCTTGCCAACTACCGCTGCCTTTTTGCCGTTTATTAAGACTTTTCCTTTATTAGAAAGTAACCTATTATAACCATCGCCATATCCAATCGGTACTATAGCTATCCTGGTATGTTTTTTTGTAACATATGTGCCTCCATAACTTATTCGACGTCCAGGAGGCACATCTTTGATATAGGATATATTACTTTTTAACGTTAAGGCCGGCTTTAATGTAATTTTTTTCCTAAGATTTACATCAGGATAAAGTCCGTATACCATAATTCCCGGTCTTACCAAATTAAAGTGCGAACCCTTGTAATTTATAACAGCTGCGCTGTTTGCAGCATGTCTATATTTAACATATATGCCCATATCATCTAACTCTTTTAACAAAGATAAGAAATTCTTAGTCTGTTGGTTGGTAAAAATAGAATCCTCCTGGGCGCTGGCAAAATGGGTAAAGATGCGGTCTACAATCAGATGTTTTAATTCAAACGACTGTTTGATAAAATCGG
>CP070655.1:893705-909673 GCA_020354945.1 Candidatus Omnitrophota bacterium
ACGAAAGTTGTAGTGGCAGGCATAACCTGGAGGTCGCTGGTTCAAATCCAGCCCCCGCTACCAAATTTAAGCCGCAGTTTAAACTGCGGCTTAATTTTGGTAACCTTGACCGGGAGAAGACCCAAAAGTAAAAAAGTAAAAAGGCAAATTTGCCCCTATCCAAATTTGCCTTTTTTGGAAATATTATGCATTAAGCTTGTTTAAAGGTGCTGGGCTGTCCACAGGAAAGATATCTTTATACATCTTTTGTCTGTGCTCCGAACCCATTTTTTGACAGAGTGAAGGATAATATTGTTACCAAAATCTTGTTTTTTCACCATGTCAAATTGCCATTTTCCTTCCTGAAAATACTTGACAAAATAATTTTTTATTATATACTATATGAGCATTTGCTCATGTAGTTAAGTAATGATAAAAAGGGGAGTTGCCTATGCGAGTTAAGAAAGCACGTCAAATATTAAAATCCTTAGCTGATGATACTCGTCTAAGAATTATAAACCTTCTCAATAAGCAAGAACTAAATGTAACTCAGTTGTGCGAAATTCTGCAGTCAAACCAATCAAATCTTTCCAAGCATCTGGCTCGATTACGGTTAACAGGCGTGGTTGGCGATAAGAGGGAAGGTCTTAACGTTTATTATCGTTTAATAAAGCCAAAGGAGAAAACTCATAAAGAGTTACTTAATGCTATTACTGTAGGCCTTGCTGAATCGGAGACTTTTAAGCAAGATTTAGAGAGGCTCAAAGAAGTTAAAAATAGCAAAAAAGATAAATATAAAGGGGGTGACAAGAGATGAGGAAATATTTAGTAGGAGTGACAATATTGATATTGGGTTTTTTGGTATGTTTTCCACCTGACATATCGCTGGCTCAAGAAGAAGAAATGGAATATTCTTGGGGTACGGTGAATAGCGTCTCTTCTGGTCAGATTGTTGTCGCAGAGTATGATCGTTCCAGAGATGAGGATGTATATGTTACTTATACTATAGACCCGAAGGCAAAACTAGAAAATGTAAACTCGTTGAAAGATATTGCTGTTGGCGACAGCGTTGATATTGAATATGTAGTTAGAGAAGGCAAAAAAGTAGCTAAGCTCATTACTGTTGAGAAAGTGTCGGTGGAAGAAGAATACCTACCCCGAGGAGAATATTATCCTGAAGAGGAAGAATAGAATATTAAAAAATTTGGCCAGTAGTTATCTTAGCCAACGGAATATGAATACACCAAGAAGTACGAATTAGAGATGTATGTTCTATTTTATTCTAAATGGCAACCATCAATATTTAAGTAAGGAAAAAGTCAATATGCATAGTCTTAAACCGGAGATGCATATGCCCTTTACTGAATCTAAGGTTTTTAGAAATAATAAAAATGACAAAGAAACTATCCCGGGGTGTCAAAAGATACATCAGACGCCAGAAAATGATTATTCGAAGGTTAGCCAAAGATAAAACTGAGGAAGATAGGCTAATAAGAGAGCTTTTAGGCAGGTTTTATAGAGAAGATAAATGAAAAAATTAAAAATAGCCCTTTTGCATTGGGGATCCCCGCCCATTATTGGAGGCGTGAAGACTCATCTTTAAAAAACAGAAAAATGCGCGTGAGTTAGGAGGAAACAAGAGAGCATTGGTTGAAAAGAAGTTTACAAAAGAGATTATGACAGAAAATACAATAAAGGTCTATAACAAAATCCTAGCTTAACTGGTATTTAGATATATTTAAAAATATCCCGTAGGTACAATAGGAGGTATTGCTATGTGTTGCGAAGAATGTCCTAAGTACGAAAAATGTGTGGAAGACAATCTCCTAAAAGATAACTGCTGCCCCAAATGCCCGGAATATTATGAATGCGTAGACCTGGATGATAGAGGTAAGGATTCATTCAGAGACTTGCCTAGAGGCAATAACAACAAAGACTATCCCTGGGATTAATCAAGCAAGAATATTTATTCTATTCGAAAAATTCTGTTTTTCAGACCGTAGATAAAAAGGGGATAAAAGATCTTGGAGGATTTAATATTTTTTGCAAACTTTCCAGGGGAGGGTTGGTTAGCTTAGATAATTAAGGAATCACTTATGGATAAGATAAATGTTTCATTAGATTCACTCCCTAAAAAACCAGAATTCTTAGGGGCTTCGCCATTACAGCCATATTTTTCTTTAAAGAAATGCGGTTACATACTAGAAAAGGCCCTAAATAATGAAAATAGGTGGCATACTAAGGTAGTCTGTAATATTTTAGATAGAGATTCGAAGCGTTATGTATCCACGGCCTATACAAAGCAAAATGACTATCTAGGGCTTCTTGAGACTACAACTTATTTAAAGTGTAATAATAAATTAATTCCTGAAATAGTGAAGATATACCCCAAAGATAAGACAATAATTTGCGACTATATAGGTGAATTTCTATCTGATTATCTCCTGAACAATCCTGCTGATATCACCTTGAGCTTAACTTCGGTCTTTGATTATCTTAAAGATATAAATTCTATTAATCAAAGTTATAAGATATTTATTATCCCATCTATTATCAAAACTGCTCTGGAGTTGTCTAAAAGGCTTGTCGATAATTTTGAATTTTTACCCAAAGTTAAAATTATCCTGCCAAAAGTTGAAGACTCAAGATTAAAATTCACTTATGGCTATGGTATTGAAGATCCTCATATCTGGAATTTTAGAATTGTAAAAACTAAAGATGCTATTCAGGCCTTGACTACTGATTTTGACTACTTTTCAGATAATGTGAATTGTTTTTGGGAACTGGGCTATTTTTATGCCACATTTAGATGGCTTAAGAGGATCTCATTGCCCTTTACGTGCAAGGCAGAAGAAATCTTACTTTCTTTAATCCAGAATCAGGATTTAAAATCAGAGTTTATGTTTTGGTTAGGGGCTTTATCTAGTTATTGCGGATATAAAGACAGCTTGCGTAATCTTATGATGAACGGTGGGATTAGTAAGTTAATAGAGCAATATAGAATAATTCAACAGTTAGATGAAAAGGTTTTTTATTTAGCAAATAAGATATTAAAAGAAAAAAGTATCTATCATGTCAGGATAAGAGAGTGTGAATAAATCTGATTTTATAGATTAATTCACCACCCCGCAATTTCTTCTTAAAATGCCACTCCAGCTTGTGGACAGCCCAGCACCTTTCAACAAGCTTAATGCATAATATTTCCAAAAAAGGCAAATTTGGATAGGGGCAAATTTGCCTTTTTACTTTTTTACTTTTGGGTCTTCTCCCGGTCAAGGTTACCAAATTTAAGCCGCAGTTTAAACTGCGGCTTAATAGTTTTAAATCAGGTTTTCCACATAATGGCAGTTTTTTGTTTTGCAATAAATATATTTTGAAGTATAATAAAAGTGTAACAAGGAAAGCAAAATGGATAATTATAAAAATCCCGGAGTGGCTGCGGTGCTATCTTTTATCTTTACCGGTTTAGGCCAGATATATAATGGACATATAGGGAAGGGATTGGTGTTGATGTTTATTTCAGCAGTCAGCATGGGTTGTCTTATCATAGGAGCTATCTTAATATGGGCCTGGTTTATTAATGCGGGAGTATCTGGTTTTCTTATTATTTGGATAGGGATTTCCTTAATGGCAATAAGCATATTAGCGATAACAATTACAGGCATTTACAATATCTACGATGCCTATAATGTGGCTAAATCCTCTAAAGAATAAAGAACAGAAGGAGAAAACTAAATATGGAAACCTTAAATCGTATCAAAAGATTCATTCTGCTTCTTATAATTGTGATTATGTCTTTATCTTTAAGTGGATGCGCAATAATTGGGACAGCCTTAAGCGCCGCCGCTGCTTACGGTATTTATAAGGCGTTTGACTAGAAAGGGGGATACCACACAGCGTCCTTGGCATTTCTCTCCTGAAAAATCCAAGTGAAAAATGTCAAGTGTGTCCCCACAAATGAAGGAACATTTGCAATGACCAATACAAGGATAGACAGAAGAAAATTTCCACGAACCAGCCATACCTATACAATAAGTTTTAAAG
Organism: Candidatus Omnitrophota bacterium; assembly: GCA_020354945.1. Lineage (GTDB taxonomy): Bacteria > Omnitrophota > Gorgyraeia > JABMRG01 > JAFGKX01. The sequence continues at coordinate 897,729 of CP070655.1, forward strand.
AGCATAATGAGCCGGAGATTAACTGGGATATCAGCAACACCAGGAATTTAAGTTTAGGGGGCGCACTTTTTCTAAGCAGCGAACCCCTTTTGGCCGGCAGTCTATTGGACATAAGGTTAAAAATCCCTGCACAAAATGCCCGTTGTAAATGCCGAGCGATAGTTCAGAGATGCAAAGGCCCTTTTAAGGGGGCCTTTTACAAAATAGCCATATATTTTACAGAGATAGATACAAATTCTATAGAGCAACTTAGAAAATCCGTAGGTTTCTTTTCAGAAAAAAATAAAAAGGCCTAGGGCCTCTAATAGAGAGTATCAGATGAAGAAGAGCCTTTCGATAATTTCGCCGGAAATCAAAGAAATCCTGAGGCTACCAAATAAAAAAGAAAAATTAAATGAAATCTTTGCTGAAATACACCCCTATGACATATTTATTTTGGTAAAAGATTTAATGCCGGCGGAGGTTGCTGAAATAATAACAGCTTTAGGGATACTGAAAGGTATTGAGGTCTTTGAGAAATTCAAAATAAAAAAACAGAGGCGGATTTTCAGGCATTTTTCACAGGAGTGGATGGCAGATGTTTTAGAAGAAATGCCGCCGGACGAAAGGGTAGATTTTATCAAGGCCTTGCCTGAGGATAGAGCTGAGGAAATATTACCGTTAGTTGCGCAGGCCGAGCGCAATGATATTAAAAAATTAATGCAATTTAAAGAAGGCACAGCCGGCTCTATATTGACAACAGAGTACGCTTCCTTAGAACGCGGGATAACGGCAAAAGAGGCTCTTGAAAAATTAAAGCTGCAGGCGCCGAACAGAGAAACTATATATTATATATATATCACCGATGAAGGGAAAAAGCTGATAGGATTTATTTCATTAAAAAAACTCATCGTCTCAAGATCGGATGCATTAATAAATGATATTATGAATGAAAAGGTTATCAGCGTTAGTGTAAATGAAGATAAAGAAATAGTGGCAAAGAAGTTATCGGATTATGATTTTCTGGCTATCCCGGTAGTTGATGATAACAGCAGATTAATAGGCATAGTTACGGTTGATGATGTAGTCGATGTGGTTATTGAAGAAGATACCGAGGATATATTGCGTTATGGTGCCGCCGGCGAATATATAGACTATATGGGTTCAGGGCCATTCCAGATAGCAAGACAGAGAATATTGTGGCTTTTGGTATTAGTTATAATGGGCTTTGTTTCAGGCTGGGTTATACAGAAATATGCCTTTCAATTGCAGGCAATTATTGCCCTGGCCTTTTTTATACCGGTTTTGACAGCTTCGGGCGGGAACGCCGGCACCCAATCTTCGACTGTTGTAATAAGAGGCCTTGCAACCGGCGAAGTTAAGATGAAAGATGTTATTAAAGTATTAAAAAAAGAAATGCTCACAGGGGTTTTAGTGGGTGCGGTAATGGGAATTTTAGGTGTTGTCAGGGCATTGATAGCGAACAAAAGCCCACTATTGGGTGTAACTGTAGGGCTGGCCATGGTCGCAACAGTGATTATTGGCACTACCTTAGGGGCGATGTTGCCGCTTTTGTTTAAAAAATTAAGGCTAGACCCTGCTCTTATGTCAGGCCCGTTTATAAGTAGTTCAATCGATGTAATCTCGCTTTTTGTTTATTTTCAGATTTCATTTTTGATAATTAAATAATAAGTCGTTAAAAAGTTCAAAAATTTTCTTGACATAGCGACTTTTTTTTGCTATACTTTGTAAAGAGTTTTTAAAATGATGGTTGAAAAGTATTTTTGAAGATAAGTTATCAACAGCCCTGTGGATAACTTATAAGATTTTGCCTGCCTGCCGGCAGGCAGGGAGGTATACAAATGGTAATTAGACACACGCTATTTAGAGACCAGGTCCTTTCGGATAGAGAAAGGAAAAATCTGGCTATATTAGATATTATAACGAAAAGCGGTCCTGTAACAAGGACGGAAATTTCCAGAATAACAAAACTTAATATAGTGACCGTCTCCAACTATGTCAACAGTTATATCGACAAAGATCTTGTTGTAGAAAAAGGTTTTGATGTTTCAACAGGAGGCCGTAAACCCACATTAGTTGAACTTAATGCAAAGCAAGGCTATGTCATAGGCATTGATATAGGGCCTATCAATATGACATCTATCATAACAGACTTAGCCAATACCGTAGTCGGTAAAATCAGGAAACCCCGCCCTGCCGGACCTATGAATGAAGTTATAACCAGTTCTATTGAAATGGTTTATGAAATAATAAACAAGTCTAAAATAGACAAAAATAAACTAAAAGGGGTAGGATTGGGAGTATCAGGTGTAATTGATGCAGTGGCAGGCACTGTAAGAGATACTGATATTGCAAGAGGTCAAACCACCGGTAGTTATGTTTCTGTAAAATCTATGTTAGAGAAAGAGTTTAACATACCTACTTTTGCAGGGAATGATGCCACAGTAGCAGCTTTTGGAGAGAAACGCTTAGGCTTAGAGCAAGAAGTGAATGATATGCTATATATCTACTCAGACGTAGGCTGTGGCATAATAATAAAAGGGGAGATATATTGCGGAGCAGGAGGCAGTGCCGGCGAATTGCAACTCTCTATAGACACAGCTAATGCAGAGAAATTTACATATTGGAAAAAAGAACCTGCCTATTTAAGACCCTGGGGTGTTGATTTAGGGATAACCAATGAAGCCAAGAAGATACTATCCAAAGAAAAGGCAGCTTCAAAAATCATTGATTTAGCAGGCGGTAATATCGATGATATAAATATTGATATGGTTATAGAGGCAGCTAAGGCCGAAGACAAGATAGCCTTAGAATTGCTTGAGAATGCAGGTCAGCACCTGGGGATGAGAATAGCCTATCTTATCAATTTATTTAACCCTGAAGTGGTGATTATAGGCGGCGGCGTTGAAAGAGCAGGCGAGCTTTTCTTAGGGCCCATAAGGCGGGCCGTAAGAGGATTAGCATTTGAGGAACCGGCAAATGCAGTTAAGATTATACCATCTCGCCTTGGAGACAGCGCAGTCGCTCTTGGTGCAGCAGCCCTGGTGCTAAGAGAAATTTTTGCTCAGATGTAATACGCAGATAATCACATTTAAAATTGGGACAGGTACCAAAAATTGTATCTGTCCCAATTTTTTTAAACTCACCACTTGACAGAAGCCGTATCATATGCTATACTTACTTCACAACTCTGGATTACGGCTGATGATACACTTATGATACGGTTAAGCCACACACCAATTGGAATCTCTACACATTTATACAACAATTGGTGTAGGGCTTAAAAAAGGGAGACGGTGGTGGGACGTCTTTTTTTATCTGCATTAATACTGTTATATGGGCTGGTTGCCACAAACGATACGGTTTTTGCAGGCCCCTTAGCCCCTATATTAGAAGTTAAGAATAATCCATTTTTTCTTGCAGATATCCGGTATGAAATTACCCAGAGCCGCACAAACGTTGCAATAGGAACTAATAAAAAGGTCGACTTTATTTATTATACATTAGAAGACCCCTATCGGGTTGTAATCGATTTGATAGGGGTTATTTTTTGTGAATTAGAAAAAAATTTAGAGATTAAAAATGCCCCTATCAAGTCAATCAGCGTCATTGAGGATAGCACCGTAACCAAGCCTTCCGGATTAGAAAAATATTTTTATGCAGTAGATTATATCATAGTTGAGTTAAACGAAGAATATCCTTTTGATGTATTTAGCTACAAAGACGGCAAGATTATTATGGCCCGGATAAAGGCAGAAACTCCCCTGGATAAGATTGTAAAAGAAATAGAAGAGACAGCAAAAGCAGAGGAAGCTGTGCCCATTCATAAAGAAATTCCACCAACCCCGACCATTATAGAAGACGTAGAATATGAAGTTAACCCGAAGTCCTCAATCATAACCGTGGTATCAAATAAAGACCTGAATGCAACCATATATGAAGAATATAATCCTTATAGAATAGTAATAGCTCCTCCTGAAGGTATGTTATGCGAATTAGAGCAAAGATTAGAGCCAACGGATGGGCTAGTTAAATCTATATTCATTAGCAGAGATATTTCTCAGAAGGAATTTAAACCACCTGATGAATTTTTCTATCCGGTGAAAAATATAGTTATAGAACCAATAGTGCAATTGCCATTTGCTACCCATATAGCTGACGATGGGAGAATCACCATTGTGAAGGTAGAAAGGGGCGCAACAATGCTGGAAGCTGAAGAAAAGCAAGAAATGGTGGATGAAATCACTCAGAGGCTATATAAGAAACAACAAGAATTGTTTGCCGGAATGGAACAGGAAGAAGCAAGAATGTGGGCGGTTAGAACAGCCAGAGACAAAGCCAAAGCTATCGGGCAAATAGAAAAGATCGGCTTGGAAGAATTAGAAGATTTAATGGTCAAGGGTGAAGGAGTAGCAACGCTTAAGTATGCCAGGGATATAGCATTATCATATAGCGAACCCGCTGCCATCGCAGAAGAAGAAATCAAACTTTCAAAGATGAAACTTAAAGAAAACTTCCGGGCCTTATTTCCAAGTGTAAAGATTAGAGGCTCACAAACCTCCGGAGATGTAGCTGCAACAGATATAGATTTTATAGAAAAGATTTACGGGGTAGAAGCAGAACATCCGCTATATCAAGGAGGCAGGCTGCGCAATGCCTACCAAGAAAGCAAGGTTAATTTAAATTTGGCCAGTGCCAGATATGATAGGGTAGTCCATGAGCTTGACTATAAAGTTGCAGAGGCTTATTACAGTGTAGTTACCTCGGTAATGAATCTAAAACTTCAGCAAAAGCTTCTTAAAAAAGCCGAAAGCATACTAAAGATGGCTCAAGGCAGGCGCTCTTCCGGCTTAAGCACTGATTTGGAACTGTTCAATGTAAAATCTCAATATAACCAGGTTCAGTTTCAACTGGCATCTGCAGAAAGAGACTTGGCCTTAGCAAGATTTAAATTGGAGCAAGCCATGGGGCTGGATATTGCGGAAGAGGGAATCGATATAGGAGAAGTGGAAACTGAGTTAAAATTTGAAATTATAGATATTAACCTTAACAAATGTTTAGAATTGGCCCAGGATTATCATCCTGGCATTATTGTTAATGAGCTATTAGTTGAATCTAATGAATATGAAGAAAAGATTGCAAGAGGGAAAAATAAGCTAAAAGTGGATTTAACGGGATTTTTAGGAAGGTCGACTTCTTATTATGAGACAGAACAGGAGAAGTGGAATAGGGAATGGAATATTGGTATTAAGGTAAGCAAACCTTTATGGGGCGGCAATACAGCTTCTTATTCTTTTGCTAAAGAAGAAACCAAAAAGAAAGTCGGCATGACCGATAGGCAAAGTACAGACGTTCATTCAGGTGAATTTGCTATATTGGATGCCATGGGAGTTGCCACCGGTGTTCAGGAGGCAGAGGTAAAGAGGCACAAGGCAGAAAATGAGCTTTTAGAGGCTCGGCGACAGGTTAATTTAGAAGTAAAAGAGGCATATTATAATTATCAGGAGGCAATCATCCAGGTTAAGAATTCGTTGGAGAAGGTGAGATTTCAAAAAGAGGCAGCCAAAACTGCCAAGGCCCAGGCCGAGCTTAATGAGGCTTTACAATCACAAGTGCTTGAGGCTGAGATAAAGTTGGCTGACGAGAGGTCTTTATATATAAAGGCATTATCAGATTATAATTTTTCTTTAGCAAAACTCAATAAGGCAATAGGAATACAGGATTATTTTAGCATGCAGGAGGATAAATGAAATTTTTTAAATTTTTTAAGAAAAAGCCCACCGAGCCAAAGAAAGAGCCTGCACCCACCGAGCCAAAGAAAGAACCTGTACCCACAGAGCCAAAGGAAGAGATTTCACCAAATTCTTTTTCCGGGAAACAGCTTGAAAAATCCCTGGCTGCAAAATTTAAACCCAGCAAAATAAAGCCCTTGCTTGCCATTATTATATTGGCCATATTTGTAGTAGGTTTAGCCATCAGGATTATTCCAAAATACGCCCCTAAGTTCGCCACTATGACAAAAGCCGTAAAGGAAAAAGGAATAAGAGGAATAATAGAGAAAGAAGAAGCAAGGGAAGCGCTTATTACTCCGGAAGAAGAAGCGATTGAGGAAGCTATATCTGTCAGGACTTACAGGACGGCCAGAATAGATTTTATAGATATATTACCCTCAATGGGCACAGTAAAAGGTGACAGAGAAATAGAATTGCGTTTTCCCACCAACGGCGCGATTGATTCTATCAACTTTTATGAAGGCGATATTGTTAAAAAAGGAGATATTATCGCTACCTTAGACCAAAAAGAGACCTTGCTAAAGTTAGAATATGCTAAGAGCAAATTAAAAACTGCGGAAGTAGTCGAGATGAGCGGTAAGAAAAAATTTCAGATACATCAAAGCCTTTATGAACAGGGCATTATAATAAAGCCAAAATTAGAAGAGGCAAGACTCGAATATGAAAGCGCTAAAACGAAAGTAGTCTCTGCCCAAAAGGAAGTGGAGTTTTCGTTGTCAGAGCTTGATAAGACCTATCTATATTCCCCTGTAGACGGAGTTATTGGGACCAGAGACGCAGAGGTCGGAGAGTTTGTTACCTCAAATGTAAAGATCGCCAGCATATACGATGTCTCTTATGTGATAGTGGAATTCGGGGTGATAGAAAAAGATGTAAATAGAATTGCCTTAGGCCAGGAGGCAAAAGCAAACGTAGATACTTATCCCGGGGTTGATTTTGTGGGCAGCGTCGATAATGTCTCGCCTATAATAGAAGGTAAATCCAGAACTTTAACCGTTAAAGTGAGGCTAAAAAACGATAATCCCAGGGGCACACTCTTGCCGGGAATGTTTGCCCGGGTATGGGTATCTGTGTATGAGAAGAAAAACGTTATAAAGGCACCGTCTGATTGCCTGTATGATTTAGACAATGACGGAGAATTTGACTCGGTCTATGTGGTTGATGAGGAAAATATTGCTCATGTAAGACCTATAAAGGTTGGCTATATAACTACAGATTTTGTTGAAATAACGGACGGCCTTAAAGAGGCAGAGCAGGTTGTCTCTGAAACTATGACCGAACTAAAAGACGGCTCCAAGGTCGATGTCATAGAAGTCCAGGAAGCATTGTTTTAAAAGCAGGAAAAACAGGGACGTTTCTGAATTTGTTCGGGAACCTGCTCCATTTTCAATTGGGAACCTGTCCCCGGGGACAGGTTCCCGAATAAATCTGGAAACGGTTCCAGAACGATTTTAGAAACGTCCCTTATTAGGAAATGGCTATACCAAACTTTGCAACAAGAAGGCCGGTTACCACGGTCATGATTTTTTTAGGGATATTGCTTCTGGGATTTATATCCTGGAATCGCCTACCCCAGGAATTATACCCCCCTATAACCTATCCCCAGCTTACTGTAGTAACATTCTATAAGGACGCAGGCCCCGAAGAGATGGAGATACTTATAACCAAGCCAATTGAGGAAGCAGCAGGCACAGTGAGCGGGGTGCGCAGGATAAGTTCAACCTCTAGAGAAGAGGCATCTTTAGTTATAGCTGAATTTACCTGGGGAACAAATATGGACTTTGCAGCTTTAGGGGTAAGGGAAAAGATAGACCTGATAAAAGAGACCTTGCCCAGAGGAAGCGAAGACCCGATTGTTATGAAATATAATCCATTTGAGCTTCCGGTGGCAGTCTTAAATATAACCGCAGAGGGCATATCTGCGGGAGATTTGCAACATACTGCAAGAAGCATCATAAAGAATGAATTAGAAAAGGCTGATGGGGTAGCCTCAGTCAATATCGCAGGCGGAGTAACAAGAGAAATCTTAGTCGAGATAGATCAAGATAGGATGATGTCTAAGGGCATCGCTATTACCGATATAGTAGAAGCCCTAAATAAAGCCAACCTAAATTATCCTGCCGGTACAATCGAGGAGCAATTCTACGAATATCTTATAAGGACAATGGGCGAATTTAAAATAGTGCCGGAGATGAGGGAAGTGGTAGTCGGTATAGATGATAGAACCAGAAAGAGCCGGTTTGTGGAATATGGGCCGGAGGATGTAAAAGAAAAGCAAGAACTGGCTGTTCAGGAGAAGCGCCTTATTCTGTTAAAAGAGATAGCTAAAGTAAAAGACACCTTTAAAGAAAGGACATCTGTCTCAAGGTATAATCAGAAAGATACCATATCGATATCTATACAAAAACAGGCCGGCACAAATACAGTTCAAGTAGCAAATAATATAAGACAGATCCTAAACCAGCGCCTGAAGGCGCAACTGCCATCCAATATCAGAATAGACGTTGTATATGACCAATCTGAATTTATAAAAAAGTCCCTTACCGGAGTAAGGGATGCGGCGCTCCAGGGAGGGGTTTTGGCATTTCTGGTATTGTTTTTCTTTTTGAGAAATGCTCGAAGCGCCTTAATAGTGGCTTTAAATATTCCAATCTCTATTATGGCAGTGTTTGCCCTTATGTATTTTAGCGGCATAAGCCTTAATATGATATCGCTGGGAGGCCTGGCCTTAGGCATTGGCATGCTGGTAGATAATGGTATAGTTGTTATTGAAAATATATACAGATATAGACAAGAAGGAAAAAAATCAAAGGAGGCCAGTGTCTATGGCGCAAACGAAGTCAGCGGCGCCATAACCGGCTCCACTCTTACTACGGTAGCTGTCTTTTTGCCGATGATATTTGTAATAGGCATAGCCGGGCAGTTATTTAAAGAGCTTGCATTTACCGTAACATTTTCTTTGCTCGCCTCTTTAGTAGCAGCGCTTGCAATAATTCCGCTTCTTACTGCTCGAGAGCGCCGCGTGCCTAAGGTTGAAGAAACCGCAAAGGCTTTGGAAACTCCGGTAACCACTTTAATTAACAGCCTTCAAAGATTGCATCGGCAAATACTAATTATTTTTCTCAATCGTAAATTTATCGCTTTAACAGTAGTCTTTTTTGTGTTTTTAGGGGCGTTATTGTTTCTGCCGCTTTTGGATAGGCAACTCCTGCCGCGTATAGACCAGGGCCAGTTTATAATAAAGGTGGATATGCCACCCGGCACTAAACTTGCAACTACGGATTCGGTAATAAAGAAAATAGAAAATAAATTGTTCGATTCAAGCGAAGTTAGAAATGTAACCGTTAATATAGGCTCTGCAAAAGAGAAAAAGGCAGCCCAGTTAGTCGAAACTATCGGCGCGCATCAGGCCCGGATAATAGTTAATCTAAAGCCAAAGGCCAGATTTGGCAAGAGCGGGCTGGGATATCGTTTAGCGCCTACCTCCGAAGTGTTACAAAGGCTAAAAGGTTCGATAAGCAAAGAAGACTTAGAAGGAGCGGATGTCAATTATCTACTCCAGGAGAGCATCTTTGGAGGGGCTTTTGAAGGCGGCAAACCAATAGTAGTAGAGATTAAAGGGTTAATGCTCGAGCGGCTAAAGGAAATATCTAATAAAGTTAAATCCGGGTTAAGAAGAATAAGGGGAATTTATGGAATCGAAGATAATCTTATCCCGCCATCGCCTGAAGTAAAAGCCAATGTAATAAAAGAAAAGGCCTCAAATTACAACCTTTCTGTAAGCGATATAGCATTAACGGCTCAGACTGCGGTTAAAGGTTACACAGCCACAAAGTTTAAACAGGAAGGAAGAGAAATAGACATCACAGTAAGATTAGAAGAAGCTGACCGCAATCAAATGGAGAAGATAAGAAGACTATCTTTGCATTCACCTTTGGGAATAGATGTGCCTTTGGCCGAAGTTTCCTATTTAACAAAAGGAGTAGGGCCCACCGAGATAAGAAGGCAGGATCAAGAAAGGACTGTTCTGGTAAGCGCCAGTATATTTAAGAGAAGTTTTGACGAAGTATCCGCAGCTGCTTCCGCGATGTTAAATAAACTAAAGATTCCGCAGGGGTATTCAGCTGAATTGACCGGTGAGAAAGAACAGATGCAGGAATCGTTTGGGAGTTTAAGATTCGCACTTCTGCTTTCGATACTTCTGGTATATATGATTATGGCTTCGCAATTTGAATCTCTATGGCAGCCATTTATCATAATGTTTACAATTCCTTTGTCAATAATCGGAGTTGTGGCTATATTGCTTTTAACAAAAACCCCCATAAGCATAATGGTTCTTTTAGGGCTCATTGTATTGGGAGGCATAGTAGTAAATAACGGCATAGTATTAATAGATTATGTGAATATATTAAGAAGGCAAGGGCTATCAGCATATGATGCGGTAATAAAATCCAGCCAGACCAGGCTGAGGCCCATTACGATGACCGCGCTTACTACAGTCTTTGGCCTTACCCCTTTAGCATTAGGGCTAACCGCAGGTTCAGAACTGCAACAATCCATGGCAATAACAGTTATAGGCGGCTTGGCTATATCTACATTTTTATCTTTGGTTGTAATCCCCACCTTGTATATGAGTTTTGAGGAAATAGTGGTGGTGGTGAGAGGAAAGAAGGAGGCCCGCCCTCCTTCAGTTACAGAAGTTTTGAAGGAGGTCCGGCCTCCTTCAATTAAACTACCAGAAGAGGTGAAGCCTCCAGAAAAACCAAAGCCTCCGGAAAAACCAAAACCACCAGAAGAAATTAAGCCTCCGGAAAAACCAAAACCACCAGAAGAAATTAAACCGCCAGAAAAACCAAAGCCACCGGAAGCGAAGGAGACTAAGCCTCCTCCGATCAAACCTCCGAAAACAGGAAATATCCCTATCGATTTGTGGGATTCCTTAACAAGCAGGCAACAGAAGCTGATAGGATATTTAAGAGAAAATCGTAAGATTACCAGAAAGCAATATTCAGATATATTTAGCATATCCGTTCCTACTGCAGCAAGAGATCTTAAGGTTTTACTGGATAAAAATATCCTGAGATTTAAAGGCCCAGCCGGACCCGGTAGGTACTATATTATAAAAGAAGGACTATAAAAACTCGTGCCAGGCACGACTTTTTAACCATGGGATTACCTCGCCTCGCAGTTAATCGGCCAATAACAATATTGATGGTATTTTCTGCAATTGTTGTTGTAGGAGCCATTGCCCTTACTCGCTTGCCCATCGAACTTTTACCCAATTTCAGTTTTGGCGATATATCCATTTTTATAAATATAAGAGGCGGCATACCTCCGGAAGAAGTAGAAGCGCAGGTAAGCAAACCGATAGAGGATGCTGTCGGAACAGTGAGCCATTTAAGAAACCTTATCTCTATATCCGAAGAGGGCCGCTCCAGAGTGGTAATGAGATTTGAGCCCGGCATAAATATGGATTATGCGGGGTTAGAGGTGAGAGAAAAATTTTCCAGGGTAAGAGACAAACTCCCCAAGCAAATAGAAAAACCCGTCATTGCAAAGTTTGAGCAGCAGGATTATCCGGTCTTAATAACAGCAGTTAGCGGAGGAATAAATTATACTCCGGAGATGTTAAGAAGATTGGTCGATGAGACAATAAAAGAACAAATCTTAAGGGTGGAAGGGGTAGCAAATGTAGATATAGGAGGAGGCAGAGAACGCAAGATTTTAGTGGAGGTTGATCAAAGGAAACTGCAGGCCTACCGCCTTCCTATAGGCAAGGTCATAAATGCCTTAAACCTGAATAACCTCGATTTGCTTTTAGGAGAACTTGAGAAAAAGAAGCAGAAATACCTTATAAGAGTCTTAGGGGGTTTTAGAAGCGTCGATGACATAAAGGCCATCGGAGTAGCAACTAGCCCGAGTGGTTCGGTTATTAAGGTTGAAGACGTAGCAAATGTAAAAGATTCGTATTTAGAGGCCACCAGTTACGCAAGAGTTAATGTTATGCCTGTTGTATCCTTATATATACAGAAGGAATCTCTGGCAAATACTGTTGAGGTTATAAAAAGAGTACAAAAGGCAAAAAAGAAACTAACATCAGGCATACTGGATAAAAGAATAAGATTAATCGATACCTATAACCAGTCCAGGGCT
>CP070655.1:909773-912470 GCA_020354945.1 Candidatus Omnitrophota bacterium
ATAGCTTGAGTCTGCTCTTTTAAATACTTCTCGTTATCAAAACCAACTTTTTCTATCATAGTAAAACTCTTTACTGATAACTGAAAACTTATTGGTGAAAACTGTTCATTATATCCTAACCGAAATTCCTCTATTTTTCAAATACTCTTTTGCTTCAGGAATTGTAATTTCTCCAAAATGAAATACTGAAGCACATAACACATTGGCTGCTTTAGCCTGAGTTACTGCTTCATAAAGGTGCTCCAATTTCCCTGCGCCTCCGGAGGCAGTAACGGGGATTGAGGCTGCCTCTGCTACTGCTTTGGTCATTTCAATGTCATATCCATCTTTCGTTCCATCAGCATCCTTGCTGGTTAAAAGAATTTCTCCTGCGCCCAATTGTTCAACTTTTTTTGCCCATTCAACTGCATCCAGGCCTGTCGGCTCTTCTCCGCCCATAATCAAAACCTCTAATCTCGGACGGCTACTATCAGGAGGATTTTTCTTACCGTCGATAGCTACAACAATTTTTTCTTTGCCGAATTTTTCGCTAGCTTCTTTTATTAAATCGAAATTTCTAACTGCGGCAGTATTAATAGAAACTTTATCTACTCCGAGATTAAAAAGTTCCTGCATATCTTCTAAATTTCTAATGCCTCCCCCTACACAGAAAGGCACAGTGGTTACATCTTTTACTTTTTTTACCCAATCTAAACGCGTAGTCCTTGTTTCAACAGAAGCAGCGATATCTAAAAAAACAAGTTCATCTGCGCCTGCTGCACAGTAAGCAGATGCTGCCTCTACCGGGTCACGGGCATCTTTTAAATCAACAAACTTTATACCTTTAACTACACGGCCATTTTTGATGTCCAGACATGGTATTATTTTTACCGGCTGCATCTTTACCCCTCCTGTAACCTTGATGGGATTGCATTTCTCCAGGTATCGCTCAGTGTTGTCAATGGAAGGTCAATTGCCATTACCTGTCCACAGGAAATAGCGAGATTATCTCCGCCAACATTACCCAGAACTTTATATGGAATTGAATGCTTTTTTGCTATTGTTTCCAAAGAAGCTAAATTATCCCTGCCGGCTGAAACTACTATTCTCGAAGGCGCCTCTCCAAAAAGAACGGCGTCTTTTCTTATGGCCTCATCTAATTTTATCGAAGCGCCAAGCATTCGATTCTTATTCGAGATACAGGATTCAGCCAGCGTTACCGCCAGGCCGCCTTCAGAGCAATCATGAGCTGACTTAATAATGCCTGATTCAATTGCCTCAAGGCAGGCCTGCTGAATTGTCTTTTCTCTCTCGATATCTATCTTGGGATTGCCTTTTTTTAGATTATGCACCAGATATAAATATTCGCTGCCTGAAAGATCGCCCGTATTTTCACCAAGAAGGACTATCACATCGCCTTCATCCTTAAAATCCTGGGTAACATATCTGTCCGCATCTTTTATAAGGCCTACCATCCCGACAATAGGCGTTGGGTCTACCGCTCCTTTCGCATTCTCATTATAGAAGCTTACATTGCCGCTAATAACAGGGGTATCCAATACCTTACATGCTGCTGAAAGTCCTTCTATACATTTTTCAAACTGCCAGTAATTTTCAGGTTTCATCGGATTGCCGAAATTTAAGCCGTCTGTAATTGCAAGGGGCCTTCCACCTGCGCAGGTTATATTCCTTGCTGCTTCTGCTACAGCCATCGCAGCGCCATTATAGGGATTTAAATAGCAATATCTGCCGTTACAATCTACGCTTATTGCCAGTGCCTTTTTTGTTCCTATAACTTTAATAACAGCAGCGTCCGAGCCGGCCCCAAATAGCACCTTATCTTTATTTATAAAAGTAAATTTTTTATAAGCTGATTCTTTGCTTGCAATAGTCGGCGAATCGAGTAATTGAAGCATCGCCTTATTAAAATCATCCGGCTCCTTTACTGAAGCGTAATCTATAGTTTGAGCATCTTTTAAATATGCCGGCTCTTTTGTTTCTCTTTCGTAAAGTGGCGCTTTCTTGGTAAGGGCTTCGGCAGGAATTTCACAGACCACAACGCCTTTTTCTTTAACCCTCATCATCTTATCATTTGTAACTTTGCCGATTTTTACGGCATTTATATTCCATCTCTTTAATATATCAAGGGCCTCTTTAACTTTTTCACTCTTTAAAATAGCGAGCATCCTTTCCTGAGATTCGGATAATAGAATTTCATAGGGGGTCATACCCTTTTCTCTTTGAGGAACTAAAGATACATCTATTTCAATGCCTGTTCCGCTTCTTGAAGCTGTTTCGGATGAAGAACAAGTGAGCCCGGCTGCGCCCATATCCTGCATTCCGATGACAAGGCCTTTTTCTATCAACTCAAGGCAGGCCTTTCTTAAACGCCCGCCGAGTTCCGGATCACCTACAGCAACTGCGTTTTTTTCAGCAGCAGATTCTTCGGTTATCTCTTTTGAGGCAAAACTTGCCCCGCCTACACCATCTCTGCCTGTATCTCCGCCTATGTAATATACAGGGTTTCCAGCGCCATATGCTGTCCCTCTTACGATATTTTTAGTTTTTACAATTCCAACTACAAATGCATTAACTAAAGGATTCCCTTCATAGCTTTCATCAAAATATGCCTCCCCGCCAACCGCATTGACTTCTGCTGTGTTGGCATAATGGGCCAGGCCCCTGATTACCTCTTTAAATAAAAATTTAACTTTTTTC
>CP070655.1:912570-921143 GCA_020354945.1 Candidatus Omnitrophota bacterium
AATAAAAAATATCCAAAAAACCTAAAAGAACAGGTAAATAGCGCCATTAAAAAAGTAGAGTCAATAATTGGAAGGCACTTTGGAGATTCGAAGAATCCTTTGTTAGTTTCTGTCCGCTCCGGCGCCAGAAAATCGATGCCCGGAATGATGGAGACAGTGCTTAATGTGGGCCTTACCGAGGAAACCGTCCCCGGCCTGATAAAGAATACAAATGATGAGCGGTTAGTTTATGATGCATACAGGCGTTTAATTACCATGTATTCCGACGTTGTAATGGAGAAGGCAGCAGGCATAGAACCGGTATCGGATCAAAAAGGCATAAGGAAACAGTTAGATAAGATAATGGAAAAAATGAAAAAAGAAAAAGGGGTTAAATACGATAACGAACTGGATGCTGAAGACCTTAAAAAATTGTGCAAGTTATATAAAATGAGAGTAAAAGAACTGCTGGGCAAACCTTTTCCCGATGATGCGATGAAGCAGCTCTGGGAAGGGATAGGGGCAGTATTTGCCTCCTGGAACGGTAAACGGGCAGTATCTTACAGGAGAATTGAAGGCATACCGGATGATTGGGGCACCGCAGTCAATGTTCAGGCCATGGTCTTTGGCAATATGGGAGAGACTTCAGCAACAGGAGTCGGTTTTACAAGAAATCCCGCAACCGGCGAAAATAAATTTTACGGTGAATACCTTACCAATGCCCAGGGAGAAGACGTCGTTGCCGGGATAAGGACCCCTGCGCCGATAAATGAATACGGCAAAACAGAACATAACAAGCGTCTAACAAGCCTTGAAAAAGGAATGCCCAAAATCTATAAGCAGCTTTTCAATGCCCAAAAAAGATTAGAAGCGCACTATAATGATATGCAGGATATAGAGTTTACTATAGAGAATGGTAAACTTTTTATATTGCAAACCCGGACAGGAAAAAGGAACGGGCCTGCTGCAGTTAAAATGGCTGCAGATATGGTTAGAGAAAAACTTATTTCAAAGGAAGAGGCAGTTATGAGGGTTACGCCCTCACAACTTGATGAACTTCTTCATCCGATGCTAGACCCTGCGAAGGAGAAGACAACAAGCCCTATGGCTAAAGGTTTACCTGCCAGCCCCGGCGGCGCATTTGGCATGGCTGTCTTTACCGCAGATGATGCGGAGCAATGGGCCAAAGACGGAAAACAGGTTATACTGGTTCGGGAAGAGACATCGCCGGAGGATGTTCACGGAATGCATTCAGCCCAGGCCATATTAACCGCAAAAGGGGGTATGACCTCGCATGCGGCGCTGGTTGCAAGGGGTTGGGGCAAATGCTGTATAGTAGGCTGCGGCGGTATCCACATTAATGTAGAAAAAAAACAATTTACCGCCAGAGATAAAACTGTAAAGGAAGGGGATTGGATTACATTAAACGGGACCAAAGGTTATGTTTATGAAGGAAAGATGGATTTAATAAAACCGGATATAGAGCACAATGTCACTTTAATGTATTTTTTGGACATATGCAATTCTGTTAAAAGATTAGGAATAAGGACCAATGCCGATACCCGAAAAGATGCTACTGTTGCGAGGAGGTTTGGGGCTGAAGGAATAGGTTTGTGCAGAACAGAACATATGTTTTTCAACCCTCACAGGATAAAATCGATGCGAAAGATGATATTGGCTGAACGGTTAGAGGCGAGAGAAAAAGCGTTAAGTGAGTTGCTCCCTTATCAGAAAAAAGACTTCTTAGAAATATTAGAAGCAATGGAAGGGCTTCCCTGCACAATAAGGTTGCTGGACCCGCCTCTCCATGAATTTTTGCCGAGGGAAAAAGATAAAAAGCAAGAGCTTGCAAAAGAATTGAACATCAGTTTAGAAAAACTGCAAAAGAGGATAGACCAGTTGCATGAGTTAAATCCGATGCTTGGACACAGAGGCTGTAGGTTAGGCATTACCTATCCTGAGATAACCAGGATGCAGGCTACGGCTATATTAGAAGCAGCAGCAGAGCTTACCAAGGCTAAAAAGAGAATTTATCCGGAGATCATGGTCCCACTTACAGGCATGAGGGCAGAGATGAAGGATCAATATGAGGTAATAAAATCGGTCGCAGACAAAGTTGAGAAAAGATACAATGTAAAGATTAAATATTCTATAGGGACCATGATAGAAACTCCCAGAGCAGCTTTAACCGCTGATAAAATAGCGGAAGTGGCTGAATTTTTCTCATTCGGCACAAATGATTTATCCCAACTCACATTCGGTTTCAGCCGGGATGATATCGCCGGTTTTCTGCCCGACTACCTAAACAGAGGGATTTTGCCTGTAGACCCTTTTCATATCATAGATAGAGATGGGGTGGGTGAGCTTGTATCTATCGGGATTAAAAAAGGCCGTTTGACAAAGAAGGATTTAAAAGTGGGTATTTGCGGCGAGCACGGCGGTGAACCTTCAAGCGTAGAGTTCTGCCATTCTGTCGGAATGAATTATGTGAGCTGTTCACCGTTTAGAGTGCCTATCGCCAGATTGGCTGCTGCCCAGGCAGTAGTTAAGGAGAAGAGAAAGGATTAGCTTTAGCGTAGGAGCCAGCGCCTCTGCCGGCGAGTGTTCGCGGCCAGAGGCCGCTCCTACGGCTATAGGCTATACGCTAAAATATGCAAAGGTCAACTGACATAGATGTTGTAAAATTATATCTTAAAGACATAGACAAAGCGCCTCTTTTGAGTGCTGAGGAAGAGATACGGTTAGCCAGACGTATCAAAAAAGGAGACACCAGGGCCAGACGCAAAATGGTTCAGTGTAACCTTAGATTAGTAGTTAACATTGCCAAAAAATATTCCCGTTATGGCGTGCCGCTTTTGGATTTGATTGAAGAGGGTAACTTAGGATTGATGAAGGCAGTGAAAAAATACGACCCAAGGATGGGGTATCGGTTTTCTACATATGTAAGCTGGTGGATAAAACAGGCAATATTGAGGGCATTGTCCGAGCAGGGCAAAACCATACGAGTTCCAGTTTATATGTCGGAAACTATCAACAGATACAAAAGGGCGATTGAGCAATTAAAACATAAATTACACCGCAGGCCGCGCCTGGGCGAGATTGCAAAAAAACTTAAAGTTTCTACGGGAAAGATTAAGGAAATAAAGCAGGCCATGGATACCGAACCAGCCTCTTTAGAGACACCGATAGGCGAAAATGGAACAGGTAGATTATTGGATTTGGTAGAAGATGTTACTGCTGAGTCTCCGTTTGAGAGTATTACAAAGTTATTACAGCAGGAAAGAGTTAGAGAAGTTTTAGATACGTTAAAACCGCGTTATAAAAGGGTTCTTGTTTTAAGATTCGGCCTCGACGGAAAAGGACAGTATACGCTTGAAGAGATTGGCGAACGCTTAAAGATAAGCAAAGAAAGAGTCAGGCAAATTGAAGACAGTGCAACGAACCAGTTGAGGGATATGCTGGTTGCTAAGGAAAAAGGAAAAAAGGTTAAAAAATAATGGAAGGCCTGAAGCAATACATAAGAAGCATACCGGATTTTCCTAAAAAAGGCATACTTTTCAGAGATATAACCACCCTGCTTAAAAACCCAGCAAAATTTAAACAAGTCATAGATGTATTTTATGATAAATACAAAGACAAAAAAATAGAAGCAATAGTAGCGGCAGAAGCCAGAGGTTTTATACTCGGTGGTGCATTGGCTTATAAACTTGACTGTGCCTTTGTCCCTGTAAGAAAAAAAGGTAAACTTCCTGCCGGGACTATTGAGGCGACATACGAACTTGAATATGGCACCGATACCATTTGCATGCACAAAGATGCTATAAAGCCAAAGGAAAGAGTCTTAATATTAGATGATTTGCTGGCTACAGGCGGCACTGCAAAGGCCATGTGCGATTTGGTGGGAAAAACAGGCGGAGACATTGTCGGTATAGCCTTTATGATAGAATTATGCGATTTAAAGGGCCGGGATAAAATTAAGGAATACGACATTTTTACCTTGATAACATATTAATTTTTAATTTTGCATTTTTAATTTTTAACTTCCATGCCCCTGTAGCTCAGATGGATAGAGCACAGGTTTCCTAAACCTGGTGTCGGCCGTTCGAATCGGCCCAGGGGTACCACTTCGTTTTTGTATGTTTGCCTCCGCTTGCCGCTCGCTCGGGCAAACGCGGCCCTCGCTTGCTGTGGCAAAAATTGCTCACTTCTTTCGCGTTTGTTTTCGCAATTTTTGACAGTCGCTTCGGCAAACATACAAAAAACTTCGTTCAGGTGGGTGTTTTTGGCAAAAAATTTCTTATGCGCCTAGCATGCAAAAGCTTTCGTTTAGTGTTGTTATTTTCGCGTTTGTTTTCGCAATTTTTGACAGTCGCTTCGGCAAACATACAAAAAACTTCGTTCATATGTGAGTTTTCGCTTGCATTTAGTGTTATAATATGTTATTTTTGTATTTAGGAATAATGAAATTCTGGAGGATAATATGAGGAAATTTGATGTATTTGTTTTAATCATTGCTATGCTTGCAATATCCGGTTGCGCTACGACGGGTTCAAGGCGTTCCTCAGGTGCTCAAATGCCGAAGGCTTTGGAAGTAGCCTCGCTTTTAAAATTTCAGGATGTACCTGCGCCAAGGGGTTTTAAAATCCTTCCAGCGGATTCTTTTATATTTGATAATGATTTAACCCGTTTTGGTATACTCAGGTATTCAGGCAGGGCGGATGCTTCGACAGTGGTGAGATTTTACAGGGATCAGATGCCTCTTTATAACTGGAGATTTATCAATTTGATGGAATTTACTACCCGTATTATAAACTTTGACAGGGAAGATCAAACCTGCACAATAATTGTAGAACCACGCCATTTAAACACATTGGTTACAGTAAGCGTTGCGCCGAAAGCAGGCCGTGCGGCTACGTATAAGCTTGAGAAAGAGTAAGCCAGTTTTTAGTTATCAGTAACAATAAAAAAAGAAAAAACTGTTGACAACCGCATAAAAATTTGCTATTTTATATGTATAATAGCGGTAATGTATCAGGCTCAAACGCCATAGATGGCTCGAATTTGGCAAAAAGGAGGTGAAGGAATAATTAGCCGTGAGTTATCAAACAGATATGGCGATTAGCATATATATAGAAAAGTAGTTAGATACTGTTTTTCAGTATCTATTTTAATAAAGATAAATTTTAGTTTAGGAGGATTAAATGAGGTTATTGACAGCAATTGGTGTAGCAGCATTAGTAATTGCATTTTGTGTTCCGGCATTTGCTGAGACACAGAGTGTAAAGGTTAGCGGAGACATTGCCATTACCCACGTCTATCAACGAAACCTTGATTTGAACAAGGATGATGGTGATGCTACATTAGGAGCGAGCGATACTTCCAATTTCTTTATGCAGCAAGTCGGCCTAAATGTCGATGCTGACCTGACAGATAATGTTGCTACATTTGTAAGAATAATTAGTGAAAGAGACTGGGACTATACTGATGGTGACTTCAACGTGAATTTAGATGAGGCCTATGTAACATTAAAGGAGTTTTTATATGCTCCTTTAACTCTTAAGCTCGGTCGTCAGAATATATGGTTCGGTAAGGGTTTAATCATTGGCAATTCAGCAGTATGGGATGTCGATGGCAACCTCGGCGCTGATGAACTTTCTGGAATGAATGCCTTTGATGCAATAAGAGGCACTTTAGATTATGACCCCTGGACCATAGACCTTGTCTATGCCAAAATAAAAGACACAGTTGTAGACGTGCATGATGACATCGACCTTTACGGTGTTAATGTGGGCTATCTCTTTGATAAATATGAAGCCGAAGCCGAAGCCTATTATTTCCTTAAATGGGATCAAAGCCAAAAGGTAGTAAACCATTCAACCGACGAGGTCCACACATTAGGACTTCGTGGTTCATTGGTTCCATATGATAATATGAACATATGGGCGGAAGGTGCCTCACAGCTAGGTAGGTATCACGACCTGGCTGTTGCAAAGAAAAGCAGAGAAGCGTGGGCGCTTGATGTTGGTGTTGATTATAAGTGGGTTGAGACACCATGGACTCCAAAAGCCGGCGCAGAGTATCAGTATCTATCAGGTGATAACTATGAGGATTCAGGAGATTATGAAGGTTGGGATCCGATGTATAAAGGAAAAGAGGATTCACTAATCCGTGAATATATGAATGTAGTTTACGCTACAGATTATACAGTTGCCAGAGACAGACTCAATGGTAACACCAACCAGCACCAGATAAAGGGTATGCTTGCTATTGAGCCCATTACAGATGTTACATTAGATGGTGAGCTAAGTTATTTCTGGCTTGATAAGGAAATAAGCGCATCTAATACAAGTGATGAGATAGGCCTTGAGCTGGATGGAGCACTCAGCTATGATTATACAGAGGATGTATCATTTGTAGTAAGAGGTGGCGTGTTCTGGCCCGGTGATGTCTTTCCAAGTGGCCAAGATGATAGAGCCAGCAAGCTTATTTCAGCAGTGAAGGTCGAGTTCTAACACTGCACCTGTTAGGCGTAAAAAAGCCCCCGAATTTTTCGGGGGCTTTTTTTATGTTGACATAGTTCGCTTGTGTTATTATAATACTATATAAATGGGAGGCGAATATGCAGGAAGAAGAAAAAAAAGCAACTGGACAACAAGGCACTGAAGACGTAGTTGTAAAAGAAGGTAAGGTATATGCAATCTTGGCTTATATCGGGATACTTTGTTTGATACCATTGTTGATTAAGAAAGACAACAAGTTTGCCCTTTTTCACGCAAAACAGGGGCTGGTTTTATTTATAGCAGAGGTAATAATCGCATTTATATGGGTAATACCTTTTTTAGGGTGGTTTATAGGGGCTATTGGCTGGATACTCATACCCATAATTTGCATAATAGCCATTATTCAGGTTATAATGGGTAATTATTGGCGTATCCCGGTTATAGCGGATATAGCGGAGAAGATAAACATATGAGGCAGATCTATTTATTTGTATCCATACTCGCAATTTTAACATTTTTTTTAACAGGATGTGCAGAGATTGAGCCTCCTGGCCCTGATGTGCTTATTTCACCATGGAGTTCAATGCCTAATATACGCTTGGGTGACACAAAAGAGGATGTTATTAGCAGGTGGGGTGAACCTGATGAAAAAAATGAGATAGGCGTTGATGAGCTGGGGGTTGCCAAAGAAGAATGGGTTTATTACGGAAGGTATCCGATGGTCCCTGTAGATTATCAATATGTTTCCAAAACAAAATACCTTTATTTTGAAGGCAATATTCTTATTCGCCAGGAGACCAAATCTGCCCCTTCGCCTGAGAAGAAATAAGAAAGAGACCATTCGGCCTTACGGCCTCAGGATAACCCCTCGCTAAGCGGAAAACCCCCAAAAGGGATCAATTAAATGCGCGGAATTTTAGTTGTCATTCTCACGGTTGCTATTTTTGGCGGCACAGCTATCTTGTTGTGGATTCGGGAGAAGAGACTCGTTGATAGAGTAGCCGGGGAATTAGATGCTTACTACTCGATGCTCAAAGATAGGCGTAAAAGTATACGTCTTAATAAACGTCTCAGCGTGGATTGTAAAGTTATGAAAAAGCCCGACAGCCGCTGGTCTGTCTTTAGCAAGGATATATCAGGAGAAGGCATATGCCTGAATATGCCTGAAATTTTACCACAGGATGCCATTGTTGATCTTGATGTAGATATACCGGGTGAGAAACATATTATTGCCCGCGGTAAGGTTGTTTGGGCGAAAGAGATAGATACTCTCGATTCAGAAGGAAAACGGCAGTTTGATTCCGGGATTAAATTCATTAAAATCAGTCCTAAGGATAAGGACGAATTAGTTAATTTTATTAAAGGGTCTTTAACAACCACAGATAAAGGCGAGGAGGAACGGGATGAATAAAACAATAGTTACGTTTGACAAGAATAAGTTTGAAGAGATAAGAGTCGGAGTAAAGGAGTATAAGGGTTTCGATTTAATAGACTTCAGAGTCTGGGTAGAATCTAAACAAGCAGGAGAGAAGGTCCCGACTGCAAAGGGCCTTTCTCTAAGCGTTGAATTATTTCCCAAATTCAAAGACGCGCTTTTACAACTTGAAAAGGTTCTAAGAGATAACAAAATGCTTCCTGAGGAAAGAACAGCATAGCATTGACAAATGTAAATAATGCCCGGACTCACCGCTATCTATAACCTCATACAACGCTGCGCTAACGGAGAGCCTTTAGCCTGGTCAAAATTCATAGACCATTTTTCCCGCCTTATATTTTTCGCAATAAAAACCAAGATAAATAAACTTTGCCCCAATCTTTCTGAAACCGATATTTACGATATTTATCAGCAGGTTTTTTTATCAATCTGGCAAAAGCAAAAACTAAAAAGCATAAAAAATCCAAAGAGAACACTTGAAAGCATCGCAACGCCCCGTCCCGTAAAGGCATAAGGAAAACTCGAAGAATGTTTTAGCCTTTCCAACCGGTCGCAAATTGCGACCGGTTGGAAAGGCTAAGAGGATACCAAAAGGAATATCCTAAGGAGGGATGATTCTATAAAATTTGCATTTCTAAGTAAAACAATCGTTACCCAGC
>CP070655.1:921243-926921 GCA_020354945.1 Candidatus Omnitrophota bacterium
TTTGCAATAGATGAACTTAAGAAAGCAAGAATAAAAAAGGTATTCAATCGGGAAAAGATAGCCCTTGTTCCTGACCATTTTTCTCCCAATAAAGATGTTGCAAGCGCACAGCAATGCAAAAAATTAGCAGAATTCACAAAAGCATATAATATAAAATACTATTTTGAACAGGGCAGAGCCGGTATAGAGCATGTGCTTTTGCCCGAAGCTGGTTTGGTAAAACCGGGCGATTTAGTAATAGGCGCGGATTCTCATACCTGCACCTACGGCGCATTAGGCGCATTTTCAACAGGCGTAGGTTCTACAGACCTGGCAGCAGTTATGGCTACCGGTAAATGCTGGCTTAAGGTTCCAGAATCTATAAAGTTTATATATAAAGGCAGATTGAAAAAATGGGTAGGCGGGAAAGATATAATATTATATACCATTGGCAAAATCGGCGTAGACGGCGCTGTTTATAAAGCAATGGAATTTAGTGGTCCGGTTATAAAAAACTTGCCTATGGATGATAGATTTACAATGTGCAATATGGCTATCGAGGCAGGAGGAAAGAACGTGATAATAGAGCCCGATGAAATTACGAGCGTTTATGTTAAGAAAGGAAAATTTTATAAATCAGATAGAAACGCGGTTTATTCTAAAACTTACGAATATGATATATCTAAATTAGAGCCGCAGGTTGCCTGTCCGCATCTTCCAGGTAATGTTAAAGCAGTAACTAAATTAAGAAAGGTTAATATAGACCAGTCATTCATCGGCTCCTGCACCAATGGCCGTTTATCAGATTTAAGGATAGCCGCAAGGATATTGAATGGAAAAAAGATAAATTCGCGGGTGAGGTTAATAGTTATTCCTGCTACGCAAAAGATATATCTTGCGGCTTTGAAAGAAGGCCTGCTTGAGATTTTCCTAAAAGCAGGCGGTGCAATAAATACACCTTCATGCGGACCGTGCTTAGGCGGGCACTCGGGCATATTAGCAGAAGGCGAGGTTTGTATTGCAACGACTAACCGCAATTTCAGAGCAAGGATGGGGCATCCGAAATCATTTGTGTATCTTTCTAATGCTGCTGTTGCAGCAGCAAGCGCCATTAAAGGAAGGATTACTCACCCCAAGGAAATCATATGAAACTAAAGGGGAAAGCGCATAAATTTGGCAATAATGTAAACACCGATGAGATAATACCGGCTAGATACTTAAATACGACAGACCCTAAGATACTGTGGAAACACTGCATGGAAGATGCAGATAGCAGTTTTGCATCAAAGGTAAAGAAGGGCGATATTATTGTCGCAGGCAAAAACTTTGGCTGCGGTTCATCCAGAGAGCATGCTCCGGTAGCCATTAAGGCCTGTGGAGTATCCTGTGTTATCGCTGAAAGCTTTGCAAGGATATTTTACAGAAACTCTATTAATATAGGTTTGCCTATCCTAGAATCAGGGGTCGCTTCAAAATCCATAATGGCCTCTGATTTAGTTGAGATTGACCTTAATTTGGGCATAATTAAAAATGTTACGAAAAATGAACAATATAAGGCTCGGGCCTTTCCGAAGTTTATGCAAAAGATTATAGCAGCTGGCGGGTTGATGAGGTATATAAAGGCCCATCGCTAATATAAAATGCCCACTCTTGTTCGCATTTTAGTAATGCTCTGAACAAATTTTTCTTCAAAAAATTTGGAGGATTGATGAAATGTATAAAATTGCAGTAATTCCCGGAGACGGCACCGGCCCCGAAGTTATAAACGAAGGGCTAAAAGTATTAAAGGCCATTTCCGGAAAATTTAACTTTGAATATGAAACAAAAATCTATGACTGGGGCGCTAAAAGATATTTAAAATCCGGTGAAGTCATGCCGGAAGGCGCAATCGATGAATTAAAAAAATTCAACGCTATATACTTAGGTGCCATAGGGCATCCCAAAGTAAAACCCGGAATTTTGGAGAGAGGTATATTATTGAAACTAAGATTTGACCTGGAGCAGTATATAAACCTTCGTCCGGTGAAACTATATCCAGGCGTATGGACGCCTCTTAAAGATAAGACTCCGGAAGATATAGATTTTATAGTGGTAAGAGAAAACAACGAAGGCCTTTACAAAGGCATGGGCGAGTTTCAGAGAAAAGGAACAAAGGATGAAGTTGCAATTCAGATATCATATAATACCCGGGGCGGTATTGAGCGCTGCATAAGATATGCTTTTGAATTAACCAGAAAACGCAACAAGAAAAAGAAACTGACCTTGTGCGGCAAGACCAATGTTTTAACCTATGCCTGGGATTTGTGGCAGAGGGCATTTAATGATGTTGCTAAGGAATATCCTGATATAAAGACGGACTATGCCCATGTAGATGCTGTATGTATGTGGATGGTAAAAAACCCGGACTGGTTTGATGTTATTGTTACAGATAATATGTTTGGAGATATTATTACAGATTTGGCAGCTATGATACAGGGGGGCATGGGAGTTGCGGCCGGAGGCAATATAAATCCTGAAGGAGTCTCTATGTTCGAACCGATAGGCGGCTCTGCACCAAAATATACCGGTAAAAATGTCATAAATCCTTTGGCTGCTATTTGCGCTTTGGGAATGTTGCTTAGCAACATAGGAGAAGAAAAGGCGGCAGATGCATTAGAAAAATCTGTAATGAAAGTGACAACGAAGTTAAAATCGCTCTCCGCCGGAAAGATGGGGTACTCCACTCAGGAAGTTGGAGATTTGCTTGTAGAGAATCTTTGACAAGATTTTGTGTGTTCGTCTCCGCTTGCTACTTGCAAAAAGGATTCTTCGCCTTCGACGAAGGGCGCTTTTTGCTCGGTGTGGTAAAAATCGCTCACTTCTCGCCATTGTTTTCGCGATTTTTGACAGCCGCTTCGATAAACACACAAAATCTGCTTATGATATATCTTGTGAAATCTCAACTTCCATCGTTTCATTAGCGTTTAAAAATTGAGGTAATAATGATGAAAAAATATAGTGTTGCAGTAGTCGGTGTTGGTGCCGTAGGATGTGAGATGCTCCGGGTTTTAAGACAGCGCAAGTTCCCTATTAAAAACTTGCGTGTCTTTGCGCGTTCAAGCAGAAATATCACAGTAGATGGCATCACCTATCATGTGAAACAGATTTCGCCCGGAGGTTTTAGAGGTATAGATATTGCCCTGTTTGCAGGCACAGAAGGAGAAAAAGGCGCAGCAGTTACCTATGCTAATGAAGCAATAATAAGGGGCGCTATAGTTATTGATAATGGCGCCGATTTCAGGATGAATAAGGATGTGCCCCTTGTAGTTCCTGAAATAAATCCAAAGGACATAAAGAAGCACAAGGGCGTTATAGCCAATCCAAACTGCTCAACCATACAAATGGTTGTTGCTTTATGGCCTATTTATAAAAAGGCAGGTATAAAACGTATCATTATATCAAGTTATCAGGCTGCGTCAGGCGCCGGCAGAGGCGCAGTCAGACAGCTGATTGATGAACTAAGGTTTTTATCAAAATCAAATTATCAGGATTTAAAAATCAAGCAAAAATATCAGAAAGCATTGCCGCAGCAGCTGGCATTTAATGTCTTCCCGCAAATTGGCGTATTTGGCGAACTTGATTATACTTCCGAAGAATGGAAAACGGTTAGAGAGACTCACAAGATAATGCATGATGATAAGATAAAAATATCGGCTACTACTGTAAGGGTGCCTATAAGAACAGGGCATGGGGAGGCTATTTATATAGAGACTGCTAAGCGTATTACACCGGATGCGGTCAGGGAAATATTCGAAAAAGCCCCCGGCATAAAAGTTATTGACAATCCCAAAGAGAGCAGCTATCCCGCTCCAATAGATGCAGAGGGTAAAGACGAAGTCTTTGTTGGAAGAATACGAAAAGACCCCTTTGTTAAAAATGGCCTTTGGATGTGGGTTGTCTCTGATAATCTCAGAAAAGGCGCAGCATTAAATGCTATCCAGATTGCCGAATTGCTCATTAAAAAATGAGAAACGTCAAACTCACCATTGAATATGACGGCACAAATTATAATGGGTGGCAGGTTCAAAATTCAAAATTTAAAATTCAAAATTTAAAATTAAAGACCATACAGGAAGAGATTGAAAAAGCCATAGAGAAGATAACTGCCAAAAAATCTAAACTTTATGGAAGCGGGCGCACTGATAGCGGCGTCCATGCAAGAGCGCAAGTTGCCAATTTTCACACAAACACCAGCCTCAGCCTTAATAAACTTAAACGCGGATTAAATGCAGTCCTGCCTAAGGATATCTCTATAATAAAAACTGAAGAAGCTGATAAGGATTTTCATTCCCGTTTTAACGTAAAATCAAAAATATATCGCTACACAATATTAAATAGAAATTCACAATCACCGTTTTTAAAACGATATAGTTTGCACTTACCGTATAAGTTAAATCTATTGCTTATGAAAAAAGAGGCCAGGGTTTTGTTAGGAAAGCATAACTTTAAGTCTTTTGCAGCTACCGGTAAAATAGAAAAATCTGCAGTAAGGGCCATAAAGAGAATAACGGTAAATAAAAATGAAGATTCTCTCATAACTATAGATATAGAAGCTGACGGTTTTTTGTACAACATGGTAAGAAATATCGTCGGCACTTTGATTGAGATAGGAAGAGGTAAGCTTTCTCCCGGGAGCATGAAGCAGATATTGAATGCAAAAGACAGAACAAAAGCAGGGCCGACAGCGAAAGCT
The DNA here is from genome assembly GCA_020354945.1 of Candidatus Omnitrophota bacterium. Classification (GTDB taxonomy): domain Bacteria; phylum Omnitrophota; class Gorgyraeia; order JABMRG01; family JAFGKX01. Next base: position 925,955 of record CP070655.1, read on the forward strand.
TGCGGTTTATGCCTTATCAGGGTTAAATATTAGTGAAGAAGACACGACAAAGGTGGGGTTCGAAACTCGGTATCATTCTTGCTGTTGCAGGAAGCGCAGTAGGCCTGGGTAATTTTTTGCGCTTCCCGGTTCAGGCAGCGCAGAACGGCGGCGGAGCCTTTATGATACCATATTTTATATCCCTTTTGCTTTTAGGCATTCCCCTTATGTGGATAGAATGGGCAGCCGGAAGATATGGCGGCGGTTTCGAACATTCTACTGCTCCGGGTATATTTCATAGCATATGGGAGAAAAACAGATTCATTAAATATTTTGGCGTAATCGGCATTTTTGGCCCGATGGTTATCTTTGTCTATTATACCTATATCGAATCCTGGACCCTTGCTTACAGCGTATTTTCTGCGATAGGTAAATATAGTACCTGCACAGGTCGGGCATCATTGGTGAGTTTTTTGCAAGGGTTTCAAGGCCTTGAGAAAAATCAATATTTTAACACTATAGGTTTAGCATACATATTTTTCCTGGTAACGTTTTTATTAAACATAGCTGTTGTATATTATGGAATAAAAGGAGGCATAGAGAGATTATGTAAAATTGCCATGCCGGCATTATTTATTTTTGCGTCTATAATTGCCGTAAGAGTATTAACATTGCCGGCGCCTAACCCTCTAAAGCCTAGCTGGAATTCTATAAACGGCTTAGGCTTTTTGTGGAATCCTGATTTTGCAGCCTTAAAAAATGCTAAAGTTTGGCTTGCAGCGGCAGGACAGATATTTTTTACGCTAAGCGTAGGCATAGGAGTGATTTTAACCTACGCAAGTTATCTTAAAGAGGCAGATGATGTGACATTATCCGGGCTTTCCGCTGCCAGCACAAATGAATTAGCAGAAGTTGTACTTGGAGGTTCTATAATAATTCCTGCTGCATTTGCGTTTTTTGGGCCGGTCGGAACGGTTGAAATAGCAAA
>CP070655.1:927021-952347 GCA_020354945.1 Candidatus Omnitrophota bacterium
AATTTCTCCCGGATGATGAAAAAATTATCCCTTCTTTTATTATAATCTTCTATACCGAATCTTTTGCCTTTTATGTATTCTTTTAGCGACGGTATGTTTATAAATTTTGTTTTGGGAAATTTCGCTTTAAACCGCCCAGCTAAATAACCTTTCGATACCCCCTCTTCAATATAAATATTTTTAGGCATTATCTTGCTCTTTTTAATTTTGACTTTATATTGGGGGTCAATGTCAAGCTCAGGAAGATAAGGCGTTGCCTCCTCGCCGGTTGCCATTAAAACCGGAAATCTTCTATTTATAAGGTATTTTTTAAGATTTGAGAATTTAGGATATTCTTGAGGGCCATCTTTAATTATTCTTTTAAAAGAAAGGCTTTCTCTTTTTGATATCTCGTATAGAAGGCGGGTTATCTGCTGTGCTTTATTGATTCCAAAAGATTGGAAATTTTTGCTAACGTATCTTTTTATAGTATCTGTGCTGGACACAGGGTTATTTTAAATAAGGCCTTACGGTTTTATATATTTTAAAAGCTATTGCTTCATAGCCTTCAGAATTAGGGTGGATATTATCATATTTTAAATAGGGGTCTGTTAATATATCTTCTAGCACCCTGGGTATGAATATAGAGCCTGTCTTTCCGGCTAATTTTTTAAAATCTCTTCTGTAACCGGACATAAAAAAACCGCAACTTATATCACAAACAGCGACAATTGCCCCTTTTTCCTGGATCTTCAATATTATCTCTTCCAGATTGCTTAAGGTCCTTTTTTTGGATATTCCATTTAGGTAATCATTACCGCCCAATTCTACAATTACAAGATAAGGGTCGTTTTCTAAGACGTCTCTTTCCAGGCGCTGAAGCGCACCTTCGGTAGTATCACCAGATACACCGGCATTCATCACTTTGGTTTTTAGTAGTTTTTGCAAAAGCGAGGGATAGTCTTTTCCCTTTTCTGCTCCAACGCCATAGGTTATGCTGTCACCAAAGCAGATTACATTCTCCCCCCTGGAATCCAGATTCTGGATGGGAATGCTACAACCGCTAATAAAAAACAAAAATATAAATATAAATCTTGCGAGTATTTTAAACATTTAGATTACATATTGAGCCTGTTAATGTCTTCCTCAGAAAGCTCCCAGGTGGCTGAGAGTGCGTTCATTCGGGCTTGTTCGGGGTTTCTGCATCCCACTATAGCGCTTGTGACGCCTTCTTTTTGCCATATCCAGTTAAGGGCGATTTGATTCGGAGGCCTGTTCGTTTCTACTGAAATTTCATTTAACAAATTAACGATTTTTGAGGTCTTTTTGAATTCTTCTCCGGCATAATACTTATAGAAAAAGCTGCGCGCATCGGAGCTTTTAAATGTTTTTGGTTGCCTGTATTTTCCGGATAATATTCCGCCGCCGAGTGAACCGTAAGTAAGAACCCCTATCCCTTTTTCTTTACAGTACGGGATAACATCCTTCTCCATTGAGCGCTCCAAAAGCGAGAGGTGGTTTTGCAAAGTTGCAATATCAGCGAAATGCGGAATTTCTTTTAGCAACTCTAAATCGAAATTAGAAACGCCGATATATTTGATTTTACCTTCTTTCTTTAATTTAGACATTGCTGTCATGGTCTCTTTTATCGGAGTGTTAGGGTCAGGCCAGTGGCACTGGTATATGTCAATATAATCGACCTGAAGCCTTTTCAGGGATTGCTCCAATTCTGCTTTAATTGAATCCGGCTTTAAGTTATTTTTTATATTCGGCCCCTCGCCGATTAACCCGCATTTGGTTGCAATAATGACTTTGTCGCGTTTGCCTTTGATGGCTTTGCCTATAATTTCTTCCGATGTTCCGTAACCGTATATCGGAGCCGTATCAATCAAGTTCACCCCGCAATCAAGGGCGGATAAAACTGCATCAATGGACTCTTTCTCTTGCGCACCTCCCCAATTTTCGCCGCCAAAGACCCATGTCCCTAAGGATATAACAGAAACATTTAAATCTGTGTTTGGTATTTTTTTGTACTTCATAGTTATGGGGACGTTTCCAAACCCGTTCGGGAACCTGTCCCCGCCAGCGATGTCACTAAATCTGAATTTCTGTATCGTCCAAAGACATAAATGTATCAGGGAATATCTTTTTTGCCTGAACTTCTGCTATTCTTCTATCTTCTAAAGTTGGAAAAAGGTGCGGGTTAAAATGTATCAGCGCCAGTCTTTTGGCATTTGCCTCTACTGCTATATTAGCAGCTGCCTCCGGATTAAGATGGGGCCAGTCCTCTCTATATACTCCGGATTTTAAAGAACACTCGCACATAAGGAAATCAGCATCTTTTGCCAATCTAACTGTATTATTGCAGGGCCCTGTATCGGGGCAGTAAGTGATAATTTTCTTATCAATCTCTATTCGGTATCCAAAACACCCTGCAGAGTGACAAAGCGGCCTGCATTCTACCGGAAAAGGTAGATTGTGCCTGCCTTCTTTCAGTTCAAATATTTCTACTTTATAATCTAATTTATCTATATTTATTGAAAAAGGAGGAGCAAAAATTTTATTTAACATTTCATTTGTTCCCTCAAGCCCGTATATTTTTATTCCTTGTGGAAACTTAAATTTATTCAAAGTGTGAAGACCTGTAATGTGGTCAAGGTGAAAATGGCTTAAGAAGATATAAATCGGCCTGTTATCCTTTATAAATCTGTCAATTTTATAAAGGCCGTCTCCGGCATCGAAAATAATATAGAATTTTTCTGTCTCTATAAAAATAGAGGTTGTATTTCCGGTATTTGTGTTAAACCAGCCGTTTGTCCCAAGAAATATTAACTTCACTTCTCCTCCTTTTTTCTTCAAATAATGGCACTCCTTGTAACTGTTTTATTTGCAAAGGGTTATGGATAAATTGTACCATCGTGCAGCTATTGTTTCTTATATAAGCCGATTAATTCAGCTTTACCCAGGATGTGCTCTTGTATTATTTCTTCTAAATCTTCTTTTCTAATCCCCTCATCCAAATTAAGTTTTTCTTTAAGCGCGTAGATTTTAAAGAAATAACGGTGAGTGCCTGACGGCGGGCAGGGGCCGCCATAGTCTTTCCTGCCGAAATCATTAGTCCCCTGCTTTCCGGGAATGCAGTTTTGTTCAATTTTCGAAACTACAGGAATATCAAAAACAACCCAGTGAACCCAGGTCCCGGTAGTGGCATCCGGGTCATCAACTATTAATGCAAGGCTTTTAGCATCTTTGGGAACATCATCAATAACCAGTGGAGGATTTACATCATCCCCCTGGCAGGTAAATTTTTTAGGAATAAGTTTATTATTTTGAAATTCCGGGCTTGTTAGTTTCATCTTTTGCCTCCTTTTTTATTTAAGCATATCAGGCGTTAGCAGGTGAGATGGAATGCGCCTACTGCTCTTTTGCCTTTTTTAATCTGCTCATTAAAAAGCCGGCTGGCCAGTTTTGTATCTTCATCGATGATCTCTATATGCTTCTGCTTAAGTAGATTTTTGGTGGATGAAGGTATCTGCATGCAGCTTGAGGCACCTTTGCCGACTATTAAGACTTCCGGTTTATAATTTATAACTTCATCCAAATCTTCTATAGCTAAAGAATGCCCTTGTTTGCGCCACCAGTTAGGCTTAACTTTATCAGGAAAGACGATTAAGTCTTCTTCATATATCTTGCCATCAACCGTCATAGAGCCAAAGGCATAAGAATCGATTTGCATACTTAATCCGCCGCCTTTTTAACGAGTTTCTCTGTATTAAAATCTTTTATAGTGCGGAATGTTATAAAAATATAATAAGGATGCACCGGGTTTCCTATACAATCTAAAATTAAATGGATAGAATACCCTGCAGTGATTGCAAAAAAGTATATATTTTTTGTATATATTGATACTATCCAGAGTAAAATAGCAAGTTCGCCTATATGAAAGACAAGATGTATTTTTCGAAATCTCTCTTCCCCTTCCAGTTTACAGGTTTGTTCGCATATCAGAAAAAACCTCTTAAAACTGAAATCCTTCCAGCCATAATGGATTATATATTCTATAATATGGTCGATATCGATAAAAATGCCGGAAATAAAGCATAGAATGCCGGCATACAGAGACTTTGTAAAAAACCATATCAATGCTCCCATAGAAAGAGAGGTTATAGCGTGTGCACTTGATTTCATAGCATCACTTGGGGGCACCCTGCAGCACGAAAAGTTTTGCGGTATATGTTGCTCACTTTTCGTGCTGCAGGGCGTCCTCACCCATAACTTTAATACCGTTTTTCTTCAACAACGCTGTCGCAATACCATCGCCTTTAATAGTCTTACGCGAGAAACTTCCATCATATATTTTGCCGCACCCGCAGGCAGCGCTCCTTTGTTTAAAAATCGCCTCTTTTATATCAAGCAATCTTGCTAATTTTAAAACCTGGCTTGCTCCAATTTTAAAGTTTTTGGTAACGTCTTTTCCTGATTTTGTAATAACCTTTGCGCCTTTTCCTTCTGAAGGTTTTCTTGGGGTTGGCAAACCGCCTAATTGTTCTGGGCAGACAGGGATTAATGTCTCTTTTTTAGATAAGGCAATAACTTCTTTATCGGGCTTGCTTTTACCGTCGTATCTACATCTTATTCCCAGCAAACATGCGCTGCATAGTTTCATGCTATATATTATTATATAATTTCATTTACTGGAATGTATTTATCGTATATTGTTTTTATGAGCCTTGAGTTTATTCCGATGCATTCGCTTTCTTTCTCTTAGCAACCTTGGAATATTCTTTTGCCTTCTTGTTATTGTTGGTTTAGCCATTTTTTAGTTGTAATTGCTTGTTACGCAATACGTTACAAAGAGTGTCGCCATTTATTCTTGGGCTTTCGCCTGTCCAGCAATAGAGACACAGGCCTTCCCTTGGCAGGCCAATGGCTCCTACCATATCATCTACTGTTTGGTATCTAAGGGTGGTGGCTTCTAAATCCTTTCTTATCCATTCTACCATTTTCTTATACTTCTGGGAATTGTGGTCTATATATTCTGATACATCTTCTATATCCGGTCCTTCCAGATTACGGATAGCCCTGCGGGCAGCAAGTTCGTGAATGCTGCGTGTGGACAGATTAAACCTGCACGGAAACATCAAAGGTGGGCAGGCGACTCTTATGTGAATCTCTTTTGCGCCGCAGCCCCATAGTTTTTTCACAGTGAAGTTTCTGAGCTGGGTTCCCCTTACGATAGAATCCTCACATACCACAATTTTATTTGCCTCAATTATCTCTTTTTTAGGGATGAGTTTCATCTTGGCTATTAAATTTCTGACCTCCTGAGACGGTGGAGTATAACTTCTGCCATATCCTGTTGTATATTTCACCAAAGGCCTTCTATAAGGTTTGCCGCTCTCCATAGCGTATCCTAAAGCATGGGCAATTCCTGAATCAGGGACTCCGGATACTACATCTATTTCTATATCCCGGTCTCGTCTGGCCAGGCATTGTCCGCATCTCTCCCTCACTGTTTCCACATTTATTCCTTCGTAACCCGAGGCAGGGAAACCGGCATATATCCATAGGAATGCGCAGATCTGATTTATATTTCCTCCTGGTCTTCTCTGCGCAATGCCCTCCTCATTTATGAGAATTGTTTCCCCTGGCTCGAGATATTTCACTGTCTCGAGCCCGATATTTGGAAAGGTGCTGGTTTCGGATGTTACTGCCCAGGTATTATCCCTTTTGCCGACTGCAAGGGGCGTATATCCAAACCTATCTCTGGCTGCATAGACACCGTCTTTGTTCAGCAATAAGAGCGAGCAGGAACCATCTATTGCTTCGAACATCCGCTCGATGCCATCTATTAAATCATTACCCTGGGTAACCAATTTGGCTATTAGCTCTGTTGTATTAACCGCACCCCTGCTCACTTCACTAAATGATGCACCCTTCTTTAAAAGCCTCTCTGCTAATTCTTCAGTGTTTTCAATAAGCCCGTTGGTTACTATGCAAAACGGGCCGAACTTAGAATTTAGATAAATAGGTTGTTCGTCAGAGGAGCTAATAGCGCCGATGCCTTTGTTGCCTTTCATTCGCTTGTAATCTTCATAGAATTTTGACTTAAATTGGCTCTGGCTTATATTGTGTATCTGGCGTACGAAATCCTCTCCTAATACTGCCATGCCCCCGTATTCTGTTCCAAGATGCGAATGATAATCTGTTCCGTAATACAAAGTCTCTGCGCAGTCTCCTTTAGAAACTACTCCAAAGATTCCACTCATTTTATAACTCCATTTTAACGCTTTAACGCGTTTAGAAGACCTGGAAGAGCTGCTAAACAGCCTCTATGGTTGAAGGTGGTTTTTTGGTTACGTTATAAGTAACACTCACAACACCCGGAACTTCTGTCGTTATTCTTTCTGCTAATTTCTCTAAGGCCTCATAAGAAAGCCTGGTTGGTGAACCTGTTACCGCATCTTTGCTCTCCCAGCACCTTAGCTCTATTTGTAAACCATAATCTCTTTTTCCATCTCGCACACCGGTAACTTTATCTTGATGCAAAATTGCCATATACTGGAAAGCCCCTGTATCGGATAATTCTTCTTCAACAATCTTTGTAGCAGCCCTTACAACCTCTACTCTTTTTTGTGTGACTTCTCCTATTATTCGCGCTGCTAAGGCAGGCCCCGGGAATGGCGGCCTGTTATATATTTGCTCCGGTAAGCCCAGAGTTTTCGCAACTTCTCTAACTGCCGGTTTTCTAAGTTGTATTATAGGTTCTATAACCTTATATCCGTATTGTTGTTGCGTATCTATACCTAATTGCTCAAGAATGTTATGCTGCCTTTTAACCCCTGCGACGGTCTCTTCTACATCTGTATAATTGCTGCCCTGAAGAAGGTATTTCACCCCGCTTTCTTTTACCAGCCGGCCAAAAACATCTTTATAAAAAACTTGAGTAATAGCCTCTCTTTTTTGTTCAGGGCCTGTCAGGCCTTTTAATGCATTAAAGAACTCATTTTTGGCATCAACCATTTCTACGGACACGCCCAGTTTTTTAAATAAAGAAACTACCATTTGCGGCTCGCCTCGCCTCATTATGCCGTTCTCTATAAAATATGTCTTAAGTCTGTCGCCCAAAGCCCTATGCCCTAACATAGTAACAGTCGAGGAATCGACACCGCCGGAGAGGGCGTTAATAACTAAACCATCGCCGGCAACAGAGGAGATTTCCTTTACCTTCTCTTCTATAAATTTCTGCGGTTGTAAATCTTCTAATTTTATTTCTTCGATTTTCATTTCATTTTATTTCCTTTTCTTTCATCCATTAATAGCATTAACAGCATCTTTTGCAGCGCGCCGCACACCTATATATTCATCGTTTAACAACGGCTCAAGGTAGGGCAGGGCAGATTTATCCTTAATCTTCGCAAGCGCTTCAATTGTCCTTATCTTTATAGGTTTGTTTCCCGTATCTAATCTCTTTATCAGTGCTTCTACGACGATCTTATCTTTAAAATTAGATAGTATGTCTATAGTTTTTAAGACTATAGAAGTATTTGTATCGTTGAGCCTTTTGATTAAAGCCGGTATTGCTGATTTATCTTTAAACAATGCCAGCGCATCTAACGCCTTCATACGGATGCTTGCATATCTATCCGGAAGGGCCTCTATAAAATTAGAAACAGCGCTTTTATCTTTTAGTTTCATCAAAGCAGACATAGCTTCTAATCTCGCCTCTCCATAAGAGTCTTTTATCGCCTTCTTAAAAATATCGGCTAAATCTTTATTCTCCATTGCTCCAAGGGCTTTTATTGAAGCTAAGCGCAATCTACGTTTAGGGCTGTTTGTCAATTCTTTAAGGACCGGTATCGCTTCTGCGGTTTTGTTAATTTCAAATATTTGAATTATGTCAACTTTTACAGAAGACTTTGCGTGTTCATCTTCTAAAACATTTATCAATTCGGCTGTGGCTGCCTCTTTTGCTTTAATAAGCATATTTTTGGCTGTTGCCCTTTCTCTTCTATCAGACAACTGGTTAATCCATCCTTTGATATTCTCATTTTCGCCGCCATATAAATAATTTACTGGCAACAATAAAAATACCAAAGATATAACCGTTACCAAAACAAAAAACCTGTTTTGTCGCATACAGCACCTCCTTTATCTGTTTGTGTGGACGAACCACTATATTATAACAAAAAGACCAATTTAGCAATTAAAATTAGGGACGTTTTTTGATGGCATAGTGAATGCCATAGCCATCAAGGAACCTTCCGGAATCAAGCTCCACGATGGCGGTTTCTAAAATTGTTTGGGAACCTGCCCTATTTTTGTTCGGAAACCTGCCCCCTTCAGTGGAAGACATGGGGACACTTCTGCAAACAAAACCATAAACGGTTCTATATGTTTCGAAGAGATAATTAAGAGGATGAGAATTTATTTATTAGCATATTTATTTTATCTGCTAACGGCTTAAGCACGTCTTTTTCGCGTAATTGAATCGGGCCACTTTTTTCATCGGAGATTATATCGTCTAACTCTCCTTCCAGCCGTGAGAGAGGGCCAAGCATTCTATGGGATAATCCAAGTGCTATTGTCCATATAGCAAGCAAAGTAATGGGTAGAGCTATTAAAATTATTAGATTTACCTTCCTGGCAACAGGAATCAAGTTGTACGCTACGGCCTCAGGGATTCCAATTTGCCAGGCAAGCAGGTTGAATATAAGGTAATACAAACATAATGCTACAATTCCGGCCGGTATTACGGCTGAGGTAAAGACCAGAATCAACAGTTTCTTCTGGGCAGGAGAACCTATAAACTTCTTTTTTCTTTTATTCCTCATGTTTATACCCCACTTTTATCTCATCATAATGAGCTTCTGCTGTACTTGCCGTGTTATCAGTATCTGTCATAATTGCAATTGCACCTACTTCTTCTGGCTCTCTATTAAAGGCTTTTTTAAAATCTTCATATACATTTCTCTCTTCAAAAACCCATTTTCCCCGGTTTCTTTTTCCAGATTCTGCAACAATAATCTTTATATTTTCAAAATATGGACTTGTCATAATAGTGCCTTCGGGGATTTCTTTATCCCAGACGTATTCCAAGGTTTTGGTTAAGGTAAAAGCGAGTTTTGGAAAGATAACATAAAATCTTGCAGCATAATCGTCTTTCTCTATCCAGTCACTGTCTGCCACTTCTCCTTTGCCCTTTCTTGGAAATCTTACCACTTTCCATTTCCAGCTAACCATTGGTGTTTTCTTTGGGTCAAATTTCAATTTGTAGAAAATACCGGAAGCCGTCTTTTTGCTGTAAGCGGTGAGATACCCATCCGTCCTACGCATCCTGACTTTATATAAAACCCTGCCTTTGAATATCTTTTCTTCCCATTTATCTAATGCATCTTTCTTCCTGAAAGGGAAAAGTTGGGGTAACCGCCCGGCAAAAACAAATGATGAATAACCTATGGTAATTATGGCAATAAAAGTTACCAGCAATAATTTAATCTTTGTATTCTTTACCATGCTATATTAATTATACACACACAGAATAAAAAAAGCAAAATAAAAACACAGATTGCTATTCCCAGATTCCGGGAACGGGATGCCCGCAGTATTGGCATTTCCCGTTTTTTACCTTGTTATCCAACACCTCGAAGTGATAGCGATGGATTATGCGTTTGTTGCATTCAGGACAGAAGGTAGAATTATATTTATGACCGGGCACATTTCCGACGGTAACATACTCCAGGCCAGCTTCCCTGGCAATTTTATAGGCCTTCTCCAACGTGCTGATTGGGGTGGGCGGCAGGCGAACTAATTTATAAGAAGGCGAGAAACGTGAAAAATGCAAAGGTGTCTCTCCCCCCAGATTCTCTTTTATCCACATACACATTCTTCTTATATCTTTGGAGTTATCGTTTAAGGTTGGAACGACCAGATTTACAATCTCCAGCCATATCCCTTCTTCTTTAATAATCTTTAGCGTTCTTAGTACAGGGGCAAGTTCAGCTGAAGAAGCTTCTTTATAAAATATGTCAGTAAAACCTTTCAGGTCAATAGTCACTGCATCGGTGTACTTAAGAAGCTCTCTTAAAGGTTCTGGATTAATTGTGCCGTTAGAGTGCCATAGGATTTTTAGGCCTTTTTTCTTGGCTATTTTTGCTATATCATAAACATACTCATAGAACGATATTGGTTCATTGTATGTAAAAGAAAGCGTGGGAATTTTCTTCTTTATAGCTAACTCTACAGCTTCTTCTGGCGGAAGATCATAGACATAATCCATTTCTTCGATCGGTCTCTGAGAAAGATGCCAATTATGGCAGAACTTGCAGCGGAAATTACAGCCAGCCGTTCCAAAACAGAGGATTGATGTTCCCGGAAGCATGTGCAGGGCCGGTTCTTTTTCAATGGGGTCGACATGAACCGCAGAAGGTTTTCCATAGACAAGAGCATACAGTAGCCCACCTCTATTTTCCCTGTTGCGGCAAAACCCCCTTTTTCCGTCGGGTATGAAGCAGTTTCTGAAACAGAGTTGGCATTGAGCATCATTTTTGTCTAATTTTTTATAAAACATCGCTTCTTTTAATTCTACTGGCGCACCTTCTCCGACTGCCAGATATCCAATACACAAAATTAACGCAATCAAAAATGATAAAAATGTGCGTACTTTGTTCACCCACACACCAATTTTTATAAAAAACTTCCATTTACCCCACATCAACAATTGGCGTGGGGTTCATTCTATTTAAACAAGATACCGCCGCCTATGCAAAAAGTGCCGCATACAGGCAGCGGTCATAAGGCAAGCTAATTCCAATTGGAAGGAAACCGGGACTCCTTCAATCTCCTATCTTATGGACTTATAGACATAATGCGGACTATCATTACTATAATACAAATGGCTGTAAAAATTGCCAGCAATATAACCGCTATTTTGTTATTCATTTTATCTTTACCGTATCAATGGTTTATATTTTGTTTCGACCCTTTTGATTTCAATCCTGTTTTGCATAATTCTTTCGTCCAGGTAAGGGTGGCTTCGTAATATAACAGGCCCCTGTTGGCCTTTTGAGTCTTCTTTCAACATCTCAAGCACTTTTATTGTTGCCTCCGGATCATAACCGGCACGATACATATATTTAATGCCGAGCCTATCTGCCATATACTCATCCTCGCGGCCGTAACCAAGCATTATTAAATTTACTATAGAATTGGCTGCATAGGCAATGTGTTTTTTATTTTTCTCTTCTATTTTTAGATGGGTATATATCAGCGTGCTAATAATATTGTATCCTAATGTAGCCTGAATTCTTTTTACCACATGCTTTGCAGCGCAGTGGCCCATCTCATGGCCTAAAACAGCGGCAATCTCATCGTCTGTTTCTAATTTATCATATAATCCGCTAAAACAATAGATATTTCCACCAGGGCCGGTAAATGCATTTATTGTATCTTCTTTAAGAAGATAAAAATTATATCCATAATCCTGCCGGTCAGAAACTTTTGCCAGCCTCCGGCCGATTTTTGTTAATCTATCAATTTTTGCTTCATCATCTGAAAGTTTATGTTTTCGGATTATCTCGCTATGGACATTTTTGCCCATATTTACTTCCGAAGCGGTGGATATTATGATAAATTCCTCCTCTCCGGTAGCAGGATTAAACGTGCTTAAACTTGCGCAGCCTGTTAATAGAGTAGCTATTATTGCTAAAATTGTCACTTTTTTCATCTATTTTATGCCAATCCGTTTTCTTTCTGCTAAAAGGATAATATCTCTTAGTTCTTCTGCATTGCGGGCATCGAGCCACCTTTTATCAAAATTTTTACCCTGGGCAATCTGGGCAATTGCAGCCAATGCGCGCAGGTGAAAATTACGTTCATCACGAGAACCTACCAGGACAAAAATGGTATGAACCGGTTGGGGTGTATCAGGAAAAATAATTCCCTTTTTGCATCGTACTATTAGAATGTCAAATTTAGCAACCCCTTTGATTATAATATGAGGTATGGCCAGCCCAGGGGCAATCACAGTGCTGGTCTGTTTTTCCCTTTCTATAAAAAGATCGAACAGGGTCTTCTTGTCTATCTCTAATCGCCTGGATAGTATATTTGCTACTATCTTAAACATACTTTCAGCCGTAGGCATTGCAGCGGTAGGCGGCTCATAGTCTAAAATTTCGCATTTTTTTATAAGGTGGTCAAATCTATCTTCAACAATCTCATCCCGTTCAATGATAATCCCTCTTAACTCATCCGGTAAAGTAGCGTCAACCAGCTCTCTGGCAGTAATTCTTTCAATAACATGAACCATGGCTGCCTGGCGGTTTACTCTTTTCCTGGCATAAAGCAGATACCAGGCCAGGCCGCAACTGATGAAAATCGCAGTTATAGAAAGAGGAACCCTTCCCATTTCAAAAATAAGAAACCCATATCCTAAAATTGCCAATATTTGGACCCAGGGATAGAGCGGTGAACGAAATTTTGGCCGATAACCTTGAATTTTACTTTCTCGCATAATGATAAGGGATAGATTTACAAACATAAACAGCAGAATCATAAGAGTAGATGCAGTCTTGACCAAATTCTCTAAACTTAAGAATAAGATAACCACAATCATAAAAGCAGTAGTAAAGATTATAGAAAAATGGGGAGTTTTAGACCTGGCATTTATTCTCTCAAAAATTTTAGGCAAGAGGGAATCCCGGCTCATTGCCAAAGAATTCCTGGAGGCGGTCAGGATACCGGCGTTGGCTGTTGAAATGAAGGCCAAAAGGGCAGCGATGGCCAGTATTATACCCCCTGGATTCCCCATGAAAGTGCTGGCGCCAAGTGAAAGCGGAACAAGAGAATTTGAGAACTGTGCAGAATCGAGCAATCCAACTGTTACGAAAACAACCGCAGCATAAAGGATAATCACAACACAAAAGGCAAGAAACATTCCCAGCGGTATATTGCGTCCAGGGTTTTTTACCTCTTCTGCAACACAGCTTATTTTTGTTAAACCTCCAAATGAAACAAAGACAAGACCTGCAGTAGCAAAAACCGAAACCCACCCAAAAGGCACAAATGGAGTAAATCTGTTGGGTTGAATAAATAGAAAACCTCGAAGGATATATAGCAGGAGTATACCAATAAGTGAAAGGACCAATGCTATCTGGAACCTCCCTGTTTGTTTAACGCCGATGATATTAACAAACATAAAGAAAAGGCAGCACCCTACGGCAATAAGTTTTATTTGTGCCTCTGTAATGCCGGGGTTAATTAACGTAGCAAATATACCAATTCCGACAAGGGCAAAGGCACTTTTAAAACTCAAAGAAAACCAGCTGGCGAGTCCTCCTATGGAACCTATGGGAGCCCCCATACTTCTCTCAATAAAAAAATAGACGCCCCCTGCTTTAGGCATAGCGGTAGTCAGTTCCGCCTGGGCAAGCATGGCCGGTAAGATTAGAATGCCGGCCAGAATATATGAGATGATCATAGCAGGCCCGGTCTTTGCATATGCCAGAGCAGGCAAAATAAATATCCCAGAACTAATCATTGCTCCGGAGGCTATGCAAAATATATCCAGAAGTCCTAATTCTTTTTTTAACATAGGGACGTTTCCAAAGTTGTTCGGGAACCTGCCCTATTTTCAATCGGGAACCTGTCCCCTACTTATAAACTTTTGGAACTTTTTTAACTGTTTCTATTATAACATAAGCATTTTATATATAAAAATATAAAATTTTATTGCATCCGGGATATATACACAGAATACTTTTTTAAACGTCATATCCTGAAATTTTCTCTCTACATGCCTGAAAAACCTGAACTTATAATACCCTTTAACATTATTACCTAAATCTCTAACTAAAAGGTCGCTTTCAGTGTGAGGAATTACGAAATCTGGCACACTGTGCGCTATATAGCAGTCAGATTTTATCTTGTTTAAATAATTCTTAGGAGAAATGCTCTCAAATGTATCCTTAGCAGATGGCGATATTTTATCATACAGCAGATAAAAATTATCCTTATCGCGATTATGCATCATTCCTACCAGGCTTTTCGTTTCTTCAGAGAGCTTATTCATTAATTCTTCTTTAGGCCCTTCTTCTATTATCTTATAGACTGTTTCTCTTTCTTCTTCTTTCACCATATAGATATTTCTTTCTAAAAATATCTCGCTTATGGCCTTTTCGTTTGGATATTTTTTCCATTCGCCGTCCTCTTTGTAGTAGCGTGTGGTCATAAATAATAATATATTCTTGGTGTCATAATATCCGCCAAATGATATCAGATAATCAACATCTGAGCTTATTTCATCATCTGAAGCAGCTATAAACATAGCGGTGCAGCCGACAGAATAAGAAAGCATACCTTTTTTAATCTTATCTTTGCTTGATAAATATCTTTTATATATATAAATAATATCATCGACGCCAGTAGTATCCATATTCCACTGCATCAATTCCCTTACATTAGGCACATATAGTTTAAAACCTAACCGCGCCAGCAAATCGCATATCCATATTAAACGAGCATCTTGCTTTCCGAATTCAGTAGCGCCATGAATAACCAGCATTTTTGTTCTTGGTTTTTTATCTTTTGGTGTGTATATATCCATTAGCAAGTTTCTCTCTGCTATGTAAACATCTTCTCTTACAGGCGCCGGTGTGACCGCTTTTATTAGTCTGTCATCATCAAAAAAGATTATGTTTATGCAAAAGATTAAGCTTAAAAACGCCGCATTTACGGCTTTTATGATTGGCAGTGTTGCTATTGCGGAAAACATATCCGAGGGGTCCTTCCCTATTCCTGTGCCTTCCCGGTCATAGGCACAAACCTGACCGGTATTACGCTTTTAGATTTTACCTTACCTCTCTTCTTTTCAAGTAATTTTAACTCTTGCCAGACATCACCTACCGGAATAACCATTCTTCCGCCT
Organism: Candidatus Omnitrophota bacterium; assembly: GCA_020354945.1. Lineage (GTDB taxonomy): Bacteria > Omnitrophota > Gorgyraeia > JABMRG01 > JAFGKX01. The sequence continues at coordinate 941,924 of CP070655.1, forward strand.
TCTGCTAATTGTTCAATGAGAGGCTCAGGAACTTCATCCGGCGCGCAGGTTACAATTATACCGTCGAATGGCGCATATTCCTCCCAGCCGATAAATCCATCGCCGCATTTAACGGTAATATTCTTATAACCTAAATTTTTTAGCAGTTTATCCGCCCTTGTAGTTAGAGGCTCCAATATTTCTATAGTGTAAACCTCTTTAGACAATTCAGCCAATACAGCTGCCTGATATCCGGAGCCGGTGCCTATTTCCAGTACTCTTTCATCTCCGTCCAATTTTAATAGTTCGGTCATTAGCGCAACTATATATGGCTGTGAAATTGTCTGCCCTTCTCCGATGGGCAAAGGCCGGTCAGTATAAGCAAAGGCCCTTAGATATATAGGCACAAATTTATGCCTTTCTACCTTAAGCATTGCGTCCAACACTCTTTCATCACTGACGCCCCTGGCAACTATTTGAGTCTCAACCATGCGCTTTCTTGCAAGTGCATATCTTTCCTCTGTGGGTTCTTCAGCGTAGACCAGGGACACCCTGCAGCAGAAAAAGGGAGCATACTCCATAGAAAACCTTTTTGTGCAGCAGAGTGTCCCCAGTATAATTAAAACAAAAATGACTTTTATCTTCATGCAATCGCTCCCTCCCGACGGGTAAACATCAAAATAATAAAACTGGACATCTTTAACACAACCATTAACATGCAGCTGTTAAATAACCCTAAGATTGGCAGCAGGGCTACGCCTCCTAACATCCCTCCTATCCATCCGCCTAAAAGGTCGCCGGCGTAAAGAAGACCTGCTGCCTGACCTATGTTAGGGGATGTCTTTAGATATATTTTATTCCCTAACGGAAATTCCGCTCCTACCAGAAATCCTGATATAAAGGAAAGCGCCAAAAATGTTATTTGACGGAAGGGGACATTTAATCTGAGCAACGTAAACAGTAATATAAATGAAAAAAAGATAAGGGCTATCTCCAATCTTATAAAGCTCTTGAGGTCGTCTTTTATCTTTTCCAGGCTTAAGGTCATTGCCAGGCCCCCTAAAGTAAGGCCGACCATAAAAGCAGTAATTAGCAATCCCATCCAGTAATATACAAAGCCATATAATATCTGGAAAGCAAATATTAAAATTAGGTCAAAAAGCATTCCGCAAAATCCTGTGGCTATTATAGCATATGGTACAGCATAGCGTCCGACTCCCTTATTCTTGAAGCTAATAATTAAATATAAAATGACAAAAATAATAACAGGTATAATGAAAAACTTCAGGCTTATCTTTTCGAATAATTTAAATATTCCTTGAGTGTGCGGCGAAAAGAGCGCGTTCCAGAAAGATAAGCTGTAAAATACCCCTATCGGAGAGAAGTCTTTATTTGCTTTTCTTTTAGCCTCTTTGATAGATTCTAAGTACCATTTTAGCCTACCCGGAGCCAATTTATATTCAATGTAATTCTGAGTTATAAGGGATGCCCCAAAACCCCGCTGTTTAAACCTCCGGGTAAGTAAAGCAGGATTGATAGCGCTTAAGTTTCCCGAAGCAGAACTTAGAAGGATATTGGTATCACCGGGAATAGTTCTTATATAAGGAAAATTGATTTTTAGGGCATCATGGATACAGGCATTGAGTTTTCTTAATTCGTAGCTTAAGTAACTCAAAGAACCCGGCAGATTAATAGCTAATATACCATTTTCATTTAGCCGATTTTTAGCCATTGAGAAGAATTCTTCCGTAAAAAGCCTGTTTGTCTGCAAATCCTGCGGATTGGGTATCCCGATCATTATGACATCATATCTATTTTTGGTATCTTTAAGAAAGTATCTGCCATCAACATAATGGATTTTAACCCGGGGGTCGGATAGTTCTTTCCGGGTAATGGGAGCAGAAAATCTCTTAGCCGCTTTTATGATTAAAGGGTCAAGTTCGCAATAGTCTATTTCTTCCACCGGATGTTTTAATACCTCGTTTATCAGGCCTCCGGCGCCGCCGCTTATTATCAATATAGTTTTTGGAGAAGGATGAGAAAGTAAAGGAAGGTGGGCGAATTCCTCAACAAAGAAAATATCCGGAGTAGGGCTGCTGAACATCGGGATGCCATTGCTAAAAAAGGTATATTGCTTGCCCCTTTCTGTAACAGCTACATTACCATAGACGGAATTGCGATAGTAAATAACTTTATGCTGAGGCCATTGCTTTTTAAGGGAATCCCGGTGAATATTGTCTGCTTTTAAGATAAGGAAGATATTTAAAAATAAAAATATACAAGTTATATATCCTAATAATTTAGTTAATAATAATCTATCAGGTTTATAGGAAGCTCCCAGCAGAATTAGGCATATCAAAATATTTAACAGGCTTATGCCGAAGGTTATTTGAAAGGAATTAAAATATCTGATAAGTAGATAAGTAAAGACAATCCCGCCTATCAATGTGCCAAAGGCTTCATAAACATAAACCTTCCCTATTACTCCGCCGCCAAGGGAAGGCTTGCCTTTGATGCCTTCTACGGATACGTCGCTGCCTTGAAATGACGAATATATCCTGCAACCGAAAGTAAAAAGCGCCCCATGAGGAATGGATATAGGCAAAAGCAATATAAAGGAAGAGCAAAATATGGGGACGATACCCAGGCCTTCTCCGGGCGTCAACCCGAAAATAATATTTAATACCCGGGTTAAATAAACTACTAAAGGCAGAGAAAGACAAAAGATAAGTTGCAGGATTATAAATGTCTCGATTTTTCGTTTTATATGCTCAATTCTTTTGCCAACGAAAAAAGCACCGGCTGCTTCAAGGATTAGCCAGTTGGCTAAAATAATACCTATCGAGAGTTCATTGCCATAAAACTTTATTAGAAGCTCTCGCAACAGCAATACCTGAGCTACAATGCCGCTGAATCCGACTATTATTAAGGCAGCTATAAATCTTTTTTTCATATGAAAAAAAGGTCAGGCCCTAACATGCGTATTCTCTATGCCAGAGCCTGACCCAAACTGACTTGCATCACTCGCCCGTTGCTGCTATTTATTACCCAGGCCGGCCTGATGACCTTCGCTGTAACCTTTCTCAAAACCCTGCTGATAGCCGGATTGATATCCTCGCTGGAATGCCTCTGTCGAACCCATGCCTTCTACAGTCTTGACTTCCTCCACCCTTTTGCCGGTCATAGAATCAAAGAGCATGCCACCTACAATATTTACACCTGCTCCGACAAGGGCGCCTGTGCCGGCTTTGCCGCCCGATACTTCAGAAGAGACGGCACCGGTAGCAGCCCCTAAAAGTCCTTGTTTTAAGAGGTTCTGCGCTGTCTTTTCATCACATTGGCCAATATTGCAGATGGTTACAATCAGCAACGCCGCCACGACTATTGTAATTATCACTTTCATCTCTTGCCTCCTTTCATCACTCTATATATAAGTATGACACGTTTTTCTTACGATGTCAATATTCCAAATTCATTTTCCTAAAATCATCTTTAATGCTACACCGATTAAAAATGCACCGAATATCTTCTTAAGCAAAGCATCCGGGATTGGCGTAACAAAAGATGCGCCGATTAATCCACCGATAAAAAATCCTACGCAGATTAAGGCAGCGACTTTTATATCTGCGTTTCCTGCCTGGTAATACTTAATTGCTGCTAATAGGCCAATAGGCGGCACCATTAAGGCTAGAGTTGTGCCCTGTGCCTGATGCTGGGTGAATCCTAAAAGATAGACTAAAGCCGGAATGATAATTGTCCCGCCACCAATGCCTAAGAATCCACTGAATATCCCTGCAATTAAGCCTAATGTTAAGCAAAAGTATATACTCATTGCCTCCTCCATATAGGTGTCAGGCACCGGGATGTGCATTGTCTATGCCTAGTGCCTGACACCCAATACTCTCTTCCTTCTGCTCTGTTTCCCATTTTTCATAAGATTCATGCGGTAATTCTTCAATAAAAACAGAAGGCCTGGCTATTACATTGCCGTAATTGTAATCGTACCTTGTCATAGGGTGGATTAAATACAGATAATTTTTGGCCCTGGTAACTGCTACGTAAAAAAGTCGCCTCTCCTCTTCTAACTGCTGCAAATCCTCCATGGATTTTGAATGGGGAAACTGATTGTCAATCAAGCCTATTATCATAACAGCATCCCATTCCAACCCTTTTGCCTGATGGATAGTTGTAAGTATCAGATAGTCGCTGGTATCTTTCACAGGCTCGATTACGGTCTCGCCTTTAAAGGTTTCGCCTAAACTTGTATCTGCCAAGAATTTATTTACGCTTCTGTAGGTATGAGCAAAGTTGAGAAGCTCTTTTAAGTCATCGAGCCTGTCTTTGTAATTGTCAAAGTGGGTAATGCAGTATTTTTCATAACCTGTTTTGATTACGGTCTCGAGCATCAAATCAATTTTACCGTATGTATTATCCTTAGTAACGGCGGACATCGTATTTCGGAAATGTTCAAATGCCACTCTTGTCTTTTTCTTAAGAAAATTCCAATGCTTATCCTTAAATATATCTTTTAAAGATTTGCAATTCCAGGTGAAATTTTTAAAGATTTTGGTTGAAAATCCTGCGCCTATCCCTTGCTCTAAAGATAAAGCCCTCATCCAGGCAATTTCATCATTTGGATTCTGAATTATCCTTAAATAAGATAATGCATCCTTTATATGGGCCTGTTCAAAAAACTTTATACCGCCTCTTATAATATAAGGGATGCCTCGTTTAAGCAGTTCCATTTCCAATTCTGCGGATTGATAATGGGCCCTGAAAAGCACCGCCATTTTCTTTAGGTCATAGCCTTCATCATGAAGTTCTAAAACCCTTTGTATTATGAAAGCACTCTGCCGGCGTAAATCTCTTACCTCTATTAATATAGGTTTTTCTCCCCGGCCTTTCACGCTTTTTAAATCTTTTTCATACTGTTTCCTGTTAAAATTTATAGATTCATTTGCCAGATCTAGAATGTCCTGGCTCGAACGATAATTTGTCTGCAGTTTAAAAATTTTTGTTTCAGGAAATTCTTTAGGGAAATTGAAGATATTATCTATTGTCGCTCCGCGGAATGCATAGATACTCTGGGCGTCATCGCCGACAACCAGTATATTTTTATGCTCCTCGGACAATATCTTTATTATCTCAAATTGCAGTTTATTGGTATCCTGATACTCATCCACAAGGATATTTTCAAATTGCCCGGTAAATCTGCCTCTGACTGCTTGTGATTGATTAAGCAATCTTAAAGTCTCAGTCAAAAGGTCGTCATAATCTAAATTATTAGAAGAGGCCTTCCTCTTCGTGTAAATGGAATAGATTACCTTTACGTCGTTTATAAGTTCTAAAAATTCAGGGTAATACGTGTTTATAACGTTTGAGAGATTTTCTTTGGTATTGCGTGAGTAACTTATAATAGACTGGATAACCCGCGGCGCTGGAAAAAATTTATCTTTTGTATTTATTTTTAATTCTCTTAGGCACGCTTTTATTAAAGTCCTCGCATCTTCTTGATCCATTATATTGTAATCCGGCTTTATTCCGATATGCTTACCGCGCATCCTCAATATACGATTCCCAATATGGTGAAATGTGCCGCACCATAAATCTTTGACGTCTTTTCTAAGAAGCATCTCCACTCTGTCTTTCATCTGGCGGGCTGCTTTATTTGTGAACGTGGCAAGGAGGATATTATCGGGTTTTACCCCTCTTTCTAAGAGGTAGGCCACCCTGTAGATGAGAGTTCTGGTTTTGCCGCTTCCTGCGCCGGCCAAAACCAGGCAGGGTTCATCTGCTCCCATTACTACTTTGAGCTGTTCAGGATTAAGGTGCTTGGTATAATCGATTTTTAGCATATTAACGGGGACGCTTTCCAAGGTGCCACTTTCCAGCACGGAAACTTTCAAGTTTTCCGACTTTTATATTAAACTTTTGATTTTCTATATAAACTACTATAGAAATTTTACCAAAACTTGCCAATTTTGTGTTGGAGACTGGCACCTTGGAAAACGTCCCTATTACATATATTTCCTGTAAATCCCGAGGATGTTTTTGGCAAGGGTATCTTTGGTGTAATGAGAGGTTACAATCTGCCTGCCGGTGCTGCCGAGCCTTTTTCTTAATCGCTCGTTTGTCAATAGAAGAATTATTCTTGAGGCCAATACTTCAAAATCTTTTATCGGTATGACAAAGCCGGTTATGCCATCCTGGATTATCTCAGGCATGCCCCCGGACATAGTAACAATCATCGGTTTCTCTGAAGCCATAGCCTCCAGCATTGTCAGGCCAAAAGGTTCACCAACGCTGGAAGGATACATACAGACTTCTGAAAGGGCATAAATCTGCCGAATCTGCTCCAGAGTAAATGTATCTATCAACACGCGTTTTCTTAGATTAAAAAATTTTATAAGGTTTACCATATAAGCAATGTCTTTTTCCTGTGTTGCGCCCCAGTCAATAATATTTTTTGTTCCGGCTAAAACCAAAATTACATCTGGAAATTGATCTTTTACAATATTAAGGGCCTTTATGCTGGTATCGCAACCTTTGGCAAGCCCCATTCTTGCCGGATGAAATAATATACGCCTGTTTTTAAGCATAGGGTAATCTTTAAGTATTCTCTTGGTTTCTATGCCCGGCCTATATTTTTTGGTATCCATGCCATGATGTACCACTGTTATTTTTCTATCATCGCAGCCGGAACCGATAAGCTCCTTTTTTATATAGTGGCTTACTGCAATTATATGAGCCCAGTTAATATCTCTGATTAAGTCAAGATAAAGTATATCATCCCAGACGTTGTGCGCTGTTAATATTATCGGAATCCCTTTTCTTTTTGCTACATCCTGCAAAGTATAGGCATGCAATTTGCTAAAATAATGCATATTATGGGCATGTATTACATCGGCCCTGGAGCAGTCAATGAACTTAGTAAAGAGCCTTTTTATCTCTTCTTCCAGGCCTTCAAAGCCTCTTTTAAATAGCCAGTTTAAATCCATTAAAGGTGAACGAATGATATGGACACGGTTCTGCGTATAATCGGTTTTGCAACCTTCAACGCTGCTGGTAAGCAGCCACACATTATGGCCTTTGGATGCTAATGTGGGCAAAAGGATGGCTAGATGGGTTTCCACTCCGCCGATTATAGGAGGAAATCCCCAGTGAAGTTGGGCTATATTCAGTTTCTTTTTAAATTTGCGTTTCTTTTTCATAAATCACCGCTTAATCCTTACAACTTAATCCTAATAATACTGCCTCAGCAATTTATCAATAACATCCTTCCTTGCTATCACCCCGATTACTTTTTTATCTTTATCAACTACAGGTATGTTTCTAAACGGCTTATTTGTAAATATTTTGGCTACATCATATAAAGATATATCGGGCGTTACGCTAACAACCTTTTTGGTCATAATATCGCCGGCCTTTTCTTTTAGAAAATCTACATCTTTCTGAAAACCGTTTATTACGTCTCTTTCAGAGACGTATCCAATAAGCCTGCCTTTATTATCGACTATTGATACCCCGCTTATTTTATTTCGTATCAACAACTTACATACTGTCTTTATCCTGGTATCTTTCTTTACCGTAATAACTTTTTTACTGACAACATCCATAGCTTTATGCATATCATTCACCCCCTCATGCTTACCTGTAGAAAGCAACTTTCTTGTTCACCGGCACTCTTTTTAAAGAGCCGAAAATCCGCAAATCCAGCATATCTTTCTTTTTGGATTTTATAAATATGGTTACTTTATTAGCGCTCATCTTTATAGATAAAAGCCTCCCTTTCCAATACAAGTTTGCCTCAAGCTCCTTCCAATCCCCAGGCAACCTTGGATTAATGCAAAGTATTTTTCTCCTTAATCTAATACCTGCAAAACCATTTACTGCTGCCTGCCATGTCCCTCCTAACGAAGCGGCATGAATGCCGTCAGCCGGGCTGCCATGGATATCCTTAAGGTCTGCATTAGCAACAACAGTAAAATATTGTAAAGCCCCTGCTATATCTCCTGCCTCAAGAGCCGTCAGTGAATATATCGCAGGGCTAAGAGACGATTTATGCAATGTTCGGCTGTTATAAAACTTATAATTGTTTATTTTCTGCCTTAATGTGAAGTGGTCTGATAAAAGATATAGCAACATAATAACGTCAGCCTGTTTGACGAATTGGGTTTTTCCTGCAAAATCCAATGATAATTTATGGGGATAATAAGGCATAAAATTAGAATCTAATGACTTTATCTTAATATACCTTTTCATAAAATATCCTTTAAATTGTTCTATTACTTTGTCTCTGTTGACCTTTGGCAGGGTTATTGACGAAGCGATATGAGCCCAGTGCCTCATTTCATCTTTAGTGACTCCTATATTTTTTGAAAGGTTTGTTATTTCTTCTGGATATTTAGATTTTAATTTCCTGTATAATTTAATAGCCCGCAGGACATTCCATTTCGCCATTATATTTGTATAGGCATTGTTAGTAACATCTTCGTGAAACTCATCCGGTCCAATTACATTTTTTATATCATATGTCTTCGTCCTTTTATTGTATTCTGCCCTGCTTGCCCAAAATCTGGCTGTTTCAAGCATCATCTCAAGGCCGTAATAAACCATGAATTTCTCATTGCCTGTTATATTATAGTAATGAGAAACTGCATATGCTACATCGCTGGTTATGTGGTGCTCCATTTTGTCTGTTTTTATTTTAATTATACTTCCGTCTAAATCCTTATACCAGGTCGGCGTGACTTCCTTCCCTGTATCAGCAGACTCCCATGGAAACATTGCCCCTTTATAACCTTTTTCTTTTGCGATTTCTCTTGCAGCATTAAGGCGGTGATATCTATACATAAGCATATTCTCTGCAATCTTTGGGTTTGTATATGCAAAGAACGGAAACATAAATATTTCTGTATCCCAGAAGATATGGCCGCGGTAACCTTCCGAAGTCAAGGCCTTGGCCCCTATGCTTGAACGCCCGTTCTCTTCTCTGGCGGCTATTAGAAGGTGGTATATATTAAATCTCAATGCCTTATCAGATTCCGGGTTGCCTTTTATGTTTATATTAGCAATTCTCCACTTTTTATTCCAGGCCACTCTATTATTGTTGAATAATCTATCAAAGCCGCACGTTTTAGCCCTTTTTACAGTTTTAGCGGCAGTGTCTTTTAAATGGGCTTGCCCTACATCAAAGGAGGTATAAATTGATATATATTTTTCAAAATGCACGGTCTGGCCTTTTTTTATGTGCAAGCCGTAGGTTCTCTCAGGTATCGGCATCCTTTTTCTTCCTATTTTAGCGGATAAATAAGAGGCATAAGCTGTTTGAATCTTATTTTCATAGGTCTGGACACAGCGGTATATGACATTGTCAATCTTTGTTAATTCTATAGTCTCGGTATGATTTTTCCTTCCTTCAGTGAGCACGCCGCGATTAGTTACAGATGCGTCTATTGCAGTTTCAATAGTTATATCTGCTTCATCATCCAGAGGTTTTAATAAAATTTTCATTACTGCTAAATGCTCTTCGTCCATGCTAAAAAATCTAACCGAATTGTAATCGTATTTTCTCTTTTTGGTGTCCTGAAATACGGTTCTTCTAAATAGCGTCCCGGTCTTCATATCCAGGATACGCTTGTGACTTACTACATCCATTCCCACTACATCTATTTTTTCGCCGGTGCTTATTATTTTAAAATTTACAGGATCGGGCATATTTACAAGCTCAGCTACCTGCGCCCCTGTAGAGTCGAAAATCCCGCTTATATAAGTGCCCGGGTAGCAATCATAGGGAGCTTCTTCTAATATACCTCTGCTTCCGATAAAGCCGTTTCCGAGCGTAAACAGGGTCTCATAAAGAGTCTGTTTTATCGGCTCCCATGAATCTTCGGTTATAAGCCACTTTTTCGCCGATATGTATTTGTTGAATACTTTAATCATCTTTAAACAACATAGCTATTTTTTCAAAACTTACTTCCGATAAATCAGAGACTACCGCATCAGCTTTATTCAAGCGCTCAGGCTTATTGTATCTGTCAACTCCTATGCATCTCATCCCGGCCCGTTTTGCAGCTTCTACCCCTAAAACCGCATCTTCAAAGACGACCGAGTTTACGCATGATACATCTAACCTTTCTGCAGCCATCTGAAAAATTTGCGGGTCAGGTTTTCCTTTGGTAATATCGTGGCCGCTGATATAAGTTTCATATAGCGGATGTATATTTATCTTTTCTAAAATCAAAGGTAAATTTTTACTTGAGGATATGATGGCGGTTTTAATGCCTCTGTCTTTGAGCTGCCCCATCAGTTTAATTGTTGAATCATATGCATCTATTCCTTCGGATTTCAGGAGCTCCAGAAAATATACCTGTTTCTTATCGCAGGCCTTTTTTAATTCCTCATCCGTAACATCGGTCAATATAGCCCTGGCCCCATCAACCCGG
>CP070655.1:952447-963301 GCA_020354945.1 Candidatus Omnitrophota bacterium
CATCTTTTTGATGTGAGAGAATTTTCAAAACGAGGCGTGATGCTTACCCCAGCAGTAATAATAGATGGCGAGATTGTAACCTCAGGCAAGATTCCTACTGTTGATGAGTTAAAGGAGCTCGTTTCTAAGAAGTAAATAGGGGGTTTTATGCCGATATATGAATATTATTGTCAGGATTGCGAGAAAAAGTTCAATATAAAGGCAACTATCCAAGAGAAGGGAAAGGGCCTAAAAGTAAATTGTCCAGAATGCGGGAGCGGCAAGGCAATTCAACTCTTAGGGAATTTCTTCACTTTTCCTAAAGGTAAAGGTTCTAATTCTGGCGGTTGCTGCGGGACGAATTCAACTCCCGGCTGTTGTGGATAATATAATTGCCGCAATGGAAGTTTTGAAAAAATGGAAGCTAAAAAGATAAAACAGGCCGTAAAAGAAAATTATGCAAAAATAGCCAAAGAAAATACATCATGCTGTCCTGCCTGTGCACCATGTGTGACCGACATAATAGAACAAGCCAGAGCCATTGGTTATTCGCAGGCAGAACTAAAGAGAATACCAAGCGAAGCTATTATGGGTTTGGGCTGTGGAAATCCTACTGCGTTAGCAAATTTGAAACCCGGTGAGGTTGTTCTGGACCTGGGTGCAGGTGCCGGGATAGACGTTTTCCTGGCTGCTAATAAAGTTGGAGGAAAAGGCAGAGTGATTGGCATTGATATGACCCCGGAGATGATTCAAAGGGGCAAAGAGATTGCTAAAAAGAACGGATATAAGAATGTAGAATTCAAACTTGGCGAGATTGAAATTTTGCCTGTAGAGGATGAATCTATCGATGTCATACTAAGCAATTGTGTAATTAATCTCTCTCCGGATAAACTGAAGACCTATAAAGAAGCTTATCGCGCGTTAAAGCCCAAGGGCAGGATATTAATTTCTGACTTGGTTGCAGAAGGTAAATTACCAAAAAAGATTAGGGAAAGTTTTGACGCTTGGACAGGATGTATTGCAGGAGCGTTGGATAAGAATAAATATCTTAAGACAATAAAACAAGCTGGTTTTAAGGACGTTAGGGTTGTCCATCAGGCATCATTTTACTATCAAGGAATGCCCAAAGCGCTGAGAGGGAAAATCACAAGTATTAAAGTTAAAGCATATAAATAATCTTGAGAATGTGCGTAAGGGGTGTGCCAAGGGAGATCTTGGCACGTGGTTAAGCAACTTACATGATCTCTTGCGTTTCTTTTGCCTTTTTGAGATGAAAGTGATATAATCAAAAAAAAGAGGTTAATATGGAAACTCCGATATTTATCGCCAGGATTTTTGGCCTGTGTTATCTAATTATTGGAGCAGGTTTTATGTTTAACCGTAAGGCCTTTCAGAAGGTAATGGGCGATTTCTGTAAAAATGCAGCACTGGTCTTTTATGGTGGCGTGCTTGCGCTTGTTATTGGAGTTGTAATTATCCTAACCCATAATGTATGGGCGGCTAACTGGACTGTAATAATTACAATCATAGGTTGGCTAGCACTCATCAAAGGTATATGGATAATTGTCTTTCCAAATACGGTGTCCAAATTCATGCAAGCTTACCAGAGAAACAAAAGCCTGCTAATGGTTCATTCAATTTTTGTGCTTATCTTTGGCGCTGTTCTGACCTTTTTTGGATTTTTTGCAGGATAGAGCGCTTTACGTAATAGCAAATTCTTTATATAATTTATTTGCTTCTGTAAGGCAATACGCACTAAACTCCTCCAAGAAGCTACGAAAACCGTCTGATTGGGGGAGCCAGCATTTAACAGCCCCAAGCAGATTTTGCTTGGGGTTTTTTAGTTTACGGAGTATAATCTTAGCATAAATATCGCCATGATGAAACTAAACCTTATTAGACAAAAAAATTCTTTAAAATTTTAACGAATTATGTATAATTAAATACTAAATACGGATCGGTTGAAAGGATTTGGAAGGAGCTGTTATGAAAAACAAGGTATCTGTAATTGGCGCCGGAAGAGTAGGAGCCACTGCAGCCCAGTATATTGCTGAAGATGAACTGGCTGATGTGGTAATGGTAGATATTGTAGAGGGTTTGCCTCAGGGAAAATCCCTGGATCTTCTGGAGGCCGGCCCGATTAGGGGATTTGATAGTATCCTATCAGGAAGCAACGATTATAAAGATACCGCTAATTCAGATATTGTAGTTATCGCTGCCGGGCTGGCTAGAAAACCAGGCATGAGCAGGGAAGAGCTATTAATGAAAAATTCTGAAATTATTAAATCTATTACCGACAAGGTGGTTAAGGAATCTCCCAATTGTATTATTATAGTGGTTAGTAACCCCTTAGATGTTATGACCTATTTATGCTGGAAACTCAGCGGATTTTCACCAAAAAGGGTATTGGGCATGGCCGGCACCTTAGACTCTGCTCGGTTCAGGGCATTTGTGGCTAAGGAATTGAATGTTTCTGTAAAAGATACCCAGGCCCTTGTATTAGGCGGGCATGGCGATTCTATGGTTCCTTTGCCTAGATACTGCACTGTTTGCGGGATACCAATAACAGAATTAATCCCAAAAAAAAGAATAGACAGCATTGTGGAAAGGACCCGAAAGGCCGGCGGAGAGATAGTTGATTATCTTAAGACAGGGAGCGCCTACTATTCCCCCGGCGCTTGCGCAGCGGAAATGGTTGAGGTAATATTAAAAGACAAGAAACGCCTGCTGCCATGCGCGGCATATTTAAACGGTGAATATGGGTTGAAAGACGTTTATGTAGGGGTTCCCGTAATTTTAGGCGCTTCCGGGGCAGAGAGAATCGTAGAAGTAGACCTGACAAAAGAAGAGAAGAATGCATTACATGCCTCTGCAGAGATAGTGAAAAAGAATATAGCAAAATTAGGAGAATGTGTATGATGAAGTTTGATAAGATCCGGATTCCAAAAAAAGGTGAAAGGATAGAGGTTCGAGACAATAAACTTTCTGTGCCGGATAATCCTATTGTACCATTTATTGAAGGAGATGGAGTTGGCCCGGATATTATGAGAGCATCACGCAGGGTGTGGGACGCTGCAGTTGAGAGGGCCTATAAGGGAAAAAGGAAAATCCTCTGGTGCGAAATATATGCAGGCCAGAAAGCTAAAGGCATATACGGTGAGGTCTTACCGAAAGATACCATAAATGCCATTGGACATTTTATCGTAGCTATTAAAGGGCCTTTGATAACTCCGGTTGGCGGTGGATATAGAAGCCTCAATGTGGCTATGCGCCAGACCCTGGATCTATATGCCTGCGTAAGGCCAGTAAAATATTATTCAGGGGTGCCAAGTCCCGTAATCCACCCGGAGAAAATGGATATGGTTATAGTTAGAGAGAATACAGAGGATGTCTATGCCGGGATTGAGTGGCCGCAGGGAAGTTCTGAAGCAAAGAAGGTTATCTCGTATTTGAATAATGAATTTGGCGCAAAGATTAGAGAAGATTCCGGAATAGGAGTAAAACCTATAAGTATATACGCTACTAAACGCCTGGTAAAAAAGGCCGTTAAGTATGCCATAGATAAAAAAAGAAAGAGTGTAACACTGGTTCATAAAGGCAATATTATGAAGTTTACCGAAGGCGCTTTCAGGGATTGGGGCTATGAGGTGGCTAAAGAAGAATTTGGCGACAAGACTATTACCGAGACGCAGCTTTGGGAAGAGTATAATGACAGGATACCTGAAGGAAAGATTCTGATTAATGATAGAATAGCCGATAGTATGTTTCAGCAGATTCTGACCAGGGCAGATGAATATGATGTTATTGCCCTGCCTAACTTAAATGGCGACTATCTCTCTGATGCCTGCGCAGCCCAGGTGGGCGGCTTGGGGATGGCTCCCGGCGGCAATATTGGAGACTTTGTAGCTCTTTTTGAAGCCTGTCATGGCGCAGCGCCTAAATATGCCAATATGGATAAGGTGAACCCAAGCGCCCTTATACTTTCCGGCGTGATGATGATGGATTATCTTGGCTGGGATGATGCAGCGAGGCAGGTTGAGAAAGCCCTGGAGGCGGCCATAAAAGGAAAAAAGGTAACCTATGACCTTCATAGATTAATGAAAGGAGCCACTTTATTAAAAACATCTGAATTTGCCTCAGCTGTAATTGAGAATATATAATGAGAAAGATAGATACCCAAAAGATTACCGAAGTAGTTAAAAGATTATGCATGGAGGCAAACTACTATTTAGGTGATGATATTGTGAAAGCACTCAAGAAGGCACAAAGAATAGAAGAATCTCCTATTGGCAAGGAAATTATAAAACAAATATTGGAAAATTCTCAGATTGCCAGGAAAGAAAAACTACCAATATGCCAGGATACGGGTTTTGTGGTAGTCTTTTTAGAATTGGGGCAAAAGATAAATATTACAGGCGGCGAGCTTTATGAGGCTATAAACGAAGGGGTAAGGCAGGGATACAGGTCAGGATTTTTGCGAAACTCTATTGTTAAAGACCCTTTAAAAAGAGAGAATACCGGCGATAATACCCCGGCAGTGATTCATACTGAAATAGTAGCGGGAGATAAATTAAAGATAACGGTTGCTCCTAAGGGTTGCGGCAGTGAGAATATGAGTGAAATTAAAATGATGAGTCCTTCGGATGGAATTTGCAGAGTAGTAGATTTTGTAGTTGATAGGGTGAATCGCTCCGGCGGAAATCCCTGTCCCCCAATTATAGTTGGGGTAGGAATTGGGGGAACATTTGAAAAATGTGCCCAGCTGGCAAAGCAGGCTTTATTAAGAACCGTAGGAATAAGGAATCCCGATTCCTTTTACGCCGATTTGGAGAAAAGGCTCCTAGAGAAGATAAATAATTTAGGCATAGGCCCGATGGGATTAGGGGGAAGAGTAACCGCCCTGGATGTGTTTGTAGAAACATACCCTTGCCATATAGCCGGTTTGCCTGTGGCAGTGAATATCCAGTGCCACGCTGCCAGGCATAAGGAAGCAGTGATATAAATGATAAAACTTACTACGCCTGTTACTAATAATGATATAGAAAAATTAAAAATAGGAGATAATGTGCTATTAAGCGGGCTAATATACACAAGTAGAGATGCAGCCCATAAGAGATTAAAAGGACTTCTGGATAAGGGGGAAGAGTTGCCGATTGACATTAGGGGCCAGATGATATATTATGTAGGCCCGACTCCGGCAAGGCCGGGTAAGATAATCGGTTCTGCCGGCCCTACTACCAGCTACAGGATAGATCCTTATGCTCCTCCCCTTCTTGCTAAAGGCTTAAAAGGTATGATAGGAAAAGGGCCTCGCGGCGAGGAAGTAATCGAGGCGCTTAAAAGATATAAGGCTGTTTATTTTGTTGCAGTCGGCGGTGCAGGAGCTCTAATTGCTAAATGCATAAAAAAGGCAAGTATTGTTGCTTATCCGGATTTAGGCCCGGAGGCTATACGCTGTTTAGAAGTCAAGAATCTCCCTTTAATCGTAGCAAATGATTGTTACGGTCAGGATTTATTTAAGGAAGGAGTGAAAAGATACCGAAAATGATGTCTTTAGCAAAAAGGGCAAAAAACATTACCGCTTCTCCTACCCTGGCCATATCAGCCAAGGCGAAGGAAATGCGAAAAAAAGGAGTAGAGGTTATTAATTTTAGCGCAGGAGAACCGGACTTTGATACCCCTGCCTTTATCAAACAAACGGCTATCTCTGCCATAGAAGAGGGTTTTACCAAGTATACCCCGGCTTCAGGAATAAATGAATTAAAAGAAGCAGTAATAGCCAAGCTTCATAGAGATAATAACCTTGATTATAGCATCAATCAGGTGATTGTATCTTGCGGCGCAAAGCATTCTATATACAACTGTCTGCAGGCAATATGCAATCCCGGCGATGAGGTAATTATATTTTCCCCTTATTGGGTAAGTTATCCGGAAATGATAAAATTGGCAGGGGCTCAACCCATTGTTGTAAACACCAAAGAGGAGGATGGATTCCTGCCCTCGGTTTCTTCTCTGGCATCGGCTATTTCTAAAAAGAGTAAAGCTATGATTATTAACAGCCCATGCAATCCCTGCGGTTGTGTATATCCGGGGAAATTGTTAAGGGAAATATCTAAATTTGCTCTAAAGAATAATTTATTGGTAATTTCTGACGAGATATATGAGAAAATAATCTTTGATTCTAACAAGCACATTAGCATCGCTTCTTTAGGAGAAGATATAAAAAATCGCACTCTGGTTATAAACGGGGTATCCAAGACTTATGCCATGACAGGATGGAGAATTGGTTATACGGCCGGGCCTGCTGATATTATAAAGGCCATGTCAAATATTCAGTCGCATTCAACCTCAAACCCGAACTCTATTGCCCAAAAAGCCAGCGCAGAGGCTTTAAAGTGCGCTCAGGGAGAAGTTTCAAAAATGGTGGCAGAGTTTGAAAGAAGAAGGAATTTTATAGTGGAAAGATTAAAAACATTTGATAGAATTAGTTTTCACAAGCCGGATGGCGCGTTTTATCTGTTTTTAAATATCGGTTCTTTTTTTGGCCAAAGGCTGAAAGCAAGAGACATTAAAAATTCTGTGGATTTCGCCGATTATTTATTAGAACAAGGGAAGGTAGCAGTAGTGCCCGGGTCTGCCTTTGGAGCAGATAGATATATCCGCATATCCTTCGCAACTTCCATAGAGGATTTAGGCAAGGGATTAGACAGGATAGAAACTGCGGTGTTTAAAAATTGAGAAAGGTAAGAAAATGACCAAGCGCTCAAAAAAGAAAAGATATAAATTGAAAGAAGTGAAGGAGCCAAATCTATTTCGCGATATCTTCCCATATTCTGAAGTCCCCAAGATGGTCTTTGACCATAAGACAGTACCGCAGGGCCTTCCCAGAGATATCTGGATTACATGCACTACTTTTAGAGACGGCCAGCAGGCCAGGCCACCTTATACAGTGAAGCAAATAACAGATCTATATGAGTTTTTACATAGGCTGGGAGGGCCAAAGGGAATAATCAAACAGAGTGAGTTTTTTCTTTATAGTAAAAAGGACCGTGAGGCAGTAGAAAAATGTTTAGAAAAAGGATATCAATACCCTGAAATTACCGGTTGGATAAGAGCTAATAAAAATGATTTTCAACTGGTGAAAGAGATGGGGTTAAAGGAAACAGGAATCCTTACCTCTTGTTCTGACTACCATATTTTCCTGAAGCTAAACAAAAATAGAAAGACCGCTATGGAAGCGTATTTGGATGTGGTAGGCGCTGCGCTGGAAGGAGGAATCATACCACGCTGCCATTTAGAAGATATTACTCGGGCAGATATGCAGGGATTTGTTCTCCCCTTTGTCCAGGAACTTATGAAAATGTCAAAAGAATCCAAAATTCCCATAAAGATAAGGCTCTGCGACACGTTAGGATATGGCGATCCTTACCTAGGAGTAACGCTTCCTCGAAGCATTCCTAAGCTGATCCATACTATTATTCATGAAGGGGGTGTCCCTAAAGAAAGATTAGAATGGCACGGGCACAATGATTTTCATAAAGTGCTTATTAATGCCTCCACAGCATGGTTGTATGGATGCGCAGCAGCCAATGGAGCACTTTTAGGATTTGGTGAACGCACCGGCAATCCCCCTATCGAAGGTTTGGCGATAGAATATATAGGTTTAAGAGGCAAAACTGACGGGATGGATACCACAGTAATTACCGAAATAGCGGAGTATTTTCAAAAAGAGATAGGTGCTGTTATTCCGGCAAATTACCCTTTTGTCGGCTCATC
This sequence comes from Candidatus Omnitrophota bacterium, assembly GCA_020354945.1. Lineage (GTDB taxonomy): Bacteria > Omnitrophota > Gorgyraeia > JABMRG01 > JAFGKX01. The sequence continues at coordinate 960,203 of CP070655.1, forward strand.
GTTTAATACCACCAGGGCAGGGATACATGCTGACGGGGTTTTTAAGCATGAAGAAATTTATAATATCTTTGATACCACCAGACTGCTAAACCGTCCTTTGAGAGTTACTGTTACTGACAAATCCGGCCTGGCAGGGATAGCTTACTGGATAAATTCATATTTAGGGCTTAAAAATGAGCAGAAGATAGATAAGCGCCATCCAGGAATTGCGGCTATGGCTGAATGGGTCAAACAGCAGTATACAGAGGGAAGGACTACCAGTATTTCTGATGAAGAGATGCTGATGGAGGCGCGAAAGCATTTACCTCAGTATTTTGAATCAGACCTTGACCGTATAGAGAAGAAGGCAGAAGAGCTAGCCACTGCTCTAATTGAGGATATTAAGGATGATGAAAGGATTATATCAATGGACCCATCTACTGCTGAGCCATTCCTGGAAAGAATAGCCAGAGAAGACCCTTTTATGCAATTTCTTTACATAGTGGATACAAAAGGCAAAAAGATTACCAGGAATATTACTCAGTTAGAAGATAAGGAAGAATTTGAGAGAAAAGGCTTAAATTCAGACTTCTCTAACCGAGAATGGTTTATAGCCCCAATGAAAAATGGCAAGATTTACGTGAGTAAACTTTATACCTCTAAAATTACAGGAAAGTTGTGCATAACGGTTTCTGCGCCTATAATAAATAAAAAAGATGAAATAGTAGGGATTTTTGGCATTGATATGAAATTTGAGGACTTAGCGAAATTATAAACGATTTGAATATCACTATAACTTATGTTAATCAATTACATAATAAAAGCCTGAAATCAGGATGGGGATTTTCCTGCCTAATCGAGTATTTAGATAAAAAAGTCCTTTTTGATACAGGCGACAGTCCTGAAAAACTTTCATTCAATTTAAGCATTTTAAATATAAATCCCAAAGATATCAACGCAGTAGTTTTATCTCACAATCACTCAGACCATACCGGGGGCCTGGAAGCTGTTATTGACAAAAATAAAAATGTTGCGCTCTATTTCCCTAAAAGCTTCCCTAAAAATTTTAGAGAAAAAATTAAAGCGATAGGAGCAAAACCTTACCCGGTAACTGAAATGGTAAACATCAGCCCGCAGATTTTTGCAGGCCCGCAGATGAACGGATTCGGGCCCAAAGAGATTCCTTTGGCACTCCAATCAGATAAGGGAACCTGTATAATTACAGGCTGCGCCCATCCCGGGATTTTAAAGATGGTCAAAACAGTTAAGGAAAAATTAAATAAGAATATCTATTTAGTTATGGGTGGTTTTCACCTTGAGTTTTTTTTAGGAACAAGGAGGATAGTGGAAGGCTTTAGAAAGATAGGAGTTGTAAAGGTTGCACCCTGCCATTGTACCGGCAAAAGGCCAATCAATCTATTTGAGGATGAATTCAAGAAAGATTTTATTAGAGTCGGAACAGGATTAAAATTGGAGGTATAAAATGAGAGATAAGGTAGAGTCTGCATTAAATAAGATAAGGCCGAATCTTCAGGCAGATGGCGGAGATGTAAAACTGCTAGAGGTTACTTCAGATGGGGTGGTAAAAGTAAGATTGACCGGAGCCTGCGGTGGTTGTCCAATGGCTCAGATGACCCTCAAAGCAGGCATAGAGAAAGCGATAAAACAAGAAGTACCAGAAGTAAAAGAAGTTATTGCAGTATAGAAGGAAATAATGCCCAAAGACCCTATATGCGGAATGGATGTACGCGAAACTTCCGCCCTAAAGCTAACCAAGGACGGCAAGACCAATTATTTTTGCAGTGAGCATTGTCTGAAAAAGTTTGCCAAACAGAATGGCATAAACGATAAAGAAGTAGCGACCTGTTTAGTGCAGCCAAAGACAAAATGGTACAAAAATAAGGTAATAATAATAGCTTTTCTCTTAATATTGATTTCTGTTTTATCATATATTGTGCCTATTTTAGAGCCTTTTAGAAAATCCTTACTTATGTATTTTCGCAGGATCTGGTGGGCTATTTTGCTTGGATTGGTCCTTGGCGGCATTATAGACCGTTTTATACCACGAGAATATGTTTCCCATATTCTTGCAGGGCCCCAGAAGAAAACTATATTTTATTCTGTAATACTCGGGTTTTTTATGAGCGCATGCAGCCACGGTATTTTAGCACTTTCAATTGAATTGCACAGAAAGGGTGCATCAAACCCCGCAATAATAGCTTTTCTTTTGGCCAGCCCATGGGCGAATTTTCCCTTGACTGTAATGCTCATAGGTTTCTTTGTCCTTAAGGCATTATATATTGTAGTTTGTGCCCTGATTATTGCAATTATAACTGGTTTTATATTTCAGTTTCTTGAATCAAGGGGCCTGATAGAAATCAACAAAAATATTAAAGAAACAGCAGAAGGATTTTCTATGCTAAAAGACTTAAAAGAAAGATTCAAGTCATATAAGGCAACGCCTAAAGCAATAGCGCAAGATATAAAAGGTGTATTTTCCGGTTCAATTTCTCTGGCAAATATGGTATTGTGGTGGATATTGATAGGCATGGGTTTGGCTAGTTTAGCAGCTGCCTATATACCACAGAATATATTTCAAAATTATATGGGGCCTACAGCCTTAGGATTATTTGTAACTTTAATAGTTGCTACTATAATGGAGGTATGCTCAGAAGGGACAGCGCCACTTGCTTTTGAGATATACAGACAGACCGCGGCATTGGGCAACGCATTTGTATTTTTAATGGCAGGCGTAGTCACAGACTATACCGAGATAGGCCTGTTATGGCATAATGTTGGAAAAAAGACAGCAATCTGGCTGCCTGTAATTACAGTCCCGCAGGTAATAGTTTTGGGTATATTGGCAAATATAATATTTTAAAATGCTAAAAATAGAGAATTTAACTGTTAAAGTATCCGGAAAGGAAATCTTGACAGGCATAAACCTTGAGATTAAAAAGGGGCATAGATTAGCACTCCTTGGGCCTAATGGTTCAGGTAAGACCTCACTTCTTATGGCTATAATGGGCTTTTCTGATTATAAAATTACTCAAGGAGACATTATATTTAAAGGCAAAAGAATAAATGACCTATCTATTGATGAACGCGCCCGCTTAGGCA
>CP070655.1:963401-983423 GCA_020354945.1 Candidatus Omnitrophota bacterium
AGGAAGGAGACGTATTTCATTTAGGCAGGATAGTAATAACGCCATCAAGGTTATATCAAGAATATGGACAGGTCTCAAGAGCAACAAATCTTATTACTGAAGAGGAAATCGCAGATAAAAATCCTATGAGAGTGGGAGATTTAATAGAAGATTTACCATCCGCCCTTTTAATGGAGAATGGTTCTCTCGGACATGTCTCATCAATAAGGTTTAGAGGAGCGACGTCAAGTCAAACCCTTGTATTAATAGATGATATGCCTATAAATAATCCAAGGGATGGCGTGGTTAATCTTTCTGATTACAGCACTGAAAATATAGAAAGCATAGAAGTAGTGAGAGGTCCTTCCTCAAGCTTATACGGTTCAAGCGCTGTTGGTGGTACAATAAATATTATAACCAAGGAAGGTAAATCTGAAATTCCTGAAACCACATTGACCAGTAGATTCGGAACGTATTATACCCATATACATGAATTGACCCATGGTGCTAAAATAAAATGGTTTGATTACTTTTTATCTACAACAGGTGCCTATTCACGAGGAAGTCGAGATAATTCGGATTATAAAGCAGAGACTGTAAATGGTAATGTAGGATTTGATATGGGTGACCAGCATCATTTAAAAGTATCTGGTCGTTTACACCAAAGCGAGTTAGGTAGCCCCGGCCATAAATTATATTTTGATAAGGATGATAAACTAGAAGAGAAACAAAACTATTTGAATGCTATATGGGAATCACATTTTGACGATATATTCCAATTGAAACCTCAAGGTTATACAAATTTAGATAGATTAGGATTTGTAGAAACTGTTTATCCTACATTAGACAAAGATACCCATCAGGTAAAAAATAGAGCGCTAAATCTACAAGCATCATATTGCTTATTTAAAGATTACACGGTGATGTTTGGCATCGAAGGAAAAAAACACCTATTGAATAGTTCCTCATCTGGAAAATACTCATATATTGCTCGATCTATGTATGGATTAACTAATCTTAGGTTTTTTGATATGTTAGATATCGTTGGAGGAGCGCGTGTCGACGACTATTCTACTTTTGGAACTGAGGTTTCTCCGAATATAAATGGGTCGTTGAAAATAGGACCATTTAAAATCAGAGGTTTAGCTGCCCGTTCTTACAGAGCCCCTACATTTAATGATCTATATTGGCCAACGGAAGAATACTTTCCCGCTTCGTTAAGTTTTTTATGGCCTATATATGGCAGAGGCGCAAAAGGAAATAGTGAACTTACACCAGAAAAAGGGGAAACTTACGAGATGGGAATTGATAATATAATGGATTTTGTTCTGCTAAAAAAATTTCCTGTAGATACTAGAGCTGGAGTGACTGTCTTTCGCACTGAAATGGAAGATTTGATAAACTGGGATATAGACCCAAGCGATTATTATTGGAAACCTTTCAATGTCAACAAAGCCAGAATAGAAGGAGTAGAATTAGAAGGAGAAGCAGCCATTTTAAAAGATATAAGAGGAAGTTTTAATTACACATTCACAAAAGCTAAAGATAAAGACACAAAAAGATACTTAACATACAGACCAAGGCATAAATTCGATTTCTCAGCCTCATATAAACATCCCTGGGGTATAATTGGAAAATTCCGCAGTCAATATGTTGCCGGTGTATTTACCGATACAGATAATAATATACAAGTAAAACCTTACTGGTTATTCGGGACAGATTTGTATTATGATATAGATGAACAGACGCGGTATTTTGTCAATATCGATAATATGTTCAATCGCACATATGAAAAATCGAAAGGATATCCAATGCCGGGTTTTACTATAACAACAGGAGTGAGAGTAAGATTTTAAAGGAATTTGTTGCATCACATGAATTAGCCTGTTATACTAAAAATATAAATTATCCATATTGGAAAAGCATAAAAGTTAATCGGAAAATCAAAATAGTAGAATTATGGTTGAGAAAGCCCTTTTTACCTGGAGCGGTGGAAAAGACAGCGCCATGGCTCTTTATGAATTAAAGAAAAACCACGATTATGAAATATTAGCATTGTTAACAACCGTAACAGATGATTACCGTAGAGTCAGTATGCATGGTGTGCGGAATATACTTCTTGAACAACAAGCAAAATCTTTAGGTCTGCATCTTGATAAGATTTATATCACAAAAAATTCATCCGACCAGGACTATAAAGCGAGAATGAAAGAAAAGCTAATATACTATCGAAATCAAGGTATTTTATCTGTGGTTTTTGGAGACATTTTTCTTGAAGGCCCTAGAAGGTATCGGGAAGAAAACCTATCAAGAATAGATATGAAGGCAATTTTTCCGATATGGAAGAGGGATACTACTAAACTGGCTCAAGCATTTATAGATTTAAGATTTAAGGCTATTATTACTTGCGTTGATTCAAGAGTACTAGATAAGACATTTATTGGAAGAATTTTTGATGAACAACTTTTATCTGAACTCCCCTCTACAGTTGACCCTTGTGGTGAGAACGGCGAATTTCATTCATTTGTGTATGAGGGGCCAATATTTAAAAATAGAATATCATATACGGTTGGAGAAGTTATTTTAAGAGATAATCGTTTTTATTATTGCGATTTATTGCCTGCTAAAAAGGATAAAGTTTATTCTGCACGTTAAATTTGATTTAGATATGAGCATTGACAGCTCTCCATGTTGATTATATAATATAGAATAGGTGAAAGTATTATGTTTGCAGATAGAATATTAAGAAATTCTTTAATGCTTTCCATTGTTGTGCATACTATCGTTATATTTAATGCCAGGCCCTTTAAAATCTTCCATAATATACAAACTAATCCCAGGAAACTGGAGGTTACCTATTATAGAAAAGTAGGTAACATTTTACCAAAAGCCTTTATAAGCCCTAAAGAAAAAATAGCAAGCTCCGTTAGAAAAGAATTTTCTAACGTGGCAGAGCCTGCTTTGGCAGATAGACAAAGGGAGCCTTTTAAAAAAAGGATAAAATCTGCTAATGAAATTCGCAAGCCGTTTACCCCATCTACAGAAAAGATTAAATTCTCTAAAGCCGCCATAGAACAGGATAAGATGTTAATTTTTCATGATTCTAAAGATTTATCCGGCAATCCATCTTATTTAAAATATCATAATATAGTAAGATCTAAGATCGAACAAACGGCTAACAGTAACAAACCTTATATTTTTAGAATAGGTGAAGTAAATCTTATGTTTACCATACTTAATAGCGGCGATTTAAAAAATGTGAATTTAGTAAATAATGGCTCAGTTACAGATCCTGTTCTGCGGCAGTGCGCGCTGGACAGTGTGTATGCCGCTTCACCATTCCCACCATTTACCGGAGACATGAAAGAAGACCACCTGACCCTCCAGGTTACAATTTCCTTTGTAAATTAAATTTGACATTATTAGTATACGTGTTATAATAAGCGAACGATATTAATCCCCATGCCAATTATTATAAAAATGCTGAAACATAATTGGCGCGGGATGAATGAAGGGGGGAGATTTGCTTGCCAAAAGTAGACGTAAGGCATGGTGAGCCTATAGAAAGGGCTTTACGCAGGCTCAAGAAAAAGATTGAACGTGAAGGGACTCTAAAGGAAATCAGGGCCCGTAAACATTACGAAAAACCAAGTGTCAAAAGGCGAAGAAAGCAAAAAGAGGCTGGCAAGCGCAAAAGAAGATAATACGCTTTGCGCCCCTAAAATGATGGCTGAAAAAAGAGCTATTATTACATCGGTATGTGTTATTATGATAGCTCTTTTTTTATTTTTCACAGGTTCTTTATCTGCTGAAGAAGCTGATGCTCCTGTTAATGATGAATTTTTATCTATTGGCGCTGAGAGGTTTTTATTAGACAATGGCCTGAATGTAATATTAAAAAGGGATAGTCGTACTCCCACCGTTGCGGTTACCTTATTGGTCAACGCAGGTTCAGCTACAGAAGGCACGTACACAGGCTCGGGCACAACCCATTTTATAGAGCATATGATGTTTAAGGGTACCACCAGCTACACAGCGGTTCAATTAGAGAATAAATTAAAATCTCTTGGTGCTGAAACTGGCGCATTTACAAGTTATGATTATACATGTTTTAAAGTGCAGGCTCCTGCTGCTTCGCTGGGAGAAATTTTGCATATAATTACTGATATGGTAGAAAATCCGGCATTTCTAAAAGAAGAATTTCAACATGAAAAAGAAGTTATTTTAAGAGAGATAGATATGGGCGATGATGACCCTGAGAAGTATTTATATAAGCTATTTCAGCAAACAGCGTATATACAACATCCATATAAAAATCCGGTTATAGGATATAAGGAGGTTTTTAAGCGTCTTGAGCTTTCGGATTTGACATCATACTATAATGAATTTTACATACCAAATAATATGATTCTTTCCATTGCCGGAGATATAGAGCCTTCACTCGCTTTGCAGGACGTGAAGCAGACATTAGGCACCCTAAATAGAGAAAGATTTACTCCGCCTGTAGTATCTGCTGAGCCGGAGCAGATTTCAAGCAGGGAATTTTTTGAAAACTTTTCTGTTTCACGCCCAAGGGCGCTGATTGGATTTCATGCTGTTGCGGTAAATCACCCTGATTTGTACTCACTGGATACTTTAGCCATTATATTAGGAGGAGGGTTAACTTCGCGCCTGTATGAAACCTTACATGATGATAAGGGTTTAGTCCATTCCATAGGGTCTTATAACTATACCCCACGGCATCCAGGGTTTTTTGTTATATCTTTCGTAGCGAAACAGAAGTCGGTTAAAGAAACAATAGAAGTTGTCAAAGAAGAAATCAAGAAAATAAAACAATCGCCTCCGAAAGAAATGGAATTAAAGAGAGCTAAAACTAAGGTTTTAAGTTCTTATTTATTGGGGTTAGAGACCCAACAGAACAAAGCAGATACTTTAGCTGCTAATTTTGCCTTGACCGGCGATTTGGATTTCTCAGGCAAATATGTAAAAGGCATAGAAAATGTAACTGCCGATGATATAACGGAGGCTGCCTCGAAGTACTTAACAGAAGAAAATATGACCATAGCGGGGTTGGTCCCTGGAGGTTATGAGGAAGAAAAGGGCATAGAGCACGCTTTGATCGAAGAAGCAGAAAAACCTCAAACCATAAAAAAGGTCCTCCCTAATGGTTTAGCAGTAGTTATGACAGAAAATCACACCAACCCGGTTTGTTCTATCATAGTATCGATTAAAGGGGGCTTGAGAGCAGAAGATGCAAAGTGCAACGGAATATCTAACCTGGCAGTTTCCACGATGCCTAAAGGCACCAGCCGTTATAAAAAAGACCAGCTCACAGATTTGATCGAATCACTGGGCGTGCAATTCACTCCGTATAGTGGCAACAATAGTTTTGGTTTTATAATAAATTTTATGAGTAAAGATACAGAAAAAGTAATTGATTTATTGGCACATATCTTATTGCACCCTACTTTTTCGGAAGAAGAAGTAAATATTGTAAAAACTGATGTATTAGCAGGGATAGAACTTATCCGGGATGATATATTCAAATATACCAATCTTTCATTAAGAAAATCGCTTTTTCAAAAACACCCATATAGACTTATTTCCATCGGAAGTAAGGAGTCGGTTTCGGGAATTTCAAAAGCCGATTTAATAGACTTTCACAAAAAATTTTGCGTTGCTAAAAATACCGTAATTTCTATATGCGGCAATATAGACGAAGAAAATGTTTTCAAAATCCTTGAGGATAAATTCGAAAATATGCCTGAAGGCGAAATTTTCCAAGTCGAACAGATGAAAATAGATACTCGTCCCCGGTCGAGGAAAATCTCTGAGCATATGGATAAAAGACAGGCAGTAGTAATGATAGGTTTTAAGGGGGCAAGTTTGTATGATGAGGACCGCTACCCTTTGCAGGTACTTTCTTCGCTTTTTTCAGGCGGCTCCGGCAGGCTTTATTCGCAAATAAGGCAGAAGGAGGGCCTGGCCTATACATTAGGCACTTTTGGGATGGTAGGTTTGGATACAGGGGCATTTATTTTTTATGCTGCAACAACTCCTCAGAATGCAAACAATGTAAAGACAAGTATAATCTCTCAGATTCGTCAAATATCGGCCGGTAAAATAACAGAGGAAGAAATCAACGCTGCCAAGAAGTCGCTGATTACAAAATATCAGTTGAGCATCCAAAGCAATGGGGGCCTTGCTCTGCAAACAGGGCTTGACGAATTATACGGTTTGGGTTACGATTATCATGTACATTATCCCGATGTTATAAATTCTATTTCTAAAAAAGATTTGATAATTGCCGCAAAAAAATATTTTAAATTAAATAAAAGTGTAACGGTTGTTACCACGCCTAAGTAATGAGTCATGGCGGCGTCCCCAAAGGAAATGAGCAAGATCCCGGATAATTTTGGTGCTTTAGAAGATAAATACTCTGAATATAAAAAATCGAAAGTGGCTATTATCCCTATTCCTTATGAGATAACCACTACATACATTAAAGGGACCAAAAAAGCTCCTAGAGCAATAATAGAGGCTTCAAAAAATATGGAGTTGTATGATGAAGAGCTTGATAGAGTTGTTGCAGATATTGGGATATCTACTTTAGCGCCCCTTAAGATAACAAAGAAACCGGGAGTAATGGTTAGTAAAGTAAAAACCCGCTGCCTAAAAGTTCTAAATGATAACAAATTTCCGGTTGTAATAGGCGGGGAGCATTCAATTTCAATCGGCTCCCTCTTTGCATTAAAAGAAAAATATCCGGATATTTCTGTACTTTCCCTTGATGCCCATGCTGATTTGCGGGGTGAGTATGAAGGTTCAAAATACAATCATGCCTGCGTTATGGCGAGAATCAGAGAACATTGTGATGCGGTTCAGGCCGGTGTAAGAAGCTTAAGTTTTGAGGAATCCGAGACGATTAAAGAGAACCATTATAAGGTTATGTGGGCAAAAGATAAAACAAACATAACCGGTTGGGTTAAAGAAATTTTGGACAATCTCAATAAGGATGTTTATATTACCGTTGATACCGATGTCTTTGACCCTTCTTTAATACCTGCTGTAGGCACCCCTGAACCTGGGGGCCTTGATTGGGATGATGTATTAACGGCAACAAAAGCTGTATTTAAAGAAAAAAATGTTGTTGGGTTTGATGTTGTAGAGCTATGTCCGGATTCAACATCTAAAACTGCCGATTTCATAACAGCGAAGTTAATTTATAAGATGCTGGGGTATAAATTCTTTTTAGTCAAAAAGCGGAGGAATTAGAAGAATGACACCGACAAAGATGTTTTTTACAAAAGGGGTTGGGGTAAATAAAGACAAACTGGCTGCTTTTGAAGCAGCATTAAGGGATGCCGGAATTGAAAGATGCAATTTAGTTTGCGTATCGAGCATTTTCCCGCCAAATTGTAAGATATTAAGCAGAGAAGAAGGTTTAAAACTTCTTAAGCCGGGTGAGATTACATATGTTGTTATGGACAGAAATGAGACCAGTGAACCAAACAGACTTGTTTCTGCCGCAATAGGTTTTGCGAAAACCAGCGACCCTAATTTATACGGTTATATTTCAGAACATCATGCCTATGGCGAAGTAGCAAAAAAATCCGGTGAATATGCAGAAGACTTGGCAGCGACGATGTTAGCCACTACCCTGGGTGTGCAATTTAACCCGGATACTGCCTGGGATGAAAGAAAGCAGGAATATATAGCAAGCGGATATATAACCAAAACATCTAATACATGCCAGTCAGCCCAGGGCAACAAAGATGGCTTATGGACTTCAGTACTTGCCGCAGCAGTATTTTTAGAATAGGGGGGACAGGTCCCAATAGATGAAACGTCAACCTTCAGTAGCAGGTCAATTTTATCCGGGAACAGAGGCTTCCCTTAGAAAGGAAGTTCAGCGGTTAATAGGCATAAGCAAGAGCGCCGCCAAAGAAAAGGCAATCGGTGTAGTATCCCCTCACGCCGGATATATGTATTCAGGGGCTGTTGCGGGTTGTGTGTTTTCCTCAATAGAAATACCTGAGACCATAATTATCTTAGGACCAAATCACACCGGCGCAGGAGCAAGATTTTCACTATTCAAAGAGGGCATCTGGAACACCCCTCTGGGCGATGTCGAAATAGATAATGAGTTAGCGGAGATTATCTTAAAAAAATGCAGATTCCTTAAAGAAGATACCAAGGCCCATATGCATGAACACTCATTAGAAGTACAGCTTCCATTTATGCAATATCTTAAAGGTGCAGATTTTAAGATAGTGCCTATGGTCCTTTCTGCTTATGAGCTGGATGCTTACAAGGATCTCGGTAACTCAATAGCCTCTGCAATTAAGCAATTAAAGAAAGAAGCCCTCATTGTTGCGAGCAGTGATATGACCCATTACGAAGACCAAAAATCAGCAGAAAGGAAGGATAAAATTGCTATCGAAGCCATGCTCAATTTAGATGAAATTCAGCTTATGCATAAAGTGGAGGCCTTAAACATAAGTATGTGCGGATATATACCGGCAGCTGTTATGCTCATTGCTGCAAAAGGGTTAGGAGCAAAGCAGGCTGAGCTTATAAAATATCAAACCAGCGGAGATGCAACCGGAGATTATAATGCCGTAGTCGGTTATGCAGGCATTGTAGTGAAATGATAAAACCTCCCTATAATAAAATAGCGTTAGTCTTAAGCGGAGGTTCAGCAAGAGGATTAGCCCACATAGGGGTATTAAAGGTATTACATAAGGCAAAAATCCCTGTAGATTTGATACTTGGCACCAGCGTAGGCGCATTGGTAGGTGCTACATATGCACTTGGTATACCAATTGAAAAAATAGAACAACTAGCCCTTAAAACCAGATGGTGGCATTTAACCGATTTTGTTATATCCAAGATTGGTTTTCTTGAGGGCAGGAATTTAGGAAGAATAATAATTGATGCTATTGAAAACAAAGGATTTGAAGACCTAAAAATACCGTTAGTTGTAGTTACGGCAGATATTGAGAATGGCCAGAGAGTGGTACTAACCTCAGGTAATCTTGCAGAAGTTATAAGAGCAAGCTGTTCTTTGCCGGGCATTTTTATCCCTATAAGGATAAATGGCAGACTCTTAGTAGATGGCGGTTTGATAGATTCAGTGCCTGTGAGGGTTGCCCAGCAAATGGGAGCGAGTTTTATAATTGCATCTGATGTGGGCTTTTGTATAAAAAAGGAAAAAATTACAAATATATTTCAGATGATATATCAATCTATCCAGATAGCAGGTAGCGAGCTAAATAAGTTTCAGGGGAAACTAGCAGACATAACCATAATGCCGCAGTTGCCGGGTGAAATAGACCAGATGGCTTTTGATAAAGCAGATTATATTATAAGTAAAGGCGAGGAGGCAGCAGCACAGACGCTCCCCTTGCTTCAAAGCAGAATGGAACAAGCAGGGCTGATTGGTTCGGGAGGACAATCATGAATACCATCGCCTTAGTTTCATTGATTATTTTAGCATCTATCGCATTACTTCTGTTTATTATTATATTGAGGTTATTAACAACCAGAGGTAAAGAAGCTATTACAAAAGAGGCCTTGGGCGCTATTTCTGACATGGGCGCATTAAAGACATTGTTAAGTTCCGTTGAAAGCAATCAGAAGCTCCATAATCAGATTATGCAGGAAATGAAGGGTTTAATGTCCAGCGACTCAAAGGCTCAAGGACGTCTGCAGGAGCATATTGAGCAGACTTTAAGAGGCGTTGAAAATATACGCCAGGCCAACGAAGATTTTAAACTGAGAGAACAGGAAAACAGGGAATCTTTAAGGAGAATGGAGACGGTTATAGCCGGGACTAAACTAAAAGGCATCGCCGGAGAGAATATATTGAGGGAGACTTTAAGTTCATTTCCTCCGAGAATGGTGCAGTCAAATGTCAAGATAAAAGGTAAAGAGGTCGAGTTCGGATTAATGCTGGCAAATAACAAAGTAATGCCCATAGATTCAAAGTGGCCATCGACTGAACTCCTGGAAGAATTTTCAAAACAGGAAGACGAATCTCAACGGGAAATGCTCGCCAAACAGATCCAAAAAGAGGTAATAAAGAGGGTGGATGAGGTCAGGCAATATATAGACCCTGAAACGACAACCCCCTGGGCCATAGCAGCCATACCCGATTCTGCCTATACACTCTGTAAAAGCGCCCACTTTGATGCTTATAAACAGAATGTGATACTGATTTCCTATAGCATGATTGCTCCATATCTTCTTATGTTTTTCAGCTTACATTTACAATATTATAGTTCCATCGATCTGGATAATTTAACGCATTATCTTCTGGATATAAGAAGGCATATTGAAAAGATGTCCGAGATATTGGAAAATAAGATATACCGCGGCTCTACAATGATAGCTAACGCCTCTGATGAATATCGCCAGATTATAGGTTCTATCAAAGGCTCCATCTCGGCCATAGAAACCCAAAGGTCTTTGGAAGATAACGATAGTAAAAGCATTAAACAAATATCATGAGCATCGCAAAAAGAAAATTATATCTATTCTTAAGGATATTTATCAGTCTTTCGTTAATAGGTCTATTATTTTGGATGATGAGAGGTGACCTTGGCCGGATAGTCCTTACTATAAAAAATGCAAATTTAATCTTTTTAATCTTCGCTTTTTTATTATACGTTTTTGCTGTTGTTATTATGGGGCTCCGGCTGATAAAAGTTTTATCTGTTCAGGATATCCGGCTTACCATTAAAGAAGGAACATACCTTTGTTTTTTAGGTTATTTTTTTAATAATTTTTTCCCAACATCTATCGGCGGAGATGTAATAAAGGCCTATTATGCCGGGAAAAAATTTAATAGAAAGGGGGCTGCTTTCAGCGGCGTGCTTATGGACAGGCTACTGGCAATGCTCCCTTTTACCCTTATACCAACTTGCGCACTTGTATTTATGTATAAAAAAATAGATAATCCGGCGATAATTTATTTTGTTGCAACTATGTTTGTATTGACTTTGTTATTGCTGGTAATCCTTCTAAATAAAAGGATAGCTTTGCTCTTTAGTTTTTTGATTAAACCATTTAAGTCTAAAGGGATTTATCAGAAGATTATCAAGGCCTATGATTCATTAAACATCTACCGGCATCATAGAATAGTGCTTGCCTGGAGCTTTTCACTCTCTTCGATATCTCAAGTATTATTCGTAATATCCTTTTTTTTCTTAGCAAGGTCTGCCGGTGTCGATAACGTCCAATTAGGCATATTTTTCTTATTGGTCCCCATTGTAGGCGTGATTGCAATGTTGCCATCTGTAAATGGACTCGGCGTAAGAGAAACAGGCATTGTATATATGTTTAAAGATTATATACCGGCTAGCACGGCATTTGCATTATCTTTATTGGTTTTGGCAGCGTTGTTAGGCCTTAGTTTAATCGGCGCTTTTATCTATGCGTTTAAGAAAGATATTTACAGATTTAAACCAGAACCGGAAGGGGAGATATTATGATAGATAAAGAATTACTTAATATTCTGGCATGTCCTGTCTGCAAAGCAGATGTCAAACTTGAAGATGAAAAAATAGTCTGCACCAAATGCGGCAGGCATTACCCTATAAGAGACGGCATACCCATAATGCTGATAGATGAGGCGGAAATACCGGATAAGCAGTTATAAGTTTTAAGTCATAAGTTGTAAGTATAGGAGAATCACAATGAAGAAAATTCTGGTTATCCATGGTCCGAATCTAAATTTACTTGGTGATAGAGAAACAAACATATACGGAAAAAATACTTTAGAAGATATAAATAATATGTTAAAAGAGGAAGCGACTTCTCTGAAGGTTGAGATTATACCATTTCAATCAAATCATGAAGGTGAAATAGTTCAGAAGATACAAGATGCAAAAAAAGATGGCATCAGCGCTATTTTAATAAATCCAGCTGCCTACACCCATACCAGCGTGGCTATAAGAGATGCTATAAGCGCAATAGATATCCCCATCATCGAGGTTCATCTTTCGAATATATATGCTCGGGAGGAATTCAGAAAAATTTCCCTTATTTCACCTGTTGCCGCGGGTGTCATCAGTGGTTTTGGTTGCCAGAGTTATATTTTTGGTCTAAGAGCAGCAGCAGAAATTGTCAAAAAAGCATGAATCCCACCATTACAACCTTGCGTCAAAGCTTAAAACGCAAGAAACTAGATGCGATTTGTATCTCAAATCCTGCCAATGTTTCATACTTGAGTGGTTTTAAAGGAGATGATTCTTTTCTACTTATAGATAAGGACAAAGAAGCTCTGTTTATAACTGATTTTCGTTATCTTCAACAAGCCAAAAATGAAGTTAAAGATTTTAAAATTCTCATGTTTAGCCCGCCTTTAATAAATAAAATACCCAAATTAACTAAAAAGCACCATCTTAAAAAGATTGGCTTTGAGGCAGCCCACCTAAATTTTGACAATGTAAGAAAATTAAATATTAAACGAGAGTGTAAATTTATATCTACCGATGGATTAATAGAAAGATTTCGGCTCAATAAGACTAAACCAGAAATAAAAGTTATTAAAAAGTCTGCCGATATAGCTGTCAGCGCTCTTAAAAAGACAATCAATTATATAAAAGTGGGAATGATGGAACTTGAGGTAGCCGGATATTTAGAATGGCGCATGAGAAAACAAGGCGCTGAGAGAATAGCATTCCCTACAATAGTTGCATCTGGCATAAATTCCAGCATGCCTCATGCTATTTCATCTAATAAAAAGATAAAGAAGAATGAGCCTATTATAATAGACTGCGGCTGCGTGTTTTTTGGTTATAATTCTGACTTGACAAGGACTATCTTCTTGGGTAGAATAGACGCTCAATTTAGACATATATATAGTATCATAAGGGAAGCTCAGCAAAAAGCCATCTCGAACATTCGCCCCGGCGTTAAGGTATCGAGCATTGATAAAGTCGCCAGAGACTATATCCGCAGAAAAGGTTTTGGAAAATATTTCGGGCATGCCACTGGCCATGGCATTGGCCGTAAAGTTCACGAGGCCCCTATAATTTCTTCAAAAAGCGGCAAAGCCTTAAAACCGGGGATGGTTTTTACGGTCGAGCCAGGGGTATATATACCCGGATGGGGGGGTATTAGAATTGAAGATATGGTACTCGTTACTGATAAGTCTTATAAGATACTAACTCATGATAAGTACAAATCAATTTAAAAATGGCCTGACAATTTTACATGAAGGTAAGATTTTTCAGATTATAGAGTTTCAACACATAAAGCCCGGAAAGGGCGGGGCCTTCGTCCGAACAAAATTAAGAAATTTAAAAAACAATGCTGTTATTGATAAAACATTTAAAGCAGGCCAGAAGTTTGATACCGCATATATCGAACAGCAAAAGATTCAGTATCTTTATAATTCCGGAGATAGCTATTTCTTTATGAATACCGAAAATTATGAACAGATTAACATAGATAAATCCGCACTGGGAAGCTCGGTAAATTTTTTAAAAGGCGGTTTAGAGATAACCGCTTCATATTCCAAAGGGAAACTTATAGATGTTAGCCTGCCTACATCTGTCAAACTAAGAGTCGAACATACCGAAGCGGGGCTGCGAGGCGATACAGCAAAGGCAGCCTATAAGCCTGCTACACTGGAAACAGGAGCGGTTATACAAGTGCCTTTATTTATAAAGCCACAAGATTTAATTAAAGTAGATACAAGGACCGGTAAGTATACAGGAAGGGTATAGAGACAGTTTACAGTGCAGGATCAAACGCTGTAAACTTTTCCGAGCAAAGTGAGGAAAAAATGAATCTTAAAGAAATAAAAGAGATGATTAATCTGATGAATGAAAATAATCTTAGCGAGATTGAAGTTGAGCGGAATGGTTTAAAGATAAAACTAAAAAGGGCGCCTGAGCCGGGCCGCGAGATAATCGTTGAAGGTCCCCAAGTGGCTGCTAAACCAGCTGCTCCCGCTGAGAAAGGCGAAGCCCCGAAGGAAGCGGTAGAAAAAAAGCTGGTTGAAGTCAAAGCACCATTAGTAGGCACATTTTACAGGGCGCCGTCGCCTGAATCTGAACCATTTGTTGAGATAGGGCAGGAGATAGAGGTCGGGCAGGTAGTATGTATTATCGAAGCTATGAAGCTTATGAATGAAATAAAGTCTGAAGTAAAGGGCAAAGTCATAGACATATTAGCCGAGAACGCCGACCCGGTGGAATACGGACAGATTTTATTCTTGATAGAACCAACATAAGGGGACAGGTCCCAATAAAATGTTTTCAAAGATTTTAATTGCAAATAGAGGCGAGATTGCGCTACGTATAATTAGAGCATGCAAAGAATTGGGCATTAGGACCGTAGCGGTTTATTCGGAAGCCGATGTTAATTCTCTCCACGTAAAATTTGCAGATGAGGCCCTTTGTATAGGCGGTCCGCAGAGTTCCGAAAGTTATCTTAATATCCCCGCAATTATAAGCGCCGCAGAGATTACTGACGTAGAAGCCATTCACCCGGGGTATGGATTTCTGGCAGAAAATCCCCATTTTGCTGAGATTTGTGAGTCGTGCAATATAAAGCTTATCGGTCCCAGTCTCGAGAATATGAAATTGGTAGGCGATAAGATGGCAGCAAAACAGGCTATGAAAAAAGCCGGATTGCCTGTTATACCCGGAAGCGATTCTATTGTAAAGGATAAAGACGAGGCGTTAAAGATTGCAAAACGCATCAAATACCCAGTGTTTATAAAAGCTGCCGGCGGCGGCGGCGGCAGAGGCATGAGGATAGCCCATAATGACATTAGGCTGGCAAGCGCATTTTATATGGCTAGAAGTGAAGCTGAATCTGCCTTCGGCGTCGGCGATGTATATATCGAAAAATGCATAGAGGAACCTCGGCACATAGAATTTCAGATATTGGCAGATGAGGGCAAAAATCTGATACATCTCGGAGAAAGAGATTGTACAATACAGAGACGCCATCAAAAATTAATAGAAGAGTCGCCTTCACCGGCGCTGGATAGAAAAAAGCGAAAGAAGATGGGAGAGGCGGTTATAAAGGGCTTAAAACATATCCGCTATGTAAATGCCGGAACAGTCGAATTTTTGCTGGACAAGAATGGAAACTTTTATTTTATGGAAATCAATGCCCGGGTTCAGGTCGAACACCCTGTTACCGAGATGGTAACAGGTATCGATATTATAAAAGAGCAGATAAAAATAAGCTCAGGAAAAAAACTCGGCATAAGGCAGGAAAATATAAATTTTACCGGCCATGCCATAGAATGCAGGATAAATGCTGAAGATCCGGATAATAAATTCATGCCTGCCCCAGGCCGCATAGATACTTATCATACCCCCGGCGGAAGAGGCATTAGAGTAGATTCTCATGCATACGCCGGATATGATATCCCGCCTTATTATGACTCAATGATAGCCAAATTAATAGCACATGGCAAGGATCGTAAAGAATCCATCTATATAATGCAAAGAGCCCTGGATGAATTCATTATTGAGCCGATTAAGACCACGCTACCTTTTCACCAAAGGGTATTTAATGATGAGGTCTTTATAGAGGGCCGCATACATACAGGATATGTGGATAAACTTTTAGGTGAGCCGGAACTTTGAAGACACAGATGATCGCAGATAAAGGAGCTACACAATGATAGAACAAAAGCGTAAAATAACCGATGTGGGCGATGTAAAAATTCATAATAATGCAATCAAGTCAATAACCGAACTTACAGTTTCCAAGATTGCCGGCGTTGTCCGGATAAATAGAGGCCCGTTGAAAAAGATTTTAGACAGCACAGGAATAGGTAAGGTAATTAAAATAATGGACGGCATCAAGGTTGAATCCAATGAGTCAGGCACCAAAATAACATTGGATATCGTAGCTGCTTACGGGGTGGATATTTCGGAGATTGCAGCGAGAATCCAGGATGAAGTAAAACAAGCTGTAGAAAATATGACGGGTATTTCTTCGGCAGAAGTGGATGTTAATGTTACCGGCGTAGAACCGGAATCACAATAGAAGTAATTGCCCCTCCGATGCTCCTATCCGTCGCATCGTACGGGAGGAATTTTGCTTCGCAAAATTTGGAGGTAGAAAATGAGACCATTGCAAACTCTTTCAATTGTCCTTTACACCGTTGTATTCATAATAATAGGCGCTGCACTTATCGCCATTTCTTTGGAACTTATTACTTTAGATCAAATAAAAGCCTTTTATGAAACGTACAATTTGCAAACGAGCATTGGCCTGGCAGGGGTTGTCTTTATATTATTGGGGCTGCTGATTACCCATTTTACTTTTGGAGGCATTCAGAGAGAAAGAACCATAGCCTTTAATACCCCGGATGGACAGGTAGTCATATCTCTTTCTGCGATAGAGAATTTTATAAAAAAGCTGGCAAATCAGATACCTGAAATAAAAGATATGCGCTCCAATGTAATTGCCAGCAAAAAAGGCGTTAATATATCAGCCAGGGTCTCTTTATGGTCGGATAGCAATATTCCGGATGTGACAGAAAAGATTCAAGGTATTATAAAAAATAAAGTTCAGGATATGTTAGGGATTGAGGAGCCAATAACGACTAAAGTGCACGTTGCAAAAATCGTTCATAGAGAAAGCTCCAAGTCAAAAAGCCCTAAGGAGGCAGCCGGAGTAACTCCGCAGCCCCCGTATAGGAACTTCTGACGATAGAAGGGAGACATTAGACTATGTCAGGTAAAAAAAGAATCGCAATACTTACAGGCGGAGGAGACTGCCCGGGTTTAAATGCGGTAATAAGAGCAGTAGCCAGAAAAAGTTTTACTTATGGCTATGAGGTTATAGGGATAAAGGACGGTTGGAAGGGATTGGTAGAAAACGATCCTGCAGTGCTCGACGATTACGCAATATCCGGTATTCTTCCTAAAGGAGGCACTATATTAGGAACCAGCAGGTTCAATCCATATAAGGAGAAACAGAACGTAGCTAAACTTAAGTCAAATTTTAAGAAATTAAACCTTTTTGCCTTAATTGCTGTCGGCGGAGATGATACGCTGGGCGTTGCAAATAAGCTGTATTTACAGGAGCATTTGCCGATTGTAGGCGTACCAAAAACTATTGATAATGACCTTTCAGCAACCGATTTTACGTTTGGTTTTGATACAGCAATAAACATTGCTACAGAATGCATAGACCGGCTTCATACCACAGCAGAGAGCCATCACCGTGTAATTGTTGTCGAGATTATGGGAAGGCACTCCGGCTGGTTAACAGCATATGCAGGCATTGCAGGAGGCGCAGATGTTATACTAATACCGGAAGTGGCCATAGATATGAAAGAGGTTGTCAAGGCCTTAAAGGCCAGGCGAAAAAGAGGAAAGCCATTTAGCATAGTTGCAGTTGCCGAGGGGGCAGCATTCAAAAAGAGTAAGGAGATATTGCAAGAGGAAAAACTCGATGCTTTTGGAAATGTTCGGCTTGGCGGCATTGGCCAGGTTTTGGCGGAAAAGATAGATAGGATGACGGGATTTGAGACCAGAACGGTGGTGCTGGGCCATATTCAAAGAGGCGGCACGCCTACAGCTATGGACAGGGTGCTTAGCACAAGATACGGAGTAAAGGCTGCCGAATTAGTTCATCAAAGGAAATTTGGCTATATGGTCAGTTTGCGCGGCAACGAGATAAGGCCCGTTAAATTGCAGGAAGCAGTTGCCAAACCAAAGACGGTTGATAAGGAACTATATAATGTTGCAAAGGTATTCTTTGGCTAAGTCCCTCCAATGCTCGTATTCGTCGCATTGTTTCCCTCACATTCGTTCGGGGCAGGCGGGAGGAAATTTACTTCGTAAATTTTGGAGGCGAGATGGCTGATAAGGTGACACAGATAATAAAAGAGAGCATAAGCGTAAAAGAGCAAATCTTAAAGACAATGGTTAAGGACATCAATAAAGTAGCTGATTATATAGCCGGCAGTTTAAAGGCTGGCGGAAAAATATTGCTGTTTGGCAACGGTGGCAGTGCCGCAGATGCCCAACATATAGCCGCTGAGCTAGTAGGGCGATTTAAATTAGAACGGCGCGGATTGGCATCTATTGCTTTAACCACCAACACGTCCACGTTGACATCTATAGGCAACGATTATGGATATGAAGAGATCTTTTCCCGCCAAATAGAGGCATTGGCCTGCAAAGACGACATAGCTATCGGTATCTCTACAAGCGGCAACGCAAGTAATGTAATAACAGGGATACTTGAGGCAAAAAAACGCAATCTCACCACCGTAGCTCTAACAGGTTTTGGTGGCGGGCAATTAGCGCCGCTTGTAGATATAGCTTTGATTGTGCCTTCGCGAAATACAGCCAGAATACAAGAGGCCCATATAACAATAGGCCATGTTTTGTGCGAGATTGCGGAAGAGAAATTATTTTGAGCAAAACAAAGATTAAAAATATTAAACAGCTTAAAGCAGTAATAAATAGACTCAGGAAGAAAGGTGAAAAAACAGCTTTTACTAATGGTTGTTTTGATATACTGCATCCAGGCCATATCCTATATTTAGAAGATGCAAAAAAAAGAGCGGATGTTTTAATAGTGGCATTGAATACAGATTCGTCGGTAAAGCAGATTAAGGATTCTTCAAGGCCAATAATGAAACTAAGAGACAGGCAAAGATTAGTAGCGGCGCTGGAAAGCGTTGATTACGTGACCTCGTTTTCAGAAACTACCCCGGAAAGATTAATAAGCCAACTAAAACCCGATTTCGTTATAAAAGGCGGCGACTGGAAGGTAAAGGATATAGTAGGAAGAAAAGTTGCTGCCAGCTATGGCGGAAAGGCAGTTAGCGTAAGATACCGAAAGGGATACTCCAGCAGTAATATTATACAGAAAATTGCGCATAGATTTGGATAAACAGAAAGTTTTACGAATAATAGATGCAAATTTGAATCGTTCCCGAGAGGGCTTAAGGGTTTGCGAGGATATTGCAAGATTTTTACTCAATGATGCGAAATCAGCACGTAGATTTAAGACAATCAGGCAAAATATTTTCTCTGCGATTAAAGATTCAAAAATAGACTATCTGGAATTATTAAAAGAAAGAGATTCTGCAGGCGATGTTGGCAAATTTACTACAAAGAAAGAGAGTGCAAGAGGCAACTGGCAATCCGTATTTTTGGCAAATATAGAAAGGGCAAAAGAATCGACCAGGGTTCTTGAAGAGCTCTTTAAGATTGTAAATAAAAGGTCAGCTGAGAAATTTAAAAAGATACGCTTTGCAATCTATGATATCGAAAAAGAAGTTATTATTAAACACCAATCTTTATCTAATAGTAAACATAACAGATTATAAGCAGCTCAGTTTACACTATGCCCGGGCACAAAAGGCATTAAAAGCAGGGATCAAAATTTTACAGCTTAGATGCAAGGGCCTGGAGGATTCTACGTTTTACAATCTTGCCCTGCGCTTCAGAAAACTTACCGGGATGAGGAGTTCGCTATTCATACTTAATGACAGGGTAGATATCGCTTTTAATTGTAACGCCGACGGGGTGCACCTGGGACAGAACGATTTGCCATTAGCTTGCGCAAGGAATATATTAGGAAAGAATAAAATTATCGGAAAATCCGCTCACAATTTAAAACAGGCTCTGCAGGCCCGGTCAGAAAGAGCGGATTATATTGGTTTCGGCCCGATTTTTAAAACAAAAACTAAACCGAATGCAGATGCAATCGGGCCAGATGCGATAAGATTACTAAAGAACATAAAAATACCCTTTTTTGTCTTAGGCGGGATTAATCAAGATAATATAAAAGAAGCAATCTCTGCAGGGGCTGGAAGAGTAGCTGTTTCAAGCGCAATTTTGTCAGGGAGAAACACTGAGGGAGCCGTAAAAAACATGGTGGGGACACTCTGCAGCATGAAAAGGATCCCGGATGGGGACACCCTGCAGCACGAAAAGTGAACCAGATGTTGCAAAACTTTTCGTGCAGCAGAGTGTCCCCAAGTATTTAATGACCCAGCTTCAATTAGCGAGAAAAAATAAGATAACACACCTTATGAGG
>CP070655.1:983523-1006561 GCA_020354945.1 Candidatus Omnitrophota bacterium
TCATACCTACCTTTTTCTGTCAAAATATCACCGAGGGCACTGGCTGAACTCTCTACAGAATCGCTGCCAGGGTATTCTTCAATTACCTTCTTAAATTGGGCAACGGCTCTATCTGAATTTCCCTGTTGATAAAAAATCAAACCCGACCAGTAAATGGCATCATCCACTAAAGCATTTTTTGGAAAATCTTTTATGATTCTGTCAAGGCAGGTTTGGGCCCTTCCGAATTTATTTTTAATGTAGTAATATTGAGCAAACCAAAATACCGCATCCGGCACCAATCTGCTATCCGGATATTTGCTTAAAAGGTTAGAAAATATTTTCAGTGCTTTCTTCTCTTGATTATTTCGATATAAGCTTTGGCCCAGCTCATATGTGGCTATCTGAACTATCTCCTCATCCTTGCTTTTTAAAATAAGAGATTTATACACATCTGTTGCTTCATCATACCGGCCCAAATTATAAAAGCATACACCTAAATAATATGTGGCCTCATCCCTTAAAGGGCTTTGGTAATAGCTTTCTTTTATCCTGTTAAATTGCTCGCAGGCTAATTTAAAATTGCCTTGATTAAAATAGACCATCCCTAACTCAAACAGAGTCTTATCTATGAGCCTGCTTTCCGGATAATTGAGCATAAGATTTTTAAACGCAATGGTGGCTGCTGCATAACGTTGCGTTTTACTAAAAGTCACGCCTAATTGATATTGGGCATAATCTGCATAATAGCTATCAGGATATTCCGCTAATACCTTGTCATAATAAGCCTGGGCCTTTTTATATTCAGCATCATCCAGATATATATCGGCAATGCGGCAGATAGAGCTAACTATAAGGTCTCGGTCAGGAGAGATGTCCCCTGCCTTCTCAAATTCTAAAATTGCCTCCTCTTTTCTATTGAGCCTGAGCATTGCCCAGGCTATATTAAAGTGGGTCTGACCGAGAAACTCACTATTAGGAAATTTATCCAAAAGATTTTGATAAACCGATATGGCCTTTTCATAATCTGAAACGGCATAATAATTTTCTGCTTTCCAAAAATAGGCATCATCTAACAATTCACTTTTATTGAATTTCTCTATTAACTGGCTTAAGGCTCCTATTGATTTATGGTGTTGGCCTATCATGTAATAAGACCGCCCCAGGCCAAAATAGGCCGAGTCCGCAGCATTGCCGCTAGATATATCATTGACAAGAGTACCGAATGTCTCTATTGCCTTCTGATATTCGGACAATTCAAAATAGGACCAGGCTATATTCAATACTGCATAAGGGGCCCATTCTTTTTCCCCGGTTATTTTGAGTGCATCCTCATAAGCTTTTATGGCATTTTTATAGTCCTGCAACTGATTTAATATTTCCCCCTTTAAAAATAAGGCATCTTTCGTCCTGTTGCTTAAGGGATATCTATCAAGGTATTTTTCAATTGTTTTTTCTGCCACATTATATCTCCTGAGGTCAAACAGGCATTCTGCTGTCTTATACAGAGAATCTCCTGCCACGTTTGAATCTGGATAATCTTCTGTTATTTTTGTAAATGATTCTAAGGCAGACTCAAATAAATTTTGTTTATAAAAACACCAGCCTTTTGAATAATAAGCGCTGGCTACATATATTGAATCGGGATATTCCTCTATCAATTTTTGATAAAATTTTAGAGCCTGGGTATAATCTCCGGCCCCATAATTGACCTCACCTGCCCAATATAACGCCAAATGGTTAAATTCGCCCGGGCTTGGCAAATCCAGGATTGTTTTAAACTCAAACAATGATCTAGTATAATTTTTTTTATGAAAATAAGATTGACCTAATAATATATGGGTTTCTGCAATATAACGGCCGGAAGGAGTTTTCTCTAAGTAATCTTCGAGCTGGGTTATTGCCACATCGTAAAGTTGATCATTAAATGCCTTTTTACCTAAAACAAACTGCCTGGTTTGCTCATCGGCAACTTCAGTTTGTGCATATAAAAATGTGCCGGCAAGGCATAATAATATAGTAAAAGTTGTAATGAGTGGGGAATTTGATTTCATGGCGGCTATAAGTATAACATAGAGTATTAACTAATGCAATTGGAAAAAATTGGGACAGGTACAATTTTTTAACTCACGGCAATACGGAAAAAATTGTGCCTGTTCCAATTTTTAAAGGATTTTTTTTAAATACTGACCGGTGAAGGATTTTTTCTTTTTAGTAACTTCTTCAGGCGAGCCGCAGGCTACAATCTCGCCGCCGTTATCTCCGCCTTCAGGTCCAAGGTCAATTAGATAATCTGCGCTTTTAAGGACATCCAGGTGATGCTCGATGACTATCACCGAATTGCCCTGCTCGACAATGGCATTTAGAACTGAAAGAAGTTTGTGGACATCGTCAAAATGTAACCCTGTAGTAGGTTCATCCAATATATAAAGCGTATTTCCTGTGGCTCTCTTGCCAAGGTAAGCTGAAAGCTTAACCCGCTGGGCTTCGCCGCCTGAAAGGGTAGTGGCGGATTGGCCCACTTGTATATATCCTAAGCCGACATCTATTAATGTCTTAAGTTTAGATTTAATTCTGGGTATATTTTTGAATAATTCATAGGCTTCATCAACTGTCATTTCTAATACATCTGCAATATTTTTACCTTTGAATTTTACTTCAAGGGTCTGCCGGTTAAATCTTTTGCCTTTGCATACCTGGCACATAATATAAACATCCGGCAAGAAATGCATCTCTATTTTTTTCACTCCGTCACCGTTGCACGCATCGCATCTGCCGCCTTTGACATTAAAGCTGAATCGGCCGGGTTTATAGCCGCGCATCCTAGACTCGGAAACCCTGCTAAAGATATCCCTTATGTAACTAAACACCCCGGTATATGTAGCTGGATTGGAACGAGGCGTTCTTCCTATAGGCGATTGGTCAACTACAATTACTCTATCGATATTTTCAACACCAACTATTCTTTCATGCTTACCAGGAACAAGGGGAGAACGATAAAATTTCCTGGCCAGAGCTCTGTATAAAACCTCATCAATTAAAGTAGATTTGCCGGAACCTGAAACCCCGCTTATACAAGTTAACACACCCAGTGGAATCTCTACGTCTATATTTTTAAGATTATGCTCCCTGGCCCCTTTTATTATAAGCCTTTTTCTATTTTTATGGGGGCGTCTTTCTTCGGGTACCGGAATAGATAATTCGCCATTCATATATTTTGCAGTTAGAGAACCTTTACATCTAAGCAAATTTTTTAATGACCCGCTATATACAACCTCGCCTCCGTTTTTGCCAGCTCCCGGGCCTAAATCGATAATATAATCGGCGTTCCTTATTGTAGATTCGTCATGCTCTACTACCAATACAGTATTTCCCAAATCTCTTAACGCGTATAGGGTATCCAGAAGTTTTGAATTATCCCTTTGATGTAAACCGATACTTGGCTCATCCAATACATATAAAACGCCGACTAAGCCGGCGCCTATTTGAGTTGCCAATCTAATCCTCTGGGCCTCTCCGCCGGATAGGGTCTGGCTCATCCTGTCTAAAGTAAGATAATTTAATCCGACATTAATCAAAAAATGCAATCTGTTCTTTAATTCTTTCAAAACTAATCTTGCTATCTGGGTCTTTTCTTTACTTAATTTAAGATTTTCAATAAAATTAAGTGTTCCTATTATGCTCAATTTGCACGCATCTGCAATATTCTTTCCGTCTATTTTTACCGCTAAGGACTCTTGTTTAAGACGGTTGCCTTTACATTGCGGGCAGGGGCGCATTGACATAAAACTATAGATGAAATTTTTTATATACTCGCTCTCTGTCTGCCTGAATCTGCGTTCAAGATTCGGAATAATGCCTTCGAAATATCTATCGGCATTCTGTTCTTCAGAACCATACAGTACGACCCCTTGAGTCTTTTTCGGCAATCTATTAAAAGATGTATCTAAATCAAAACCGTAATCATAACTTAAATCCCTCATCATGCGATGATAATACAAAAGTAAAGACTTACCGCCTTTTCGCCAAGGCTCAATAGCTCCACCTCTTAAAGATTTAGACTTATCCGGTATTATCAAGTCGGGGTCTATTTTCATCTTATGGCCTAAACCACCGCAACCTGGACACGCCCCATAAGGGGAATTAAATGAAAACATTCTCGGTTCTAAAGAACCGTAACTTATTCCGCATTTGGGGCAGGCGTTTTGGGTGGAGTATAGGACTTCGTAGTTCG
This sequence comes from Candidatus Omnitrophota bacterium, assembly GCA_020354945.1. Classification (GTDB taxonomy): domain Bacteria; phylum Omnitrophota; class Gorgyraeia; order JABMRG01; family JAFGKX01. Next base: position 987,737 of record CP070655.1, read on the forward strand.
TAGTTTGTGGTTTGTGGCTCGTAGAAGGTTGTTTGGCAACAATGAGGAGGCCTTCTCCGGCTTTTAAGGCAGTTTCTACTGAATCGGCAAGGCGCTGTCTTATTTCCTTTTTAAGGATTAATCTATCGACTATTATTTCTATATTGTGTTTGAGCTTCTTATTCAATTTTATTTTTTGGCTAAGGTCATATATATTTCTGTCTACCCTGACTCTCACAAACCCATCTCTTTTTGCTTTTTGAAATAATTGAATATACTCGCCTTTTCTACCCCGCACTATAGGAGCAAGTATCATTATCGGAGTATCAAAAGGCATAGAAAATATGTGCTCAACTATCTCCTGAGGGCTCTGGCTGGATATTTTCCTGCCGCATTTATAGCAATAGGGCTCGCCTACGCGTGCAAAAAGCAATCTTAAATAATCATAAATTTCTGTAGTAGTTCCGACTGTGGAACGGGGATTTCCTCCTGCAGCGCGCTGTTGTATGGATATAGTCGGCGATAATCCTTCTATATAATCAACATCCGGCTTCTGCATCTGCTCCAAGAATTGCCTGGCATAAGCAGAAAGGCTTTCAACAAACTTACGTTGCCCATCAGCATATACAGTGTCAAAGGCTAGGGATGATTTACCGGACCCGGAAACACCGGTTATTACTGTCAGCTTATTTCTGGGGATGTTTACGTTTATTGACTTTAGATTATGCTCCCTAGCCCCTCTTATAGTTATGTGCTCTTTTCCCATAGAAAAAACTGGGACAGGCACCTATTTTTCTGCTGTTATTTTTAAAAAAATAGATGTCTGTCCCTAATTTTTAAAAAGACTTTTATTTATCTCTTCTTCTTCTTCTTCTTTCTTCCGCCGCGGGCCATCTTTGCCATAGATACATCGCCCTTTTTATCGACGAAATAGAGATAACCCTTCTTTCTCTTGATGCCGGCTTTTACAACCATCTTTGGCGAACCGCCTTTTTTCTTTCCGCGGGCCATCTTTGCCATAGAAACGTTGCCTCTTTTATCTACATAATATAGATATCCCTTTTTTCTCTTTATGCAGCATTTTAAAACCTTTGTTGCCATCTAATTTTTCACCTCCCTTCTATTTTTAACTTTGCAATTATTTTACTCTATTTTTCCGACGAGTGCAAGGAAAATTTTTAAAAAGGAAGTTTTTGCATATGCAAAATTTCATGTACCCATCTTTACGGGACTTAATATTTGTTTTAGGGTGGCTATAGCGGAAAGGACCGCCAGGTAGCTGGTTTTTAGATTATCAGGTGCTGGGACATTTTCTGTTTTAGTAATTAACTTACCAAAATCCCCACAGACCTCAACCTGATGGGAATTTCTTTTATAAGAAGGCGATGTAATTATAGTTACGCGTGTTTTATTAGCGCCTATACCGGTTAAACTTAAGAGGGCTGATACATTTATATTTTTAGGAAATGCCTTTACTGCCTCGGCGGCTGGGCCATCAAATAATATCTTCTCGCCCTTTATCTTTTTAAGGTTTATCTTCTTTTTAATTATATAAGGTGCGCCCTCCAGTCCTCTTGGTGGCTTCCTGGTTATAAGCCTTGCGCTCCTAATCTTAGCCTGACTTGCTGCTTTTATAGCGTCGACACCGCCTATAGCGCCGCTGGGAAGATAGACTTTAATCCCTCTCTTTTGCGCTAATTCAAATAGTCTTTCATGCCCCAATAATCCACCCACGCTCATTAACATTACATCTTTCTTTGCATTAATTGCATTTTTTAAAATATGGGCGCTTACCTTTGCTGAAGCTGCCTCTATTGCCAAATTGCTCTTTTTAATTAAATCTAAGAGTTCCAAGCTGGCAGGTTTTGATTTAAGCCTCCTGCGTAATCTTTCTAATTTTTCCTTATCGATATCGCAAAGTCCTGCAATCCTGGCCCTGTCTTTTAGCTCCTTATCAATAACTTTTGCCAGTTTCGATCCTATAACCCCGCAACCTATTATGCCTATCTTCAATTTATTCATTTTTTATCAGCAAATACATTCAGCATCCTGTCAACGGCCCTTTTTGCTCTAATTCTTATCTCCTGTGGAACTTCTATCCTGTATTCCATAAGCTCTAAAGAATGCGCCAGCCATCCTAAAGTCGTCAACTTCATATTTGCGCACAGTAAGCCTTCCGTAGGCGTATAAAATCTTTTATCAGGATTTCGGCGCCTTAGTTCGAACAATATGCCATATTCAGTGCCTACTATAAACTCCTTTGCTTTTGATTTTTCGACATATTTTATCATTCCGGCGGTAGAGGCAATATAATCTGCTAATGCCAATACAGATGGTTCACATTCCGGGTGGGCTATAAATTCGGCATCAGGATAAAGTCTTTTAGCTGCCCTTATCTGGCCCTCATGGACTCTTATGTGGGTAGGGCAAAAACCCTCCCAGCAAATTATCTCTTTTTCCGGAATTTGGCTTTGAACATATTTTGCCAGGTTCTGGTCGGGAATAAATAATATCTGTTTCTTCTTAATCGAGCGTATCAGTTCAACGGCATTGCTTGAAGTGCAGCATATATCAGACTCAGCCTTTATAGCGGCAGAAGTATTAACATAAGCAACCACAACTGCGTCAGGATATTCTTTCTTCTTTTGCCGAAGCATATCTATGGTAATCATATCGACCATAGGGCAGCCGGCTTCTTTTACCGGAAGTAAAACTATTCTGTTAGGATTTAATATACACGCTGTCTCTGCCATAAAGAGCACACCGCAAAATACTATTACCTCGGCATCCGTATCCCTGGCTGCCCTGCTTAATGCCAGAGAATCGCCTTTTATATCCGCTATCTCCTGTATTTCGTCCCTCTGGTAGTAATGGGCAAGGATAACAGCATTGCGTTCTTTTTTAAGCTGTTGTATACGTGCTCTTAATTTATCTTTGTATTCTCTGTCATCTTTTTCTGTGTATATCATTTCTTCACAGATTTATTTTTTTCGTTTACATTTACTATTTTTTTCCTGAAAATAGCTGCCTCTTTTGAATCCATCAAACCATAGGAGATTATTATAACTTTATCCCCAACCTGGGCATATCGAGCCATAGCTCCGTTCATGCATATAATGCCCGAATTTACTTCACCTTCGATAACATATGTTTCGAGGCGAGTTCCATTGTTTAGATTTACTACCTGCGCTCTTTCGCCCGGGAATATGTCTGCCTCCTTAAGCAGTGCTGAATCAATAGTTATGCTCCCTTGATAATTTAAATTGGTTTCGGTTATAGTAGCATTGTGAATTTTGGATTTCATTACTATGCGTAGCATAATAACCTCCTATAACCTTACGATTATATTATCAATCAATCTGGTTTTGCCAAAATATACCGCTAATGCAATTAGAATTTTGCCTTTTAATCTTTTTACCGGCTTTAAGCCTTTGGCGTCAACAACAGAAATATAATCTATTTGCGCATGGGGAACAGATTTTATCATTTTTCGCATTGTGTGAATTATTCTATTTGTATCTCTTGTTCCGGAATTTATCAATCTTTTTGCTCCTTTCAAAGATTTATATAAATTCGCAGCATTTTTTCTATCCATTTTGTTTAAATATGTATTTCGTGAACTCATTGCTAAACCGTCTTTTTCCCTTATTATAGGCAATACCTTCAATTTCACATTCATATTTAAATCTTTGACCATTCTATCTACAATTATTGCCTGCTGTGCGTCTTTTCCTCCAAAGTATGCAATATCCGGCTCTATAATATTAAATAATTTAGCAACAACCGATACAACTCCTCTAAAATGGGAAGGCCTTGAGATGCCGCATAAGACCTTGCTCATCTTTTCTACATTAACATAGGCTTGATATCCATTTGGATACATCGATTTGGCAGATGGCGCAAATACTATATTTACACTTTCTTCTTCCGCCAGATGTAAATCTCTACTTAACTCTCTCGGATAGCGTAAATAATCTTCACCGGGGCCGAACTGAGCCGGATTGACAAAGATACTTATTACAACGACATCGCATTCTTTGACTGCCTTTCTTATAAGTGAAAGGTGCCCTTCATGGAAATATCCCATAGTCGGCACAAGGCCTATTGATTTACCAGTCTTTTTTGCCTTTCTTATCTGCTTTTTTACCGAATTTATGCTTTTTATTAACTGCATCCCGCACCTTTTGTTTATTCATCCCACACTTTTTTGATACTTATCTCTGTATACTTTAAAGGTGCGAGATGCACTGCAATTCCTTCAACGGCCTCATTACAAATTCTCTCTTATACATCCTGGGATGTGGTATTTTTAAATCGGGGGAATTAATTTTTTCATCACCATAAAGCAAAATATCCAAATCTATTGTGCGGGGGCCGTTTTTAATAGTTTTAACTCTGCCAAGTTCTTCTTCTATTCTCTTAAGCTGTTTTAATAATTCATGGGGCAGAAGTTTCGTCTTTATTTCAATCGCGCCATTTAGAAATTTATTCTGCGGCGGACCCCCCTCAGGCTCTGTCTCTATTAAAGACGAAACTCTGGTTACCTCTATACCTTCTATGCCTCCCAGTCTCTTGATAGCTGTATTTATATTTTTGTTTCTATTGCCAAGATTAGAACCAATACCAAGGTAAACCTTGCTATTTCTCATGCAGCTTCTTTATCCTGCCGACAGCTTCTTTAAGTCTATCTTCTGAAACAGTGAGGGCCATGCGAATGTAACCTTCGCCGTTACGGCCAAAACCTATGCCTGGGGTGGTTACTATATCGCACTTTTCCAATAGCATCTTGGAAAACTCAGTTGATGTAGAACCAGGTGGTACCGGCATCCAGACATAGAATGTTGCCTTTGGCTTAGGAACTTTCCAGCCCAATGCATTTAGACCATCGGCTAAAACATCTCTTCTCGATTTATACATCTGACTAAGACTGTTTATATGGCTTTTATCGGTCTTCATTGCTACTATCCCTGCAAACTGCACTGCCTGAAAAATGCCTGAATCTATATTGGATTTTACTGCGGCTAAAGCTTTTATAATCTCACTGCTGCCTATTGCAAATCCTATTCTCCACCCGGTCATATTATAGGTTTTGGAAAGGGAATGAAATTCTACTCCGATTTCTTTTGCGCCATCTATCTGAAGAAAGCTCAAAGGCTTACAGCCGTCAAAATAAATTTCAGAATATGCAGCGTCATGGCATACTATTATGTTATTCTCTGTAGCAAAATCTACTACCTTTTTAAAAAATTCCTCGTTGGCAATTGCAGCAGTAGGATTATTGGGATAATTTAAAAATATGAGCTTTGCCCTTTTTGCTACCTGACAGTCTATTTTATCTAAATCCGGAAAAAATCCATTGCTCTCAAGCATAGGCACAATATGGCAGACCCCGCCTGCAAATATAGTGCCCGATATATAAGGCGGATAACAAGGGTCAGGTATAATGGCTTCATCCCCTGGATTTATAAAGGCAAGGGGTATATGGGCAATGCCTTCCTTTGATCCTATAAGTGGTAATATTTCTGTGTCAGGGTTAAGTTTAACTTGAAACCTTTTCTTGTACCAGCTGGCCATTTCATTGCGTAGCAGTGGCATTCCATAATTTAATGCATAACGATGATTAGCCGGGTTTTGAGCCGATTCATATAAACTTTCAATTATATGGATAGGGGTAGGCATATCAGGATCTCCCACACCTAAATCTATTATATCCCTGCCGTTGACAATTGCCTCTTTTTTCATTCTGTCAATCTCCGCAAAAAGATAAGGAGGCAAATTCTTTAACCTTTGCGAAATCTCTATTTTCATTCTCACTCCTCTGTTTTCGAGTTTTTAATTTTCCCTTCGGCGAGGCGTCCCGAGTATGCCGAGGGAGAATTTTGTATTCCTGCCTGCCGGCAGGCAGGCTGAATTTTTATTATATCCCTCCCAGCACATCCTGCATATTATAAAGTTTAGGAGATTTGTCGATAATATATCTACAGGCCCGTAAAGCCCCCATGGCAAACGCATCTCTTGAATGGGCCCTATGGGTTATTTCTATCCTCTCATTTTGGCCGGCAAATATGACCGTATGGTCACCTATAATGTCTCCTGCCCTAACAGCATGGATTCCAATCTCATCTTTAGGACGCTTCCCGATGCTGCCTTCTCTTCCATAGACTAATCGATATTTTTTGCTTTTGCCTTTTGCCTGTAAGATTTCACCAACCAAACGTTTAGCAGTGCCGCTGGGCGCGTCTTTCTTTTGGTTATGGTGAGCTTCTATTATTTCAATATCGTAATCTCCGCCTAAATCGCGGGCAACACTACCGATTATATTAAAGACCATATTAACACCAATGCTCATGTTGGGAGATAACAATATAGGAATAGAAGACGAAGCTGTTTTTACAATTCTCATTTCTTCATCAGTTAAACCGGTGGTTCCTATTACAATGGGCTTATGGGCTGCTTTGGCCTGATTTACATTATTTATCGTAGATAACGGGGTAGTAAAATCCACTATTACATCGCCTTTTCCTATTATATTCGAGATATCGTCAGTTATAGAAATATCTAATTTGCCAATACCACAGACGCTGCCTGCATCCTTACCTATGTCCGGATGGGTCTTTCTTTCAGTAGCTCCGGCAACAGAAAAGTTCTTTAATTCCGAAGCTAAACAAACAAGCCTTTTGCCCATCCTGCCGCAACAACCGGTAATTATTAATTTAATCATAGATATCACCTCTGTTTTAATTGTCAGTTATCAGTTGTCAGCAGTCAACAGCCGAAAACTGAAAACTACTTAATCAGCTTATATTCTTTCAACACCTTCTTTAATTTCTCAACATTGGCCTCCGACATAGCGCACATTGGAAGCCGCAAAGTAGGTTCAATCATTCTCATAAGCCCCATAGATGTTTTAACCGGAATCGGATTGGTTTCGATAAACATCGCATTTACCAATGGCATCAATTTATAATAATAATCTCTTGCCTGTTTAAAATCGCCTTTTTTATGCGCTGTTATCATCTCAGAAACATCCTTTGGCACAATATTAGCTACTACTGAGATAACACCACAGCCGCCGATTGCGAGTAAAGGCAAGGTAAGCGCATCATCGCCTGAAATCAAGTCAAAATTTTCACCGCATAGTCTTTTAATCTCCGCCATTTGTTTTAGATTTCCGCTTGCCTCTTTTACTCCGACTGCATTTTTCAATTTTGCTATTCTTGCCATTGTTGCCGGTGTAATATTTATTCCGGTTCGAGAAGCGATATTATATACAACGAGGGGAATACCTACACTATCTAATACCTTAAAATGCTGGTATATGCCTTCCTGGGTGGGCTTGTTATAATATGGAGTAATAATCAGGGCGCCGTCAGCTCCTGCTTCTTTAGCGTGTCTGGTAAATTCGAGGGCTTCTGCGGTATTATTGGAACCGGTGCCAGGAACAACCTTCGTTTTTCCTCTGGCCTCATCTATAACAATATCTATTACCCTTTCATGCTCTTGGAGCGAAAGCGTTGCAGACTCCCCGGTAGTACCGCATGGTACTAAAACATCGGTTCCATTCTCAATTTGAAATCTTACAAGTTTTCTTAATGCCTCCTCATCTATCTTTTCACCCTTAAATGGCGTAACTAAAGCAACCATCGAACCTTTGAACATATGGCCTCCTTTTAATTAAATATCTTCCCTTCAAACACAACCTGCGCTTCACCTTCTAAAAACACACCTTTAAATTTGTGGTTTTGTTTCCTAAAATATATTTTTAGCAAACCGCCTCTGGTATAAACCTTGATCGGAGATTTTATCGCTTTTATTATGCTGGATATAATTGCAGAGGCAACCGCGCCTGTGCCACATGCCAGGGTTTCTGTTTCAACCCCTCTTTCATATGTCCTTATATTAAGGGCGCCTTTGCCTGTTGTACTTATGAAATTGGCATTGGCCCCTTTGGGTTTAAACAGAGGATGATACCTCATCTTTCTGCCAAGATTATAAACATCTACATTTTTTAAATCATCAACATAATAAACCAGATGTGGCACGCCGGTATTTATATAATGAACTTGATAATTTTTCCCATCAATACCGATATCAAGACCTAACTTAACAGATTGAGGTTCTGCCATATTGATTTTGACTTTATCTTTTGTAACTTTTGCGTTAAGGATTCCGGTTTTGGTTTCAATAGACATATTAGCCGGAGCGATCTTATTTTTATGCGCAAAGACAGCAATGCATCGTAAACCATTTCCGCACATCTCAGGCTCTGAGCCGTCAGGATTAAATATGCGCATTCTGAAATCGCTCTTTTTTGATTTTTCCAGTAACAGGAGTCCATCTGCGCCTATGCCGAATCTCCTATCGCATAATTTCCTCGCCAACTTCGGCAAACTGACAACTGACTTATCAATCACCACAAAATCGTTGCCTGTAGCCTGCATTTTGGTAAATCTTAGCTGTTTCATATCTTTTTCATGCTGGAGGGTGGCACCTTGGAGGACGTCCCCAATATTCGAGGAATGGACTCTCCCCTGATAAGGTCTTGGTAGGTTTCCCTGCGACGGACTATATAATATCTTCCTTTGATTACCATCGCCTCAGCTGCTCTGGGACGTGCATTATAATTACTGGACATTGAAAAACCATACGCTCCGGTACCCATGATAGCCAAAAGGTCGCCTTCTTCTACCTTTGGCAATCTTCTATTTTTCGCAAGGTAATCTGCACTTTCGCATATAGGCCCTACCACATCTGTTTTTATAAAAGTCTCAACTTTACCCAAACGCCTCAAGGGGAGTATCTCATGATATGCGTCATATAAAGCAGGCCTTATAAGGTCATTCATGCCTGCATCTACAATGATAAACCTTCTTCTCGGAGTCTTTTTGACATATAATACTCTGGTTATAAGCACGCCGCTATTTCCGGAGATAAATCTTCCTGGCTCAAGTATAACCTTAACTTTTAATTTCTTTAATATAGGAAGGATTGCTCTGGCATATTCTTTGGCTGTCTGTGGACGTTCTTTAGAATAGATAATGCCCATCCCGCCTCCTATATTTATGTAATTTATAGATATGCCTTTATCCCTTAAATTTTTTATAAAGGGGGCTATTTTACGCAAGGCATTTACAAAAGGGGCCTTATTGGTTATCTGGGAACCGATATGCATATGCAATCCAATAATGTCAAGGTGGGGAAAGGCATTCCTTTTTGCAAATATTTCCCCGGCTGTACTAAAATCTAAACCAAATTTGCTCTCACTAATTCCTGTGGTTACAAAACGATGGGTCCGGGGCCTAATACCGGGATTAATGCGTAGTGAAATTTTTGTTCTTCTATTAAGCCTTTTGCAGAGATTTTCAATGATTACCAGCTCTGAAGCCGATTCCACATTAAAAAACAATATCCCCTTCTTTATGGCCGTATCTATTTCCATGGCTGTTTTGCCTACACTGGCATAAACTATTTTTTCAGGTTTAGCCCCTATCTTAAGGGCCTTATATAACTCTCCCCCGGAAACTATGTCAAGACCGGCCCCTTCTTTTACCAATGCCCGACAGACAGTTAGATTAGAATTAGACTTCATAGAAAAACATATAAGCGGCTTTACTGGGGCAAACGCCCTTTTTATTTTTCTATAATGATCCAGTAATGTGGCATAGCTATAAAGATAAAAAGGTGTTTCTACCTTGTGAGCAATATCTTCTATCTTTACTGTTTCGCAGTATAAATTATTATTTTTGTACAGGAATCGGTGCATTTCATTCTCCAAAATTCTAAGCTCTTAGCTTCTTCTCCCACTTAGCAATCTGCTGTCTGACCAGTAAAGGATTGGTGCTGCCCATGGATTTTTTCAGCATAACCGACCTTTTGGCATTAAAGACTTTAAATATGTCCTCAGCGAAAATCTTAGTGAATTTTTTCAGTTCATTTATACTAAGTTCCGACAGTTTTTTCTTTTTATTTTCGGCATAGCTTATTATCCTGCCGACTAAATTGTGGGCTTGGTGAAACGGTATTCCCTTCCTTACCAGATAATCTGCTATATCCACCGCATAAATAGTATCATCACTCGCCAGTGCCGATTCTATTTTCTCTCTATTTACTTTAATTGTCTTGAAGATTCCCGCCAATATTTTAAGGCAATACGAGGTATCTTTAATCGAATTAAACAGAGGTTTTTTATCAAACTGCATATCCCTATTATAAGAAATGGGCAAGCCCTTCATCATAACTAACACAGAAATTAAATCTGCATATATCTTCGCCGCTGTAGCCCTTATAAGCTCTAAGCTGTCGGGATTTTTCTTCTGGGGCATTATACTTGAACCTGTGCAATAATTTTCGGCTATATCTAAAAAACCTAAATCGCTGCATGAATAAAATATTAAATCCTGGCAAATCCTGGACATATGCATCGCTAAAATACTCAAAGTAGAAAGTATCTCAATAACAAAATCTCTGCTCGCTACTGCGTCTATGCTGTTGGCTGAGACTTTAGAAAAACCCAATAATTTAGCTACATATTCCCTATCGATAGCCAATCCTGTACCGGCCATGGCGCAGCTGCCCAAGGGCATCTCATCGACTCTTTCATATGCAGATTCCAACCTCTGTTTGTCTCTATCAAGCATATTGACATAAGCCAATATTTGGTGCGACACCAATATAGGAACAGCATGCTGGGTATGAGTATAGCCAGGCATAACTACATCTATATACTTTTTTGCAAAACCTGCCAATGCAACTTGCAGTTTAGTTAATAATACGATTATTGATTTAAGATTATCTTTGCAATACATCTTAAGGTCCAGAACTACCAAATCGTTTCTACTTCTTGCTGTATGCAGATAATCCGCTTGTTTGCCTATTCTCTTAGAAAGGGCAATAAGCACGGCTGTATGCACATCTTCCGCATTAGGGTCTATTTTTAATTTTCCCTGCTGGTAATCTTTCAGCATAGCCGATAAGGCCTTTTCAATAGAAGCGGCTTCCTTTTTAGGTATAATATTGCATTTAGAAAGCATCTTAACATGGGCTATGCTCCCCTTTATATCATATTCAAGTAAAACTTTATCGCAATCTAAGGAACCGGAAAATTGCCAGAAGTCAGGATCTATTTCTTCTTTAAATCTTCCGCCCCACATCTTTTTAGCCATCGAAAGACTCCTCGTTTGTTCGTAGTTATGAGTTCTGTGTCCGGTGACATAAATCTCCGAACTACGAACTCCGAACTCCGAATTATTTCCTATACGGCATTCCCCATATCTTTATAAATCCTTCTGCCAGCTTTTTGTCAAACTTATCTTTTTCGGAATATGTAGCCAGTTCTTCCTTATAAAGTGAATACTCCGAAGTTCTTGCAACAGGAACGCATGAGCCTTTATATAGCTTGAGTTTAACTTCACCCGTTACATTCTGCTGGGTAGAAAGAATAAAACCATCTAATGCCTTTTTCAAAGGAGAATGCCATAATCCATAGTATATGAGCTCCGAATATTTTCCCCCGATAATCTTTTTAAAGTGCAGCAGTTCTCTATCGAGCACCAGTGCCTCAAGTTCTTTATGGGCAGTATGTAAAATAAAAGCAGCCGGCGCTTCGTAAACCTCTCTCGATTTTATACCAATAAGTCTATTCTCTATCATATCTGACCTTCCGACACCATACGCAGCGCCTATTTTAGTCAGCTTTTTTATAAGGCCGATTTCAGAATACTTTTTTTTGTCTAAAGTTGTTGGTTCACCATTTCTAAATCCTACTGTTAGATAAGCAGGTTTTGAAGGCGTTAATTTCGCTGACTTTGTAATTTTATAAGCATTCTCCGGCGGTTCAAAAGCCGGGTCTTCTAAAACTCCGCATTCAATACTTACTCCCCAAAGATTCTGATCGAGACTGTATGGACTTTTTTTGGTTGCAGCGACAGGAATCTTATGCATCTTGGCATATCTTACCTGGGCCTCTCTTGATGGGAAATCCCATTCTCTTACCGGCGCGACTACTTTTAAATCTTTGGCTAATGCCGCTACCGAAACCTCTATCCTTACCTGGTCATTTCCTTTACCGGTGCACCCATGCGCTACGAATTTGGTCTTTTCTTTCTTTGCCACAGCTACAAGTTTTTCTGCAATCAGAGGCCTTGATAGGGCAGTTGCCAGGAAATATTTATCTTCATATACGGCATTTGCTTTCAGCGCCGGATAAATATAGTCTGTTATGAATTCTTTTTTTGCGTCTATTATATAGACACCAGACGCGCCTATTTTTTTGGCCTTTTCTCTGGCTAAAGCTTTATTGCTTACCTGGCCGATGTCCACCAGGCAGGCAATGACATTAAAGCCCTTCTCCTTCAACCATCTAATGGCTATAGAGGTATCGAGCCCTCCTGAATACGCAAGGATTATTTTTTTCATAATTCACCTTTATTTTAGCAACATTAGTAGCAACGCATTCTGCACATGCATTCTATTTTCAGCCTGGTCAAAAACTATAGAATGAGGGCCGTCTATAACTTCGTCGGTTATCTCCTCGCCTCTGTGGGCAGGCAGACAATGCATAATCAAATAATCTGGTTTTGCATCTTCTAAAAGCTTAGGATTAATCTGAAATCCTTCAAAATCCTTAAGCCTTTTTTCTTTTTCCGACTCCTTACCCATCGAGGCCCACACGTCAGTATAGATTATATCAGCCCCTTGAATGCATTTTTTTATATCTTCTTCTATCGCTATAGAAACTCTGTTATTCTCGGCTTCTTTTTTTGCCTCATATAAGATATCTCCGTCAGGCTCATATCCTTTTGGTGTTGATATCGATAGATTAATACCTGACTTTGCGCAGCAGTAAAGCAAAGAATGCAAGACATTATTACCATCACCTATGAAAGCAATCTTTATATTTTTTGACCTTTTTAATTTTTCCTTTATAGTAAAAATATCTGCCAGTGCCTGGCAGGGATGCAGCAGGTCACTTAAGGCATTTATCACCGGGATAGTGCTATTTCTTACCAAATCTATTATATCCTGATGAGAATAAGTTCTGGCAGCTATCCCATCTAAATACCTGGATAAAGTTTTGGCTATATCCTTGGTTGCCTCTCTTGCCCCAAGTTTTATATCATCAGGCCCGAGATATATACAATAACCGCCGAGCCGATACATCCCAATCTCAAAAGAGACTCTGGTCCTGTTAGAGGGCTTCTGAAATACAAGGCCAAGTGCTTTTCCTCTCAACTTATCAGAGAATTTCTTCGGGGCCTCTTTTACCTTGGATGCAAGCTTAAATATCTTTTTTATTTCATCTCTCGATAAATCCTTTATTGTTATAAAATCTTTTTTCATCCCTCACCTTTTATTTATTCACCCCGCACCTTTTACACATTCCTTTTAAATTGCCTAAAGGCGAGGTGTTCATTTTTTTCCTATCGCCTTATCTAAAATATTCGCTGCTTTATCAATCTGGGAATTTGTAACTGTAAGGGCAGGCATTATTCTTAAGATACTGCCCTGTGTGCAATTTATTAACAACCCATTCTCAAAACATTTTTTTACAATAGCATCGCCTTTTTTGGTTAATTCAATGCCAATCATAAGGCCTTTCTGTTTTATGTTTTTAATAACTGGGTATTTTCCTTTCAATACTTTAAGTCTTTTGTTAAAATATTTAGCCATTCTATTCACATTAGAAATTAAATTTTCCTTTTTTATAGCATCAAAAACCCCTAACGCAGCTGCGCAGACTATCGGGTTTCCGCCGAACGTCGATGCGTGCATCCCCGGTTTTAGGAAATCGGCAAATTTATCCCTTACTACCATTGCCCCTATCGGAACCCCTCCGCCTAAAGATTTTGCTAATGTCATAACATCGGGAATTATCCCGTAATGCTGATAGCAAAACATCCTTCCGGTTCTTGCAATTCCGGTCTGCACTTCATCTATTATTAAAAGGATTTTCTTTATATTACAAAGTTTCCTTAATGCCTTTACATATTCCTGGGATGCTATATTTATACCTCCTTCGCCTTGAATCAACTCAAGCATTACAGCCACGGTCTTTTTTGAAATAGCCTTTTTAAAAGAATCTATATCATTAAACTGAACATGCTTAAATCCTGCCGGCAACGGCTCAAATCCCTTCTTTACTTTATCCTGCCCTGTAGCGGCAGCGGTTGCTAAAGTTCTTCCATGGAAAGATTTTTTCATAGTAATAATTTCATACCTTTTCCCTTTTCCATAAGCCCTGGCCAACTTTATAGCAGCTTCATTCGCTTCTGCCCCGCTGTTAGCAAAAAATACCTTACCATTAAAAGACAACTTAGAGATTCTTTCTGCCAACGCTGCCTGCGGCTGACTGTAATAATTGTTTGAGACATGTAAAATCTTATCGGATTGACTCTTTAATGCCTTGATTACCATAGGATGACAATGGCCCAATCCGCTCACAGCCCAGCCAGGGAAAAAATCTAAGTATCTCTTCCCTTCTATATCCCAGATCCAGGAACCTTTCGCCTTAGTAAAAACTACAGGCGCCCTTGTATATGTATTGAGCACATATTTGTTGTATGTTTCTATTACTTTTCTTGTTTTTTGCATCTTAACTTAATCCTTACTCCTTAATCCTAAAGAATAATCTCCGTGCCGATTCCCTCATCTGTTAAAACTTCAATAAGCAGAGAATGTTTAATCCGTCCGCTTATAATATGGACTTTTCCAACTCCGCCGAATAAAGCCTTTATGCATGCGCGGGCCTTTGGTATCATTCCGGAACTAATACTGCCTGCCTTTATCATTTCTTCTATTTCTTTTTCCGTAAGAGTAGGCATTAAACTTTTCTCATTAATATGGTCTCTCATTATACCTTTTACATTTGTTAAAAGAATCAATTTCTCCGCTCTTAATGCAATGGCTATTTCTGCGCCGGCAAAATCCGCATTTATATTATAAGGTTTATCATCCTGCCCTATTCCGACAGGCGAAATTACAGGTATAATTTCCTTCTTTAGCGAATCTTCTATCGGTTTGGTGTTTATAGAATCTACGTCTCCGGCAAAATCTCCTTCTAATGAATTTTCTCTTCTTTTTGCCCTTATTACGCCGTGTTCTTTACTTATAATAGATACGGCTTCGGTTCCTAATCTAGTTAATTTATCGACTATGTCAGCGTTTATACCGGTTAATGCTTCGCCTACAATGTTTGCGGTTTCTTCATCCGTAACCCTGAAACCTTCAATAAACTCCGGGGTTTTCCCTTTTTGTTGCATCAATCTGGTTATGATATTGGCTCCCCCATGGATAATAACGACTTTAATCCCTTGCTGGTGAAGATAGACAATGCCCTCTAATATAGAATTGGATATGTGCTCATCGTCCAAATTGCTGCCGCCATATTTTATAACAAATATTTTGCCTTTAAATTTTTTAATATAAACCCTGCCTTTTGCAAGTATAGATTTTTTATCAAGTATGATTTCCATTTTAATTATATTCCGCGTTTATCTTCATGTATTTAGGCGAAAGGTCACATGTATATACTCTATGCGATGCTTTGCCAAGTTTTAAATCGCATTCTATCTCTATATTTTTCCTTTTAAAAATGTTTCCTGAGCCTTTGATAGACCTGGCTATGCCGCCCTTTATCATCTTCTTTCCATTAACATATATATCTAATCTGTTTTGTCTTATGTCAACATCCGGAGCTCCGCAGGCCGAGGCTATTCTGCCAATATTAGAACCTCCTCCGTAAACGGCAGTTTTTACCAGATTAGAATTAGCAATGCCAAAAGCTACTTTTTTTGCCTGCGCAGGTGTCTTTGCGCCCGTTATTTGTATCTCTATAAATTTAGTGGCGCCCTCGCCATCATTAACAATTAGATTCGCTAATAACAGAGAAACCTGTGTGAGTGTTTCGACAAACTTATTATAAATATTTGACTGGGGTTCAATTTTTACTTCAGATGCACCATTTGCAAAACACAGCAGGGTATCATTGGTACTCATATCTCCATCTACGGTTATACAATTAAACGACGCATCAACAGCTTCTTTACAAGCTTTTTTTAGTGTACTTTTACTTATGTCGGCATCCGTTGTTATAACACAAAGCATTGTAGCCATATTCGGAGCTATCATACCTGCACCTTTAGCAACTCCGCCTATTCTCACTTCTTTATCTCCAACCCTAAAAGCCCTTGCGATCTGTTTAGGATAAGTATCTGTGGTCATTATTGCCTGCGCCATTTCTTTGGCCCCTCTTATAGAAAGCGCCTTTATTAAGCCTGGCAATGCAGAAATTATCTTTTTTGCATTGAGCCTTTTTCCTATCGCGCCGGTTGAGCAAATCAAAACTTCCGATTCCTTAACCCCGAGTAATCCGGCTAATCTTCTCGTGATAAGCTTAGAATCCAAAAGCCCTTTTTTGCCGGTAAGGCAATTGGCGCAACCGGAATTTATTATGACGGCTCTGTGAACAGGTTTGTTTATTATAGAACTGCTTAATAAAACCGGAGCTGCCTTTATTTTGTTGGAAGTAAAAAATCCTGCACAGATTGCTCTTCTTTTAGAATGCACTAAACCCAGATCTAATTTGCCTTTTTTAAGGCCTGCGGCGATGCCACCTGCTATAAATTCTTTTGGTGCAGTTATTCCACCTTTTATTGCATAAAGATTCTTGAGCATTATAATAGACCTTGTGTTTCTTTAAAACCGCACATTATATTCATATTCTGAACAGCCTGGCCGCTGGCGCCTTTTATTAAATTATCGATGCAACCTACTATTACGATTCTACCTTCGGCAATTGTAATACCTATATCGCAGAAATTGCTATAATATACATCCTTAGTTTGAGGGAATTTTCCTTCATCATAAACTCTTACAAAGGGCGCACTTTTATAAAAATCTTTGTATAATTTTATGAGTTCAGAAACAGCCGGGCACTTTTTTATTTTCACATAAGCCGTAGTTAAGATGCCTCTTTTCACAGGAACTAAGTGAGGAACAAAAAGCACTTTTATATTTTGCCCCGCAAGTGCGCTTAATTCCTGGTCTATTTCAGGGGCGTGCTGATGAGTGCCTATTTTATATGCCCACATATTCTCCGCTACCTCAGCAAAGTTAAATGCAAGATTGGCCTTTCTGCCTGCGCCTGTAACTCCTGTTTTGGCGTCAATTATGAGCTCCTTTATATCGCCTGCCTTCTTTGATATTAAAGGCGCTAAAGAAAGTATAGCTGCAGTCGGGTAACAGCCGGGGTTTGCAATAAGCTTTGCTCCTTTTATCTTATCATTGTAAAGCTCAGGCAAACCATAAACACTTGTGGCAAGATATTCTTTACACTTATGGCCCTGCCCATAATATTTTTCATATGCGCTTGTATCTTTTAATCTAAAATCCGCGCTTAAATCTATTACTTTTATGCCTTTTTCTAAAAAATGCGGGGCAAATTCCATTGATACCCTATGGGGAAGGGCCAAAAATGCTATCCTGCCACCGGTTTTAATCATATCCTGTATCTTCATCTCATCACAATGCATATCTAATATACCTTTTAATTCAGGAAAGATGTCAGATATTCTCTCTGGCTTTTCTATCTTCGCAGAGATTGCCGATATTTCCACTTCCGGATGCTTAAGGAGTAGTTTTATCAGCTCAAAACCGGTATAACCTGTTGCTCCGCAAACAATCACCTTTAACATACTAAGTCCCTCTCTTTTATTACTTTTGCTTATACTATAAACAGAGCCATATTATAAAATAAAAAACCTACCTTGTCAAAGTTAAAAACAAGATAGGCGTTTTGTCAGTTATCAGTTGTCAGTTATCTGTTATCAGTTACTGAGAACTGAAAACTAAAAACAGTGAATTGAAAATTATCTCTTAACCCACTGGAATTTTCTGCGGGCGCCCTCCTGGCCGTATTTTTTTCTTTCTTTCATTCTCGGATCGCGTGTTAAATACCCGCCTTTTTTCAATCTATCTTTAAATCTCTCATCATAAAGCAAAAGCGCCCGCGCGATTCCGTGTCTTAACGCACCAGCCTGTCCGTTTACTCCGCTTCCTTTTATATTGGCAACTATATCTATCCTGCCTAGTAAACCGCAGGTTTTAATAGGCTGTTCTATAACCATCCGTATGGTTTCCCTGGGAAAATAATCCTTAAAATCTCTCTCGTTAACTTTTATGACACCGCTACCGCGAGTGATGGTTACTCTCGCAGATGCTTCTTTACGCCGGCCTACTGCTTTACATCCTTTTTTTTCTTCTTTCTTAATTTCTTTCTTAACTTCTTTCTTAGCTTCCTTCTTAATTTCTTTTTTAACTTCTTTCTTAGCTTCCTTTTCCTTTTCAGCCATAACTTACCTCTGATATTATATTATAGTTTTAGTTCTTGTGGGTTCTGCGCAGCATGTGGATGGTTTTCTCCGGAATAGACCCTTAACTTCTTTAACATTTTTCTTGCCAAAGGTGTGCCTGGAAGCATCCTTTTGATTGCTAAGCGCAATACCTGCGCGGGTTTATGCTCCAACACCGTCTCTAATTTTTTAGTCTTTCGACCACCCGGATATCCTGAATATGCCTGATACTCTTTCTGCTTAAGTTTTCTTCCCGTAGTTCTTATTTTATCTGCATTTATGACAATTACCTCATCTCCGCAATCTATATGAGGCGTATATTCTGCCTTATGCTTACCGCGTAAGACTATGGCAATACGGGTTGCTAATCTGCCCAAGATTTTATCTTTAGCATCCACTATGTACCATTTTCTCTTTATATCTTTCTCTTTCGCCATGTATGTCTTCATTTTTAAAGCCTCTAATTAATAACAAGAGGGCAAATTCTAACACAGTGACA
>CP070655.1:1006661-1009873 GCA_020354945.1 Candidatus Omnitrophota bacterium
ATTACAGATTTTAAGCTCCACCTTTTCTGGTTATCAAAATATGTAGATAATTACATTGTTGAGGCCGATAACACAAAGCAGGAATTGGTTTCCCGCAGGATAGATGAAAACAAAATAAAGGTTTGTGGCATACCAATAGATAAGAAATTTTCTGTTGAAAAAGATAAAGAAGAAATCATCCGGAGACTCCGGGTTGGAAAATATAATTTCATCATATTGGTTATGGGTGGCGGGCTTGGCGTTGGGCCTATTAGGGAAATAGTAATACAACTTCAGCATCTTGAAGCAGATTGCCAGATTCTGGTCGTCTGCGGGCATAATAAAACTTTATTTAAAAAATTGTCAGCGTTGAAAACTAAATTCATAAAGCCCACCTTTATATATGGATTTTGCAATAATATGGATGAGATTATGTTTTTGGCTGATATCATGGTATCCAAAGTTGGGGGTATGTCTTCGTCAGAATCTTTAGCAAGCCAGCTTCCTATTATAGCCATTGCCCCTATACCAGGGCAGGAAATGAGGAATGCAAAATTTTTGCTTGATAATGGTGTCGGATTCAAGATTAAAAAGCCAAAAGAAGTTATATCTGTAGTTTCTAATTTGCTATCCGATGAATCAAGATTTCTTAAAATAAAAGAAAAAATAGCCAAGTTAGCTAAACCTAAGGCAGCTGAAGATATTGCTCGGTTTGCTTTACAGCAATTATGAAAAGAGAATTGACTAAAATCATAAAAGCACTTAAAAATTATATGAAGATGGAGGAAGAATCAGGAATGAAGGAAACATCACTTAAAGGCCTTATCGCTCCTGCCAAAGGCGGAGATATCCAGGCCTCACATGGAGAGGTTCTTTATGAAGATAAAACTTCTGCTTTGGCAGAACTTGAACAGCAGGTAAAAGTATGCCACGAGTGTGACCTATATAAAACACGGAGAAATATTGTATTTGGAGAAGGAAATCCAAATGCTCCCCTTTTGTTTATAGGTGAGGCACCGGGATTAGAAGAGGATATTCAGGGCAAGCCTTTTGTTGGAAGGGCAGGCCAACTGCTTACTAAGATTATCAAAGCTATCGAAATGGGGCGAGAGGATGTTTATATTGCCAATTGTTTAAAATGCCGGCCGCCGAAAAATCGCACGCCTTATCCTTCCGAGATTGTAGCGTGTAGAAATTACCTGATTCAGCAGATTGATATCATAAAGCCAAAGGTAATTTGTTGCTTAGGGCGCCCTGCTGCCCAAACCTTACTTATGAATGATTCACCTATCAGCAAAATGCGGGGGAAGTTTTACGATTATCATGGCATAAAAGTCATGCCTACTTTTCATCCGGCGTATCTTTTACGCAATCCTGCTGATAAAAGATTGGTATGGGAGGATATGAAAAATGTCCGGGATGAGCTAAGGAGATGATATGCCTGTGACAAAACTACGAACTACGAGCTACGAGCTACGAACCACGAACCACGTTGCAAAAGTCCTAGTCAATCTTCCCATCGAAGGCCCTTTCGATTATAAGATACCGGAAGCCATGGTTGATAAGATTCAGAGAGGTTGCCGGGTATGGGTTAGCTTTGGCACAAGGCGACTGGTCGGGTATGTGGTCGATTTTTCATCGAAATCAAGAGTTTCTTTTCCTAAAGAGATAGAAGAACTTATAGACACCCAGCCCATTCTGGATGAGGACATGCTCCTTCTTACTAAGCAGATATCAAGATATTATATTTGCAGCTGGGGTGAAGCCATCGAGGCAGTCATACCTTCAAGTCTGAAGAAAGGCAGAACCAAGGTAGTTGCGAGAAAAAAAGAAGCAGAAGAGGAGATTAAGCCGACGATAAGTTTACCTCCGACCGAAGACCAAAAAAGAGCTTTGAATAGCATATTGAAAGCAATAAAGCAAAACCAGCATAGTGTATTCCTGCTCCATGGAATTACCGGCAGCGGAAAAACCGAAGTTTATTTACAGTCAATAGGCGAAGTGCTTGCATCCGGTAAATCATGCATTGTGCTTGTTCCTGAGATTTCCCTTACTCCACAGGCCGTAGAGAGATTTAAGAGCCGTTACCAGGAAAGAGTAGCTATTTTTCACAGCAGGCTAACCCAGGGGCAAAAATATAACGAATGGAAAAAGATAAAAGACGGGATTTGCCGTATTGTAGTGGGAGCCCGTTCAGCTATATTTGCTCCGGTTAAAAATTTAGGATTAGTTATCATAGATGAAGAGCATGATACGTCTTATAAACAGCAGGATGTTCCGCGCTACCACGCCGTCGATGTAGCAATAATGCGAGCTCGTATTGCTAATGCTGTAGTAATATTAGGGACAGCCACCCCTTCTTTAGAGTCGTATTATAAGGTGAAAAATAAAGAATATAAACTGCTTCAATTAGAAGAGAGGATAGAGAAAAGACCCCTACCGTCAGTAACTATTGTAGATATGAGAGAGGAGATTGTTCAAAGGAGAAAAAGGCGGATAGTATTTTCGCGCATTTTAAGAGATTCTATTTATGAAGCGCTGGATAAAAACGAACAGGTGATACTATTTTTGAACCGGCGGGGTTTTTCTACATATGCGAGTTGTAAAAAATGCGGCTATGTCTTCCGTTGCCAAAGATGTAACATAGCTTTAATATATCATTCTGACAAGAAAAAATTAATATGTCATCATTGTAATTATCAAATGGACCCTGTCGATATATGCCCTAAATGCAATTCTGCATATATTAGCTACTTTGGTTTTGGCACCCAGAGAGTAGAAAGCGAGTTACATCGGTTCTTCCCCACGGCAGGGATAACCCGCATGGATACAGATGCCACCGTTAAAAGAGAAAGCCATAAGCAGATATTGAGCAATTTTGCTTCCGGTAAATTTAAGATTTTAATAGGGACTCAAATGGTAGCAAAGGGGCACGATTTTCCTCAAGTTACTTTAGTGGGAGTGATTTCTGCTGATACCGCCCTTAATTTGCCTGATTTCAGGGCGGGGGAGAGAACCTTTCAGCTCCTTACTCAGGTTGCAGGCAGAGCGGGGAGAGGTTTTATTCCGGGCAGGGTAATAATACAAACTTATGCCCCTCATCATTATGCAATTATTTCATCAATAACCCATGACTATAAAGGTTTTTATAAGAAAGAGATTGCATTAAGAAAAGAGTTGATGTTACCGCCTTTTTCAAATATGATAACTATAACCCAGCGTTCTTATAAAGA
>CP070655.1:1009973-1013630 GCA_020354945.1 Candidatus Omnitrophota bacterium
AGCCTGTTTACCGAGCCAAACATGATGAATCCACAGCTTATGCTACAGAAGAATATAAAACCTTTAAAGCGAATACCTATTTTAGGAGAGACTGAAGATGAAACAGCTTTTTTAAAATGGCAGATAAGAGATATATTAGAGAGTATGGATTTTAAGGAGATAACCATTACCCCTTTTGATTTTTTACATCCCTGGACGCCAAAATTCCTTATCCCTTCTGTTAAAAAATTAGGCTCATACCTTGAAAACATTCCGATATTAAAAGAAATAGCAGGCTCATTATTCATTCAGGCGGTTAAATAAGCACCATGTTATGTAGATTAAATGGATATTTATGCTATATAATGACTACCAATGATTACTATTGACATTTATTTAATATCTTGGTATAATTTCTTCCAGATTAACTTATAGGAGGTTTGTTGTGGAAATACATCCAAACGAAATTTATACTACCCAGGAAACTCAGCAATTGCTCAAGATAAGCCCAAGCACCACTATGCGATTAATCAAGAAAGGCATTATCCGTACTGCAAAAGTGGGAAAGCAGTATCGTATATTAGGCAAGGAGTTACTACGCCTTGTCTCACCAAAGCTAGAGGATAAAGTAGGCAAGGTTTACAGTAAAGGCAGGCACTGGATCCATAAGGGCGTGGATTAATAATATGGCAGAAGTAGGTATTATTATCCTTTGCCGGTATAATTCAAACCGGTTACCCGGCAAGATACTTATGAAAATCAGGGGAAAAGAGGTGCTCGGTTACATCAATGAGAGATTATCGCGGGTAACCTCTGCAAAAGATATAGTTGTTGCTACTTCCCTAGAGCAGGATGACGACGCAATCGTTGATTTCTGCAAGAGGCATAAAATTAAATATTTCCGGGGTTCCAAAAATGATGTGGCTCGACGAATTCTACGGTGTGCCGAGGAATATAACTTCGATTACTTTGTAAGAATATGCGGCGACAATGTTTTTATCGATTATAGATTATTAGATAAGATGATCAATATTGCCATAGATGGAAATTATAATTTTGTAAGCAATTTGAAAGGAAAGACTTTTCCAGCAGGAATAAGCATAGAGATATTAAAAACGCAGTTTTATAAAAGAATTATTTCTCGCTTTAAAACAGCTGATGAAAAAGAACATGTCACGCTGTATCTATGCAATCATGAATCAGAAATAGGCCCTCATTATTATCTTTACAATGACGTTTGTCCGGAATCCAAAACCATCAAACTTTCTTTAGATGATATAAATGATTTGATTTTTTTAAAAAGAATAGTCAAGAAAATGGATAAAGACCATACCGAATATCTGTTGAAGGATATTTACGAAGTATCAAAAGATATCTCTCCGGATGCAATGATAAGATGAAGAAGTTTAAAGTAGGTGTTATAGGCTTGGGAGTGGGGGAAAAACACGCGGAGGTATATAAGTCACATCCGGCCTGTAAAGTGGTGGCTTTATGTGACTTTTCTGAAGAAAAAATCAAATCAATAAGGCCGAAATACCCTTCTGTAAAAATAGTAAGAGATGCTGATGAGATTCTTTTCGACAAAGATATTAACATAGTTTCCATTGCTTCTTATGATAATTATCACTACGAACACGTGGTCAAGGCCCTCAATAACGAAAAGCACGTATTTGTGGAAAAACCATTGTGTCTGTATAAAGAGGAGGGCATTAAACTCCGAAAACTCCTTAAAGATAAACCCCATTTAAAGCTTTTGTCTAACTTAATATTGAGGAAATCGCCGCGCTTCCGGTTGTTAAAAGAGATGGTGCAGAAAGGCGAGTTTGGAGATGTCTATTATATAGAAGGAGACTATAATTACGGCAGGCTTTATAAGCTTACCAATGGCTGGCGAGGTGATGTCGATTTTTATTCTGTTGTTTATGGCGGGGGAGTTCATATTGTCGATCTTATACTCTGGATGACAAATGATTCTGTAGCAGAGGTTTTTAGCTATGGAAACAGGATGGCAACAAAAAAGACTAAATTTAGGCACAATGATTTATGCGTAAGTCTATTGAAATTTAAAAGCGGTATGATTGGTAAGGTAGCATGCAATTTTGGATGCGTTTTTCCGCATTTTCATAATTTTATAATTTACGGAACCGATGCGACTTTTATTAATGAGTTTGAGCACGGCCGGCTTATCAGGTCACGGGACAAGGAAGATAAAGAATATAAAATAAAAGAAAACTATAAAGATATCCATAAAGGCGAACTGGTAAAAAGTTTCATTGAATCGATCCTCAACGACTCTGAGGCAGAAGTTAGCCTGGAGGATGTCTTTAGGGGTATGTCTGTATGTTTTGCGATGGAAGAATCGGCAAAGACTTCAAGAAAGGTAAAGGTTGAATATCTGTAGGAGAAATGGGTTACATTGAGATGAGAGAGATACCCTTTGGCAGACCCATGCTGGGCGAAGAAGAAAAAAAGGCTGTTATGGAAGTTCTTAACGGCCCTATCCTTGTCCATGGGCCAAAGGCAAAAGAGTTTGAATCTGCCTTTGCCGGCTATGTCAGAGCTCCCAATGCGGTAACAGTATCATCGTGTACAGCAGCCCTGCATTTATCTTACTTCTATCTGGATATAGGTGAAGGCGATGAGGTAATCGTACCTGCCCAGACCCACACCGCTGCTGCTCATGCTGTAGAATTATGCGGTGCTAGGCCGGTCTTTGTCGATGCAGAAAAGGATACAGGAAACATTGATATAGAACAGATTGAACCTGCCATTTCAGACCGGACTAAAGCCATTTCCATTGTACATTACCTGGGAATGCCGGTTTATATGGATAAAGTACTAAATATCGCTAAAAAGCACAATCTTTTTGTAGTGGAGGATTGCGCCTTGGCCATAGGGACATATTTCAAAAAAGTCCACGCTGGCCTTTTTGGCGATACCGGCTGTTTTTCATTTTACCCGGTAAAACATATGACCACCGCTGAAGGTGGGATGTTGATTACCAGACATAAGGAAGTGGCTGAAAAAATCTGCCGGCAAAAGGCATTCGGGGTTGACCGGCACGTAGGAGAGCGGAAGATTCCCGGCGTGTATGATGTTAATATGCTTGGCTTTAATTACCGCTTGAATGAAATCCAAGCCGCATTAGGTATTGAGCAGGTTAAAAGAATGAATGGGTTTTTGAAAAAACGCAAAGAAAATTATGAAATTCTTAGTAGAGGATTAGGAGCAATTGATGGAATCAGGCAATTTAAGTCTACGCACGGGGATTACCAGAGTAGTTATTATTGCCTTTCAATTCTTCTTAATGAGCAATTAACCTCTAAACGATTTGAAATTATTCAGTCTTTGAAACAGAAAGGGGTCGGAACCAGCGTTTATTATCCTCAAGCGGTGCCTCATTTTACTTATTATAAAAATAAGTATAAATACGATGATAACAGCTTTCCGGTAGCTTCATGGATAAGCAGGAGTTCAATAGCGCTTCCAGTTGGTCCCCATCTTGATGTAGAGGATATGGAATATATTGCTGAATCAGTTAAGGATGCCCTTATGGAGGTAAAATAATATGAATGTTTTGACTAATAGAAGAATCGTCCTTATAGGCGGAGCAGGATTTGTAGGTCATAATCTGGCACTGGTGCTGAAAAAGGCAGGTGCCAAGGTGGAGGTTATTGA
>CP070655.1:1013730-1021000 GCA_020354945.1 Candidatus Omnitrophota bacterium
CTGCAATCGACACCGTTATCTTTGGTAAGTCTCTGGTAAATGTGAGCGAATTAATATTATTGGCTAAAACTTTTGTTGTTGAATCTTTCCGTATTACTTGATTACCGCTTAAATAATATTCAATTCCTTGCCATGTTATTACCCCTGCATCAGATACACTTGACGGAATCTGAAAGCTAATTTTTTCATTGTAATCTCCAGTTATACTCACTGCATCGACATCACTCCTGCCCTGGCGCAGTTCTTTTGATATCCATTCCTCAGCCTTTCTTAACTCCTGATTAAGTTCTATACGCGTGGTGCTCGCCCACCATGTATTCCTGCCGGTGCTTAACACCATAAAAATAGCTGCTAAAATTATTAATAATACAACAGTTGCCACCATCATCTCTACTAGCGTGAATCCTTTATTACTATTATAATCTTTCAAATAAATATTAGTACCTTTTTGCAATTAAAGTCATTAATGATAAGTTTAGAGTGCGACCGCCCTTTTCCTTATAGCTTGCGGTAACGCTCACTTGCAATAGCTCATTATTTGTGCCGCTAACATAACTTGGAGTTACCGTGCCGGTTCCGATTAGCTCCTTTAAATCAAATGTGTGATCAGATTCGCCGGCCTTGTACTTATCATATATACCACCATAATTCTCCAACCGTATCTGTTCAAGTTTACTATAGGCCTCTGTTGTAGCATTAACTGTATTGGTTGCCTGTATACTCAGGGCCAAGCAATAGTTAAACAGATGAAGCAAGCCACCTAACGCAACAACGAGAACAGCAGCTGCCAGTAACAATTCTATCAGTGTAAAACCACTAACATTTTTCATGCAGTACCTACTGCCTATAGTTACTGCACCGCAGGGTCATCAGGCCCGGCAGGCGCCCCTTTTTTATATGTTATGATTCCTGTTTCATCCGTATAAAAGCATCTTTCGCCGGTTCTTCCGGAATAAGCAGGGGCAGCATTTAATGTAAACGATACAGGGTTTATCCATTCATAGGTAAATTCATAGCCTGCCTTTTCTCCGCCTGCTAATTCGTCATCAATATATGGAGGGTTTGAAGCAGGAGCAGCTAAGTACGCTAAAGATGAAGGGTATGTATCTTCAGTCGAAAAATAGGACTGACATGCCGAGCCAATCGTCTTGCAAGATGCAATTGCTATGGTTTCATTGGCATTCAGTCTGCTACGTAGCATACTTGATATAGCTATTGCCGCAATAGTAGCAACAATAGCGATTACAACCATTATTTCGACGAGCGTAAAACCGCTCTTTTTCATATATTATCCCCCATTTTGCCTAGTAAAGCAAAAATTACATCTGGGCTCCTTTTATAAAACACATACATAAATACTTTATATAAATTTTATATTAGATAACAATGAAAGTCAACAAAAAAGGGGAATGCCATGTTGTTATAATTTAAAAAACCTTTTCAGTTTTGTAAAAAGCCGTTTCGTTCTTTCTGTATCTAGGTTCTTAATTTGCTCTATATCCTTACCCGTTTTTGCATCTATTCGATAAAGCACAGTTGTATTTAAACAAGGGCTATATGCAAGCCGCGCCCGTTCCTCTATTATCATATACCATTTTTTTCTAATTATCTCTTTATAATCCTTATCCTGCAGGTAAACATACCCGGTTTCAGGGTCAATTCTAAAGTGTTTCAATTCAGGGCGAACCCCTCTATTGGCTTGCAGGGGGTGTTCTTCGTAATTGAATTGAAAATAGTATCCTGTTTCAGCAAAGAAATTACGGGGAGGTTCTTCCTCTCCGTTTATAAGCGGGATTAAACTTTCACCGTCAATATTTTCAGCAACGCCTATGTTTAATTTTTCAAGAATCGTTGGATAAATATCTACGCTTCTTACCAGGGCGTTAATCTTTTTTCGGGGATTATCTCTAAAACGAAACGCCAAAATCATCCTGTTGGCCCAGGGATAATAAAAAGTGCTTCCGTGGGTTCGTAAGGGGTGGTTATAATTCCAGCCGTCGCCATGATCGGAAAGCAAAACAACAATAGACCTATCGTACAAACCGCATTTTTTAAGATACCATAACAAAATTTTTAATTGCTCATCAGCCATGCGTATGCACCGTTCAGAAGAATTTACCAGTTCTGGATTGCGCGAATATGGGTAAGGAGCGGAATATGGATGGTGATTTGCGCATAAATGGATGACGATAAACTGGCGTTTATTTTCAGGCAATGCATTGATACGCTTTATTACAGCCTGTATAAATAGTCTCGGGTTATAGGCAACATGCCCGCGGTTATAGATAACCGGGCTAAACAGCCACGGTAATATTTGCTCCTGGAGCATTATATTGCAAAAGGCATAATCAAAAAAGGCAGTGACTAGAAAGCCAGCCACATCTTTACGTGGGCAAAAAACTTCATCAAATCCGTGCATTTCTCTGATATTGCTAAAACGCACATCATCCGTGCAGTGAAACCTGTAGTAACCTCTTTTCTTTAAAATGTCCCCTAAATAGCAATTTGTAGGGTTAATATAATGGTCTGTCAATAAATTAGCTCTTACCCCATTATTGATTGGATATCGCCCGGTTAATATGCTGCTATAGGCAGGATAGGTTCTTGCAAAAGGGCTCCAGGCATTCGTAAAACAAACCGATTTTTTAAGGAACTTACAGGCATTGGGCGCCAGATCTTTTTCATAGCCCCATTCTTTACAAAGGCGGTTATATTGAAGTGAGTCGATGCCTATAAGAATAACGTTGTTTGTCTTTTTAAACGTTTTAACGTTAACAAAATTAGAATGCCATTTAGAAAATAGAATGACTGAAATAATCATGAGAAAACTTAAAATTAGCGGAAGTTTTCTCCTCGCAACTATAATGGCAAAAATAAACAACCCTGACCAATAAGCGCCTATTATATAAAATAAAAATGGCAAATTTGCTTTTGGAAAAATAAACAAATATAAAATGAAATGCTGTATTTGAGAACGCGGATGTAAAAATGCATTAACACCGTAGCACATATATAAAGCAAGGTAGATACTTAATGCTGAAAATAGAAAAAATGTCGCTCGCTCCCGGCTATTATGTAATTTTAACCTGGCATTTATTTGTAAGATAATATACACAAGGAAAAAAATAAATGAAAGATAGATAAGAAAACTAACTATGGCAAGTTGCAGAATTGGAAGGGTTATAAACTTAAGCAGTATTTTGTTAAAAATAAGACCAAAGACTTTGCCTCTTGGAAAATAATTAGCAAAGAAAATATAATTTTCCAGAGACTCTATACATAGTAAAACAAAGGCTATTATCGCTGCATATTGAACAGCTAAAAATAACTTACTTTTTGAATTAGTCATTAACACGGTACTTACATATAAAAAAGGGAACGCCTTAAAAACGTTCCCTTTTTCCGATTTTACGTATGCTTTCCAAGCGTCTTACGAACTGACTCCTACTACGCCGCTTTCGGTAACACTGAAGGTCCTGGTTCCTGTAACCCCTGGGGTACTAGGAGCGGCAACGCATTTGTAGGTAAGCTTATCGCTACCCCTTGTGTATGTAAAACCATACCCCTGCTTTGTCCCAGCTGCTAATGTACTATCAATGTATGGTGGCGTCTCACTTCCTAAAGTAGCAAGAGTGCCTGGGTACTCGTTATTTGCGCCTAGGTAACTTTCGCAGGCAGTGCTAATGGTCCTGAGTGATGCCTGAGCAGCAGCTTCATTGGCATTGTGCCTGGCACGTAACAGGTTAGGAATAGCGATTGCAGCTAAGAGAGCAATTATAGCTACAACTATCATAATTTCAACAAGCGTAAAACCTCTCTTTCCTAATCGCTTCATCTTATCTTACCTCCTTTCTTCCCTGAATGGGTCGTTTTTGGTTCCCCGTTTTAACGGGGACAGGTATTTATAAAGCCCTTGTATTTTAAGTGTAGCATACAAAAAAAGCTTTGTCAAGGTATGGACTTAATTTCCCAGTTATTAGTAATCAGTTTTAGTTAGATGACTAAAAACTGACTCATCTTCCTACAAGCTCTGTCAATTTAAATATGGGCATGAATATTGCCAGCACAATCCCGCCTATCACTACTCCTAAAAATAATATAATCACAGGTTCTATAATGCTGATTAAAGAGCTGGCTGCAGCCTCTACCTGCTCATCATAAAAGTCTGCTATTTTAATCAACATCTTTTCAAGTTCACCTGTCTGCTCCCCCACTGAAATCATCCTGACAGCCATAGGCGGTAAGATTTTACTTTCTCCTAAAGGCTCGGCAATACTTTTACCATCTTTAATGGCCTTTGCAGCTTGCTCTATGGCCTTTTCCAAGACCCTATTTCCACAGGTCTTCCCTACTATATCCAGGCTTACTAAAATCGGGACACCGCTACGCACCAGGGAAGATAATGTCCTGCTAAATTTAGCTATGCTGAACTTCCTGAATATAGGGCCGAAGATAGGCATCTTAAGCAAAAATGCGTCAAACTGATATCTTCCTCTTACTGTTTTTATATATCTTGAAAACAAAAAGACAAATAAGATTAGGCCTACTATACCTAACAGGAAATAGTGTCTTACAAAATCACTAACAGCCAGTAATATAACGGTGGGCAGGGGCAATTCCCCTCCTAATACATCAAATATCCCTCTGAAGGTAGGGACAACCTTTACTAATAGAAATGTCGTAATAGAGATTGCAATAAATACGACAACGGTAGGATATACCAGACTCGATTTTACCTTACGCTGTAAAGAATTTATCTTTTCAAGGTATGTAGCCAGGCGGGCTAAAATTTCATCCAGCTTGCCGCTCGTTTCTCCTGCCTTAACCATATTTATATACAGGGAACTAAATACGCTGGGGTGTTTTGATAAAGCCTGAGAAAAACTTGAGCCTGTCTCAACATCGTCTCTAACTTTACCGATGATTTCCTGGAAGGTTTTGTTTTCCATCTGTTGAGCTAATGCGTCCAATGCGCCGACTGCAGGAATACCTGATTCTACCATAGCAGCGAGCTGTCTTGAGAAAATAGCCACATCATCTAATTTTACCTTCTTTTTTCCGCCTATGCTTATATGTATGCCTTTTTTAGCCTCTTGTATAGAAATGGGTATAAGCTCTTCCTCCCTTAATATCTCGAGCACGCCTTCTTTATTCGCCGTATTAACGTTACCGGCTATAGTCTTGCCTTCTTTATTCTTCGCTGTATATTTGTATGTCGGCATGTTTTACTCCTCCGTCGTAATACGCAATACTTCCTCCAATGTGGTTTGTCCGCTGAGCCATTTGGAAATTGCGTTGTCTCTTAAAAACTTCATTCCCTTTTTAGTAAGGTATTGCTTAATGGTATCTTCTGAGGCCCTGTCTATTATCATCTGTTTTATTTCATCGTCTACTAGAAATATCTCCATGGTGCCCATCCTACCGAAATAGCCGGTGTGGTTGCATTTGTCACATCCTTTACCATGATAGACGCGTCGTCGTTTTTTTAAATCCAATTTTATATTAAGCCTTTCCAATACTGCCGGCCGGATTTCTGCGGGCTCTTTACAATGCGGGCATATCTTTCTGCAAAGGCGTTGGGCAGTAACCGCTATTAAACTGGAAGCCACCAAAAACGGCTCAACACCCATATCTATCAGCCTGGTAACAGCTCCCACTGCATCGTTTGTGTGTAAAGTGCTAAATAAAAGTTGTCCGGTAAGAGATGCTTTTATAGCAGTGTCGGCTGTTTCAAAATCTCTTATTTCACCTAAAAGGACAATATCGGGGCTTTGTCTTAAAATAGACCTTAGGCCGCTTGCAAAGCTAAGTTTTATCTCTGGATTCACCTGCATTTGAGTTATACCTTCGATTCGATACTCTACCGGGTCCTCAATAGTTACTATGTTTTTATCGGGTGTGTTAAGTTTGGTTAAAATAGCGTAAAGGCTTGTGGATTTGCCGCACCCTGTCGGTCCGGTTATCAGTATCATGCCATATGGCCGGGAAATAGCCTCTTTAAAAAGACCTAATGTCTCCGGCAAAAAACCTAAACTATCCAGCCCAAGCGCTAAACCGGATTTATCAAGGGCCCTCAATACAACTTTACCGCCATGGGTTAACGGAAGGACAGATACCCTGAAATCTATTTCTTTATCGCGCATGCTTACTCTAAATCTACCGTCCTGAGGCATATGCCACTGGGTTATATCCAGGCCGGACATAATCTTTAACCTTGTAAGTACTGCGTTCTGGTCCTTTTTTGGCAGCTCGAATGCATCATGTAGAGTCCCGTCAACCCTGTATCTTACCCGCAGTTTCCTTTCCTGAGGCTCTATATGGATATCGCTGGCCCTCTTTTCTAAGGCCTCGCTGAGCATAAGATTCACCACTTTTACAATAGGCGGTATTTTACTTAATTGGGTCGCTTCCTGGATATTTATTGTGCCCTCTTCTTCTACTTTTGACACCTCGACCGATTCCGGCACGCTGGTTTCTCTGGCCTGTTTTAATATATCCGAAAGCTGAGGGGCCTCTACTGCATAGTAAGTGTTTATGGCCTCGGCTATCTCACTTTCTGTGCTTATGATTGGGTCGATATTAAAGTCTGTAAGCGCCTTTATATCGTCTATCGCAAAGATATTTAACGGGTCACTCATGCATACAGTCAGGCTATTTCCTATTTTTGAAGTAGGTATTAAAGTATATTGGCGGGCAATCTTTTCCGGAATTAATTTCACTACCCTAGGATCTATCTTAAACCTGGACAAATTTAACACAGGTATATTAAGCTCTGAACTCAAAAGGGCAGCTAAATCTTTCTGGCTGATTGCCTCTTTATCGATTAGCAATTTACCGAGATTGCCGCCTTTACTGCTCTGCTCATCGATTGCCTTGGCAAGGTCTTTTTCGGAGACCAGCTTGCTCTTTTTTAATATCTCTATCAATTTTTCACGCAAATGCATTATCATTACAAGAAAATTCCTCACTCTTCCGAGCTCAAAAAACTTATAGCTCGGAATTTTCTTTTAGGGAAAAACCCTGATAGTTTTTCCCTAATGTTCCTTTTCTCGCTCACCAGCTTTTGGTGGCGAGGAACCTTCCAGAATCAAGCTCTTGGGTCGCGCGGTTTCCTTCCGCATAGTAGAAATTTACGCCGATAAGGGAAAAAGGTGCCTTTTTTCCGGCCGCCTCACCTTCTCGGCGGCGCTCGTAGTTTGTTCGCACTTATTCGTGCGAACACTCGCCCTTAAAATCCCTTTTTGTTGATAGCATAGGCAAGGATATATAA
>CP070655.1:1021100-1027936 GCA_020354945.1 Candidatus Omnitrophota bacterium
ATGCCCTTTTGCAAATAATATATATACCAATACAATTAGCAATAAAATGATTAAAAATTTTTTCATTGGAAAAATTCGTAGGGGTCAGACACCGGGAATGGCTATTTCTTTCCTAGCGTCTGACCCTCCTCTTATGCCTTGCCGGCGCAACCTAAGATATGAAGTTTGTGTTTCACTACCTGCTTTATAGCCTCTCGTGCAGGTCCTAGATATTTTCTGGGGTCAAAATTGCTCGGATTTTCGTCAAACTCTTTTCTAATGGTAGCGGTCATAGCTAACCGCAAGTCGGTATCAATGTTAACCTTGCATATATTCATCTTGGCAGCTTTAGATATCATTTCTTCGGGGACGCCTTTTGCCCCCGGAAGTTTTCCTCCATGCTCATTACATATTTTTACATAATCTTGAAGCACGCTGGAAGCACCATGTAAAACTAAAGGGTAATCAGGCACGCGCTTCTGCACCTCTTCCAATCTATCAAAATAAAGTTTTGGTTCTCCTTTAAACTTATAGGCGCCGTGGCTGGTTCCGATTGCTATTGCTAATGAATCGCAATTTGTCCTTTTAATAAATTCTTCAACCTCATCAGGATTTACCAGAATGGCTTCCTTTTCGGAAACAGAAACGGCGTCTTCTATTCCTTTAAGCCGCCCCAACTCTGCTTCCACTACTACTCCCTTAGAATGGGCATAGTCCGCCACTTGCTTTGTAATTCTAACATTTTCCTGGAATGGCTTTTTTGAGGCATCTACCATAACTGATGTAAAACCGCCGTCTACACAGGCCTTACATATCTCGAAATCTTCTCCGTGGTCAAGGTGCAAGACAACATCTATACCGATATCCTCAATTGCAGCCTGTACCAAGTGCATAAGGTATATATGTTTTGCATATTTACGCGCCCCCGCCGAAAATTGTAGTATTAAAGGGGCCTTTTCCTCCTTTACTGCCTCGGTTATGCCCTGTATTATCTCCATATTGTTAACATTAAAAGCGCCAACTGCATATTTCTCTTTTAATGCCTTTTTAAACAATCCTTTTGATGATATAAGTCCCATTTTTGCCTCCCGTTTTATCTGACCATTGGTAATTATTGCTATTATAATAGATAAATATTTATATTCAAGTAAAAAGTGATTTATTTTTGACATCCATATCAATTAATGTTATATTATCCCGTATGGTAAAAATCCCCGGACCGATAAAAAATACCTTGTTGGCATTTTTAAACCTAATATATCCTAAACGATGCCAGGGATGCGGCCTGGCCCTTCATTATAAAAGCAAATTCTATCTGTGCAAAAAGTGTTTTAAAAAAATAAAAATAAACCGGCCTCCTTTCTGCATAAAATGCGGGCGCCATATATATGGCTCGGCTGACCTTGCATCTATATGCGGAAAATGCATAAATTCTAAATATAACTTCGATGGTGGATTTTTTTGCTGTGATTATGAAGGGCTTATTAAAGAGCTTATACGCAAATTTAAGTACAATTACAAAAAATATCTAACCCACTTATTCGATGAGCTACTGGTAAATTTTACTGAGAATTATATAAACATAAATACAATAGATATGATAGTGCCTGTTCCTCTGCATAGAGGAAAATTGCAACAAAGAGGATTTGACCAATCTTTACTTTTATCAAAAAATCTGGCTAAAGTTTTTAAACTGCCGCTTGTCTACAATATTTTAAGAAGAGGCAGAGACACCGAACAGCAAACTCGCCTGAATAAAAATGAGCGTCTAAACAATGTAAAAGGCGCCTTTTTCATTAAACCCCCACGCCGATTTAAGTTTCCTGGCATTCATTTCAATTTGTGCGGGTGTAAGCCCCCGAATCGATTAAAGCTTCCTTGGGTTCATTATAATCAGCGTGGGGATAAAGATAAAAAGATGTTTGATAAAAAAAGAATATTGTTAATAGACGATGTCGCCACCACTGCTGCTACTGCTAACGAGTGCGCCGCTGTCTTAAAAATGGCGGGAGCAAAATCAGTGTATCTTTTAACCTTGGCCAAAGGAGTATAACCGTAGAATAAACATATCCTACGTTATGCGTTTACAATGAGAATCTTACGCAATTATATACTAAAAGAGCTCGCAGGGCCGTTTTTGATATCTCTGGCAGTGTTTACTTTTGTAATGGTTATTGGCAACGTTGTTAAGATGGCAGATATGATTATCAATAAAGGGGTAAGCCCATTTTCAATGCTAAAAATATTTCTTGCCCTTATCCCGTATCTTTTAAGTTATACATTGCCTATGGCCATGCTCACCGCTACTATCATGTGTTTTGGCAGGCTGGCTTCAGATAACGAAGTAGTGGCTATGAAGGCAAGCGGCATAAGCCTTTATAAAATAGGGTTTCCGGTAATCATATTCGCATTTTTAGTGAGTCTTTTTCAGGTTTATTTAAATGATAGCATAATAGCCAGGGCCCATTATTACACCCGGCATATTATAAAAGAAGTGGGCCTAAAAAATCCTGCAGCTTATCTGGAACCAGGTACTTTTATAAAAGATTTTAAAGACCATATCGTCTTTATATACAGCATAAATGGGAACAAACTTACCAATGTTAGAATATATAAAGTTCAGGAAAATGCACCTACCAGAACTATAATTGCACAAAAGGGGGAATTTATAAGCTTCCCTGGAAAAGACATGATCATGTTAAAATTGATAAATGGGACAGCAGACGAACCAAATCCCAAAAATCCAAATGTTTTCTACAAGGTAAACTTCAAAAGGTATAACCTTACATTAGACCTTTCTGAAAAGTTATCAGATGCTAAGGTTGGCAAAAAGTCCAAGGATATGTCAATAAAAGAATTAAAAGAAGAGATTATTGCAATGAAAGCCCAAAATGTAAAGCCTACACCTCTTATAACTGAAATACATAAAAAATTGGCTTTGGCGTTTTCCAGTTTTGTATTTGTGATAATCGGTCTGCCAATAGCAATAAATACCAGAAGGCGTGAAAAGTCTGTTGCTTTTGGCTTGAGTTTAATTATCATGTTGACATATTATGGCATATTCATCGGCGGAA
Source organism: Candidatus Omnitrophota bacterium (assembly GCA_020354945.1). Lineage (GTDB taxonomy): Bacteria > Omnitrophota > Gorgyraeia > JABMRG01 > JAFGKX01. Next base: position 1,024,154 of record CP070655.1, read on the forward strand.
AGGCATTGGCACTTAAAGAAATATTGCCTCCATTAATCGGGATGTGGGCAGCTGATGTTATATTTTTAATAATAGGAATTTTCCTCATTGTTAGACTGGCGGAACGCTAAAAGTACCGTTTACGGTACTAAATGTGGATGAAAATTCTCGACAAATATATCATAAAAGGTTTTATACTACCGCTTCTTTACTGCCTTATTGTATTCTATCTACTTTATATTGTAGCTGATGTCCTGGGGCATTTAGACGATATCCTAAAAAATAAAGTGCCTATTCAGGCACTCACGAAATTCTATCTTTCTTTCAGCCCACTCATATATGTGCAGACGGCGCCTATCGCGGCGCTGCTGGCAATAGTATATCTTTTAAGCACTATGAACAGAAATAATGAATTAACCGCTATGAAAGCAAGCGGAATAAATACTGCGTATGCTTTACGGCCTATATTTATCATCGGGATAATCATCTGTTTAAGTATATTCTATGTAAATGAAAACTTAGTCCCGAAGGCCTCGTTAATCTCAAATAAAATAAAAACAGAATACATTGAGTCTGAAAGAAAGAATAAGGGATTAAAATCAGTAAAAAATCTAACCATATATGGCAAAGCTAACCAGATGATATATGCGAAAAGTTTTGATTCGGTAAATAACAAATTAGGCGATATTATAATACTCGAACATGATAAGAATCAAAATTTAAGAAGGAAAATCCTTGCAAAAAAAGCAATCTGGCTTACTGACAAATGGAGATTTTATGATGTAATAATATATCGTTTCGATAAATTAGGACAGCCGTTGGGTAAAGTGTTGACATTTAAGAAAAAGATGGTCAGGATGCCAGAGAAGCCTTCAGAACTCCTAAAAGGTGAGTTTATGGCGAGCCTTATGAACTACGCACAGCTAAAAACATATATAAATAGGCTAAAAGGAGGGGATAAAAGAACTATAAACAGGTTAAAAACTGACCTTTATTTTAAACTAGCTTTGCCTTTTATTGCTTTTATAATGATACTTTTGGGCATCCCTTTTGCGTTAACTACTGTTCGGGGAGGAGTTGCAGCAAGCATAGGGATAAGTATAATTTTGGGTTTGGTATATTACGCATCTATTGGTATTAGCTTAGCGCTGGGTAAGGGCAACTTCTTCCCTCCATTAATAGCCGCCCATCTTCCTAATATTGCTTTTTTTATAATAGCCATCCTGCTCATCAGGCGTGCCCCAGCTTGACCAATAACACCTACGCGGTGCAAGTATAATACGTGCACCGCGTAGGTGTAAGTCAAAGCTTATCAAATTCGCTTTTATCCTTTACTTTAGTATGGGCTGCTTCTAAATTTATCAAGCCTTCCAGGTATAGATTTTTAATAGCTCTATCCATAGTAGTCATACCATATTTACCGCCTGTTTGGATAACAGTCAAAAGTTGCCCTGTCTTGTGCTCTCTTATAAGACTTCTAACTGCTGATGTACCTACCATTATCTCGCAGGCAGGGACTCTGCCCTTTTTCTCTTTTCTCGGCAATAGTTGTTGACAAATAACCCCCTGAATACTTCCCGATAATTGTATCTTTACCTGTTCTTGTTGATAAGGAGGAAATATATCTATAAGCCTGTCTATAGTCTGAGGGGCATCCGGGGTATGAAGAGTGCTTAATACAAGATGCCCTGTCTCAGCAGCAGTTATTGCTGTGGATATGGTTTCTAAATCTCGCATTTCTCCGACAAGAATAACATTCGGGTCCTGACGAAGCGCATGCGTAAGCGCATTGGCAAAAGACCTGGTATCTACACCTACCTCCCTTTGTTTTACTATACTCTTCTTATGCTGATGCACATATTCTATTGGGTCTTCGATACTAACTATAAGGCATCGCCTTTCGGAATTAATCAAATCCACCATAGCTGCCAATGTTGTAGTCTTACCAACCCCGGTTGGGCCTGTTACTAAAACCAGCCCGTTTTGTTTTCTGGCTAATTCAGACACTATTGGAGGAAGACCAAGGTCTTCTATTGACTTGATAACATTAGGTATGACTCTAAATGCTGCCTCAATACTTCCTTTTTGCATATGCACATTTACTCTGAAGCGGCATAGACCTGTTATATAAAGAGAGAGGTCTAGCTCCAATTGCTCCTCAAACCTTACCTTCTGTGCATCGTTTAAAAGGCTGTAAACCATTTTTTTGGTCTGTTCTCTCCTTAATACATCATATGGGGTAGCATGCAATTCGCCGTCTATTCTTAACATAGGCGGTAAATCCTGGGTTATATGTAAATCAGAAGCGCCCTTTTTTACAGCGTGATGCAAAAGTTCTTTAATATCAGCCATTATTTCGCCTCCTTGTTCTCATCGTTTCGTATCTCGTTGTTCGTATCTCGTGAATCGTTAAACGAGATACGAAGCTTTTACCTTTCGTGCGTCCCTTTACCGGATAAAATATCAGCAAATTTTAATTTGAGCTCATCTGGGTTACCGGCATTCGCAAGAGCTGTCTCTTTGTCTATAACACCCTTTTTATACCAATCCATAACTGCTTGATTAAAAGACTGCATTTTAAAAATTGCGCTGTCTTCAATAGCATTTATCAATTGGTTAGTCCTGCCTTCCACTATTAACTTCCTTACGGTAGGTGACGGTAACATTATTTCACAGGCAGGAACCCGACCGGGTTTATCGCACCTTGGGATAAGCCTCATTGAAATAACCCCTGCAAATAAAAGAGAAAATTGCATCCTGACCTGAGTATGCAAATAAGGTGCGAAATAGTTTATGATTCTTTCTACTGTCTGGGTTGCATCTACAGTGTGAAGTGTGCTTAAAACCAAATGTCCGGTTTCAGCAGCCATTATTGCTATTTGCACAGTCTCTACATCCCTCATCTCGCCTATAAGTATAACATCGGGCGCCTGCCGTATAACATGTCGCAAGGCCGCATTAAAGCTTGCGGTATCCGTAGATACCTCCCTCTGGGATATTATGGATTTTTTATCAGGGTGTAGAAATTCTATAGGGTCTTCTATAGTTATAATATGCCGTGAGAAATTTCTATTTATATAATCTGTCATTGCAGCCAATGTAGTGCTTTTGCCGCATCCTGCATGCCCTGTTATCAATATAAGCCCTCTAGGCCATAATGAAAGTCTTTCCATCACCTCGACAGGCAAATTTAACTCTTCGAAAGATGGCACTGCTATCTTAATGGAACGTAATGTTACGGCAATGGTTCCCCTTTGTATATACATATTCATCCTGAATCTTCCAAAACCGGCAACACTGTAGGTTGAGTCCAACTCTTTTTCTTCCAAAAAGCGCTCAAATACTTCTTTGGCAATGAGTTTCTTGGCTATACTTTTTGTATCTTGTGGTTTTAGTTTATCCTTGCTGCAAAGTTTGAGTTTATCGTTTACCCTGAGACATGGAGGGCTGCCTACTTTAAAATAAAGGTCAGAAGCACCTTCATCCAGCATCATTTTAAGAAATTTGTGTGGATCCATACTTTGCTCCTTAGTAACTATGTCTAGGTGTTGGCTGAGAGGTGTTAGGGGGGCCTCCTTATCATCTTACACCTTATACCTTACACCTCACACCTATTTTTTACGTTCCCAGTTCCCAACTGCTAAGATAGTTTTTCTGCTGTGAAGTTTTTTTCTTGGATCGGGTGGGGTGCATGCATATTAGCATTGGTGGGGTTATATGTCTGCCTTAGAGACTTTAAGAATAATCTTGTCTTATTGATTCCTACGGCTTTCTTCTTATTTTTAATCGAAGCTGGAAACAACG
>CP070655.1:1028036-1039104 GCA_020354945.1 Candidatus Omnitrophota bacterium
AGAAAGTTTAAGGGGGCAGTGATAAAAACAATTTCCGGGACCGATTTAATTGGAAAGATAGCTAAAGATTTTAAATTAGAGCTGTTAGAAACACCGGTTGGCTTTAAGCATATATCCCAAATTATGTTGCACAAAGATGTTTTGATAGGTGGCGAGGAATCAGGAGGAATAGGATTTAAAGGTTATATTCCGGAAAGGGATGGTATAATTTCAGGACTTTTTCTTTTAGAGATGGTATCGGTAAGAAGAAAATCTATAGATAAAATAATGGACGACGTAAATAAAAAGTACGGTAACTTTTACTATAATAGATTAGACTTAGACCTTTCTGTAAAAAGAGGTATGAAGGTAGTAAGTAACTTAAAGGAATCTGCTCCGCGTAAATTGTTAGGAAAGGAAATTTTGGAGATAAAGACTTACGATGGAATAAAATTTATTTTAAAAGAAGGGAACTGGCTGCTTATAAGACCTTCAGGCACAGAGCCTATACTAAGGATATATGCAGAAAGTTCGAAAAAATCAGATTTGAAGGCATTGCTTGATGCTGGCAGGAGGCTGGTAACCAAATGGAGCTAACTCATATACGAAACTTCTGCATAATAGCACATATTGACCACGGTAAATCAACATTGGCTGATAGAATGATTCAATATACAGGAGCAGTTTCTAAAAGAGAATTCAGAGACTTGCTATTAGATGATATGGAATTAGAAAGGGAGCACGGCATAACCATTAAATCCTCTGCAATTATATTAAAATATAAAGCAAAAGACGGCAATGAATATTCATTGAATCTAATAGATACTCCGGGACATGTAGATTTTACCTATGAGGTCTCAAAATCGATAGGGGCCTGTGAAGGGGCAATACTTTTAGTTGATGCAGCTCAAGGAGTGGAGGCCCAGACGGTTGCCAATCTTTATATGGCTATAGAGCATAATCTTGCCATTATACCGGTAATAAATAAGATAGACCTTGCTAATGCCAGAATAGATGAAGCGAGAAAACAGATAAAGGATATTTTAGGTATTAAGGGAGAGGAGATAATTTTAGCCAGCGCAAAACACGGAACGAATTGTGATAAGATTCTGGAAAGAATAGTTACTAAAATACCGGCTCCTGTCGGAGATGTTAATAAACCGTTGCAGGCTTTAGTATTTGATTCTCAATTTGACCAGTATAAAGGAGCGATTGTTTATATCAGAGTAGTTAACGGAAAGATTGCGCCAAAGATGAATATAAAATTTATGCAGACCGACAGAACTTTCGAGGTATTAGAAACAGGTGTTTTTAGACCCAGAATGTCTAAAGTAGATTGCCTTAATTGCGGAGAAGTCGGTTATTTTACAGCCAATATTCGCCAGGCCAAAGATGTAGTAGTTGGAGATACAGTTACCACCGTAACTTCCGGTTACCGGCAACCTTTGCCTGGATACAAAAAGGTAGCTCCTATGGTTTATTGCGGTATCTATCCCGTCAATAACAAGGATTTTCCCATGTTGCGTAATGCCGTGGAGAAATTGCGTCTATCGGATGCGTCCTTTGTCTATGAGCCGGAGAGCACCGGGTCAATTGGATTTGGTTTCCGCTGCGGTTTTTTAGGCCTGCTGCATATGCAGATTATACAGGAGAGATTAGAAAGGGAATATGATTTAAATCTTATAATAGCTACTCCCAGCGTAATCTATCAAATTACCACTGCTGACGGTAAGACCTTAGAAATAGATAACCCCGCAAAATTCCCTCCTCCGCAACAGATTAGGCAAATTGCCGAGCCTTTTGTGCGAGCCAATGTATTTATCCCAAAAGATTCCCTGGGTGCAATTATGGAATTTTGTATACAAAGAAGGGGAGTTTATGTAAGCACTGAATACCTGACTACCGATAGAGTAAAGCTTATCTATGATTTTCCGTTATCTGAAATTATAGTCGATTTTTATGATAAGCTAAAGTCTATGACCAGAGGATACGGTTCTCTGGATTATGAATTTTTAGAATTCCGACCGGGCAGATTGGTAAAACTGGATATGCTTATAAACGGCCAGTTGCACGAGGCATTATCATCGGTTGTCCATACCGAGAAAGCTCAAGTAAAGGGCAGGATGCTGGTCGAAAAATTCAAAGAACTTATTCCTCGTCAGTTATTCGAAGTAGTTGTGCAGGCAGTTATCGGCAGCAAGATTATTGCCAGGGCCTCAATTAAGCCGCTTAAAAAGCATGTGACGGGAAAATGCTACGGCGGAGATATTACCAGAAAGAGAAAACTCTGGGAAAAGCAAAAGATGGGTAAGAAAAAGATGAAGCGCTTTGGAAAAGTGCAAATACCGCAGGAGGCATTCATAGCTGCATTGAAAATATAATAGTTCGTAGTTCATTGTTCATAGTTCGTAGTTAAGAAGGAAGCAAAACGGCAAAGATATTGAAAAATTGGAGTTATTTATGAAATTAAATCCAAAAGTTAAACAGATTATTAGAGAATATGCAGAGGCCATTATAATCGCCTTTATTTTGGCCATGATTATAAGGACCTTTGTAGTCCAGGCCTTTAAAATTCCGACCGGTTCTATGAAACCCACCCTTATTGAAGGAGACAGAATCCTGGTGAATAAATTTATATATAGATTCAAAAACCCCGAGCGGGGGAATGTGATAGTTTTTAGATATCCTGAGAACCCAAAAAAGGATTTTATAAAACGCCTTATAGCAAAACCCGGCGAGACAATCCAAATCATAGAAGGCAATATCTGGATAGATGGCGAATTGCTTGAAGAGCCGGAGCAGATTAGAAAGGTTTACTATTATAATGAGGGTTTATACGGTAGAGAAGGAGAGAGAATCAGGGTGCCGCAGGATTGCTACTATGTCCTTGGTGACAACAGCGCCTCATCCAGAGATTCTAGGTACTGGGGATTTGTTGAGCAAAAGGATATTTTAGGAAAGGCCATGGTCATCTATTGGCCATTAACACGGATCCGCAAAGTAGAATAGCACCGTACACATGAGTCTGGCGAATAAGATAACAATTGTCAGGATATTACTAATCCCGTTTTTTATCACCTGTTTTATTTATTATAGTCCGGAATGGGATTTTTTAAGATTTATAGCGCTTGCGATATTTGCAATATCAGCCTTAACCGATGCGATAGATGGTTATGTTGCTCGCAGATACTATCAGAAGACTAAATTGGGCACAGTCCTTGACCCACTTGCTGATAAGCTACTTATAATCTCCGCCTTTATATGCTTGTCTATGGTAGCCGCCCTGCCGCAGGAGCTCAGAATTCCGCCTTGGGTTTCTGTTGTTGTAATAAGCAGAGACATTCTCATTGTTTTGGGCTTTTTTATAATGCACATGCTTATAGGGGAAATAGAGATTAAGCCAAGCATGCTTGGAAAAATTACCGCAGCTTTTCAGATGATTACTATAATTGTAGTATTGCTGCAGCTTAGGTATTCCTATGTTATATGGACAGCGGCAGCGGCATTTACTACACTTTCCGGCATAGGTTATTTAATAAGAGCCAATCGAATATTAAATGAACCCCGCACCTTTGCTGAAGAGAGCAGGATAAACAGGAAAAAGGTGAGGGATGAATCCCGATAAAGTCTCATCTGTGCCTGTAATAGCAATAGTAGGTTCCCCAAATGCAGGCAAATCCTCTCTTTTTAATCGGCTAACTGGCAAAAGAAAAGCTATTGTTGAACCTACTCCAGGAGTTACAAGAAATAGACTATCCGCGGATCTATCTATTCATGGTAAAAATGTAAAAGTTATAGATACAGGCGGTATTAAGGCCCGTTTAAAAGAAAAAATAGATCAGCTTGTCTATCAGCAGGTAGAACTTTCTCTTGATGAAGCAGACATAATATTATTTGTAACTGATGTAAGAACTGGCGCCACACCAATAGATTACCACATAACTTCCTTATTGCGTAAATCATCTAAGAAAGTATTTTTATTGGTTAATAAAGTCGACAATAAAAGATTAGAAGAAGGAGTTTATGATTTTTATCAATTGGGTTTGGGAGAACCATATCCAATTTCTGCTCTACAAGGTTACGGCTTAGAGCTGCTTTTAGAAGATATAAGCAAATCATTATTTGTTCATAAAAAAGAATATCCTGAAGAAGAGCGATTACCGAAAGAAGAGATAACCGCCGCGATAGTAGGAAGGCCAAATGTAGGAAAGTCCACATTCATAAATGCATTGTTTAAAAAAGACGTGGTTATAGTCGATGAGACCCCGGGTACTACCAGAGACGCCGTGGATGTACATTTTGAATATGCTGATAAGGCCTTTATTTTAGTAGATACTGCCGGTATAAAACATAAGAGAAAACTAAGGAAACCGGTAGAAATTTTTAGCATAGCCCGTTCAAAAGAATCTATAAGAAGGGCAGAGGTTGCTCTGGTTATGCTCGACGCAGCAGAAGGCCTATGTGCGGATGATATAAAAATCATTGAATATGTAATAAAATGCGGTAAACCTTGCGCTATTATAGTTAACAAATGGGACCTGGCAAAAGGGAGTAAACATTCGGATTATGAAACGGCTCTTAAAGAAAGGCTTAAATTATTGGAATGGATACCAATTCTTTTTATTAGCTGCCTTAAAGGAAAAAACTTACTCAACGTAATAGAATTGGCTTCTATGCTTAAACGAAGGGCGAATATAAGCATTAGGACTGCAGAACTTAACAGATTATTAAAAGATATTCAGTCAGCCAAACGCCATCCATTGGTAGAAAATAAAAAGATAAATATATTTTATGGTACACAGACACAAATTGCACCGCCGGCCTTCACTCTGTTTTCTAATTATCCAAAATTAATAAAATCTGATTATTTAAATTTCTTAGAAAACAATATCAGATCGCAGTTTGGATTATTCGGCGTGCCGATTAGATTCAAATTGAGGGAAAGATGATACAATTTATCGCTGCCATAATTATAGCCTATTTGATAGGTTCAATACCTACCAGTTACATTGCAGGCCGGGTAACTAAATGTATAGACATAAGGCAGTACGGCAGTGGCAATGTAGGCGCAACAAATACATTGAGGGTTCTTGGGAAAAAGATGGGCGCAGCAGTCCTTTTAATAGATATGGCCAAAGGTGCATTTTGTGTTATTGTTTTACCAGCTATATTTTTTAGCAACCAATTGCATATAAGCCTGCCAATATTTAAATCGTGTATAGCAGCTTTTGTTATTCTCGGTCATATATGGACAATCTTTCTAAAATTTAAAGGCGGAAAAGGGGTTGCTACAACTTGTGGTGTATTTTTGTCTCTCTCTACTATACCAGCAATAATAGCTATTTTGATATGGTTTTTAACAGTTATCATAAGCAAATATGTATCATTATCTTCATTAATTATGATGGTTAGTTTACCGTTTTTAATACTGATATTTAAACAGCCCCGGGCATATTTGATTTTAAGCATAACATTATGTATTTTAATAAGTTACACACATAGAAGCAATATAAAAAGACTGATTTATGGGCAGGAAAACAAAATCATAAAAAACAAGCCTAAGGGGTTGACAAAATCGCATTTATAGTGTATAATTATATATACAAAAAGCTGTATCTTTTTTTATAACAAATAATTAAATACTTTTAAAAATGAATTTAATATGGGAAGATAAGTAAAACCATGAAAAAGACCCTAAAGGTAACAGTACTTATTATAATAATGATGCTTCTGAATACCGCAACAGTAGAACCAGGGATTTTTGCACAATCCGGTTTAACTGATAGCAATGTTTTTGGGCATCTATGCAGTCTTCTCAAAAACGCAAAAACCAGTGATCTTTCTTTTTGCCTGGGGCATATAAGAAATTCTAAAAATAGCAATCATGAGATAGCTAACTTTATATTGACATGGTCTCCGGATGCGTATCGAAAACAGATTCCTTCGGTTTTCCGCTCAAAGATAGATAGAGTAATTAAGATATTGAGCACAATAGATTATGAGCAACTCATGATCGATATAGACCTTATAAAAAATTCTCAACTTACTGTTTCAGAAATGGTCAGGTTGATAAAAGGAACCAGTCTCTATAAAAAGGATTAAGGATTAAGGGGCAATAATGAGTAAATTCTGCAAAGGATTTTTTATCGGCTTTTTATTTTTTTTATTTATTACTCAAAATACAGCGGCCGAGCCCTATAATCCATATCTAACCCGAGATTTAGAATCAGAGAAAGGGATTGTTTATGAAAAAGACATCGTAAATGCCGAGAGAGGAAAAACACGGACAAAGAGAGACGGTTGGATAGAATCTGAAAGAGGTGCCTATACAAAATCGAGCACCTCCTTTTATTTTTCAGACCTTTACTTTGACTTAGGCCAGATTGTTTCAGAACAAGCAATTTTTGATAAAAAAGGAAGGCCAGTAAAATCCAGCCAGATAATACGCGACCCCGCCAGCCCCAATATTTCACAACAGAGATTATTGAACAATATAGAATATAATCAGAATGGTAAACCGGTAAGTTATAAAGAGGAGATATTTATTACTGCCAAGGATTATTTAACAGATACTATAGTGAGGTTGCTTTCGACAACGGACGTTTACAAAGTCGAATACAGCGATTCAGGAAAACCCGTTACTATTTTGGGCAACACAGAAATTATTATCAGTGACGATAAAGGTAACACCTTGCTTACTATAAAAGGCTCATTTACCAAACGAGCCAAATGCGACCTTAATGGAAAGATCATCGGATACTACAGATACGGCATTGATAATATTGTAGTAGCGGATGGAGCAGGCGAGATTGTTATAACCGCGCCACCATTGTTAACTGATACGGAAGATATTGATAAACACCGCGTAGGTATCGTAAGCATAACGGATGAGGCGTACCTGCGGCAAATTTTAAATAGCCACCAGTTTATTAATCAGTTATTAGCAAAATTCGGCCTGGCTGAATTATTCTATAAGGCATTTTATACAGAGAAGTTTTACACATCATTGACTTATCTGGAGATTGAAAATACACCGGAAGAAGTAATGAGTTTAAAAAATATAACCCTTGCATTTAAAGATTTGATTAAAGAAAGACAAAAAGCTTATGCCTTATTCCGGAACGATGTCGATACTTATTATGAGGAATTAGCTAAAACCTTATTTGAGAATACCGGACTTTGGTGGGATAAAACTATTAAACCCCAGGAATATTATGCAGGCGATGATGAAATTTTAAGCAAGCAGGAATACAGAAAGATGATTGACGACGCTATTATTTCTTTATCATCGAAGATGGATACCTTGACCGCTGCAACAAGCTTGCCCCGGCAGATACTTTCACTCGAGCAGTATTTACGCACACAGATGATTATGAACTCAAAACTCATTTATATACAGAATCTAAAAAATGCAGTCTCTGATATGAACAAAAAAATGTCATTTGTTATACAGGACCTTAGCAGGCCGGTATTGATTCATAGAAAAAATCACATAGAAGCATTGATTGTCCTTCCGGAAAAGGACCATCGTTAAAAGAGAAGATTTAAAAATGGGTGGCTGTTGCTAATTTTGTAGTAGCAGCCGCCATTTTTTATGTTATAATATGCAACGTAACTTATTTGTCATCTTTTGGTTAGGGATAAAAAAATGATAAAATTTTTACAAAATATGGAATATTTTGCCCTTTTTTGTGTTTTATATATTGGAAGGCTTAAAAGCGAAGATATGCCGCCTTCTTTTGATGTCGACGATGAATTAGTCGCCAAAGCCAAAAAAGGAGACAGGCGGGCATTTGATGAATTGTACAATAAATACAAGCGCCCCATACTCAATTACATTTATAGATTAACCGGCGATTTTCATCAGGCAGAAGAATTAACACATGAAACATTTATAAGGGTTTACACAAATATTGACCGTTATATAAAAAAGGCGAAGTTTTCTTCGTGGGTTTACACAATAGCCGGAAATCTAACAAAGAATTTTTTAAGGGACAGAAGTTATATAGAAAAGGTTTCCATTGACAAAAAGATTGCTAAAGAAGAAGGCGAAATCTCCCTTCTGGATGTAATTGCTGATGAAACGAAAAGACCGGATGACCAGATCTTAAAGAAGGAGAAAGAAAGATTGATTCAGCGAGGCATAGACAAGTTAAAACCAAAGCATAAGCAGGTGATAATATTGTGTGATATTCAAGGGTTATCATATGAAGATGCGGCCGGGATTTTAAAATGCCCGCCGGTTACTGTAGGAAGCCGCCTTTCAAGGGCCAGGGAGAACTTAGCAAGGATTTTAAGGTTTTATGAAAGATAGAGGTTAATGAAGATGAATTGCAGAGTCAATTTTAAAGATTTATCGAGGTATACCGACGGTGCATGCACCCAAAAAGAAAAAGAAAGAATAGAATTGCACCTGAAAGAATGCCAGGAGTGCAAACAAACCTTAGCCAGACTAAATTTGCTAAAAGCATCTCTGTCTTCCATTGCCCCCGTAAAAGAATCTGAAAGTTTTGATTTTGTATTTAATCAAAAGCTTAAAGAGAGATTAGAAGAGGAGGTATCGGTTTCCTTAAATGAGGTTTTAGGAAAGGCCATTTCGAAAATAAGGGATGCATTTGTTCCCAAGGTGCCTGTTTTGGTTAGGGTTGCTGTTGTGCTGGTTTTGGCTGTCGCAGTATTTGGCGGTTACAACTATTATATATACAGCCGCCTGCCTTTTATTGAAACAATTAGCGGAATAGTAAAAGTTTATCGGGCACCTGCTGCAAGATACATTATAGCCAGGCCTAATATGAGGTTAAGAGAAGGCTACAGGATTGAGACGGCGCAAGATGCTGTTGTCAATATCATCTCCCGTAACAAATATGCCGCCAGAATCAAAGAAGATTCCGATATAGTAATTGCTAAGTTGGATGTACGGAATGGGAATCATTTTACAAAATTTGACATAACAAGCGGTAAATTGATGGTAAATACAACAGAAGCCTTTAAAGGTTCAAATATGTCCATTCAAACGCCAGCCTGCGAAGCAAAAGTCGTAGGCACAGCATTTGCTATTGATGTTGATAAACCATCCGGAGGCACTACATGGCTGGGGGTTTTGCAAGGAAAAGTAAAGGTGACTTCGCAAGGTACGGATGTTTATGTAAATGCCGGACAGAAGACCCAAGTTGAACCCGGTTCACTACCGGATATCCCTACTCTTCTTTCAGATAACGAATGGAAACTTATACAAGAATTATATCAGTTAGGTGAAAAACCGCAGGTTGTGTTATTGGTTAGTATGAGAGCAAATAGAGTTGAAGAACTCTTTAAGCCCGCACCTTTATATATATCAGATACTACTCCACGGACAATCCCAACAGAATTAGAAGCAATTATACGCATAATCAACCGGGCTATAGAAGATAATGACATGGGGGCCCACAGATTTGCAATAGGTAGACTGGAACAGCTGCTAAAGAAGCATCCAAATCCAAGGTATAATCCTCAGTTCCTTATGTTTATCGGCTCATATTACTATTATATAGGCAATTATGAAAAGGCCATAGATACATTTGACAGGGTGGTAAATGAATATCCTGATTATTCACTTTCAAGCCTTGCCCAATGCGCCGTAGCAACTATATATCAAAATAACTTAAGGGACAAAAAGAAAGCTACGGCTGGTTTTGAGGAATTACTTGAGAATTTCCCTGACAGCATAGATACGGTTAGAGCCAGAAAATTTTTCAAAAATTTAAAAAAATAATGGAATAAATTCTTTAGTTTTGTGTTATATATAGTAGAAGAACAAAAAGGAGGCTATATAGAGTAAAAAGAGGACATAAGCCCCTAATCCCCGAAAAAGACCTCAAAAAACCTGAGGTCTTTTTTTTGTTTGACTTGCCCTTATGCCATTGTTATACTTAAAAGACCATGGATTCTAAGAATACAAAAATAGCTGTTTTAGGTGACGGAGGCTGGGGCACCACGCTTTCCATACTATTGTTCAAAAAAGGATATAAGGTATCGTTGTGGAGTGCCTTCCCCGATTATACGCAAACTCTTAGAAGGACACGAGAAAATATAAAATTCCTGCCCCAGTTTAAAATACCGGAAGCCGTGCATATAACAGACGATATAAAAGAAGCAATTGATGGCGCAGAGATTGTAGTAGTAGCTATTCCTTCGCAGTTCGTTAGAAAGGTTTTGCAGAACCTGAAAGATGTAGATTTATCACAGCGCATAATGTTAAGCGTTGTAAAAGGTGTTGAAAAAAAGACATTAAAGCGAGTGTCAGAAATAATAAAAGAAGAAATAAATACAAATAAAATATGTATTTTATCAGGACCAACTATTGCCTTAGAGGTAGCTAAGGAGATACCTGCATCAGCTGTTGTGGCCTCAGAAGATATAAATCTTGCCAAACAAATGCAGGATGTATTTATGACAGAGAGATTCAGGATTTACACCAGCACAGATGTTATTGGGGTAGAGCTGGGAGGCAGTCTTAAAAACATCATTGCTATAGCTGCCGGAATATCTGACGGGTTAGGTTTTGGCACAAATGCAAAGGCAGCCCTTTTTACCAGAGGCCTTGTAGAGATAAAACGATTAGGTATAGCAATAGGCGCTAAAGAAGAAACCTTTAATGGATTAAGCGGAATTGGGGATCTTATGACTACCTGCATAAGCCCCTATAGCCGAAACCGATATGTTGGCGAGGAAATAGCTAAAGGGAGGAAACTTACCGAGATAGTCCAGAAGATGGAACAGATAGCAGAAGGAATACACACAACAGAATCAGCTTGCGAATTGGCAAAAAGATATAACGTTGAGATGCCGATAACAGAACAGGTTTATAAAGTCCTTTTTGAAAACAAAAACGCCTTAGAGGCTGTAATCGCCTTAATGACGCGCGCAAAAAAAGCAGAATGAATATTTAAATTTAAGGGCATGCCATATAGGGACAGACGATTTTAACTCTGTCCCCATTTTTATTGACTTACATATAAACTATTTGATATACTTATTCATTATTGTGTAAATTGACTACAACATCGGGACGTAGCGCAGTTTGGCTAGCGCACTTGAATGGGGTTCAAGG
>CP070655.1:1039204-1043863 GCA_020354945.1 Candidatus Omnitrophota bacterium
AAGAGCAATAAAAATAATAAGATAAAAGATGTTTTTTTCATTCGAGTCCCTGAATAAATGCCTCAATCGAGCGGCTATATTCTTCTTTAGAATCTAAAAAGGCGGTATTGTGGCTGCCCATTATTTCAACAAGTTGCTTTGGCTCTTTGGCAGCATTAAAAAGCTTTTTGCCTAATGCAAAAGGCACTATTTCATCGTTTATGCTGTGAATAAGCAATTTTGGGGCATCGACTTTCTTAATCTTTGTCAGCGAATCAAATCTGATGGAGTAAAGAAACGACGGCAAAAACGGATAGATTCTTCTGGCCATATCCCTTGCGCTGCTGAAGGCCTCCTCTGTTATTAATGCTCCTACCTTTACTTTTGAGGCAAGGTCTATAACCGCTGCTCCACCGATAGATTCACCAAATAATATAATATGCTCAGGTTTAATCTTACGGGTATTTAATAAATAATCATACCCTGCCTTTGCATCTAAATATATGCCTCTCTCTGAAGGTTTGCCTTCACTGTTGCCATAGCCTCTATAATCGATTATGAATACATTTACGCCTATCTCGCGGAATATTATTATCTTCTCAAGCCTGTGCCCGATATTACCGGCATTTCCGTGGCAGAAAAGAAATGTATATCTTGCATTGTCACAAGGAATGAACCAGCCGTTTAACTTGATATTATCCGATGTGGTTATGTATACATCTTCAAAGGTTAGATTTACAAGGCCTGGGGTGAATTCAATCTTTTTCATAGGAAATAATATACTTTTGCTTTCTATATACCGCACATAAACCATAAGCATGATTATGGCTAAGATTATAAAAAGAGTAGTTTTAACCATTCTGCTTTCCTTTTTCGCCCAACTATATTATAATATAATACATATAAAGTATCAAGGAGATTGCTATATGCAAAATTTTACCCATTGTATACCGACAACCGTTTATTTTGGCAAAGGCCAGGTGAAGGCCGTTTCCGAAGAACTAAAAAAACAGGCTAAGAAGGTATTAATTGTCACAGGAGGAGGCAGTGTTAAAAAATACGGCATATTTGACGATGTAATCAAACAGGTTAAAAAAGCAGGCATAGAGTATGTTGAGCTTTCCGGTATTAAGCCAAATCCTCGTCTTAAGAGCGTTTATCGGGGGATAGAAACTTGCAAAAAAGAGTCTGTAGATTTCATCTTAGCAGTCGGCGGCGGAAGCGTCATCGATGCAGCAAAAACTATCGCAGCGGGCGTTAAATACAACGGTGATGTGTGGGATTTTTTTATAAAAGATAAAGGCCTATTTCCTGCCGATGCATTGCCGATAGGGTGTGTCCTTACCATTGCCGCTACAGGTTCTGAGATGAACGAAAATGCCGTCATTACAAAAGAGGATACCCGGCGTAAACTTGCATTTGGCTCTCCTTTACTAAGGCCTGTATTTTCCATACTGGATCCGGAATACACCTACACTGTTAATAAATACCATACCGCCGCAGGTGTTGCCGATATAATGGCCCATGTTTTTGAGCAATATTTCAGCCATACCCCTGCATATGCACAGGATAGAATGGCAGAGGCGCTATTAAAGACTTGTATCCATTACGGCCCGATTGTATGCGAGAAACCACGCGATTACGTAGCAAGGGCTAATATTATGTGGGCAAGCAGCCTGGCATTAAATGATTTAATAGGCGAGGGGAAGGAGCAAGACTGGGCATCCCACGGTATTGAGCATGAATTAAGCGCTGTCTATGATATTAGCCATGGGGTCGGGCTTGCCATAATAGCTCCGAATTGGATGAGGCATGTGTTAAGTGAAAAAACTATAGGTAAATTCCTTGAATACGGAATAAATGTCTGGGGAATCGATAAAAATAAAGATAAAATGGCTATAGCCAATGAGGCTATTGATAAAAGCAGGAAATTTTTTAATTCATTGGGCTTGCCGGAAAAATTAAGCGAAGTGAATATTTCAAATGAAAGATTCCAGGACATGGCAAGGAATGCAACCAAGCACTATGGTAAGGTAGGGCATTTTAAAGAGTTGTCTGAAAAAGATATTGTGGAAATATTGAATATGTCGCTCTAATAATTCCTTGTGCCGGACGGCCGCCAGGCCGGTGATATAATTCTTTTATGTTTTTTCACTTTTGCTAAAGAGGCAAATGTTATTGCTTCATCGCCATACATAGAACTTATTTCATCAAGCACTGCATCAAGCTTATGTTTTTTCTCTTCTTCTTTAAAGAGAAAGCCTTTATAATCGCTCTGTCTAAGGATTGAGACGCTCACCCCTAAAAGCCTCACTGGCTCTTTAAGGTCTATAGATTTTAAAATATCGCATGCCAGTTTATGTATTCGGCCGGTAGTATTGATAAATGCATCTATCGACTTTTGCCTTGTAAATGTTTGAAAACTTTTATATCTGACCGTTAAGGCAACACATCTTCCTGTTAAATTTTCGCGCCTGAGCCTTTCTGCTACTTTTCTGCTCAGTTCGAGCAGATACACTTTTAGCACGTTTATGTCCCTGGTATCTTCTTTAAATGTCATGCTGTGGCCTATGGATTTTGCCCTCTCTTCTTTATCGGGAGTTACTACCTCATCATCTCCTATGCCTCGTGACATATTGTAGAGCAAGCCGCCATATGCGCCAAATCGCCCATGCAGGAAATTATAACTTACCTTCCTTAAATCTCCCAATGTTCTGATTCCCATATTGTGCAATTTTTTAGATGTGCTTGGTCCGATCCCCCACACAGAAGCCACATCGAGCGGGCCGATTACGCTGTCTCTATTTTCCTCCTCTATTGTAAAAAGGCCGTCCGGTTTATTGTTATCGCTGGCTATTTTTGCTAATAGCTTATTATAGGATATTCCTATAGTGCAAGGCAGGCCTAGTTTATTTTTTATGGCATCTTTTATCATAATAGCGGTCTGTTCCGGTGTTCCGAATAAATGGTGGCTGTTGGTAACATCTATAAAAAATTCGTCTATTGAATATACTTCTATATAAGGCGTGAAGGTATAAAGAATTTTTATTATCTCCCTGCACGCTGACGTATACTTTTTGCTATCTGCCACAATGAATTTTATTAATGGGCACAGTTTCTTAGCGGCGGTTTTGGTCATGCCTGTTCTTACCCCAAAGCTTCTTGCTTCATAAGAGGGGCTCACTAAAACAGTGCGTTCATTTGCGCCTACAACTGCTGTTGGTTTGCCTTTTAAGGGAGGGTTATCCCTCACCTCAACCGAGGCAAAGAAGGCATCCATATCTATATGCATGATTACTTTATTCATTTTCCTCTTTGGCAAATCTGCTGATACACATCAAAATCCCTTTGCGAAAAACAGATATATCTTATTTCATCAAAATCTTTCTCAAATTTTCTTCCGATGCCAAGGGCTATTTTTGTCGCTTCTTCTATTGGGTATCCATATACACCGGTGCTTATAGCAGGGAAGGCTATTGATTTTAAATTATACTTTTTAGCCAATAAGAAACTATTTTCATAGGCATCTTTTAAAAGCTCCTGCTCGCCTTGATTTCCTCCATGCCATATTGGCCCTACAGTATGAATGATTTTTTTGGCTTTTAAATTCCCGGCATTGGTGATTACCGCATCACCAGTCTTGCATCCGCCTATCTGTCTGCACTCCTGCATAACCGAAGGGCCTGCTGCCCGATGAATTGCTCCATCAACACCGCCTCCGCCTCTTAGGCCGGTGTTGGCTGCGTTTACAATTGCCTCAACGTCTTCATTGGTTATGTCGCCCAATTTTATCGTTATCATTGCTTTTCTCCTGCAACCATAAATTGCCCTCTTTTTCTTTACCTATTGTTGTTTCAGGCCCATGCCCCGGATAAACCTTTATTCCGCCATTTAATATGAAAAGCTTATTTTTTATTGAGTTTATAAGCTGATTCTCACTGCCGCCAGGCAGGTCTGTTCTGCCTACGCCTGATGCAAACAATGTATCTCCGGAAAAGAGTAAATCATCACATAAAAGACAAATGCTGCCGGGGGTATGGCCAGGCGTATGGATTACATCTATGGTAAGATTTTCCAATTGGATTTTATCACCGTCATTTAAAAGCTTATCCGGGTGCAGACCCGCTAAAGCTTTTGCATCATCTTTATGGATGTATATAGGCAGGTCAAACTCACCATTGGACATTATATGGTCAGGGTGACCGTGAGTATTTATTATAAAAGAGGGGGTAATTTCTTTGCTTTTAAGGTGTTCTTTGATCAGTGGGGAATCGCCACCCGGATCTATAATGGCGCAGAGTTTCGATTTTGCATCAGCCAGAAGATAACAATTTGTCTGAAGGCCTCCAACTACGATTTTATCAATAAGATAGATCATGCTATTTATAACATGCGATGAATCTTTTTATGCTGCGGTCAAAGGTCTTTTCTACATCGTCCGGGAAAAAACAGGCGGGTAATTCTCCTGATCGCCAATGATACTGGATACATTCGCAGCAGATGCCTTTTCTGCCGCATGGTTCATATGTGCAGTTACATCTTGCTTTGTTATCTTTTACATTACATTCCATAAAATCATCCTCCGGTTTTTACCTTATTGTTCTTATCCAGGATTATAACTTTCTCCTTTATCTTAGAAATCTCATCGGCGGTAATCAAAAGATATGAAACAATACAGAT
>CP070655.1:1043963-1046778 GCA_020354945.1 Candidatus Omnitrophota bacterium
CCAATACGTTGACTTTTTGGTTTCTGTGCCATTTTTTATACACCTATCTTAGATATTCATATGCAGCTGTTGCAGCTAAAACACCTTCTGCTGCTGAAGTTATGATTTGTCTTATCCTGTTACAACCACCAACTGTTACATCTCCAGCTGCAAAAACTCCTTTTATATTAGTTTTTTGTTCACAATCTACTTTTATATATCCATTTTCATTTAAATCAACAAGCCCTTTTAAAAATCCTGTTGATGGTGTGCTTCCAATCTCTACAAACAAGCCATCAAGCTCAAGCTCTTTTCCATTATCCAAAACAACCTTGTTGACCATTTTCTCCCCTTTTATCTCCTTAACATTTGCTTTGTATATCACCTCTATCTTTAGGTTTTTTTCTATTTTCTCTGTTATGATCGGCTCTGCCCTTAGCTTATCCCTCCTGTAGATTATGTAAACCCCTTTTGCGTGCTCAGCCAATAACAAAGCGGATTTAGCAGCAGAGTTTGCGCCACCAACTACACCTGCAATTTTGCCGCTAAAAAGAGGTGCATCGCATGTTGCGCAATAACTAACGCCTTTTCCTGCATAGTCAGCTTCTCCAGGCACATCCAATTTATTCTTTTCCCTTCCTAGAGCAAGGATTACTGTTTTTGATTCATAGTCTTTTTTGTTTGTCGTTATTACAAATTCATCTCCCTTTTTAGTTATACTTTTAACTTCTTCCCCAATAACCTCAACCCCAAGATCTTTTACCTGCTTCTCGAATTTAGAGATAAGCTCCATGCCTGAGATAGAATCAAACCCAGGATAATTCTCAACCCAGGGTGCATCAAGAGCTGCACCTCCAGGCTTGGAAATCAGCAATGTATGAAGCTTATACCTTGCAGCATAGATTCCAGCAGCTAAACCAGCTGCACCACCACCTACAATAATTAGATCACGCATTTTCTCTTTTTAAGATTTTGGGATTAATGAAGACTATATAAAGATTATTTATTTTCAATATTGAAGATTAAAACCAAGATAATCTTTATATACGATACAAAGCTACTCTCGAGCATGGCTGAGAAAATACAGTTTTTTCCAATTGATGTAACCTATAAAAAAATCAACGATAGAGCAGTGATTTATATTTTTGGAAGAACGATTGATGGGAAACAGATATGTGTAACTGATGAGAGCTTTCAGCCATATTTCTATGTAATAGCAAGAAAGGGGTTTGAGCTGAGGGAAAAGATTGAGAAATTGAAAGTAGGAGAAGGTGAAGAAACTGCAGAAGTTGTGAAAACTGAAACAGTAAACAAAAAATATCTTGGCAAAGAGGTAGAAGCCATAAAAGTCTTCACAAAGCTTCCCCACGATGTGCCAATAATAAGAGATGTAATAAAAAAGTGGGAGGTGGTTGAGTCAATTAATGAGTATGATATCCTATTTATAAGAAGATACCTCATAGATAAGAATATCGCGCCGTTAACCTTATGCCAAGCTACTGGGGAATTTGTAACACAAAAATCAAGGGTGCCTGTTTTAAAGGCAGATTCAGTCGAGCACTTTAGTGACGATACCTTAACAAAGCCAAGGATTCTTGCATTTGATATCGAAACCTATAATCCATTGGGCAAGAGTGTGATGCCTGAAAAGAATCCAATAATAATGGCTGCTTTTTATGGAGACGGCTATCAGAAAGTGATAACCTGGAAGAGATTCAAAACAGAGCTCGATTATATTGGGTTTGTAGAAAGTGAAGCAAAACTTATTGAGAGAATAAAGGGAATTATTGAGGAGTATAAGCCTGATATATTAACAGGGTATTTCTCTGATGGATTTGATTTTCCTTACATAAGGACTAGGGCTTCCAAGTACAAGATAAAGCTTGACTTTGGCCTTGATTACTCAGAGCTTAAGCTTGGGAAAAACGAGACTGCAAAAATAAAAGGGATTGCCCATGTTGATGTATTCAAGTTCATAAAAAGGATCGTAAGGATCGACCTTGACACAGAGGTTTATGGCCTTAACGATGTGGCAGCAGAGCTATTGGGCGAGAAAAAGATTAAGGTAGACCTGGACAAGCTTGCTCATGTGTGGGATAATGAGCCTGATAAGATAGAGGAATTCTGCAGGTATAATCTCCATGATTCTGTCCTAACATACAAGCTTTGTGAGAAAATGCTTCCAAGCATTATCGAGTTTGTTAAGATTGTTGGTCTGCCTGTTTATGATATAAACCGCATGGGCTTCTCCCAGCTTGTTGAATGGTACCTCCTGAAACAAGCGCCAAACTTTAATGAAATTGCTCCGAACAAGCCGCATTACGATGAAATAAGCAAAAGACGAATGCAGACTTATAGGGGAGCATTTGTTTATGAACCTGAGCCAGGACTCTACAAAGATATTGCTGTATTCGATTTCAGAAGCCTTTATCCGACGATAATAAGCTCCCATAATATAAGCCCTGCTACGCTTAATTGCGACTGCTGCAAAGATAAAGAGGTCACACCAACTGAAGAAAAATATTGGTTCTGTACAAAAAAGAAGGGCTTTATCCCTACGATGATTGAAGAGTTAATAACAAGGAGGATGAGGATAAAAGAGATGATAAAGGAAGAGACAAATGTATTCCTGCAGGCAAGAGCCAATAGCTTAAAGCTGCTTGCAAATTCTTTTTACGGCTACCTTGGATTTTATGCCGCAAGATGGTATTCGATTGAATGTGCTAAATCTGTTACAGCTTACGGCAGATTTTATATCCAAAAGGTTATTGATAAAGCAAAAGCAGAAGGGTTTAAGGTTTTATACAGCGACACAGACTCTATTTTCTTAAGCCTA
>CP070655.1:1046878-1050057 GCA_020354945.1 Candidatus Omnitrophota bacterium
AACTATTATTATATGGATAAATTCAATTACCGGGCTATCATTCTAATTCTCTTAGCCAGCATTATTGTCTATATCAACTCCTTATTTAATCCCTTTATCTGGGATGATTCGGCGCTTGTCAGGGACAACTTTTTAATTAAAGACTGGCGCCATACCCGAAAGCTATTCACTACCGATCTCTATTATAGCAAAAGCCGCAGTAACTTCTACCGCCCCTTGCAAAGCCTCTCCTACATGCTCGATTATTCACTGTGGAGATTAAAACCTTTTGGTTACCGTCTTACCAACATCATCCTGCATTCAACCGTAGCTATTCTGGCCTATCTTCTTTTTCTTTTAGTCTCTAAGCAAAAAGGCGTTTCCTTAATCGGGGCTTTATTCTTTGTTATTCATCCTATTCATACCGAGGCAGTGGTCTATATCTCCGGAAGAGCAGATTCCTTAATGGGAATATTCTTGTTGTCATCTTTTATCCTCTTTACTAAACATATGCATCAAGATGGGCCGAAGGGACAGCGTCTTTATTTTAGTTCTTTAGCCTGTTTTGCCCTTTCTCTTTTATGCAAAGAGCCTGCTTTAATCTTTCCTTTTGCTCTTTAGTTAACTAAACTTAAGTTCGTCAGAAAAGAGGTACAGGTTAAATTCCACGCTTATCTGCCATTTTTTATAATTGCCTGTATCTATATTTTTCTTCGTTTTGGCCTTTCCCATCTTAATTTTAGTTCATTTTTTGACTCCCCTTACCCCTTTAAGATGAGGCTGCTTATCTTTTTTAAAACAGTAGCTACTTATTTAGGCCTTTTGGTTCTCCCGGTTAATCTGCATATGTCCCGTAATGTAATCCTGCCGCATTCCTTTTTTGATTTGCCTGTTTTAAGCTCGTTTTTACTCTTTCTGGTTATCTTGTTTTTTACCTTCCGTTGTTATCGCCGGGCTCCTTTAATCTTTTTCACCTCTACCTGGTTTTTTATCTTGCTTCTTCCGCAAGCCGGGCTTTTTCCGCAAAATGCCTTTTTAGCCGAGCATTTCCTTTATTTGCCTTCTTTGGGCTTCTTTCTTTTAGTGTCTTATAGCTTATTAAAGTTGTTTTCAAAAAAGACACTGGTTTTTATACTTATTCCAATCCTCGCCGCCTACGGTTTTCTGACTATAAAACGCAACCGCGAATGGAGAAAGCCAGTTAGCTTTTATGAAAAGATGGTCCGGCTTTCTCCTTTGAGTTTTGCCGGACACAATAATCTCGGGGTCTTGTATGAGCAAAACAAGCTTTACGATAAGGCGATTAAAGAATATAAGATTGCCACAATAATAAAAGAGGATTTTCTTGAGGCCTATACCAATATGGCCCGAGCCCATTATAAAAAGGGTGAACAAGATAAGGCTATCGGGCTTTATCTAGATTTAATCAAGCACTATCCTAATTGCGATTTTGCCTATGGGGGCCTTGCTGCTATATATGCTGAGAATAAAGAATACCAGAAAGCGATAGAAAGATATAGGCAGGCGATTAACATCTCTGGACATCAAGCTAAGTTTTATAATCACCTGGGCCTAATTTATAATGAAATCAGCGAATTTGATTTGGCTGTAGAAGAATTTAAAAAGGCCATTGCCATTGATAACAAAGACCCTATCTTGCATAATAACTTAGGCGTTGTCTATAAAGAGAAGGGCTGGCTTGAGTTAGCCGTTAGCGAATATTTTAAGGCCTTAAGGATTAATCCTGATTTTGCCCAGACCCATAATAATCTTGGGATTGTCTACAGTAAAGTAGGTCAATATGATCAAGCCGAGAGTTATCTGGAAAGGGCAATTCAGATAGACCCGGATTATGCTGAGGCCTATTATAATCTGGGAGTGGTTTATTGGGAAACAGGCGAATGGGATAAAAGTCGCAGTCATTGGGAAAAGGTCTTGAAATTGGAACCAGGCCATCAGCTGGCCAGAGAATGGTTAAAACGGACTGCAAACTAATATGGTGGAAAAACAAAAATTTTTAGATATTAAAATTGTATTCTTAATTATAGCTATTGCCTTCGTAATTTATTCTAACTCGTTTGGCAATCAATTCGTTTGGGATGATAAATACGTAGTAGAAGAGAATCTTTTTATCAGAGATTGGAATTACTTGCCTAAAATCTTTACTACGGAATTATTGCATTTTGCGCCTGGCTTCAAAAGTAATCACTACCGTCCGCTACAGGTATTATCTTATATGGTTGATTATTCACTCTGGCAATTTAATGTCTTTGGCTATCATCTCACTAATCTTATCTTTCATACTCTTAATGCTATACTAATCTTTTCTTTGGTCAAACTGATTTCAAGGGATACAAGTGTATCTTTAATCACCGGACTTCTATTCATAGTCCATCCCATCCACACCGAGGCCGTTACTTATGTCTCCGGCCGGGCCGACCTTTTAGTTAGTTTCTTTTTGTTATCATCTTTTATTCTCTTTATCAAATACAGAGACTATCTCCCGCCTAAAAGAACAGTTTATTATATGGGTTCAGTTATCTTTCTTGTCTTAGCCCTTTTATCAAAAGAGCTAGCCATAATCTTTCCTATTCTTTTGCTTGTCTATGACCATTGTTTTAGCTCGAAAACTGCAAGAATAGGACTAACTGATAGGATAAAATATCGTTATTCAAGTTTCTTTATCTTGGCGGGTTTATATACCCTTTTAAGAATAACAGTGTTAAACTTTAGCGGCCAATTGCTGACTTCCAGTACTAATCTATATTTAAGGTTTCTTACTCTGTGTAAGTCTATCGTTGTCTACATGGGGCTACTTTTTATGCCCATCAATTTACATATGGAGCGTAGAATGGCCGTCGCTGGCTCCCTTTTTGAACCCCAGATTTTTGCTTGTTTGTTTTTGGTCTGGGTTGCCGTAGCCATAGTTTGGATGCATAAAAGCCGTCAAAGGCTTATCTATTTTGCCTGTTTATGGTTTATCGTTACTCTATTTCCCCAATCAAGTTTAATCTTCCCCAAGATTATAGCCGAACATTTTTTGTATCTACCTTGCATGGGGCTATTTTTGATTGCAGCCATAGCCTGCTGTAGATTAGAAAGATATATGAGACTCATTTTGATTCCTTTCTTTATCTTTTATGCCACTCTTACCTGGGGACAGAATATGAATTGGAAGAATTCTTTTGCCTTCTTTCGCT
>CP070655.1:1050157-1054428 GCA_020354945.1 Candidatus Omnitrophota bacterium
ACCAAAAGCGAATTTCACCCGGATTTTTTGGCGCTTTTTTACTCGGGTTTACTTTTGCTTTTGGCTGGACGCCTTGTATCGGCCCTATCTTGGCAGGGATCCTTGCATTGGCAGCGGTTCAGCAGACCCTTATAAAAGGGGTGTCTCTTTTAGGAATTTATTCATTAGGGCTTGGTATCCCTTTTATAATTACTGGATTCGGTATAGGGGTATTTATGCGCCTTTTCAAACAGTATAAGCGATTTATCCGATTAGGAGAGATTATTGCCGGATTGCTCCTGATAACTATTGGATTGCTCATATTTTCTAATAATTTGACTGTTTTGGTTAAATTTGTCCCGTCCTTCTTTTATAAATTCGCTAAATAGAGGGAGTGAAAAATGGAGAAAAAATTGTGGTTTTTGGCTATTTCTGCAATCTCAATTTTGTTTATTGCCGGTTGTGTATTGGGCCAGCAACAAACCCGGACCAAAGCGCCGGATTTTACCCTTCCTGATATTAATGGCAAAGCATTTAGTTTATCTGAGCTTGAAGGGAAAGTGGTTATTCTGGATTTCTGGGCAACATGGTGTCCTCCTTGCGTAGCAGAAATACCACATTTTATAGATCTTTATAAGGAATATAAAGGGCAAGGGCTGGAGGTTGTCGGTGTTTCACTGGACCGCAGCGGGGTAAAAGTAGTGAAATCCTTTGTGGAGAAGAACGAAATGACCTATCCGGTTGTTATCGGCAATCAAAAGGTGGCAGAAGATTACGGAGGGATTCGAGGAATCCCAACCACATTTGTAATTGACCGTCAGGGATATATTGTTAAAAAATTTGTCGGTTATCGAAGCAAAAAGGTTTTTGAAACGATAATTAGACAGCTTTTATAAATAATATTTTGCTTACTTTTTTATTTTAGAGATTTTTTATTTCCATTCTAATTGCAACGCAACCAGACTAAAATTGAAATGAGGTATTTTATAAAATGACAGTAGATATAACTCGATTGCAGCCGGGAGAATCTGGCACGGTAGCAGAGATCCAGGGAGGCCTTGGTTTCACAAGAAAGATTCAAGGTATGGGAATAAGGCCGGGTAAAAGAATAACTAAAGTGAGTTCACATTTCTGGCGGGGCCCGCAAACCATAGCGATAGGTAACCTAAAGGTTGCTATTGGTTTTGGCATGGCCAAAAGGATTCTGGTTAAGGTTGAAAGGTAGAAAAATTACTACAGGAATGAAAATAAACAAAATCTTATTAATGGGCAATCCCAATGTTGGCAAAAGCGCTATATTTTCCAGGCTCACCGGGGTAAAAGTAGTAATTTCTAACTATCCAGGGACTACTGTAGAATTTGCTCAAGGCAAGACCAAAATTGGCAAAGAAAGACCATTGGTAATAGATGTTCCCGGCACTTACACTTTAGAACCAACCTCTAAGGCCGAAGAGGTAGCTGTCAAGATGTTAAAGGATGGCGATCTGGTCATTAATATTGTTGACGCTACCAATTTGGAAAGAAATTTATATTTGACTTTGCAGCTTTTAGAGAGAAATATTCCGGTAATTGTGGCTTTAAATATGTGGGATGAGACCAAACACCATGGCATAGTTATTGATGTCAAAAAATTAGAAGAAAAACTAAAAATACCTGTGGTTCCAACTTGTGCCTTAACCGGTGAGGGTATAAAAGAACTAATCAACCGCTTGCCAAAGGCAAGAGCTTTAAAGATGCAGTTTGCTTCTGATGGCGAAAGATGGAAAAGGATAGGAGAAATTGTAGAAGAGACTCAAAAATTGACCCATCATCATCATACCCTCCTGCAAAGATTAGAGGAGTTAAGCATTAAACCGCTGACAGGATTACTAATTGCCATGGGCGTTATATATTGTGCCTTCTTGATGATTCGATTTGTTGGCGAGAGCCTGATCGGCTATATATTTGGACCTTTGTTTGAAAGATTATGGCTTCCTTTAATGATGAGATTGAGTACATTTTTAGGTCAAGGCGGGTTTTTACATCATATTTTAATTGGCAATCTCATTGAAGGCAAAATAGATTTTGGCCAATCTTTTGGCCTTTTGACTACAGGACTTTTTGTGCCTATAGGTATGGTATTACCTTATATATTAAGCTTCTATTTAATGTTAGGGCTCTTGGAAGACTTTGGGTATCTACCCCGCCTGGCGGTTATGGCAGATAATCTTATGCACAATTTGGGGCTTCACGGATATGCTCTAATTCCGATGATATTAGGATTGGGGTGTAATGTACCTGGGGCATTAACAACCAGGCTCTTAAAAGAAAGACGCGAAAAATTTATCGCCGCTACTTTAATGGCAATTGCCATTCCTTGTATGGCTCAAATTGCGATGATTATAGGGCTGGTAGGACAAAGAGGCGGTAAATATCTGGCAATTGTATTTTCTACTCTTTTTATTCTCTTAATTGTAAAGGGCCTAATCCTAAATAAGGTTTTAAAAGGCCAAAGCCCGGAGATATTCATTGAAATTCCTCCATACAGGATGCCTCAATTTATGGCGGTAATTAAGAAACTCTGGATGCGCTTATTTCATTTTTTATGCGAAGCCTTACCCTTTGTGCTTTTAGGTATACTTTTTGTCAATATCCTTTATGCGCTAAAGATAATAGGTTTCCTTGCCCATATTTTTGCTCCGGTTTTGACAAATCTGTGGGGACTTCCAAAAGAGGCTATCTCTGCCTTAATAATCGGCTTTTTAAGAAAGGATGTTGCTGTGGGCATGCTCGGGCCGCTTAATTTGACTACCAAACAATTAGTGATTGGTTCTACAATCCTGGCTGTGTATTTCCCTTGTATCGCCACCTTCGCAGTATTGGTTCGGGAACTGGGAATAATAGATATGTTAAAGTCTGCTGCGATTATGATTACGGTTGCGCTATTAATTGGTGCGTTTCTTAATCTGATATTATGAAGAAAAAGCTAAAAGTCCTTTTATTATTCGATAGCCCTTATTTTATGCCCAGGGGTTATGATTTTAACGAGGAATTTAGAGACCCTGATTGGGATACGGAGCGCGACGTATACAGGGCCCTTCAGCAGATTGGCCACGATGTAAATGTACTGGGGCTTCATAATGATATAGGAATTCTTCTGGAAGAGCTAAAAGAAAATAGGCCTGATATTGTTTTTAATCTTGCAGAGGTTTTTAACGAAAAACCCAACTTTGATAAAAATGTAGTCTGGCTGTTA
Source organism: Candidatus Omnitrophota bacterium (assembly GCA_020354945.1). Lineage (GTDB taxonomy): Bacteria > Omnitrophota > Gorgyraeia > JABMRG01 > JAFGKX01. The sequence goes on from CP070655.1 coordinate 1,053,372, forward strand.
GAAATGCTACGGGTGCCCTATACCGGCGTTTCTCCGGGCAGCCTTCTTATCTGCAACAATAAGGCATTAAGTAAGAAGATATTAACCTTCCACAAAATAAAAGTTCCTGATTTTCAAACATTCCATAAAAATCATCGGGTAGGGCTGCCTAAAGCTCTTAAACCTCCCCTTATTGTGAAACCTTTATGCGAAGAGGCCTCAAGGGGGATATCCCGGGCTTCGGTTGCAGATAATGAGAAGTCTTTTATCAAAAGAGTAAATTTCATTCATAAAAGTATGAATATGGATGCTATAGCCGAAGAATATATAGAAGGAAGAGAACTATATATAAGCGTATTAGGTAATAGAAGAATAAAGATACTGCCCCCAAGAGAGACGACGTTCGGGCAGTTTCCTGAGGATAAACCAAGAATCGGCACATATAAAGCGAAATGGGATGACGCATACCGAAAAAGATGGGGCATAAAAAATGTATTTGCTAAAAGATTACCCGATGGTGTAGATAAAAAGATTGAGGATATTTGCAAAAAGGCATATCGCGCCCTGAATATACAATGTTATGCAAGAATTGATATAAGAATTACACCAGAATCTGTTGTCTATATATTAGAGGCAAATGCTAACCCCTGTTTAGCCAGAGAAGATGAAATTGCCCAGTCTGCGGAAAAAAGCGGCATTCCTTATAATGAACTGATTCAGAAGATAATAAAGCTCGCTTTCCAAAGAAACAGATGAATACAAAAGAGATTAAAGTAAAACCCATAGGGAGAGTACAAAACGGGGGCACTCCTTGCAATTTATTGCAATGCAACAAGTTATGTTAAATATAGGCTTACTGTGCACGCGGCGCTATAGGCTACAATGGTATAATTTAACTATAAGGTATTGTAAATAAAGGAGTTGCAAGGAGTGCCCTTTTTTAAGGACTGTTGATTATGCTTGAGTTATCCAAGAAAAGATATAGGTTGAGAATTATAATTCCAGCCTATCCGGCATTTAATATTTATTCTAATATCGCTAAGAATACTACTGCCTTGGGCCCAATATGCGTGGCAAG
>CP070655.1:1054528-1058810 GCA_020354945.1 Candidatus Omnitrophota bacterium
GAACAGCTGTGCGAAATTGCAAAACTTTCGAAGATGGGAAAAATTTCTATATTCACAATAGGAGAAGGATGTAATATAATAGGAGCAGGCACCGGCATAGATGGGATATGCGTAAAATTAAATACACCTTCTTTTAAAAAAATAGAATTTAACGGCGCACTTGTAAGAACCGGAGCAGGCGTTTTATTAAACGACCTTTTGACTTTAGCCGGCCGAAGTGGTTTAGGCGGATATGAGTTTTTAGCAGGCACACCAGGTACAGTGGGAGGGGCAATATTTGGCAATGCCGGTTCGCAGGGCGAAACAATCTCTTCATTGCTAAAAGAAATAGAAGCTGTCACACCAGATGGCAGTATAAAAAGAATAAAAAAAGAAGCTATCAAATTTGGCTATAGAAAATCCGGATTAGAAGGCTATATTATAGTTTCAGCAGTATTTAAATTTAAAAAAACCGATAAAAAGACTGCCAGGGCATTACTTAGAAAAAATTTGATAAAAAAAATATACAAGCAGGATTATACTGCGCCAAGCGCCGGATGCATATTTAAAAATCCGATTGGCAGCCGCTTTTCTTCCGGGGAGCTTATAGATAGATGCGGATTAAAAGGAAGGATTTGCGGCGGAGCCCAAATATCAGAAAGGCATGCCAACTTTATTATAAATAAAAATAATGCTAAAGCAGAGGATATATTCTCGCTTATCAAATTAATAAAAAATAAGGTAAAAGCCGAATACGGCATCAAATTGGAAGAAGAGGTAAAGATAATCAGATGATAGCAAAAGTTCGCAGTTCGCAGTTTGGAGCCCAAAGAAGACTACAAACGAGAAACTCCAAATTGTGTGCTGTAAATAGAAACGGCATTAATGACGAAGAGAATTAAAGAAAAAATAGCGGTGCTTTTAGGAGGGCCATCCAGCGAAAGGGAGATATCTATAAAATCAGGCACCGCTGTATATGAAGCGCTGTTGTCTTTAGGCCTGGATGTAGTTTGCATAGATGTTTCAGATAATCCTGTGGAGCAAATTGCTCGAGAAAAGTGCAAAATTGCATTTATAGCATTGCATGGAAGATTTGGCGAAGATGGAACCATCCAGGCCATGTTTGACGAAGAAAACATTGCCTACACCGGCTCCGGGCCCGAAGCAAGCCGACTTGCTATGGATAAACTCGCTTCAAGAAGAATATTTCAAAATGCAGAATTGCCGGTTCCGGAGTATGTAACAGTTAACAAAGATGTATATCACAAAGACACATCTGTTAATTTTTCATTGCCTTTAGTCGTAAAGCCAAACAGAGAAGGTTCTAGCATAGGCATGAGCGTTGTAGAGGATATTAAGAATTTACCCAAAGCTATAAACGAGGCCTTTTCATACGATGACGATATTATAATTGAGAAGTTTATAGACGGCGAGGACATAACCATCGGCATCCTGGATGATAAACCTCTACCGGTGGTCCATATAAAACCCAAACAAGGCATTTATGATTTTACTGCTAAATATACAGAAGGGATGAGTGAATATGTAGTGCCGGCGGTGCTTGAAAAAGATATTATAAATGCCGCACAAAATTTAGGTTTGACGGCCCATAACCTTTTGGGATGCCGTTGTTTCTCAAGAGTCGATATGAGGCTTGGCAGAGATAACAAAATAAGAATACTTGAAGTAAACACTATTCCCGGGCTTACTTCTACTAGTCTTCTGCCAAAGGCTGCTAAGGCAGTCGGAATAGATTTCGCGCATATGTGTTTGAAAATAATAGAGTCCGCGAAAAATAGGAAAAAACTAGGAACAACGACTAGTTTTTTAAACCATGGCTAAAAGAAGAAAAATGACAAGAAGAACATATAATTTAAAGGGTTTATTTTACCCTGTCACTAAGATATTACAGATTGCTTTACGAGCCGTTATCAAGAATTTTCATATTATTATTATTGGTATCATTTTAGTCTTTATAGCCAGAGGTATTCACAATATACTTTTAAATTCAGACTATTTTAAGGTTAAAGAGGTCCAGATGCTGCACATGGAGGAGGGAGGCAGCAGTATTGCTGATTCCGGTGTAAGTTTGCAGTTAGAAGAGGGTATAAACATTTTTAAACTCAATCTTAAAAAATGCCAGCGACAGATTGAAGAGGCCCACCCTGAAATTAAAAATGTCAAAGTTAATAGAGTATTACCTGATAAAATAGTGGTCAATTTCCAAAAGAGAATACCAATATGCCAGGTAAAATCAACCAGATACTATTTAGTAACCAAGGATGCGGTTGTATTGCCGGAGCCTAAAAACTACGCACAGGCGGAACTACCCATAATTACCGGTGTTTATATAAGTGAGAGGCAATTGCCTGCGAATAGAATGCTTGATACAGGCTCTATATATAGAGCAATACGGCTCATCCAGCAGGTAAAACAAACCGGTTTTGGTAAAAAATATAAAGTAGAAGCGATAGACGTATATGACGAGTTTAACCCGATTATGTGCCTTTCAAATGGTATTCGAATTAAAATAGGAAGGCGCAGTTTTATAAAGAGAGAACCCGCCCTTAACAAAGTCCTCCAGGACCTCGAGTCAAAAGGCCTGAGGCCAAAATATATAGATTTACGCTTCGATGACATAGTTGTAACGCCAAGATGATTTTCAGTTTTCAGTTAAAGATGCCTGACAACTAAAATACCGAATTATATGGCTAAAGAGAAATTTGTAACGGGTATAGATATAGGCGCATCCAAAATCTGCTGTCTTGTTGGCGCAAGAAAACCGCCTGGTATATTTAATGTATTAGGTTGCGGAGTTGTGCATCATAACTGCATTAGAAAGGGTGTGGTAGTTAACTTAAAAGGCTTATCGGACGCTATAAGCAAAGCGGTTTATAAAGCTGAACAGGAGTCTGATAAAAAGGCCCACTCGGTTTATATTAATATCTCAGGCCCACATATTGAAGGGTTGCTGAGCCATGGCGAGATGATAATATCTGATAGGGACAGTGAGATCACCCGTTATGATGCAGAAAAAGTAACCGATAACGCCAAATCTATTAATATCCCTTATGAAAGAGAGATTTTTTATACGGTACATTATGGTTATACAGTTGACGGAGAAAAAGGTATTATAGACCCGCAGGGTATGTTCGGCCTTAAATTAACGGCAGATTTATATTTGATAACGGTAAAGGCAGCATTTATAGAAAATTTAAAAAAGGCGGTTCGAGGAGCCAGCGTTGGGGTTGCTGGAGTGGTTATCTCAACCATACCTACTTCCTTAGCCTTGCTTTCCGAACATGAAAAACAGATAGGCACTACATTGATTGATATAGGTAAAGATTTGGCCGAGATTTCTATTTATTCAGAAGGGTTATTACGCTATATAAAGGTTATACCGATAGGCGGAGAATACGTGACCACGCAGATATCTCACAAGCTCCGCATACCTTTTGATACAGCTGAAAAGTTAAAAATAGAAAATGCGACACTCGATGGTAGATTTTCCAAAGGGGATAAGTTGATATTAAAGGTAGATTCGCACAAAAGAGTGATTTATAAGAAAGATTTACAAGATATATTGAAAGATGCGTATAAAAAGATATTTATCGATTTAAAAGAAGAGATTCATAAAGGTAAAATTTTTAGAGATGCCGCAAACGGGGTGGTTTTAACTGGAGCGCCCTCTTACATGGAAGGCGCTGCGGAAAAAGCAGAGATAGAATTTGGCTGTCCTGTAAAAGTAGGCCACGTTAAAGAATTAGGCCACTGCCCTAAACCGTTGCCAAGCCATATCTTTGCAACAGCTGTGGGGCTTATTAAATATGGTTTTAAGGATATAGAAAGAAAGAGAGGCTTTTTAGATAGGGGTGCGAAGAATATATTCAGCTCATTGCTAAGTTACACCCGCAGTCTTTATCGTGAATATTTTTAGGAATGTCCCCAACATTCCCCGAACATTTTTTAATTTTGCATTTTGCATTTTTCATGCATTTTGAATTTTGTTGACACCCCCATTTTTCTATGTTAAATTAACTCAAAATCTAACAAATCCAATGGCTACAATAAACTCCAAAATAGGTTTTATTGGTTGCGGGAATATGGGCGAAGCCTTGATAAGAGGCTTGCTGGATAAAAGGATAGTGCCTAAGGTTAGGATTTTAGCAAGCGATGCCCGGCCCGCAAGAAGAAGATACATACAAAAAAGATATAAGATAAAGGTTGTATCTTCCAATAAAGCCATTGCAAAAGAGAGCGATATAATAATATTAGCGGTAAAACCACAAAATATCGATGAGGC
>CP070655.1:1058910-1066833 GCA_020354945.1 Candidatus Omnitrophota bacterium
ACTAATATAGTAGCTATATTTTGCGGAAGAGGCAATAATGGCGGAGATGGTTTAGTATGTGCAAGGCATCTGATCAATAATAATTATAAGGTCCATATCTATTTATTAGGGCGTAAAACTCCATTCAAGGCAGATCCGGCAATAAATATGAATATCCTTATCAAAATGAAGCAAAAAATAACTGAAATTTGTGACATAAAAACCGTTGATGCAATCAAAAGAAATTTTAAAGCGGACCTTGTTGTTGACGCTATATTTGGAACGGGCTTTAAAGGTGCCCCTGATGTTCTTTCATCGGCTGTAATAAATTTTATTAACCAGTTTAATGTGCCGGTAATATCTGTAGATATCCCTTCGGGCTTAGATGCTACAACCGGCAAGGCATACGGCAGTTGCATAAGCGCAAAAAGAACTATTACATTCGGCTTACCTAAAAAGGGATTGTATAAAAATAGAGGTCCTGCACTTTGCGGTAAGATTGTTGTTGCAGACATTGGTTTGCCGAATGTGAAATATAAACAATGAAATATGGCAATATTATATCTCCGATAATCGTTTCTTTATTGTTTATAACAAGTTCAATCTATGCAATGCCGACTGACGGCCCGATTTTACCCGGGAAGGGTAAATGGGAAATCGGTGCAGAGACCAATCTGCTCTTTGAGAAACAAATGAAGCGCCCTAAAGGCGATCTGGAAAGTGAGCAGTATTTTACTACAATCTCCTATGCCCCGTTTAGCTGGCTTTCTTTAGATTTCAGGTTAGGTTGCGGAAACCTGAAATTTGAGCCAAAAGATACAGATTCAATCAATTATAATACATCCTTTGCTGGCGGTTATGGTTTTAGGGGGAAGTTGACAGAGCCGGATAAATATGTTATAGATATACTATATGCTTTTCAGCATATTAGTGTCCATCCTGATCCCAGAACTGTTAATGGAGTAAAAAATGAGATTTTTATGGATGATTGGCAGACTTCGTTAATATGCGCTAAAAGATTTAATCTCTTATATCCTTATATGGCGATTAAATATTCTAAAGTTACCTTAAGCCGCGTAACTAGTAAAAGAAATGATAGAAAGAGAGCGGGTTCTGTTGACCATGTAGGACTGGCTGTTGGAACAGATTTTATATTCGGAGACAATTTAACTGTAAATATCGAAGGTTGCTTCTTTGACGAAGAAGCAATGAGCGCAGGATTAAGCTGGAGGTTTTAAAAGGATTAAGGATTAAGCAGGGAAAACTTAATCCTTAATCCTTACAACTTAATCCTAGATGAGGAGGTGATGATATGGCAAAAGCAAAGATGGTAAGACAGCTGATAGTGACAACCCCGAATGAAGTAGGCACGTTGGGTAAAGCATCCGCTTCTCTAAAAGATGCGGGCTTAAACATTTCTCATTTGTGCGCCTCTGCGTTGGGTGAGGAAGCCAGATTTATGATTGTGGTTAGCAACCCCGCGGAAGCTGCTCAGATTTTGAAAGGTATGGAATACGAAGTTTCGCAGGACGATGTGCTAGAGGTGGAATTTGAGAATGCCCCAGGAACTTTATCCCCGATAGCAAAGAAATTGGGCAATGCCGGAATTGATATAATGTATATTTACGGCACAACCGGGGACGGCAGCAAAGTAATAGGGGTAATGTCAACAAATGATAACCAGAAGGCGCTCAATTTAATAAACGGATAATTGACGGATAATCGCAAAAAAATATTTATAGGCGCAAAAAACTCTTGACAATCATATCATTACTTGATAAACTTATTTTCGAATGGGAAATTGTTAATTGAAGGGGGGTGAATAAGAATATGCGAATTAACAGAAGAACAAAGATTACAATCTCCGGTGTATTAATATTATGCTTTATAGCAGTTGCCCTGCCAGCCGTTGCCGAAGAAGGTACTATTGTTGAAAAAATGGGCAAAAAATTAGGTAGAGGCCTAGTGAATGTTGTAACAGGATGGATTGAATTACCTAAAAATATCTATGATACAAGCGTTGAGACAAACAATCCATTAATGGGTATAACATACGGCACGCTTAAAGGGGTTGGAATGACGGTTGTCAGAACCGGAGCAGGCGCTTACGATGTAGCAACATTTCTATTCCCACTTCCTGAGGATTATAAGCCACTGCTCGACCCAGAGTTTGTGTTTGAAGAAAAATAAGGCCATTTTTAAAAAGGCGGGTAAGGTTTATTCACGAAAGGATAAACTATCTCGCCTTTTTTTAAAGATATTTTCTCCTAGGCCGATTATATTATAAATGCAGAAAGAACAGCACCGTTGGAGAAAGCAAAGTAGCAAATGTCAAATTTGCGGGGACACTTGCCGCTTTGCTTTCCCAAACGGTGCATATACATAAGCTGAGGCAAGCTTATGGTAGATGCAAGAGAACGTAGACGATATATTAGAACAAAAACACCAATACCTGTAGCCATTAGGATTAAAAGCGACGATACAATAGAGGAGATTTAGACTCAGTCAAAAAATATAAGCGCAACAGGGATAATGATAGAAACTGCAAGAAAGATTTCTCCTGATACACCCGTAGAATTAAGCCTAACTCCGCCGGAGACTCCAAACCCGGTTCATATAAACGCCAGGGTAATCAGGTCTGATAAGATAGAGGGGCAAGAGCTGTTTAATATCGGAATAGAATTTAGCAAAATTGAGGAAGACAACAAAAATACATTTCTAAAATTTTTGTGCGACACTATATATAAACTATCTTGACCAAACCGCTCATACCTAAATCTTCACCTTCCTCTTTGAGGAAATTTCGCTTTTACTTCCCCTCCCTCTTCAAACTACGCAGAAAAACCTTAATTGGTGTATGGGTTTATTGTCTATTAATTCTTTTTTTTATTTATCCTGTACCCCCACTTTTATTTACCGCCTTTTTGAATTTTAAAGAGCCCGGCTTTTTATCGCCCATTGCCGTAGAAGGAAAGATACCGTTAAGGTCTGATATTTTTGGAGATGGGCATTTTGGAGCAAGGCGTGGCGGAGGAACGAGAAGACATAAAGGTTTGGATATAAGAGCGGATACAGGAGAACCTGTGCTGGCTTCAAAAAGCGGAACTGTCAAAACAGGTTGGGTAAGAAACGGCATGGGCAAATATGTCAGGATTGGACATCGGGGGAATTATTATACAATATACGGCCATTTAACTAAAATAACAGTAAAGGATAACCAATGGGCGTGGCAGGGCGATAAGATTGGTGAAGTCGGAAAGACAGGAAATGCTAATCATAGAGGCGTGCAGCCGCATTTGCATTTTGGAATAAGATATAAAAATAAATACCTCGATCCACTGAAATACTTGCAGGCCCATCAATAAAAGTTTTTTATATAGGCTTCCGTCTTTATTGTTTACAGCCATAGTAATTAATGGTAACATATCTTTATAATAAATAGCTTAGGATAAAATTGGTGAGGGATGAAGATAAATATAAGGTATAAAAAAAATATAGCAATTTTAGACATTGTAGGAGCAATCGATATTAACTCCTCTGCTTTGATAGAAACTGTCGGTAAGCTTTTAAAAAGGAATACTAAAAGAATAGTTATCAATTTAAACGAAGTCGATTTTATAGATTATAACGGGTTATCAGTGCTGGCCATAGCTTATAAAAACGCACTAAACAATAAAGCAATCGTCAAACTATCTCACGTCCCATTGCACATAATGGAACTGCTGCGCATTGTAAGATTAGACAATGTTTTTAATATATATAAGAATGTAGATAAAGCTATAGAAAGTTTCAAGCCCAAAAAGAAAACGTTCCGGGAAGAGGCAGGGATTGAGCACCCCCTAAGGAGAAGGTTTAAAAGATTGGGCATGGATATCAATGTCTATTATAAAAAAGCCGAGGGGAGGCCTGAACAAAACCTATTATACTCAGGGCTGGCAGGGAATATAAGCGGCTCAGGCCTTTTTTTACGCGGTATAAATATGCTGCCGGCCGGCACAAAGATCGATTTAGATATTGTTATCCCGGAGACCAAAAAATCTCTTTCTATTAAAGCTATGGTTATATGGATAGCCGACAAACAGCTACAACCTGAATTTTATCCTGGCATGGGTATTCAATTCTTAGAAATTGGCCAAAAGACCCAGGAGAAAGTTATAGATTTTATTGAAAAGCATATCGCAAAATAAGATAAGTTCATAGTTCATAGTTCGGAGTCCCTAGATTACGAACTACGAACTATGAACTCATAACTACGAACTATTTATATTGTGAAAGGAAATTTCAAGCTTAGATTAGCAATAGCCATATTCTGGCTGATATTGATATATTTATTTTTACCCTTTACTCCTGATTTTATTAATTTTTTATATAGGAGATTTGGATTTTCTTTTGTAAAGCAACTATTAGTAGTTCTTTCTTTATCTGGGGCTTTGCTTGTGTATTTGCCATTCATAAGGAAATTTAGACTTAATAGATTCCTCCCATATGTCATTGTAACTATTATTTTAGCCATTGGGTGCGCTATAAATGTTGCCGTAGTTACAGGTTTTAAGTTTGGATTCAAAACTCTCTATGGCCTTATCACCATTAACATTAATATAGAGAGGATACCTGCGAGGGCTTTGCACATTCCGGAATACGCAATCCTAAGCCTCTTTTTATATAACGCCTTCATAGTTAAATATCAATCGAAGAAAAGCTACTTTTTGTCCATAATAATAGGAATTTCAGCAGGAATAGTAGATGAGAGAATTATACAGTATTTATTACCGATGAGGTATTATGATTTAGGGGACATTCTGCTTAATATCGCAGGAATAATAACAGGCATAATTTTGATATCGGCATATAGGGTACAAAGAGAGAAAGTGACGTTTCCCATTTGAAACCGGAAACGTCCCTATACTATGCGTATTGTTGCTCAAAGGATTAGAGAAGCAAAAGTAATAATTGATAAGAAGCAATTTTCCAGTATTGGTAAAGGGTTGCTATTATTAGTAGCTATCGGCAAAGATGACACTTACAAAGATATAAGTTATCTTGCCAATAAGATAAAAAATATGAGAGTCTTTGACGACAACAATAAAAAGATGAATTTAGATATAAACCAAATAAAAGGTGAAATCTTAAGTGTCCCCCAGTTTACTTTATATGCAGATACCCTCAAAGGAAACAGGCCGGGTTTTGATGAAGCAGCAAGCCCTGCCGTAGCAGAAAAGATGTGGAAGGAATTCAATAGCCTTTTAGGCAGCGAAGGTATATCGGTAAAAGAGGGGCAATTCGCTGCTAAAATGGAGGTTCAACTTGTTAATGATGGCCCTGTAACTATCTGGTTAGATTCAAGAAAATATGAAAAATCTTAAATTCATAGTTGCGCCCCCTTCCCGAAGGTTTTGGTGGCGGGGTTTACTTTTGTTCGTTTTTCTACTTAGCGGGTGCGGCCGCATTCAAACTGAAGGCGGGTTTTATTATGTGTATAAAGTTTTAGACGGCGATACTATTATATTGACAAATGCCAGAAATGTCCGCTATATCGGCATAGATGCCCCGGAGTCAAGAAAGAGAATAAGAGGCGAATGGGTTTATGACCCAGAGCCCTTCGCAGTTGAAGCATATAATCTAAATAGAAGATTAGTGGAAGGCAAAAAGGTAAGATTAGAATTTGATAAAGAAATTACGGATAGATATGACCGTTGGCTAGCATATGTATTTGTGGACGGTAAAATGGCTAATGAGGAGCTTTTACGGTATGGCTATGCGAGGGTCTATACATTTGCTCCCAACACAAAATATCTTGACAGATTAATAGCAGCGGAAAAAGAAGCCAGAGACAACAAAACAGGATTGTGGTTCTCAGAGTGAAAAAATGGCTGATAAAAATCGAGCACATAAAATATTTAAGATATTACGAAAGGCATATCCTCATGCAAAGGCAGCTTTGAATTTTGGCAACCCTTTAGAAGTTCTGGTAGCTACAATGCTATCTGCCCAGTGCACAGACAAAATGGTAAATATGGTAACAGAAAGTTTGTTTAAAAAATACAAAAAAACATCGGATTATGCCAATGCAAATATCAGCACCTTTGAAAACGAGATTCGCTCGACTGGCTTTTATAAAAATAAGGCAAAAAATGTCATAAACGCAGCCATTAAAATCGGATCCGATTTTAATGGAAAGGTCCCATCTTCGATGGATGAATTGTTGAAATTGCCCGGTGTGGCCAGAAAGACAGCCAATATAGTGCTGTTTAACGGGTTTGGAAAGATAGAGGGTATTGCCGTTGATACCCATGTGCGCAGATTGAGTCAGAGGTTAGGTTTTTCTAAGACAGACGACCCTCTGAAAATAGAGCAAGACCTGATGAATCTCTTTGATAAAAAATACTGGGGTGTGATTTCTTTTCTTTTAATAAACCACGGAAGAAATACCTGCATAGCCAAAAAGCCAAAATGCCATGAGTGCATTTTAAAAAATCTCTGCCATTCAAAAGAAAAAGTTTCGCCCTGATGACTAATCCTAAATCAAAAAAACTTCCAATATTTGTTATTCAAAAACATCATGCCCGCCATCTGCATTATGATTTTAGAATTGAAAAAGATGGCGTTTTAAAAAGCTGGGCAATACCCAAGGAGCCGCCTCCGATAGAAGGAATAAAGAGGTTGGCGGTTCAGGTCGAAGACCATTCTTTAGAATATGCAAACTTTGAAGGCGAGATAGAAGAAGGACGGTATGGAGCCGGAACTGTTAAAATCTGGGATAGAGGTTATTATATCCTAAAAGAACACACCCCCAATAAGTTTATATTCGAATTAAAGGGTAAAAAATTAAATGGTGATTATTGCCTCATAAAACTAAAACCAAACCTTCCTCAGGATAAAAATTGGCTATTTTTCAAAAAAAAATCATAGTATTTTTTGTATCAGTAGGCATACTACTGATGAGCCTCCCTTTATACGCTTTTAACGAATCCTATTTCTCATTTGAAAGATTCGATAAAGAATACGACACTTCCTACCTACCTGCCGCATCAAGAAAGATTCATATTAATCCGGACAGAATTGAAAAATCGATAGGTGCATTTTCATTGTCATTGCAGTTTATAAAAGAAGAAGACTATTCTAAAGCCAAGGAAGAGCTAAGGCTCTCGATAAGATACTGGCCCGAATTTTTACCGGCCCATTTTGTTCTGGCACGGGTATATGAGATAACAGGAAATAAAAGAGGCGTGTTAAAACATTATAAGAGTTATCTTTCTCTTCTTAAAAGATTACACCAGGATGAACTTAGAGCAACTAAGGTTTTATTGGCATTATTGGGATTTGCTGAATTCGAGACTTACAAGCAAGCATATGATATGATAAGTCCTAGATTAAAAGAGCAAAGGGTTGCCGAAGAGTTAAAATATTTACAGACGGTTAAGGCAGAACATACGGCATTGGATACCGTATTTAAAAATCCTTATATAATTCGGATGGTAGGCCTTTTGGTTGTTGCGATGATATTAATAGGTATTTTTGGTGAAGGAATTATACCGGATGATATAAGAGAGATATCTTTATTAGTCTCTATTCCTGTGGTTATTATAGCAATGTTGTGGTTTACTTATAATCAAACCGCAAATAAGCTCTGGCTTATTATAGCTTATTTTATATACCCTGTAACAATCCCATTATATATAGGCAAGAAAGTGTACCATAATTACTGGCTTAAGTACAGAAAGCCCAGGCCGGGCTACTGGATATGCAAAAATTGCGGAGCAGAAAATCCGGACATATACAAGGAATGCAGCAAGTGCTCTTTTGAGAAATCGTAGGACCGTTTCTAAAATCGTTCGGAGGCCTGTCTCCGGAATGCAATTTTTATAATCTCTTTTATTTCTGAACAAGTGAGGGATAGATTGGCAAGAAAATCATTATGACGCCTGCCATTTCTGTATTCAGGGG
>CP070655.1:1066933-1069822 GCA_020354945.1 Candidatus Omnitrophota bacterium
GCCAGTCCCGTCTTTCCTGAGCCTGACACACTTTTCAGGGTCTTCCATAAAAAACAATTCCGCACAGGTGGTATGCTTCGCACAATGGTCGCAGAACCTGAACCAATGGCGCTTGTCAGACTTCTCGAAAATAGTATCTATTCCGAAGCCCGGAGTAGTAGGATTCGATATAAAACATTCCTCTTTCCTCTCAGAATCACCGAGACGGCCTCTGGCCTTGCCAATGACCTTAAACTCAGAGTCGGTATCGGCCATCTGGTCTAATTCATCGAAAACTATCCTATCTAAGGGAATCGAAGAGGTCTTGGTCGTAGTGGCCTGGTCGTCTATTCTGCGGGTCATCCTCGAACCTCGAAGCCATAAAAAGGCGTCACCAACTTTCTTCAGAGAAGCCGTATCAGTTCCTTTCTTTCCGACAGTACGGACATATTTGCCTATGGCATTCCTGTTGGACTGAATCAAAGGATCGAAACGGTTCTTGCCGAACTCCTGAACGTCGTCATTTGTAGGAAAATAATAACCTATACCACGCTTGTAACGCCCGAATATCAGGCCATGTAAAGACCGTAATACCTCCATCTCAGTGAAACCGAGTTGCGTAGCCTTCATAAAGCATGTCCTGCGAACCGTATTGGCAAGTATCTCCATCTGATATTCGCGCGTATGAAAACTGAAAGCGTCAGCCTGAAGCTTTATCTTGTTATCTACAGCCCATATACCAACATGCTCGGATTGTGCTATCTCAGCCAGGTTCAAGATTCTTCTCCACCATAGTCATTCCGGGGCCGGAATCGTCCTGTATTTGCATCGTAGAGTCCGCAGGAAGCGTCTCAGCAGGCCTTATGGCATTGTCAAGTGTAATTCCCTTAACAGTCTCCAAAACGCCCACTACAACGGCTACAGGAACGTCACGATTGGCCCTGACCTTGTCTATGGCCTTAATTATCTCATTTTCAAGCTCTGTTAGCTCTTCATACATAAGTCTTTCCTTTCTGCGCAACAAAAAACGGCTGAATCGAGGGGTCGGCCCCGACCAGCCGTATTTGTTGCTTAATTGCTAACCTTCTTTTTGGAGGGTATTATGACCCTAAGTTAAAACATCCTTTCGTATTAAAGGCATATCTAAAACTTGCCTACACCTATTTATAAACATTAAGTTATTTATTTTTTCAGTCTCATCCTTAAAAAAATGGAATGCTTCAGCATTATCAAGTTCCATCTCTATAAAGTCTCTGTATATATCATGCTCAATTACGTAAATTCCGTCCCTTTCCGTCGCTATGAATAATTTGCCTTGAAATTCGACCATACTAACTACTTTGCCATAAATCGGCTCGTTAAGTCGAATATGTTGGAAAAAATCACCAGAACATAAAGTCGGCCCTTTATATTTGAGCTTAATCTCAGTTGTGCCACTTCTTCTTGTGCCACAACTTGTAGATGCCGAAGGCGAAGAAGCAGAATAAGTTGCTTTCTCTTCAGGCAAAGACTTAATGCCTAATAACCCGCAGGCAAAACCCGCTATTCTTTGAAAAAATCCACGCCTATTCATTGTTCTTCCTTTCCCAATACCACCTGCGCAACAAAATCCAACGCCACTTCAACCAATTCCTCGTATATACCCAAAATGGAGCACGATATTCATCCATTATTTCGTATTCTCCCTGAAAAGATTGATATTTAAATAACCGCAGAAATTCTTCCTCATTTTTTATCTCAAAAAGGCCACTTGAATCCAACCCAAAATAACCCTTGTAGGGTTTTATCGAATTCTTTTCCAATTCTGCTTCCAACCCTATTAATTCATCAGTTGTCATTTCCTATTCTCCCGTGTTTCTGAAGAGCTATTGAGGGTTTTAGTCATTACGCCACATTCAACGCTACTGCTTGGCTCTGACCAAAAACTACCACATTCCGTACAAAAATTAGTGCCGACCAATACAGCTTCCTCACCACATACTATACATACCTCAAAATTGCTAATTTTTCGCCCTTTAGACATATTATGTCAAGTCAATTATAGAAAGTTGAAAATAAGGCTTAGACGAAGAGGTTGACTATGATTTAACGACGCCACCCGCCTTGGGGGGTTTAGGTACTTAAAGCCCCACCCCCTGTCCGTCAAGATATTTTTAAGTATTTTACGCCTTGTTATATGCTCATCTAACCTCATTTTTAGCCCATAATTAAGGATATATTAAGACTTAAACAACTAAACGCGCGCATGACTCATAGTTATACGCGCATCTATTAACTGGCTGGCTTAAGCATTTTACGCTGCTTCCAAGCAATAAAATCATCAATATCGCGCTTCTGAAGCTCAGTAAGCTCCTTATCCTCTCGTTTTTGCTCATTATCAAGCTCAAAAGCCCCACAAATACGGCCTAAATTTTCATAAGCCCTCACTTTAACCGCTTTTTGCGTTGTTTTATCCTCTGCTATATTATACAAGCCTTTAATCACATAATCCTTGCTTAATTCCCATTTTTCGCTTATTTTTGCCTTAATCTCATCTATTCTATCTCTTATTCTATCATTATCTATCAATCTATGACTATTTGCTTTAGCTGCATTATGACTACTGTCTGGATATGCTTTGATATACGCTTTTAGCGCATTATAGCCGTTAGAGCAATATTCCTGACAAAATGCTTCTTGTTTATCATTTAAGCTCATTTAACCTCTTTATAATTGCTTGCAGACGCTGTTTATCTGTGACCCTCGTTGCTGTAAGCATCTGGCCTAAATATTTTAATTCTTTGTGTTTAGCTTACATATATATTGTTAACATATTAACAATCTACTTTATAGCGGGTTATTCCTGGGTAAATACTATAATTTATTCCAAATACTTATGATAGGCAAAAGCGTTGTCTTATAACCTTTATA
>CP070655.1:1069922-1073698 GCA_020354945.1 Candidatus Omnitrophota bacterium
CAGGAAAAGGCATCGCTCAAGATAAAATAGATAAGATATTTGATAAATATTACCATATTAAAGAATCTTCTAAAGATGGCGTTGGCCTGGGGCTGGCTATTGTAAAGGAAATAACGCTACTACATAAAGGCAGGATAGATGTGTTTAGCCAGCCAGGTAAAGAAACCAGGTTCTGTTTGCTTTTACCCCGCAATTTAAGAACAAAAGAGAAAAAATTGCACACAAGATAATGATGAGCAAAAAGATATTAATAGTAGAGGATGACCCGAATTTAAGGGAGGTACTAAGGATTTTTTTGGAAAAATCAGGTTTTGAGGTAATTTCTTCTTCAGACGCCTACGGTGGGATTCAGCTTGCCCATAAAGAGAGGCCGGATTTAGCCATCCTGGATATTGCTATGCCGGCAGGAGGGGGCATCAGCGTGCTTCGCAAGCTAAAGCAATCTACTCATACCAAAAACATCCCCGTAATAATAACTACAGGAACTGCCTCTAAAGAGGATGAGCAGGAAGCACTCCGGTTAGGAATAAAAGAGTATATAAGAAAGCCGTACTCTCCTGAAGACTTATTGGACAAAATAAATAAAATTTTTTAACAGGCATTTTAATTTTCCTTTGGCCTGCCTGCCGGCAGGCAAGGGAACCGCACCGCAAACACATAAGGAGGTGTAGTTATGGTAATATTGGTTAGGCTCTTCGGCATAGTTATTGTAGTTATGGGGATTATTTTCTTATTAAACCCAAAGGCGCTGAAGCAATATATAGCATTTTGGCGACAACAAAAGAGGCTTTATGTTGGCGGCATTTTAAGCCTTCTATTTGCGGTTATCTTTTTATTAGGTGCTTCACAATGCAGATTGGCATGGGTCATAGTTATATTCGGTATCTGGGCACTCATAAAGGGCGTACTCCTGTTCACACTCGGTCAAAAAAGGCTAAATGCTTATCTTGACTGGTGGTTAGGAAGGCCTATTTCGATTGTCCGTCTCCTTGGCATTGTTGCCTTAGCTTTAGGCATCCTGATTATTTATTCTGCTTAAGAAAATAAAACTTCAATTACCAAAAAAAATAGAAAGGGGGCACAGGATGATAGTTGTTTTATTAATATTATGTATATTTAGTTTTGCATTGGGGGCTTGGACAACCGGAACAAATACAATGGCAGGCGGTTTTCTTTTAATAGTAGCGGCTATTCTTGCAGTCGGAGTAGCTATAGCTTATACATTACAGCGAATATTTGGTAAAGACCAAAGAAAGCAATAAGAACAATAAATAATAGACAGATATTCTCTAAACCTTTTGCGAAAGCTGCCTATTCCTAAATAGCCTGTGAAATATGGAAATATCCCAATTGTTTATTCCGCTTAAGGATATGATTTCGCTATTCTGTGGTAAATAATATTATGCAATTTGGTGTAAGCAAGGCTAAACAAGATGCCTTAAGGGCAAGGATGAAAAGGTTCGGAATCCGCGAAAAAGACCTTAAGGAGAAGTTTATCCGTTCAAGCGGAAAAGGCGGGCAAAGAGCCAATAAAGTATCTACCTGCGTTTACTTAAAACATACGCCAACCGGCATAGAGGTAAAATGCGAGAAAGAACGTCTCCAGGCCTTAAATAGATTTTTGGCCAGAAGGCGGCTTGTAAATAAGATTGAAGCCCGCATACTGGGAAGGCAATCGGAAGAACGCAAAAGAATAGAAAAGATAAGAAGGCAAAAACGTAAGCGGTCAAAGCGGGCAAAACAAAAGATGCTAAGGGAGAAGAAAAAAAGAGCTGAAAAGAAAAGAGGACGTAAAGGTTATCCGGAATTATATGAAGAATATTAACGATTCTCATGCAAAAAGACGGTGGATATAAATGGAGCAGATATGTTCAATTTAAAAGACCTTGGGGATGTGTCTAAAATAGCAAATCAGGCAAAGGAATTACAGAAACAACAGGATGAAAAACACAGAGAACAGATGAATGTATTAGACCGCATTGCAAACACATTAGACCGGATACTCACCGAACTTAAAAATAAAAAATAATTGAAATAATTTATCCCCTATATTTTAAAGCCTGCCTAAAATGGAAAATGCAATTCAAGAATTCAAGAGACTGCATGAATTTTATGGCGGTTTTGCTTATCAAACCAAAAAGCTGGCAGAATATCTAGGCGTAAGCACAAGGACCATCCAGCGCTGGATGAAAGGTAAAACTGCGCCATCTGAAGAGGAAACTAAAAAAATAAAGGCATATTTAACGGCGAAAAGAGCTTCCAGCAAAGGCAGCGATAGGTAAAAACCATTATTTTTTCGCCTATTAAATACGGTAATATTTTAAAACCGGATTAGGATAGAAGCGGAGGTTGAAACAAGCGGAGTCTCCCGGAGCGGCACATTCCCGATTTAAGCAGGTATAGACAAAATAGCAAAGGAGCATTTATGTCAATACACGGATTACTTATGCTTTCTGGTTGGCTAACGTTTCTTTCGCTTATAATAACTGCTGCAACAGGAATAATGATATTTAAACTTCACGTTAAGTGGGTTACGATAAAACTACATACTGCGCTTGCTATTACAACCCTTATTTTAGCAATAATTCATGTGGCCGTAGTTATATATACGCATATATAACAAAACCCTAGGTGCAAAATGAAAAAATATATAGTGTTATTAAGCGCCTTTCTTGCGCTAAGCCAGATCGCTTACGCCCACCCGCCAAAGTCCATAGAATCTAACTATGACCCTTCAGATAAAACATTATCGGTTACCGTTACCCATCCTGTAGGAAATGCAAATAGACACTACATCGAGAAAATAGAAATCGTAAAAAACGATGAGCTTATCGCAAAAAAACAATTTAGCGAACAGGATAACAATGTCAGTCAAAACACCGTATTTGTGCTCTCTGATGTTACAGCGCAGGATACAGTCATTATCGAAGCATATTGCAGTATAAGCGGGAAATTAAAGGAAAAAGTCGATATTGGTAAGTGACTTCGCTTTTTTGAAAGCAAGGTAGGAACGGTCCTGGTTGTTAACCCAGACTAGTTTCTTTATTAAACTCAGACCTATCCCTTTTGGAACTGGGTGCAGGGTAGAAGCGGAGGTTGAAATAGCAGAGTGCCCCCAAGTGACACGTCCCCAAAATCATCCCAAGATCATCCAAAAGTCGCCGGCTGACTAACCAGGAAATAGATTTCATGGTGGGCGTAATTATGGATTGGATTAAAAAGAATACAGTTTTTCAAAAAAGATATGCTGGACAGCGTTTTATTCTATATGTTTTTTTGGCTATGTCTATGTTGACTGTTGCCACCTTATCAAAAGGAGAAGAAGCAATGGAAAAAGCCACTTTTGCCGGAGGTTGCTTTTGGTGTGTGGAAGCGACTTTTGAGGAAATAAATGGCGTAAAGGAAGTTATATCAGGTTATACAGGCGGCACTAAAAAAAACCCGACCTATAAGGAAGTATCATCCGGCACAACAGGGCATTTTGAGGCAATACAGATTACGTATGAGCCTTCGGTGGTATCGTATAAAGAGCTTCTTGATATATTCTGGAGGCAAATAGATCCGACTGATGCAGGTGGACAATTTGCAGACAAGGGTTCGCAATATATGACCGCCATATTTTATCATAACGAAAAACAGAGAAAGCTGGCAGAGGAGTCAAAAAAAGAACTGGAAAAATCAGGGAGGTTTCAAAAACCGATTGCTACAAAAATAATAAAGGCTTCTAAATTCTATAAAGCAGAAGATTATCATCAGGATTATTACAAAAAATGTCC
>CP070655.1:1073798-1077614 GCA_020354945.1 Candidatus Omnitrophota bacterium
CGTGAAGTTATCTTAAAAACAATTGAATTGGGCTTAGGAAGGCCGGTTGCTGAACTTAGTCCGGTTTATGTACTAAAGATTTAAATTCTTATCATTAAAAAAGAATCAATTAAAAAAATAAATCCGAAAATTCCTTCCACAACCACTATAAAGGAATTTTCATCTGCTTCAGTTCCTTTGAACTTAGCTGTAAGGGAAGCAGATGATTTTTGCTTTATTGTGGAGCATCAGGCAAAAATCGGATTTATTTTTCATTTTTTAATGATGGTTTAAAGTGATAAAATGCAGCTAATTGCGCGCCTAGTGATAATATCCTTGACTACTAATAACCTTTTTAAATATAAAGACAATATCCAATAAGAATGGAACAAATAGAAGTTAACAAGGTTGCTGATTATGTATGGGAAATACCTAAGACAGGCGATATGCTGGTGCCTGGAAGGATCTATGGCGATAAAGTAATAATCGATCATCTAACAGCTGATGTTCAGGCTGGAAAAGAATGGAATGCCTTGGCTCAAATCAGGAATGTTGCCTGCTTGCCTGGAATACAAAAAGCTTCGATGGCAATGGCTGATGTCCATCCTGGCTATGGCTTTCCAATTGGTGGAGTAGGTGCTTTCGATGTTGAAACTGGCGTTATAGCTGTTGGCGGTATTGGTTTTGATATTAATTGTGGTGTGCGAACACTTAAAACAAAACTAACTGAAGAAGATATTAACAAAGATAAAGAAAAGATTGCTGACACCTTGTTCAGAATAATTCCTGCTGGTCTTGGTTCTAAAGGCGACATTAAGCTAGCTTTGCACGAAATTGATGAAGTTTTGGTTAAAGGTGCTAAATACACTGTTGATATGGGATACGGTTTCAGGGAAGACCTTGAGTTTATTGAAGAAAACGGCTGTGTCAAAGGAGCTGATCCTGCTAATGTCAGCAATAAGGCCAAGGAAAGGCAGTTCAAGCAGATTGGAACTTTAGGCTCAGGAAATCATTATCTTGAGGTGCAGGTAATTGATGAGGTTTGTGATGAAAACGCAGCCAAGGTATTTGGTCTAAGCAAAGGCCAGGTTATGATAAGCATACACTGCGGCAGCCGCGGTTTAGGCCACCAGATTGGAACAGATTATCTTAAAGAACTCGATGCTGCAGCTAAGAAATATAATATCCCTATAAGAGAACGTGAGCTTGTTGCTGCTCCATTCAAAAGCCCTGAGGGGCAGAAATATTTCTCTGCAGTAAACGCTGGAATTAATTGTGCTTTTGCAAACAGGCAGGCATTAGCTCATCTTACGAGAAAGGCTTTCAAGGAAGCAATTGGTGTTGATGAAAAAGAAATCAAGACTTTCTACGAAATAGGCCATAACACTGCAAAGCTTGAAGGACATGAAGGTAAAGAACTGATTATACATCGTAAAGGCTCTACCAGAGCATTTGGCCCTAAACGAAGTGAAGTTCCGGATGCATATAAGTCCATTGGGCAGCCTGTTCTGGTCGGAGGAACAATGGGTACCTGCTCTTATATTCTGCATGGAACTGAAAAAGGAATGAAAGATACCTTTGGCTCAGCAATGCACGGTGCTGGCAGAAGTATGTCAAGGCACCAGGCAAAACGCCAATGGCGCGGTGAGCATCTTGTAAAAGAGCTTGCGCACAAAGGAATAATCATAAAAGGCCATTCTCTGCCTGGGGTAGCTGAAGAAGCGCCTGGCGCTTACAAAGATGTTGCAGAAGTAGTTGATGTAATGCACAATGCCGGGATTGTTAAGAAGGTTGTAAGGTTAAAGCCTTTGATTAGCATAAAGGGTTAATTATTTTTCTTTGTTTTTAGTCAATAATTTCTAGAAAGCTTTATATACCACTTAATAGTAACAGCATTTATGGCGAAGGGTTACGCAAGTTTTGAGGACTTTGTAAGGGAAAAATACATTACAAGGAAAGTTCTGGCAAAAGTTTACCAAGTCACTAGACCAAATGGCATGCCAATGTGGAGCGATGAAACAAGATCTGTTGTATATTGGCTATCAGATAGGGGAATACCTTTAAACATGGTAGGCAGGCTGCTTGGCATACATCAAAGCGCTGCACATAGATGGTTTAAAGAAGAAGGAAGAGATAAAGAAGAAGGAGCAAGAGAAGGGCTCGTTAAAGAATGGTATGAATCAACCCTGCAGCAAAGTGCGATGAAGGTTGTCACTCTTGATGATTATACAGCAGATTATAATAAAGATTTAGGAATTAGAGGATTAGTTGATTCATTGATGGTACTCCATGAATGTGGAATCGACTTCCCTTATGCCCCTAAGCCAAGGGATGCTTATCTCTTTGGTGTAAATCACGGGAGGGGTTGTCTCACTGAAGATTTAGCTCTTAGATTTGATGGAGATAGGGAAGATTTAATTGACATCGATCTTGTAGTTCCTGCTACCAAATGTGAAGAAGATAATTATATTAGTTATTCTCAAGCCCTTGGTAGGCTATACCATATTATGGGATTAGTTAGAGGAGACAGGACAGCACAAGTCCTAAGCGTCCCTGAATGGATTAGGGGAGATAGGTTTGTCAGCGAATATCTAGGAGGATTATTTGACACTGCTAAGAGTTATTATAAAGTAAGAAACTACTGGGTCTTGTATGCTTTAAGAGAAACTTGTCAACTTGATCTTAGGAAGGAATTCGAAGAGTTTATTGAAAAAATAGGCTCAATGTTTAGAAGCATAGGAATCGATGTGCCACCAAAGGGAGCTTCAGTAATACAATACCCAAAGAAGAGACCTAGGCATCTTTTAGGGCGTGTGAAAATATCTACCAGAAGGAAAAATTTAGCTAAGGCTAGAGAAAGGTTAAAAACCAAAGTTAGGTCCACAAAAAGGTTTTTTAAGTCTGTTTTATCAGAAGTGGCATAAATAAAAAACAAAAAACTTATTCCTTCTTTTTCTTTATCGCTTTATTCAAGTCTTCCAGCAAGACCTTAAGGTCCATTCCGTGAGCTGCTGCTCCCTGCTCCAAGGTTTCGAAAGAAGCAATCGGACAGCCTATACAATGAAGGCCATGCTTCTGAAACACCTCAGTTGTCTCTGGATACTTTTGGACTATCTCGGCTAGAGACATCTCCTTTTTTATCTTGTCAGCCATTTAAACCTCTGTTACCTTTATGCAGTTTACAGGGCATCCATCAGCAGCTGCTTTGTTGCAGCCCTCTTCTTCCGCTTGTGCATTCTTTACTTTTGCTTTATCTGCATCCATCTCAAAGTTATCTGGACACGCAGCTACACAAGCACCGCAACCGATGCATGCGTCTTTATCTATTTCAACTTTAAATGCCATGATATCACCTAAGCAATAGAGTCTAAGAAGGTGTTTTTAAAGTTTTTGATTTTCCATTTATAAAAACCACTGGTCAAAATACCACTGGTCAACCACGCGTGAGGTATTTAAAGGAGTTAATCTATATTTTGTGTATGAATACCTTAGAGAAAGCAAAGGTTCTTACTCATTCTGGTTCATATGACAGCTGCGGGCCTAAAGCATGTGAGGTAACAGTCAATTCTGGCCTTGGCGGCATATATTACGCTAAAGCTGAGCACAGAACATGCAGGCTTTTCAAGACTTTAATGGACAATTCATGCTCCTTTGACTGTAAGTATTGCGCTAATTCTACATCTAGCTGTGATAAACGGAAGGCAAGCTACGAGCCATCCGAGCTTGCTTCCCTCTTTATCCATTTGATGAAGAAGCTCTGGGTTGATGGCTTGTTCTTGAGTTCTGCTGTAAATGGAAATCCGGACAAAGTAACTGTGAAAATGCTGGAAGCTGTAA
>CP070655.1:1077714-1083749 GCA_020354945.1 Candidatus Omnitrophota bacterium
TCTGTTAGAGAGGCTGAGGATTATTATACTGCCTTCCTTCAAATTCTCCAGGGAATTTATCGCATTTTCATCTGCTTCGTCGCCTTTTGTTTTAGGCTTTTGCATCACCAAGTTCACGTTTAGGCCCAGGTCGCGTGCAGCAATGTAATAGCTAGTTGCCACTAAGGCTGCAATACGCCTGTTCTCATAGCCTTCATCACCTATGATGAGGACATCTTCCTTTTTTGCCTTAAGGCACTCGGCAAGCACTCTCCTAAAGATTACTGAACTAGACTTAGCTGAGTCTATTAAGTTAAATTTTTCCAGCAGTTTGAGTGTTTCTCTTGAATGCAAAATATCACCTTTACCCCTTTAATTTAGACCATTTTTTATATTTTGTGGAAATAAAAGGCATTTCCAGCAATGAAAAGCTTTTTATTGAATTAGCTAATAAAAAAACATGATGGAAATAAAAAACATAAAAGATAAGATACCTGCAGAATTATACAAAATAGTAGAGAAGGATATCAAAGAACTCAGGCCGTGCCAGGTAAAGGCCATTAAAAAGGGATTATTAGAAAGAAAGAACATTTTGGTTTGTACGCCTACAGCTTCTGGGAAAACGCTAATAGCTGAATTAGCTGCCATAAGCTCCATATTGAACGGGTTTGGAAAAGCTATTTACATTGTTCCATTAAAAGCGCTTGCTTCTGAGAAATTCAATGATTTCAAAAGAAGGTATGGTGGTCTCCTTAAGATTGCTTTATCCATCGGAGATATTGACTCTGCTGACCCTTACTTGGTGGACTATGACTTAATAATCACCACCTCTGAAAAATTTGACAGTTTGATAAGGCACCACACGCCATGGCTGAATAGAATAGGGGCTGTTATAGTGGATGAGATACACCTAATGAATGATCCTGGGAGGGGCCCAACACTCGAAATATTGATAACGATACTAAAGCAGATTTTGAAGAATATACAAATTATTGGGCTGTCAGCCACAATAGGGAATCCTGAGGAGCTTGCTGGGTGGCTGGATGCCAGATTAGTAATAGATGGGTGGAGACCAGTAGAGCTGCATAAGGGCATCTGCTTAGGGGATGAGATAGAATTCTATTAAGCAGCTAATCCCAAATTCTTGATTACCAGTTCTGAATCAAATTCCTTTAAGTCTTTATATTCCTGGCCAATGCCAATATAGATTATCGGCTTTTTTGTTACATAGCTTACAGAAACAGCTGCTCCTCCTTTCTCATCAACATCTGCTTTTGAGAGGATTATTGCATCTATGCCCACTGCTTCATCAAACTTCTTGGCCTGTTCAACACAATCATTCCCAGTAATGCTCTCTCCCACAAATACCTTTAAGTCAGGCTTTGCAACGCGTATGATTTTCTTCATTTCATCCATTAGATTTACATTAGCGTGCATCCTGCCGGCAGTGTCGATTAAAACCACATCTAGATTTTTTGATTCTGCATGCTTTATGGCATCAAAAGCAACTGCTGCAGGGTCAGAGCCATAATCATGCTTTATTAACTTGATTCCTAGACTATCTGCATGCTTCTGAAGCTGTTCTATTGAAGCTGCCCTAAATGTATCAGACGCAGCCAATACACTGGATAGCCCTTTTTCTTTCAGGAGATGAGCTATTTTTGCAATTGTTGTTGTCTTGCCGCTTCCGTTAATCCCTACAAAACATTTAACAAAGGGTTTTTTTTGCTTTATTATCTCAAGCATATCAAATGATTCGGCTTCAAATAACTCTCCTATGCTCTTTTTCAGGGATTCTTCTATTGTTTTTTCTATCTTCATACGCCTTATTGGTTTTTCAACAAGCTCCTGCTTGAGGTCTTCCTTTATTTTTCCTATCACTTCTGCTGCAACATTATTCTCAAGCAAAGCTACCTCCAGATTCCAGAACAATTCCTCAAATTGTGCTTCGCTTATTTTCTTTGTGGCTACTTTTTCCTTTATTTTCCCGAGAAAGCCCTTCTTTTCCGGTTCTACTTTTTCTTCTTTAACTTCTTTCTTTTTTTCTATTTTTACTTCTGGTTTCTTTTTTTCCTCAATTTTCTCTTCTTCTTTTTCAGGTCTCTTTTCTTCAGGCCTTGGTTTTTCAATTACCTCTTCTTCAGCTTCGTCTTCAACCTTCTTAGAAATCCTGGATATAGTATTTTTTAATTTCTCTTTTAAGAATTTAAACATCTTAAATCGTTATTCTTTACTTCCCTCAACAAGCTTTTGAAGCTCCTTCTCAGTTGATTCTGCTGCTACTGCAGCTTTCTGAAGCTGTTCAAGCAGCTGTTCCTGCAGTTTTCTTACTTCAGAAGATTGTTTTTCTATAAGCTTTTTTGTGTCAGAAACGCTTTTTTTGACTACTGTGTTTGCTCCAACATTAACCAGCAGTTCTTCATTATCTTTTAGGGTGGCTTTTGCAAATATCCCTGAACTAATTGGAACAAGTGTATCTGAACCAGGTTTGACTTTTTTAAGGTCGTCCAGGCTCTGGCTCAGACTGTCTAATTCTGCAATCTGCTGCTCAAACTGCTGTATCTGCTGCTGCAGTTGTTTAATCTGCTGCTGCATTAACTGGAGGTGCATATACTTCTGCTGCAGTTCTTTCTGTTGTTCTTCTTTCATTTTAGTCTGCCTAATAATTCTTTGAGCATTGATTCATATTTTTCTTCAGAAACAATAAAATTAGGCATTACATCCCTGATAACCCTCTCTTCATTCTCAAACTCCTTGAGTTCTCTTTCAACCAAATTTTTCAAAATAATCCTTTCTTCCTTAGTTAGATTCATTTTTATTGCCTAGTTTCTTTCTTAGATTATCGTAAAACTCGTCAAACACAACTCCCATGGGCTTGCCTTCAAATATCCTGTTTATGGTTTCTGCAAGTAATGGAGCTAGGCTTATCACCTTTATCTTATCAAGTTTCCTGTCTTCTGGTATATTTATTGTGTTCGTCACCACAACATCCTTGAGAGGGGCTTCTTCCAGCCTTTCAATAGCAGGTCCTGAAAATACAGGATGTGTTGCGCAGACATAGATATCTAAAGCGCCTGCATCTTTTATTGCCTGGGCTGCTTTTGTTATTGTTCCTGCTGTGTCAATCATATCATCAATAAGTATTGCAGTTTTATCCTTTACCTCACCAATGATGTTTATTACCTTTGCTACACCATGCTTAGGCCTGCGTTTGTCTATGATTGCTAAGGATGCTCCTATGAGTTTTGCAAGTCGTCTTGCCCTGACTGTTCCCCCTGCATCAGGCGACACAACAACTGGGTTCTTAAGATTCTTATCTAGCATACAATCTGCCAGCAAAGGCATCACTTCCAGGTTGTCCAGAGGTATATCGAAAAACCCCTGCAGCTGGTCAACATGCAAGTCGAATGTAACTACCCTGTTGACGCCTGCTGTTGTAAGAAGATTTGCCATCAGCTTGGCGCTTATCGGCTCTCTTGGAGTCGCTTTGCGGTCCTGTCTTGCATAACCATAATAGGGTACTACTGCTGTTATCTCCCTTGCTGAGGCTCTCTTAAGGGCATCAACAATTATCAGAAGCTCCATCAGGGTCTCATTTGTCTGGGGGCATGTCGGCTGTATAACAAATATGTCGCAGCCCCTGACGCTTTCCTCTACCTTTACATAGATCTCGCCGTCATTAAACCTAGAGATAGTTATTGGCGTTAGAGGTATCTTTAGCTTGGATGATACTTCTTTTGCCAGTTCTTGGTTTGCTGTTCCTGATATTAATTTTAATTTTTTCAAGATAAACCCCTGGTTACAGAAATAAATAGCTCTGATTTAAAAAGGTTTTCTAATTATGCCAGTTCTTTTTCGACAGCCTTTGAAGCTAATGTTATCTCTATATCGCCGAAGTGCTGCTGCTGGAACAAGTCAATTTTGCGCTGGTCCTGGTTAGCTAAGTGCAGCAATGGAACAAATGCATATACCCTGTCTTCTTTTTTATCCGAAAGTACAAGTTTAGAAAATGTAAGCTTTTTAGTCCCCCTGGAAAAGAATAATTTTATCTTTGTGTAGATATCCATTATTATCTCAGTTATATCTCTCTTTTTTTCCGGCACCTTGACATTCATTGGGGGGATGCTGTTTAACACCCTTCTTTGTTTAACCTCCAATGCCTTGTTTAATGCTCCAACTAAATCATAGATAGAGACCTTCCTCTTCCTTGGCTGGGGGGTCCTTGGTATTAGAACTGGTGTCTCTGGCCTGGTTATTTTCTGGAATTCTTCCTCCAGTTCATCATACAGCTCAGCTGCCTCCGGCTCATTAAACATCTGCTCAAGCTGATTTGCATCCCCAACAAGCCTGTTCGATTTCATCTTCAGCAAAATAGCTGCTGCCAGCAGAACTTTGCCAGATACCCTAAAGTCCATCTCTTTTAACTTTTTAATCATCTCCAGGTACCGTTTTGTCAGCAGGCTTATATCAACATCCCATGGGTCCATCTGTTCTGTCCTGACAAGATCGTAAATAATAGACTGCCAGGTAATTTCATCCTGGTTAAATAAAAGCTCAAATACTTTCTCGTGAGTCTGCATCTTAATAGGTTAGTATTTGGCATAGTATTTAAATTTTAAGGAAAAAATCCAGCCACCCACGGCGGGTCGACGGATTTGCTATGCAAATCCTACTCGCCACTCCGTAGGAGCCAACCCTCGGCTCGCCGACCGCCGCGGCTGGATTTTTTAGACTAGCAAAACCTTTTTATATGGAAATGGAATCTTTTAGCTAGATTGGGCTCGTGATCTAGTGGCTATGATGTCGCCCTTACAAGGCGAATATCCCCGGTTCGAGTTGTTAAGGCTCAACCTTAGCATGAAAGTCCGGGCGGGCCCATTGAGGCTAGCCATAAATTGGCTACGCTAATTTAATTAAAAAAGCCATAAATCGACTTTGTCGATTTAATATCACTGCGGTAGTAGTATAGTGGTTAGTATACGGCGTTGCCAACGCTGTGACCCGAGTTCAAACACCGTTAATCCGAGAGGATTATGGCTTGAAAGTCTCGGCTACCGCATATCCTTATTATTCTTAGAAACTTTTAAATAATGACTTGTTTTTCATTAGACATAATGGGTCCGTAGCTCAGTCCGGAGCAGCTTGCGGTCCACGCAAGCGCGGACAATTTAGAGCGCTGGTCTTATATGTCTACGCTCTATACAACTAAGAGAGCCAGTGGTCTGGGGTTCAAATCCCCGCGGACCCATTTGGCGAGGCTCAAGGCTTCGCCTTTTTATGCCCCTGTGGTGTAGTCCGGCCAATCATTCTGCCTTTTCGAGGCAGGGACCTGGGTTCGAAAGCCGCGAGCAAGTGGCACGAAAGTCCCGGCGGGGGCATTTATTCTTTTGTTTCGACAACATTTATATATACTCAAAAATCCCCTAGTATTATGGCAAATCAGTTATATTATGGAACTATCCTGAGTGTTGTGCTTGTTCTAATTGCCTCGTGTTCAAGCCCGCAGGAACGTTTTGAAAAGCAGCTGGATAAGGCAATAAATGAGGACGTTGAGTATTCTGAATTCCGCCATGAAGGTTTCTCAATATTATATCCTATGTGGCCGGATAAATCAGGCAATAATGTTGAACTGAGCGTGAGCGTTGGCTACTGCAGTGTTTCTGTCAATGCAGAGAAGCTGGCTGCAAAGCAATGGTACCATATGCTTATTGATTCTGTAGAGAAGCAGGACGGGACAATCATTGAGTCAAATAAAGAAGAAAACCGCATAAAGTTCTCTTTGCCATTCCAGAACTTAACAATGGTTTCTGACAATAGAGTATATGACTGCAGGGGAAATGCTGTTGCAGTTACTATCACCTGCATAAAAGAAGCCAGCGAAAAGACACAGGACATGCACAGGAAAATCTTTGATTCTGCAAGATGCGATGGTGAACCTGCAGGTGAGGCTGAAGTGGTATACAAGGATTATAAGGATAATGATTTCACAATAAAATACCCTGATTGGGATGAGTTGAAAGATGGTGCAGAACACCAGCTAGGTGTGAGCAGAGGAA
>CP070655.1:1083849-1094516 GCA_020354945.1 Candidatus Omnitrophota bacterium
TCAGTTCTGTAATGGCCAAAGAATATCCAAGCGAACAAAGGGCTTATCAGTATGGAGATTTAGATTCCATTGCAAAAGCTTACGGAAAATTAAGGGAAAAATTTTTAGTGGCTGTAGAAGGCTCAGCCATTGTGGGTACAGCCGGCGTTAAAGAGGATAGCAAAAGGAAAGCTTTGCTAAGGAGGCTTTTCGTTCACCCTAGCCACAGGGGACGCGGGGCCGGCTCTATGCTGGTCGATACCGCCTTAGATTTTTGCAAAATGAACGGATATAGTTATGTCAACTTCAGGGCCACATCGAGAATGAAACCGGCAATAGAACTTTTATGTAAAAAGAAGGGGTTTAGAGAAAAGGATAGATACCTTTTTGATGATATACAAATAATAAATCTGATTTATAAAATTAGATAAAAAATGAATGCCAATAGAAAAATAAAAGAAGAACTAACTGAACAGCTCATCCTTAACAAAGATAGTATAGTCTCAAGCTGGGCATCGCAAATAATGAAAGTGCCGGGGCACAGGAAACACAAAACGATTGTGCCTGTCGGGAGGCACAAGAAGGGCATGAACAGGTTTTTTAAGCTTTTTGCTGCATATCTTCAAAATCGGCACGATACAAGGTCCTTGAAGTGTTTGACTTCACTTATGCGAGAAGGCTATCTAAGTATAAATAATGCGGAAGATATTATTCATGGGCAGATGCTGCTGCGAAAGATCATTGCTGAATTTTTATTATCAAAATATAAACAGAACCTTGAAAAATTGCGAAAGATGTTGTATTTAGTAACTGCCGCAATTGATGTGAATATCCTCCATATCAGCAGTGTACGCAGAAAAAGGGATTTCAAACGGCTGCATACTTTAGTCAAATTAGGAAGAAAATTAGTCATTGCAAGAGATCTAAACAGATTGTTAGATGTAGTGATAGATACTGCCCTTAAAGAAAGTGATGCCGATAGAGCATCGGTTATGTTGGCGAATAAGCAGGGGGTGCTTAAAATTAATGCGTCTGTTGGCATACCTGAAGATGTTGTAGAAGAAGCGGAAGAACAAATAGGCGAAGGTATAGCAGGTAAAGTTGCCAAGACCAATAAGCCGATTATTATCAATGAAGGCGAGAAAATCAGCAAGGATATAAGGCGCTCTATGAAAGGCTTGAGCATTGTTTCGGCTATTAGCATTCCCATAGCTACAGAAGATTCTGAGGTCCTGGGTGTGCTTAACCTGGGAAAATATCCCGGTAAAAATCTATTTGACAAAGAAGACGTTGAGCTCCTGTCTATACTGGCATACGAGGCCGCCACTTCTATAAGAAGTTACCAATTAGTTTTGGAAACAGAGGGCCTGTACATCGGGACCATCTTTGCCTTGGCAGCAGCCTTAGATGCAAGAGACCACTATACCCATGGACATTCCAGGAAAGTAGCACGATATGCAGTATCAATCGCCAAAGAAATGAAACTGTCGAGGTATGAGGTTGATATAATCCGCCGGGCCAGCTTGCTTCATGATATTGGCAAGATTGGCATTCCTGATAAAATATTAGAAAAACCCGGCAGGCTTACCAGGAAAGAATATGAAATAGTAAAAAAACATCCTAAGGTAGCCGTAGATATTCTTAAGCCAATTCCACAACTTAAAGATATTCTTCCGGGCGTCTATCATGAACACGAGCGTTATGACGGGAAAGGGTATATCGCCGGTTTAAAAGGAGATGCTATTCCCCTTGAGGCGAGAATAATAGGCGTTGCGGATGCTTTCGATGCTATGACTTCTGAACGGCCTTATCGTAAAGCACTCCCCCATAAAGAAGCAATAGTAGAACTTAAAAAGAATGCCGGTGCCCAGTTTGACCCAGAAGTAGTAGAGGCGTTCCTTAAAACGCTGAAAAAATAAAAAAAGGGCACAGCGCCCTTTTTATTCCTGTCCATTTTTATTTCTATTTTTTACTTTACCTTCAGCTCTATTTGCTTACCTCCCTTTTCTAATAAGACCAGCTGTTTTGATATTTTTACAATCCTGGCTCCGCTGACATATTCTCCTTCTGTATAAACAGAGCCATTTATTACCGCCATCGGTTCTTTATCGTAAACTATGCCGGTTAATACAAATGAGTCTAAAGAACCCTCTTTCCGGATTGGTTTATTTGTTAATAGCGGCGGGATTTTTTCCTTGGGAATTTGATTTAGGCTAGCGGTTTCTACCCCTGGTCTTTTACGCAAGAGATAATTATTCAATAAAAATATAGCAGTTGTAATTAAAATCGCCATTAAACCTATAGTAATCGGTAAGATTAAAGCAGCTTGCCTTTTTATTGGTTTTTTTAAAGGAGCAGGTTGCGTTTCCAGGTTTATTTCGGTACTCTTATTATTCGAATCAATGGTTTGACTTTCCTTTTTCATGTCAGGGGTTTTTGCCCCCCTTTTTAGGCGAGCGGCCTTTTTTAGGGCCTCATGGATTATGCTCATTTTACAGCGATTTTTCCTTCTATTTCGTCTATCGCACTATTTATAATATCTTCCCCGAAAGATGTTATTCCCTGCACAAAACCACTGAGCAATACTTTGTCGCAGACAATATTTATCAACCGCGGCGTGCCTGATGTATATAAATATAATTGGTCAATGGCGCCGTCTGTAAAAGTAATTTCCTTAGAACAACCGGCTATTTTAAGCCTGTGATAGATATAAGCTTTTATTTCGTCTTTATCCAATGGCAGGATATGGTATCTTATTGCTATTCTCTGACGCAACTGGATGAGGTCATCGCGTGCCAATCTCTTCTTAAGTTCCGGCTGGCCAACCAGTATTATTTGGATAAGTTTTTCCTTATCTGTTTCTAAATTTGAGAGTAACCTGATATGTTCTAGTAATCTCCCTCTAAGATTTTGGGCCTCATCGATTATAAGTACCACATTATGCCCATGAGCCAATTCATTGATTAGATAATTATTGAGCGTTTTTAATAAGCTAAACTTGTTTTTTCCCTCTGCCTGAAGGCCCAAATCCTCAAGTATGAACTGCAGCAGTTGAAACTCTGAAAGTGCAGGATTTAATATTAAAGCTGTTTTAATCTTATGGCTTATTTTTCTTAGCAAGGCCTGGCAAAGGGTAGTTTTTCCAGTTCCAATCTCACCGGTGATTTCAACAAAGCCTTTTCGCTCTTTTATCCCGTAAATAAGATGGGAGTAGGCCTCCTTATGGTGCCTGCTCATAAACAGATAATCCGGGTCGCTGGTTACATTAAAAGGGTTTTCTTTCAGGCCATAGAATTGAGTATACATGCCATTACTATATATACACCCAACAATCGGCTTTGTAAAGTGAATTTTGCCTATTTGACTAAATGGTATCAATATGTTATAATTTCCTCTAACAAGGAGCAATATTATGGTCGAAGAAAGTGAAAAAATAGAACCCACCCTGCTTTTTTCTATTCTCTGCGACGATGTCAGACGCGAAGACAATGGAAAATTCATACTTATTGGTTTGTTCGAAACCATTGGAGCGGCTAACTTCCCGGTGCGCCATGCAAAGCTTTTTGTTATGAATTGTTGGTGCAGTGGTATGGGAGAATTTACCCAGCGGACCAGAATAATAGCACCTGACGGGTCAAAACTAATTGAAGATGAAAAGACAAGTTTTAAATTAAACGATTTACGGGTCAAACATAGAATAGTTGCAAGGTTCAACAATACACTGTTCCGCGCTCCGGGAGAGTATTCAGTCGAGGTGCTGTTGAATGGAGAGCTAAAGGTTCGCTATCCGCTGATAGTGGAGAAGATTAAACCCAAAATTCGGTGACATTGAATGGGACAGGTACGCAGATCCCTGCCTGTAAAGTTAATCACGGGCATCATAACCGGTAATGAAAATAACTTCGATATAACAGCGAATGTTTTAACTAAAAAATTTGGTGCCATAGACTACAAAAGCCCAATCTATGATTTTAACTTAACCAATTACTACCAGAAAGAGATGGGCCCTGAGCTTAAAAGGCAGTTTTTAAGTTTCTCCAAAACGATAGCCCCTGCCAAATTAGCTAAAATAAAGCTTTTTACAAATAAGCTCGAAAAAAGATATTCTAAAAATGACAAGCGCTTGATAAATGTAGACCCCGGTTATGTCACTGCTTCAAAATTAGTCTTAGCCACAACTAAAGATTATTCTCACCGTATATATTTAGATAGAGGGATTTTTGCGGAAGTAACATTATATTATAAAAATGGCACCTTTAATCCATGGGGATGGACATACCCGGATTATAAAACCAAAGGCTATATAGAGTCGTTTAACCATATAAGAGAAATTTATATGCTGCAGATGGAGAAATGAAGATAGCCCGGTTTATATACAATAAAAAAATTTGCTACGGTATGGTTGAAAACCGTTCTGCAAGCCTCATAGACGGCTCGATATTTGACAAATTTAAAATAACAAAGAAAAAAATAGATATCTCAAAAATTACACTTTTACCTCCTGTGAACCCCGGTAAAGTAATATGCGTGGGTTTAAATTATAAAGACCACGCCAAAGAATTAAATATGCCGATACCGGATGAGGCCATCATATTTATCAAACCACCTACATCAATCACAGGCCATAATCAAAAAATCACATATCCTGAATGCGTAAAAAGACTGGATTATGAAGCTGAACTTGCGGTAATTATAAAAAAAGAAGCAAAAAATATAGACAAAGAAGATGCCAAAGATTATATACTTGGTTATACCTGCCTGAATGATGTTACAGCAAGAGATATTCAAAAAAAGGATATTCAGTGGACAAGGGCAAAATCTTTTGATACCTTTTGCCCGATAGGCCCCTTTATAGTCACAGATATTAAACCGGATAATTTATCCATCAAACTGTATTTAAACGGTAAAATAAAGCAGTCGTCTACAACTGCTAACTTGATATTCAAGATAGATAAACTTGTCAGTTTTATATCAAATGTCATGACCCTTAAGCCAGGAGACGTAATCGCCACCGGGACACCGCCTGGCGTAGGCCCTATGAACATAAACGATAAGGTTGAAGTAAAGATTGAAAAAATAGGCACGC
Source organism: Candidatus Omnitrophota bacterium (assembly GCA_020354945.1). Taxonomy (GTDB): domain Bacteria; phylum Omnitrophota; class Gorgyraeia; order JABMRG01; family JAFGKX01. The sequence goes on from CP070655.1 coordinate 1,088,915, forward strand.
TGGCTAATACCGTCGCTTCTATTTAAAATTAGGAAGTTTTGTTTTGACTTTGATATTATTTTTGTTATAATAAAACCTCAAATATCAAGAAAGGTGCGCTATAATGGACATACAACATATGTGGCAGAAGGCCATAAAAAATACAGAGATAATGAGGACACGGGTGCATCTGCTGGAGACCTTCACCCATACTGAAATTCCATATATATTTTTAGCAGAATCAACCTTAAATATAGGCGATACTGTAGTAAGAAAAGGCAAGGTTCTGGTGGAAAAACCCACAATTATCCTACCTGGGAACCCCCCTCAATTGCAGGGTTTTGAATTTGAAGATGCCGTAGATATAGATGCTAACAAAGTAATCGATTTTCTGTTAATAAGAGGGGTGCGCTTTCCTTCGCTAAAATATAATAATCAAACATCACTGATTGATATTTATGAAGGGCTCCTAAAGAAGGCTATCGAGCATTATAAAGACGGGCTTCAGCGAGCGGAAGATGTCCACACAGGTCTAATAGTAGGCCCGGAAGACTGCTGGCAGCTTTCTGTTCTTATCTTTGTAGGCGCCATGGTATCCAGGTCAGCCGAAGAGGATATTAAAAGATTACTTGACCGTTATAAACATAACAACAATTAGCCTACCTTGTTAGGGTATCCCCATCTATTATTTTCACATCTTGACTTTATATTATAGTTATAGTAAACTATTTTTATATTGTGATAATTAAAATTTAAACAAACAACCGGAGGCAATAAAATGGGAAAATTCTTTAAACAAATGTCTTTGGTACCAAAACCGTTGCGATACAAATTGACGATAGTCTTCTCGCTTATGTCCATAATACCACTGCTGATATGTGTCTATTTAGCTACTAATTTCATATTTCCGAAATACGGCTATACCGATATAGGATCGATTAGCCTGGTTATATTTATCACAATAATTATAACAGGCCTTGGTTTATACCTTGCCAGGGAAATGATTGAGTCGATTGTCAGAATGGCCCTCGATGCAAAAAAGATTGCCGGTGGAGACTTTGAACACTATATAAAGGTAACCAGGGAAGATGAAATCGGCGAATTGGGCAAATCGATTAATACCATGACCCAGAGAATAAGAGATAACATTACCGAACTTAAAGATTACGGAGAGAAGACAAAAGAGATTAATATAGAGATAAATAAAAAGGTAATGGCGCTTTCCGGGTTGCTTCAGATTGGCAGCCTTATTTCTACTGGTGAAGAACTGCAGAATATAATGGATATGCTTGTTGATAAAGTAGCGCATGTAGAAGATTCTAATCCTGCGGTTATAATGATTGTAAATGAGGAGACAAATACACTAGACCCAGTCTCGTTGCTAAATTTTAAATTTACAGAAGTTGCAAAGCGCCCGGTGCGCTTAGGGCACGGTTTGGTGGGCGAAGCAGCTGTTGAGATTAAAGACATTATTATAGACAAGAACACAAAAATAACTCCGGAGATAGAAGAATTGCAGAAGAACTACGAGCTTAAAAATGTTATAATTCTGCCCGTTGTGCTGCATGAAAAATGCAAAGGTATTTTGCTGACGGGAAATAGAAAAGATAACCACACTTTTAAAAAAGATGGTATAGAACTTCTTAAGGTCTTTGTGAAACAAGCCACCATAGCCCTTGAAAATGACGCCCTTATTAAGAAGGTAGTGGAATTAGAAGTTATGGATGAATTAACCGGGCTATATAATGAAAGTTATATAAAGACAAGGCTTGAAGAAGAGATAAAACGCTCGATAATATATCAAAGGCCATGTTCGTTTATAATTTATAAAATAAAGGACTTCGAGACCTACTGCAGCCAGCGGGGCAGAATGGCCGGAGAGTCAGCCCTTAAAAAGATTTCCAAACTGATAGCAGAGAATCTGACTCCGGTAGATAAAGCTGCCAGATTTGCAGATGACGAATTTGCTATAGTCCTTCCTGAAAGGAATAAAAGGGAGGCCGGTACAATAACCGAAGAGGTCAAGAAAAAGATATCGGAATTAGTAATAGACCCAAAAGCAAGGCCGGGCCTGCAAAAACTTAGTGCCTGCGGAGGCATCAGCGAGAATCCTATTGATGGAGCTTCTGCAGCAGAACTAATAATGAAGGCCCAGCATCGCCTTCAGGAAGCCATAAAAAAGGATTAAGGATTAAACAGGGAAAACTTAATCCTTAATTCTTGCAACTTAATCCTAAATGAGATAAGGAGCATATAAAGTTATGATAACACCTCCCAGAAGAATGATAACCAAGAAGCTTGGCGAGCTTTTGGTTGAACAAAAGATAATAAAAGAGTCTGAACTTCAAAAAGCCCTGCAGATGCAGAAAGAGAAAGGCGGCCTACTGGGGAGTATATTGGTCCTGCTGGGATTTGCTACGGAAGAACAAATCGCTCAGGCGCTGACTACACAATATGGTTTCCCCTATTTACCCCTTAAAAATTACGAAATCGACCAGGAGATAGTAAAACTTATCCCACGAAACGTAGCGGAACAATATGCCCTGATTGCAATAGACAAAGTAGGTAATTCTCTTACGGTGGCAATGTCAAATCCGCTTAATCTACATGCCATAGAAGATATAGAGCTTATTACAAACTGTAAAGTTCAAACATTTGTAAGCACTCAAAGTGACATAAAAGCAATAATTATAAGATACTATGCCACAAACCCTTAAGCAGAGAATAACCAATACATTACTGGAAAAAAAACTGCTAAGCAAAAAGCGATTAGATGAGGCATTAAAAGTCCAGAGGGAGCGGGGTGGAAAATTAAGTCAAATTTTAGTAAATTTAGGTTATGTTAAAGAGCAGGATCTTGTTTCTGCTCTAAGTCAGAATTTAAATATTCCAGCCATAAGTTTAGAAAAATACAGGATAGACCCTTCCGTAACAGAATTAGTCCCTAAAGAAATAGCTCGCCGTTATGAAATAATTCCAATATCTAAAATTAAAAAAAGCTTGACAATAGCTATGGCTGATCCATTGAATGTCTTTGCAATAGATGACATAGCTTCACTGACCGGTTTTCAGGTAAGGGTAGTCATCGCAACGGCTAAAGAAATATTGGATGCCATAGAACAATATTATGCCGCTCATACCCGTAAAGCGATAGAGGCAGTGGTAAAGGTTATGGAGAAACCGGAATCTATTACTACCGAAGTTGTTGGAGCAAAGCAGCTCACAGTTTCAGAACTCAGGCAAATGGTGGAAGAAGTCCCTGTTGTTAAAGTTACCAATATGATATTAGCAGAAGCAATCGGATTAAAAGCGAGCGATGTTCTAATTGAGCCATTAGAGGATGTTACCCGAATCAGGTACCGTATCGACGGCCTTTTACAGAAGGCCAGGACATTGCCTAAACGCATGCATGATGCTGTAATCTCCAGAATAAAAGTTATGTCAGAATTGAATATAGCTGAGCACCGGCTGCCTCAGGATGGCCGTTTCAAAATAAAATTCAAAGACAGATTTGTAGATTTTAGAATTGCTATTCTGCCCAGTAGTTACGGAGAAAAAGCCGGATTAAGGATATTAGATAAGGCCCAGGCCACTCTTGATATAGAGAAATTGGGCTTTAAAGGGAGACCATTGGAAGAACTTAAAAAGGCGGCTATGCGCCCTCACGGTATGATATTGGTCTGCGGCCCTACCGGTTGCGGCAAGACAACCTCATTGTATTCTATCCTTAAGTATATTGAAACGCCGGAGAAAAATATGTTAACTGTAGAAGACCCTGTAGAATTTGATTTGCCGGGGATAAATCAGGTTAACGCAAGGCCGGAGACAGGTTTGACTTTTGCGGCAACTTTGCGCTCTATGCTGAGACAAGACCCCGATATCATAATGGTCGGAGAGATAAGAGACTATGAGACAGCAGATATCGCTATTAAAGCAGCCCTGACAGGCCATCTGGTTTTAAGCACCCTGCACACCAATACAGCTGCCGGGGCTATTACCAGAGCAGTCAATATGGGGATTGAACCTTTCCTGATCAGTTCATCGGTAATCTTAATTGCTGCCCAAAGGCTCGTTCGTAAAATTTGTACAAAATGCAAAGAACACTATAAAATTAATGATTCTATTAGAAAAGAATTTAATTTATCTAAAGGCGCAAAGGATAAATTCTATAAAGGAGGAGGATGTGATTTTTGCCTGGACACAGGTTATAAAGGTAGAATCGGCATTATAGAAGTTATTGCTTTAACCCCTACCATACGGGCATTGGTAATGGATAAGGCCTCAGAATCCGAAATTAAAGAGCAGGCCCGCAAGGAAGGCATGATAACCCTAAGGGAAGACGGCCTAAATAAAGCCAAGGCAGGGATAACCACTCTGGAAGAAGTTACGAGAGTAACAATGGCGGATAAAGGATAAGTTATAAGTTATTGCTACTAAATATGGGGGAATGAAATGGAACTGATACATACTGTTAGAGTCACAGACGCGATAATGGCTTATGCAACAGTGGTTATGGGTATATTTATTATTATTGTCTTTTTTGTATTATTGCATTGCGCTGCATTAATCAAAAGAGGTATCGAAGGAATAAGGATATACCTTAAGTTTGCCAGCAGGCAGCAGGCCATAATGAATAAAAACATAATAAATCTATTCCCTGGAAGCGGAGAGGAAAAGGAAAAGGCAAAAAAAGAACTCGATGCAGTTACAGGAAATATATTGAATGATATAGAGACGTTTTAGAAATTAAAAATGCAAAATGCAAAATGCAAAATTAATATTTGACATCGGGAGGGAGTAATGGCAGAAACAAAAAAGATACTGGTGGTTGATGATGAGGAAGATATAAGGGATCTCTTAGACGCTTATTTATCCAAAAGGGGTTATACGGTTAATGTGGCAAAAGATGGATTAGAAGCCATTAAAAAAACAGATGCCGAAAAGTTTGATTTTGTTTTTTTGGATATCAAGATGACCGGATTAAATGGAGTTGAAACTTTTAAACGCATTAAAGACAAAGACCCTGATTGCAGCGTTATAATAATGACAGGCTATCGCACTATGGCAAAAGAACTGATAACCGATCCGCTAAAAGCTCAAATTCATTCGATACTCTATAAGCCATTTAGCATGAAGGAGACATTGAGGATAATAGAGGGAAGAAAAAAATAATGGCACTGTTCCGTCAAATGCAGAGGACCTTTCAAAGAAGAAGATGGTTGCTACTATTAGTCATTTTACCGTTATTCATTCCAATACATACTATAAAGCCTCACTATAAGCTCTTCTTAAAAATGAAGCTAAATCCCCCGGATTATATACAAACCCGTATAGAGCGGATGAAGTGGCTGTCTGAACAGAGCAATATTTTAAGCAGTAGAGAATTGTTAACCAATGCCTTAAAAAAAGCTGGCCTTTCTGAAATTGAAATTGAAAAGCAGCTCCCTTTTATTAAGAATAATCTGGATATTTCCATTAAAGACGAGGATATATTAAACATTGAATTAGCCGCAGCAGAAAAACACAGGCTCAAGGTAATTGCTAATGAAATTGTAACCATTTATTTAGATGCAGCCGCTAAAGAAAGACAGGCTATGCAAGCAGAGATTTATGAGTCCGGAAA
>CP070655.1:1094616-1103989 GCA_020354945.1 Candidatus Omnitrophota bacterium
GAAGAAGAGGCCAGCACAACTTTTACTCCTGCTTTTTCCAGAACAGCTTTTGTTTCCCGGAGTTCTTCATCACGAAATCCATTCTTTGCTATAATCATAACTACTTTTTTACCCATTGCTCCTTCACCTCCTGATACAGATTGAGGTAAAAATAACAAGATAGAAATTAATAAGCTGCCTAAAATCTTCACAGCTAAGCCCCGCTATCGCCTTATCTTGGAAAAACAGGTTGAGGCCCCCTCTTTTCAGGCGTTATCAAAACCACTATCAATCCTATGAACAAACACAAAAACCAGAGCATAATAAATTTTAATTCAGCAGAGGCGGTAGTTGTTTGAAAATACTGGCTTAAACCAGGATATTTATCGCCTGCCAACAGACTTAGTTTCAATCCAATTATTATACCGTGAGATATTGCAGCAATAAGCAAATTTTTTCCTTTTATAAAAAGCAATGCCAAAAGACATCCTATTATAAAATTTTCGGCGAAACTAACCACTCCCTGCTGAATATTTATTCCCTGAAAAATCCCGATGATTATATGCCATATAGCGTATATAAAAGACGAAATAATTACCGCCTGCGCTCTGCCTTTATCTACCAGCCTCTGCATTAGAAAACCTCTAAAAGCCGGCTCTTCGCATACCAGCTGATATAGGATACCAAAAATTATCCAATAAGAGGTATTTAAAAAAACTATTCCTAATACATCTTCTCTTGGCACAGAAAATTGAACAAATCCAAAATATCTTCCTAATCCCACTGCAGAGCCTGATGCCAATAAAGGAATTAATATACCTAAAAATAAAAATCTTAAACTCACTCTCATCCTGATAAAACTAAAATAGAATGCTATTGCACCTATAAAAATTACTGTAAGAGAGTATAAATGTTCGTCGATTAACTGAATCTGCTTAGAGTGCAAACCCCAGATGAGTACATATTCAAAAAATACAACTGATGAAATTATGCCCCACAATTTTAACTTTCGGTACGGATAACCTTTAGAATAGATTTCAGCGGTTGGCTTTCTATAAATAAAAACCCAGAAGAAAAAACCCAACAGGCCTGCAAAAATTGGTATAGTAGAAAGGGGTATGTTTACCCCTCTCCGGTTGAACCACCCTGTTGCTATTGATATTACAAATAGCAAAGCAATGAAGACCCACGCGTCTATAAGTCTATTCTTTTTTTCCACTTTTCGCCAATTGCTCAATTACTATTTTATTTACTAATTTACCCTCGGCCCGGCCTTTTACCTTACCCATTATAACACCCATAACTTTGCCTATGTCTTTTCGCTCCTTCGCACCGGTTTCTTTTATGGCCTGCTTTACTATATCCTTAATTTCATCAGTGGTAAGTTGCTCGGGTAAATAACCCCGGATTATCTCCAACTCCTTAGTCTCTTTATCAACCAAATCCTGGCGCTCTCCCTTTTTAAACCCTTCTATAGAATCCTTATGTTGCTTTACTTGACGCTGCAAAACTTCCGTTATATCTTCATCCTTAAGTTCTCTGCGTTTAGCAATAGATACATTTTTAATATCCGCTATTATCATACGCAGGCATGAGACCTTTAGCGCGTCTCTGGCTTTCATAGCACCTTTTAAATCGTTGTTAATCTTTTCTTCCAGCATATCGACTTCCTTTTTAGTTCTAACGCCTGTTAAACAATATCCATATATAAACTGCGTAACTTAAAAGAAGGATAAAACCTTCTAATCTGCTTAATTTAAAACCGGTTCTGAGCAGAGGCAGCAGCAAAATAGAATATGCTACCATTAAAGGAATTTCAAACCTTATAGTTGCCGGGCTTATAAAAATAGGCCTGACAAGGCAAATTGCGCCTATAATTAAAAGTATATTGAAGATATTGCTGCCAATAACATTACCGATTGCGGTCTCATGCTTTCCCCTTGCAGAAGCTACGGCTGAGACGCTGAGTTCCGGCAGGGAGGTGCCGACTGCAACTATCGTAAGTCCGATAACAAGCTGGCTTATGCCAAAATAATTCGCCAGCGCTACAGCTGATTTAACCAGAAGATTCGAGCCAGAAACAAGTAATAAGGTAGCCAACCCAATAAATACAAAACTTTTTAACTTTGATTGATACCGGGACTCAATCAATGCATTCTTTTCTTGTTTTGCATTTTTTACGCAATAGTAAATAAACAAACAAAACCCAAAAAGTAATAAAAATGCTTCCGCTTTTGATATATACAGGTTAAGGCAGATAAGGAAAAACGAAACAGAGACAACAATTAGTATCGGCAATTCCTTGCGCAATAATGAACGCTCTATATTTATGGGTCTGATTAAAGAGCATATTCCTAATATCAAGGCGATATTGGCAATGCAGCTGCCAATAATGTTTCCTAATGCCAAATTCCTTGAATTTCTTACGGCGGCTGTCAGGCAAACAACAAATTCCGGCGCTGATGTGGCAAATGCAGCTACCGTAGCTGCTACAATAAGCGGCCTGAGCCCAAAAAGATAAGCTATGCTAGTGCTTCCTTTTATGAAGACTTCTCCGCCCGCATATAAAAGAATAAGCCCGATTATGAATAATAATGTGTTTAAAGGCATCATGTAAGAATGCACTGTTTGGGATTCCAAAGGGGCAAGTGCCCCATTTTGGAATCCCAAACGGTGCTTTCTTCAAAACTTCACCTCCATAGCCCTTGGCGGGCATGCAGGCACGCAGAGTTCGCAAGCTATACATTTGCTGCTATCAAATATAACCTTCATCGTTTTCGGGTCTGTATATAATGCTCCGGTAGGGCATATTGCTACGCAAACGCCACAGTGAGTACAGCGAGCTTCGTTTCTTCTTACGTCTTTCTTTAATGTCTGGACATTTATTCCCTGCTCACGAATAAACTTAAGGCCGTTTTTGTAGTCTTTATTGCCACCGCTAAGTTCAATCACCATAAGCCCTTCTTCATTGGGCATAATCCTTGCCTGTAAGATATTAAAGACTAGATTGTAATCCTTCACCAGATGATAAGTTATGGGCTTATCAATCAATTTTGGCGGAAAATGTAATACTATCCTCTTCTTCATTTTGTTTCTCCTGTGTATAGGGACGTTTCTGCTATTCTATACCAAATATCAGCTAATATCAATAATTTTTATTTTACCCCATGCGCCGAAGGCATCTTTTATAATTATCAAGGCTCCTTCTATACCTTCAATATCTCTTGCCAGCTTTAGCCCTTCATTTATGTCATCTTTTGACTTGACGATATTACAAATAGCGGTAGCTGCTGCATCAGCCAATGCGCAATCTCGCGAATATATAACTGCTGCATCGGCCTTACCAAAACTTAAACTGGGGCCCACTGTTGCGCTGGATGTGCATATTCCGCAAGGTGTATCCTCTGCCAGAAGCTCAATTCCTATTTTATTACTTAAGGAAGAATTCCCTGCGTATATGCCGATTTTACGCGGACATTTAGAATTGATGTATATATCTCCTCCATTTTCAACTATTATCTGTTCTGTTTTACTAAGAAGCTGCCTTCCTACTGCCTCAGCAACTGCCCCTGCAACAGCAGCCATAGGTCCAACATTAGCTTTTGAAGACGCAACTATCATCTGTTTTACAATTTCAGGCGCATTTTCATCGGAAGGCAGGGGCTTAAGGCTATCCTTAAAATCAGGGTTGGATTTTATATACTCTTCTATATCTGCCCTTGTTCTTCTTATAGCTTCTATCGCTAGCTCGGTTAGGTCCTTATCCGCAGATATAAAAAGGTTTGTCTCACCAACAGTAACTTTAAATGAAATAAGGTTATCCGATTTGGACCAGGACCGATAGAATCTGTTGGTATGCATCTTTACTTCAGAGTATCTGAATTCTTGTCGCGGGAAAACCCTTAGGCCGCAACGGGACTGCAGCAGCCAAAACCACCACTAAGCTCAGCAAAAAAACAGAAATTCCAGGTATCGAAAGAAGCGCCAAATATATTTATACGCGGATACATATAATATTCTCGGCTCCCCTTATATAATTTCATAGGAATCCTTTTTTATCCAGCCAATCTTTCCGTCGAATCGCTTTATCTTGCTCCAATCGGCTTCGGTTTTTAGTATTATAATCTTTGAGCCTTCATATAATTTAAAATGGACTGTGGCATTGTCAAGCGGGCCAAATCTGCAATCTATCTCTGAAACTATAACAACGGCTTCTTGTCTTTTATTTATAGTAGTTGCTTTTTTACTTAATACAACAGAACCCGCAATAAAGGTTATCAAAAAAACCGCTGTCATAAAAATGAAAAATCTGTTTGGGCGTGATAAAAATAAATTAATTGTCAATATTATAAATATCGATATATTAATTGTAAAAAGAAGCTGACAAAGCCTGCCGGCGCTAAAACGTTCCGGTAACCTGCTTATAATCTCCACAAACCATGGTGCAGATACCCGGATAGACCTATCAACTATTAAGGATTTTGCATATTCAAGATTTGTCAATAAATCGCCATCATCAGGAGCAAGACGCCTGGCCCGTTCATAGTTTAAAATCGCCTTGCCGATAGAACCTATCTTAAAATACGTATTGCCTAAATTATAATATATATTTGCGCTACAAAATCCCGCATCTATGATCTTCTCATATTCTTTGATTGCCTCCTTAAATTTTTCCTGTTGATAAAAAGAGTTTGCTTTTGTAAAATTAACGTAAGCGAAATTCTTTGCATATTGTTCCCCAGAAAAACTGTTACTGCTGTATAATAAAATCAATATCAAGCTGATTATAAATATACAAAATCTTCTCATCTCTTTTGCCTCTGGATAAGATTAATAACATATGATACATTTTTAAATAATTTTACCATTTCTCTTCTGTCAAATTCAGAGGGGATAAACACAGCTTTATCGTGCTCCGAGAAACACTGCTTTAATAATTTAACTATTTTTTCATCCAATCTATTAGACCTGGCTATTTCATCTATGCTTTTAATCGTCATCCCGCCTGCAGGTATATAAAATTTATCGCCTATATATGTCTGAAGGGTCTCAAAAATCAAGGCGTAGAATTGCTCTCCTCTTTTCGGATGAAGTAAGGTCTTTGCCTTGTTTAAACTTCCCCTGGCACGTTTAAAAGCTCTGATATAGCGGGCATACTTTTCGTCTGTTTTCAGGCGCTTCCTCCGCCTCTGGACTAAAAAGATGCTAAAGAATACAGCAAAAGGAAGTGCTTGAGCAATTATAAATAACTTATTATTATATAAATAATCTCCTTTTTTTGTGATTATGCCTGGTAAATCTTTTATATAAACTATATCTTTTCCTAAATCCTCCTTTAATGAATATGGGGCTGTTTCTCGCGGTGTGACCCGAGCAGGTAAACCAGCCTCAGGCAATGCCTCCGGAGCCTTAAAGACATTTATCCGAAACGGCCCTCTGGTTATCTCCCGATAACTTTCCGTTTCAGGGTTAAAAAAACTGAAGTTTATTTTGTCGATTATTAAAACACCGCTTTTCTCCGGCATCAATATCTGCTTAAATATTTTCGCATTCTCTGTTGTTTCTACCTCAGATTGATAAATCTTAAAATTGTCTGCTATTACACCAGGTGCTGTTATCATATTAAAATTGCCTGAACCGGTCATCTTCATTGTAAGGGTTAAAATTCCTCCTACCTTTGTCTCGGTAGGAGTAACCTCTGCATCAAAATTAAAGTTGCCAATCACATCAGAAAAACTCAAAGGCCTCCCCGCTTTAGGGAAATCCTTAACTTTAATTGTTAAGACAGGTGATGTAAATTCTACCGGGCTTTTTACGTATTCGTATTCAGCTTCAGTTATTGCGCCGGAGACCCTACCCAATACTGCCTTCTCTTTCTTAGTTAAAAGCTGACATTTGATTTTGGCCGGGCCTAATACAAACTTTCCTGTCTTTGTTGGAAACAAGACATTTTCAAAAATCAAGACATCATAAAATTCCTCCTTTAATGTCTCCTTTATTCTCTTTGGCCTGGAAAATTCTCCTGCTGAAAAATTGCTATGCAGAAGGAACGGGTATTCTACATCTGTTAAAGAAATCTTTTTCTTGTTTACATAAAAGCGAACTTCTATCTTTATCTGTTGATTTAAATAAACATCTTCTCTTTCTGTCTTTATCACTATAAAAGCCCTATCTTCAGATATCTTTGCCTTCTTTTCTACTGGTACAGCCTCTTTAGGGCTTTCTAGTAAGACACCCGGAAGTACCTCTATTTTTAGCTTTTTTGTCTTAAAAACTCTGCCATCAAATTCAAAAGTCATTGGTTCAATAAACAGACTGCCTGTTTTTCTGGCAAAAAGAACATACCTATGCTTTACCGCTTTGACCGCCATGTAACCTCGTTTTACCATAACCTGCAAAGAATTCAGGTACTTTGAATCAAAACCGTCTATTTTGGGTAATTCAGGCGCAGGCATATCTTCTGCCTCATAAAATACTATGCTTAAAATCACACTTTCACCAACACGAACTCTGTCTTTGTCCAGAGTGGCCTTGCAAATATCCTCCTGTGAAAATCCTGCGATGGGAATAAAGGTTAATAAAATTAAAATTATAAATATTCGTTTAATCATAATTTAATATCTTACCAATTTTTCAAAACTTTTGCACGGAAATATTTTCTTTCCCGCTTCTTTTTGCTTTCCAAATACGACCTTTGTTTCTTGCTGTAGTCCTCCAGAATCTTATTTGCCTCTGCCCTGGACATAGTAGGAATGCTTACCTCCGGCGGTTTAAACATCTCTTCTCGTTCAAAAGCTTCCTCTTCTTTCTTCTTTGTTTCTAACCTTTCTAATGCTGCTTCTGATATAAGCTTTTGTTTTTCTTTTTGCTGCATATCTTGAAGACTTTTTTGCTGAACTCGGTGTCTTTCTTTCATAGACTGCTGTTGCTTTTGACGTTTTTCATCTAAGGATTGCCTTTCTTCTGATTGCTCACTTTGCAGGTCCTGCTGCTGTTTTGCGTGCTGTTTTTCCAATGCTTTCTGCTGTTTTGTGGTCTGGGTTTTTTCTCTTTCGGTGCGCTGTCTTTGTTGTAAGTCTTGTTGCTGTCTTTGGTGCTGTTCGGTTAGGGAGCGGGCCTGTTTCTTGTGTTTTTCATCTAAGGATTGCCTTTGTTTTGATTGCTCACTTTGCAGGTCCTGCTGCTGCTTTGCGTGCTGTTTTTCTTGTTGTTTCCGCCTCTCTGCTAAGTCTTTTTTCTTCTCCTCTTCTTCCTCTACTGGTATCTTCTTTTCCTTTTTAATCTCTCTTTTAAGTTTCTCCTTTTCCTCCTCTTCTGGTTTTCCCTTTGGCGGCGGAGGCTGATAGGGCTTCTTTTTCATTAACTCTTCTATTCTCTTCTTGCAAACTTCATAATTGTGTCTTGCGTCCATGTCCTTAGGATTTGCCTCTATAGCCTTTCCATAGAAATAGAGCGCTTCTTTGCACAAATCTATACTTCCTCTTAAATCTGATGGTTCATAAACTTCGCTCTGTTTATATTTACAATTTCCTATATTATAATTTGCCTTTGCTTCTATAAATAAATCTTCGACAGCCGTTGCCTTAAGGAAAGACTCAATCGCTTCATCATATTCAGCGTGCAGGTACAATATGATTCCTTTGTTAAAATTTGCCGCTGCAACACAATAGGTATCTTTTGAATTTATAATTATTTCATCATACTTTTCCTGGGCCTGCTCAAATTTCTTTTTCCTGAGTAATGCATTCGCCTTTTCAATATCATTTATATCAAAGGCGCACTATGCTGGATGCGCCAGAAGTATCAATATAAAAAACGTCATTGCGAGCTTTGCTGTGCAATCCCGAAATAGAGATTGCTTCGGTCGCTTTGCTCCCTCGCAATAACGTGGTTTGCTAAACACTCTTCCGCTCACTTATAAATGGTTCTAAGAACAGAATAATAAGCGCTGGAATCAAAAAGAATTGGAATCTTTCCTTTTGCCTTTTTTCCATCTTTGTTTCCATCACTTCTTTTTTAATTTTTACAAGTCTGTCTTTATAGAGTCGCCCTAATCCAAAATCCGCCTCTGTGGCACGCAGATAAGTACCTCCTGTAACAAATGCTATCTTCTTCAACAATCTCTCATCAAGTTTCGTTCTAACGATGTTACCGGAAATATTTCTAAGCTGGGTAATATTGCCATCTTTGTCAACTATCGGTATTGTAGAGCCGGTCTCTGAACCAATGCCAATGCAAAATATCTTTATCCCTTTATCTTTAGCCTTTTTAGCTGCTTCAATTACTTTTCCTTCGTGATCCTCGCCATCTGTTATTAATATTACTGATTTGGTCTTTCTTCCTCCCCGTTCATAAGTATCTATGCATTCGTTAATAGCAGATGTAATAGAGGTCCCTTCTTTAGGTACCGTGTCTGTATCCAGGGCCTGAAGATTAATCAAAAATCCATTATAATCCACAGTAATAGGGCATAGCATGAAAGAATTGCCCGCAAAGGCAGTAATCCCTACCCTGTCTCCAATAAGGTTTCTTATAAAATACTCTACTTCTAACTTTGTACGCTCAAGTCTGCTCGGTTTTATGTCTTCTGCCAGCATACTTTTTGACGTATCTATTGCAAAAATTACATCTATCCCTCTATGTTCTATCTTTTTCCATCCAAAACCCCATTGGGGGCGAGCCAGTGACAAAAAGCATAAAAGGACCAAAATGGTGATCAGGGCCATTTTAAGTCTTCTTTTGCGAATATCCAGCCCGGCAGCGATCTCGCTCAGCAATTTCTTATCAGCAAAATTCTCCATGGCCCTGTTTTTAAAGACGGATGCGATTATATAAAAAGAAACCAGGCCCAAAACAACTCCTATTCCTATTAAAATAAATATGTTATATACAAAGTTCATTTTTCAGTATCCAATATTCAGTTTTCAGTTTTCAGTTATCAGCCTTGAACTGATAACAGTTAAGGTATCTTTCGCAAAAAGGTATTTTCCAATGTAACTTCAAAAAATAATATTATAAGCCCCCACATTAAAAATTTACCGAATAACTCATCGTATTCGCTGAATTTTTTACCCTTTATTTTGGTCTTCTCTAAATTGTTAATTTCCTTATACACATTCTTTAAAGATTCTGTATCTGTTGCCCTGAAGTATTTTCCATTGGTCTTTTGGGCTATCATCTTGAGGGTTTCCTCATCAAGGTCTATCCTTATATTTTTATAACGCTTTATCCCCAATGAATCTGTAAAAGGATACTGCACCAATCCTTTAGTGCCGACCCCCACTGTATAAACCTTCACCCCTAAGCTTCTGGCCATCTCAGCTGCTGTCTGCGGCGAAATATCGCCGGCATTATTTCTGCCATCGGTAAGCAGTATTATAATCTTACTCTTTGC
>CP070655.1:1104089-1106798 GCA_020354945.1 Candidatus Omnitrophota bacterium
AGAAGAAATTATTCAGATTTTAATTATTTCTTTTTCTTGGTCTTCCTAACCTCTTTCTCAAGATCAAGCTTGTCAAGCAGCTCCTTATACCTGTTCCTTATAGTAACCTCTGTAACACCTGCTACATCTGCTACTTCGCGCTGGGTTCTTTTCTCCCCGTGAATCAAGGCAGCTACATATAACGCTGCTGCGGCAATACCTGTAGGGCCTCTTCCTGAGGTCAACTCTGCCTTCTGCGCTTTCTCTAATATCTCGACAGATTTGCTTTGTGTTTCTGGTCCAAGTTTCAGTGAGCTTGAGAATCTTGCAATATAATCAGCAGGGTTTGACGGCAATTTGTTTATACCAAGCTCTCTCGTAACAAACCTGTAGGTTCTTCCGATTTCCTTTTTCTCTATACCAGACGCTTCTGATAATTCATCTAATGTACGAGGAACATCATGCCTACGACAAGCAGCATATAATGAGCCAGCAACAACGCTTTCCATGGAACGGCCCCTAACAAGGCTGCGCTGCACAGCTAATGTATAGATTCTTGCTGCTTCTTCTTCAACTGATTTAGGCAATTTAAGGTAAGAGGAAACCCTCTTTAGCTCTGCTAAGGCTAGTTTCAGATTTCTTTCAATAGCTGTTGAAATACGATACTGCCATTTTCTCAGCCTGTAGAACTTGTTTCTCTGCTTCCCGCGGAGTTTGAATAAATCTGCTTTTTGGCCAACTTCTGTACCTAAACCTTGGTCGTACTGAGTGTAAGTCATTGGTGCTCCGGCTCTGCGCTTCTTTTCACCGTCACTTGCGTCAAATTCCCGCCATTCCTGGTCAAAATCAACCATCTTATCTTCAATGACAAGACCGCAGTCCTTGCAGATTATCTCACCTTTTTCACGATTCCAGAATAAGTTTATGCCTCCGCACTCTGGGCATTTTTTTACCATCTCAGGCATTTTTGGACCACCAACCAAAAGATTCTTAAAATGTATATTACCCCTTTTTGAAAAATACAATAAATTTAAATATTAAAACTGCATTTTATTTATAAAGGTTTCGATAGAATAATAAATGTTTCTATTTTTAGAAAAAATTTCAATAAATTTATATATCCATCTTGAAATCCTTATCCTTATGCCGGCGTGGCACAACCTGGTTCGCTTTGTTCGCTACGCTCACAATGCGAACATCCTCCCCACTAAGGCTGGGCTTCGCCGTGAGTGCCCCACCCCTAGCAAAGGAGGGTCAACTTTGAGATAAGTTGGAAGCGCAGGAAACTGCGATGGCCTTGAGTCTTGCAAGGCTAGTAAGCCATTTTCCGCAAGGATATCCTGGTTCAAAACGACTGGTTACGCGCGGTCGACACGCAAGGTGTAACATAAAGTTGCACGTGCTCGCTAGTCGCTCGCAACCAATCATGAAATTCCGGGCGCCGGCGTTTTTCCTCTATTTTTGCGAAAAATTTATATACTCCAATATATATACTAGTGACTGTGTTGGGGGATGTTAGAGCATATTGAAAAAAGAGGAAGAACTATTTCTAAGTTTGAGCGAGAGAGAAAACTAGATGAATTCAAGAAACTGAAAGAACGTATTGCTAAGATAACAAAAAAGAAAGAGCTAAACCAGGAGGAATTCGATTCTTATGTCAAATCACTTGATGTGGATGATTCATGCAAATATTCGCTTGGGATAAGAAAGGTCATTTGCCTCTGCAATAACGCATTGTTTAAATGTGAGTTTAGGAGCCAGGACAAATACAACTTCGGTCTCGGCTTAAGGTTTGAATGCAGAAGAGAAAGAATGCTGAGATTAAGGAATTTATTGTGATTATTTTATGTCAAAGATATTGTACATCTGTAAGAGTTCTTTAGCATAATTTAGTTTTGTCATACTTTTAGAGTAGATTTTAAACAGTTTATCTCCCTTCTTGACTTTATCACCGACATGTTTGAATATGTATACGCCAGCACCCTTGTATTGAGGTGCACCTGCGATTCTTGCGATATGTGAAATACGTCCATTATGTATAACGCTTATCTTGCCGGACTTCCTAGCCTTTACTATATGCCTATACCTCCCAAGGGAAAGTTCTTTTGGGGTTATATCAGGATTACCGCCCTGAGCCTTTATTATTTCCTTAAACTTCATATAGGCTTTACCTGAATCAAGGATATGCCTGGCTTTTTCCTTTCCGTTCTTTATCCCAACCATCTCAAATATGTCGCCAGCCATCATAATACATTTCTTTTCCAGGTCAAGGGGCCTTTGTTTATCGCGCATCAATACCCTCAGGACATCTCTTGCTTCTAAAGCAGGACCAATACCATTTCCAATTGGTTGAGAGCCATCTGTTATTATAACCCTCACATGCCTCTTCAATCTTTTACCTATATTCTCAAATTGTTTCTTTAGGAGCACTGCTGCTTGCTTGTCTTTCACTTTAGCTCCCTTCCCAGCGGGCACATCGATTATAATATGGGTTGAGGAAACGGAAAGTTTCTTTGCAAGTATACTAGCCAACAATTGGCTTTCAGCATCTATTCCTAAAGGGCGCTCTACCTTTATTATCTTGTCATCAGCTGGTGCCAGGTTTAATGCTCCGCCCCAGACGATGCATCCATTTATTTTTTCTACAATCTTCTTCATTTTGTTTAAAGGAAAAGAAACCTCTGCCAAAACTTCCATAGTATCGGCTGTTCCAGCAGGACTCGTAATTGA
>CP070655.1:1106898-1113305 GCA_020354945.1 Candidatus Omnitrophota bacterium
CTTCTTACCTGCTACATCCATAATACAATACCATCTATCTCTTTAAATGAGCTTTGGGTGTTGTGAGCGAAATATGCAAAGTTCCCATAACAATTTGAGCAGGGCGTGCGGAGGCCGAGCGGGCACGGTTCGCCCTCGCTAGCGTTTATGCGAGAGCGAGGCCGAGGACCGAACAAAAAATCCGCGCTGGGGATTTTTTGCATCCCTGCGAAAATTGGTTATGGGGACTTTGCACTCCGCAAACAATGTACAAAGCTCATTACTACCTCAACTTCAGGGTAGCCAGGCTAAACAGGGCCAGGACGATGGCTATTATCCAGAACCTCACCACAATCTTTGACTCAGACCATCCTTTCATCTGTAAATGATGATGTAACGGAGCCATAAGAAATATCCTTTTGCGCCTGAACTTATATGATGCGACTTGAAGCAAAACTGAGAATGCCTCAATTACAAAAATGCCACCTACCACAACCAATAACAACTCTTTCTTAATGCATGCTGCCACTACCCCAATAGCACCTCCTAATGCAAGCGCTCCTACATCACCCATAAACACAGAGGCGGGATAGGCATTGAACCATAAAAAACCCATGCCTGCTCCTACCATAGCAGCGCAAAATATAGAAAGTTCTCCTGTTCCGGGTATATAATTTATAAAAAGATAATTGGCAAATTTAATGTTGCCTGCTACATAACTCATTGCTCCATAGGTAAGGGCAACGATGCTGACGCAACCTATGGCAAGTCCGTCTAAGCCGTCTGTCAAATTTACCGCATTAGAAGCCCCGACTATAACCAATGTAGTAAATAATATATAAAAAGCCCCGAGATCAATTATCAAATTCTTAAAAAATGGGATATCCAGCCTTGTGCCTATGTTGGCATCAAATAAAAGGATTATTCCAACCAATATCCCTAACAGTATCTGACCGGCAAATTTTGTAGCAGCACTTATGCCCCTTTTGTTTTTATTCATAAGTTTTATATAATCATCGATAAATCCCACCAAACCCAACCAGGTTATGGAAATAAGAACTAACAGAATATATCTGTTGGTTAAATCTGCCCAGAGTAAACATGAGACTATAATCGAGGCTAATATAAATATTCCGCCCATAGTAGGTGTGCCGGCTTTTTGTTTATGCAAAGGGTAGATGCCCTTTACATGTTCGCGGCGTATGGTCTCGCCTATTTTAAAACGCGCAAGCAACCTTATTACCAAAGGGCCTAAAGCTAAGCTTATTAAAAAGGCGGTTATGCTCGCTCCTGCGGCCCTGAATGTTATGTATCTAAAAATATTAAATGCGAAAAAAATGTCTTTTAGCGGGTAGAGTAAGTGATAAAGCATCTTATCAATTCCTCCATCTTCATTGCCCGTGAGCCTTTTACTAAAATGATATCGCTCGGCCTGCTAATATCTATTAAATATTCAGCTGCCTCTTTCTGATTACCAAAGGCCCTGACTTTGTTATTATCCATTCCGTTATCCTTTGCACCCTTTGCCATATTACCGGATAAATTACCGACCGTTATTAAAATATCGACAGGATTCTTTGCAATCATGCGGCCTACCTTATAATGCAATCTATTTGTATCTTTACCTAATTCTAACATATCTGCTGCTGCTACAATTCTTCTCCCCTTTCTTTTCAAAGTGCAAAGAGTCTCCAATGCCGCCCTCATAGATTGAGGGTTCGAATTGTAGGCGTCATTTATAATATCTATCCCGTTAAATTTGCACATATTAAATCGCATCCCGGCCGGTTTAAAATCCAGGAGGGCTTCTTGAGCAACTTTTGCATCTATTCCCAGCGCAGAAGTTACGCTAATAGCAGCCAATGCGTTATACACATTATGTATACCAAAAAGCGGCAATCTAAATCTATATCTTTTATTTAAAATAAACTGCACGCCATTTTTCTGATTTGTTATTTCATCAGCGAAATAATCACATCTTTTGCTGGTTATCCCGAATGTTAATGTTTTATTTTTTCTGACAGAGGCAGACCCACTCCTGGCTGGAATCTTCAGTGAGGAAAGAAAACGGTCGTCTTTATTTATAACCGCATATCCTCTTCTTTCTAAATGGCTAAATAGCTTTGATTTTTCTTCTAAAATATTCTTTTGAGTCTTTAAGCCTTCTAAATGCGACGGGCCGATGTTGGTTATTAAGCCTATAGAGGGCCTTACAATTTTTGCAAGACAATCTATTTCACCGGGAATACTTGTGCCCATCTCAAGAACAGCGTAGGATTCATTTCTTATCTTTAGCATAGCAAGTGACACGCCAATTAAATTGTTTTCGGTATCAGGCGTCTTGGCAACCTTGTATCTTTCTGATAATATATGGGCAATCATATCTTTAGTAGTAGTTTTGCCGTTAGAACCGGTTATGCCCACTATCGGTACTTTAAGCCTCTTCCTGTAAGCAGAAGCTATATCACCAAGCGCTCTTTTTGTATCATTTACTTTTATAATCGGAAAAAAGTCGTGCCTGGCACTAGTTTTAAAAAGTCGTGCCTGGGACGAGTTTTTTTCAACTACCGCAGCCCGGGCGCCTTTTTTGAATGCATCTTTTAGGAACTGCTGGCCATCGAATCGGTCCCCTTTTAAGGCTACGAAAAGCTCACCGGTGGAGATGGTCCGGGTATCTGTGGAGATACCTTTAATAATTGTTTTTTCATCTCCGCAGATGAGTTTTCCCTTTGTTGCTTTGGTTATTTCCTTTAGGCTAAATATCATCAAAAATTTACCTTATCTATACGCTATCCGCTAACCGCTTATGTCCCAATGCAGAACGGGCAATTTCTCTATCGTCAAAATGAATCCTTCTATCTTTAAATATCTGGTAGGTCTCGTGTCCTTTCCCGGCAATAAGGATAATGTCGTTTTCTTTGGCCATCTGTATAGCCTTCTCTATTGCCTGCTTTCTATCTTCAATAGTTAAATAATTTTTAAAGTCTCCCGGTATGCCCTTTTTTATCTGCTCTATTATATCCGCTGGATTCTCCCCTCTTGGATTATCATTAGTAATTATGACAAAATCAGAAAATTTTGCAGAAATTTTCCCCATCCGGGAGCGCTTGGCCTTGTCTCTATCTCCGCCGCAACCAAAAACGGTTATGATTCTTTCTTTTTTTAGTGTTGTAAGGCAAGCTAAAACATTTTCTAACGCATCATCAGTATGGGCATAATCCACATATACAGAAAAACCATCAGCTGAATTGTTAATCATTTGCATTCTTCCGGGTGGTGGCTTGAATTCGGAAATTGCCTCTTTTATAGTATTCAGGTCAACACCTTCTTCCAAAGCCAAGGAAACGGCAGCAAGGACATTATAAATATTATGCTTGCCGATAAGGGAGGTGTGAATCTTTATTTTCCCTTCTGGTGTAAATAATAAAAAGTTGCTGCCTCTAACGGTAATTTTCACTCCTCCTGCTTTTACCATAGCCTCTTTGCCAAATCCATAGCTAATTACATTGCAGATAACCATGGGTATGAGTCTTTTTCCATATCTATCGTCTATGTTTATGACAGCATAATTTTCTTCGTTTAATTGCTCAAATAACCTTTTTTTACAAAAGAAATATTCATCCATAGTGCCGTGGTAATCCAGGTGCTCTCTACTCAGGTTAGTCAACACAGCTGAATGAAATCTGACTGAATTGGCCCTGTTTTGATGAAGGGCGTGGCTTGATACCTCCATTACGCAATAATCTTTTTTTTCATCTGCCATATCTTTAAGTAACTCCTGCAGTAATCCTGCATCTGGGGTAGTATTTGAGGCGGCTAATACTTTAGCGCCAATGTTATAATCTATGGTTGTTATTCTGCCGCAGGATGCGCCTGCCTTTTTTAATATTGCCTCTATCAAATAAGCGGTAGTGGTCTTTCCGTTAGTTCCGGTTACTCCTATTACTTTTAGCCTTTTTGATGGGTTTTTGTAAAAATTAGAACAGAGTTTCGCATAAGCTTTTCGGGTATCATGTGCTTTAATGAAGGATGGCGGATGGAAAGAGGTCTGGACTCCTTCCATATCTTCAGTTACTATGCACGCAGCGCCTTTATCCAGCGTCTCTTTTATGAATTTATGACCGTCTAAATTATTCCCCTTTATTGCTACAAATATAAAATCCTTTCTTACTTTCCTGGAATCGCAAACAACCCCTTTTATGTCTATCTCCATGGGGCCTTGTATTCTAACAATATCTATATCTTTAATTACTTCCTTTAATAACATGATTAACTGCTTTCCTCCGGTGGTATCTGTAAATACCTTAATGTGGCATCTGTTATCTCTTTAAACACCGGTGCTGCAACCGTGCCTCCGAAATACTGCGGATGTGGCTCATCTACCATAACACCCACCACAATAGCAGGGTTATCAACAGGGGCAAAACCTACAAACGATGCTATGTATCTATTTTTAGAATATCTGCCATTAGGTTCAATTTTAGAAGCAGTTCCGGTTTTTCCCGCTGCTCTATAACCAGGCATGCTGGCTCTCTTGCCGGTTCCCCTTAATATAACGCCTTCCATCATCTCGCAAACCTTAGAAGCTGCTTCTTCGGATATAACTCGCCCTTTTATAGTTGGTGTAAATGCTCTTATGGTTTTACCATGAGAATCTGTAATTTTATCCACTACCCTTGGCTTAACCAGCAGCCCCCTGTTAGCAATAACCGAAGCTGCGCAGGCTAATTGAATAGGCGTTGTTGCTATCTCATGCCCCATGGGTACTGCGGTAATGGAATACTTACTCCATTTATTTAACGGCCTTATAACACCGGCTATCTCCCCGGGAAGATCAATCCCGGTGTCTTCGCCAAATCCAAAAAGCTTTATATATTTATATAGATTTTCCTCTCCTGCAATCATGGCTGCCTTCACAGTGCCGATATTTGAGGATTTCTCAATTACCTCCCTGAATGTAAGTTTTCCGTGTCCGCGATGGTCATGCAACGTATGCCCTCTGACATACCAGCTTCCGTTTTCACAATAAAATACATTCTCTAAAGATGATGATTCAACCTCAAGGCACGCAGAAGCGGTTACTATTTTGAATACAGAACCGGGCTCAAAATAGCTACATACAGCTATATTTTTTCTTGTTATAGCATCGGATGAACCGAAATTATTAAGGTCATAATTAGGGCGATTAGCCATTGCTAATATATCGCCGTTTTCCGGATTCATTACTATGGCAGTTGCCCCCTTTGCATTATATTTTTTATAAACTTTTTCTAATGCTTCTTCAGCGATATATTGTATTACTTCGTCAATAGTTAAAATTAAATTGCATCCATCAACAGGAGGAATGTGCCTTCTAACTAAAAGCGGGAGTTGTCTTCCTTTAGCGTCTCTTGCTATCGATTTTTCACCCTGGGAGCCTTTTAAATATCTGTTAAATAAAAGCTCAACGCCCTCTAATCCTACATTGTCCATTCCTGCAAAACCGATTACATGGCAGGCTAAAGAGCCGCCGGGATAGAAACGCTTTGTTTCATCAATGAGTGATATCCCGTTTATGCCCAGAGCCTGGACTTTTCTTGCTACCTCAGGTGAGACCTTTCTTGCTAACCAGACAAATTGTTTATCTCTATTAAGCCTCTCATATAAGGCCTGTTCGTCTTTATCTAAAATTTCGCTTAATCTTTTGGCAACCGCCCTTTTATCTTTTACATCTTTAGCCACGGCATAGACTGAATCTACTTTTAGGCTCGATGTCAATGGTTTAAAATTTCTATCTAAAATAGGGCCTCTTTTAGGGGCAAGTTCGATGGTCACGTTATGCTGGCCCCAGGCAACTTCTGCCATTTTACTATGCTGTATATACTGGACATATATAAGACGGATAAAAAGAAAAGACAAAAATGTAATAAAGGCTGCGGATATAAATATAAGGCGCGCTTTGTATGTTTTTTTATACATACTTATAGACAGATTTTATAAAATTAATAATTATGGCAAATTAAGGCTGGTTAAGTTCCTGGGCAATGGCTTCCGCTTTAGGGGCGAGGATATTTATCAGTGCTTTAGCGGCAATTCTAAAAGAGTTATCGTAGGTAAGCTCTTTCTTTTTCTTTGACTCTGCCCCTGCCTGTCCTGCAGGCAGGCTTGCCAGCCTTATATTATGCCAGTTTTGCGGCGTATCTAACTCTATATTGTTAAGCACAAGTTCTCGCCTCAAATTATGCGGAGCTTTTAGGCTAGCAACATTATACCTTAAGCCTTCATTCTGGTCAATTAATAAACAGAGCCTTTTATGATTATCATTGATACGATAGCTATACTCGAACAACTCTACTCGCTGGTGAACATAACTTAAAGATAACGAGGTTATTATAATTATCGAACATAAAAATTTATACATCCAGCACCTTTTCATTATTGCCGCATCC
>CP070655.1:1113405-1133841 GCA_020354945.1 Candidatus Omnitrophota bacterium
ATTATATGATATAATTATTATATTATGCTCATAGCCTCCCTGCCTTCAAATAGCCATTTTTACCAGAATGCACCTGAGACCAAGTCTTTGTCCAGCCAGGTTGTAACTGGCGGGTTCTGGGTATTTACGCTCCGCATTATAGAAAAGATTCTGCGGTTTATCCGTATTGTCATATTGGCGCGCTTATTATCACCCAACGACTTCGGCCTATTTGGTATTGCCTTATTAAGCATGTCTTGCTTGGAAACATTTGCACAGACAGGATTTGAGCAGGCCCTTATTCAAAAGAAAAAAGACATAAAGGAGCATTTAGATACAGCCTGGACGACCAATCTTATAAGGGCTTTTCTTTTATGTTTTATACTTTTTATCAGCGCGCCGGCAATAGGACTTTTTTTTAATAATCCGAAAGCAATCATTTTAATACGAACTATTGCATTGGCAGTTTTTCTAAAAGGGCTTACCAATATTAGGGTTATCTATTTTATAAAAGAACTAAAATTTAATAAGCAATTCATATATAGAAGCATTGGTATTATGGCAGAGTTTATTGTCGGTGTTTCTCTAGCAATAATTTTACGAAGCGCTTGGGCTCTACTTTTTGGCTTATTGGCAAATTATTTTGTTACTTTTTTAGTTTCATATATTATTTATCCGTATAGGCCTAAATTAGAACTAAACGTAGAGAAATTTAAAGAGCTCTTCAGTTTTGGAAGATGGGTCTTTGGCTCAAGTGTATTGGTATTTCTGCTTACCCAGGGAGACGACATCTTCGTTGGGAAGTTACTTGGCACAGTGGCCTTAGGATTTTACCAGATGGCTTATAGAATTTCCAATATGCCGACAACGGAAATTTCCCATATTATTTCTCAAGTTACTTTCCCGGCATATTCGAAATTACAGGATAACATTGATAAGCTAAGAGAAGCCTACCTAAAGGTTTTGCAGTTCACAGCTTTTTTATCCTTTCCAATAGCAGGATTAATTTTTATTTTAGCACCGGATTTTACAAGAATATTTTTGGGTGAGAAATGGCTGCCGATGGTTCCAGCAATGCAGGTGTTAGTTTTGTGGGGACTGATAAGGTCGATAGGAGCAACTACCGGACCGATTTTTTACGGAGTTGGAAGACCAAAGATTATAACAAAATTACAATTGTTACAGTTATTTTTATTAATAATTTTGATATACCCACTTACTATGCAATTCGGAATATTAGGAGCTGCATTATCGGTTGTTTTTGCAGCATTGATCCCAAACTTAATAGCATTTTATATAACCGTTAAGGTTACAGAATGCGGTATATACAATTTTGGTAAATTAATAGTGCTCCCTTTAATAAATACAATTGTAGTAATTTTATTTGTACTTATTCTGAAGATATATTGGAAAACCACATTTAGCATATTGGCTTTTTTCGTGTTTATCCTAGTAGCCTTTTCAGTTTATATCAGTGTTGCTAATTTACTTGACAAATTTCTAAATTATAAAATATGGCCTATATTAAAGAATTTAAACAAGGTCAAATGAAATATATTTCCCAACAACAAGAATTTCTATAAAAATATTGAAAATAAAAGATAAGAAAAGAATATCTGTATATCAAAAATTGAAAGCAGGCTAGTATATGTTCTTGACAATCAAAAATAAAGACCCGATATTTGAGGGTGAAAGAGTTGTTGAAAATACTACCCCCAGAAGAATATGGTTAGATCATGTTGCCCGTTATGAATTTGTTAGCAGGTATATTAAAGGGAAAAGCGTCTTAGATATAGCTTGTGGGACGGGTTATGGTTCGCGGATTATTTGCGATAGCGGAGCTACAAGAGTTATCGGCATCGATATTTCTGAAGAGGTGATAAGGTTAGCACGGGATAAATATGAAACAGATAAATTAGAATTCAAAGTGGGGGATATGCTAAATATTGATTTTCCAGAATTTTTTTTCAATGTGATTATTTGCTTTGAGACAATTGAGCATATTAAAAATCAGCATAAGGCACTTTTGGAACTTAGAAGAGTTTTAAACCCAAAAGGGTTACTTATTATTTCGAGTCCGAACCGGAGAGTGACATCGCCTTTTAAGGCAAGCGATGAGTCTCCTGATAACCCATTCCATACTGTAGAATATACGGTTAAAGAATTCACCCAACTTTTACGAGGCTATTTTGAGATTTTAGAAATATATGGACAGAGGGCAATAGGCAAATTGTTCTTCTTGCCCATTTTTGAAATGATAGCAAGAAAGGTTAACCCCAGCGTATACGATCCTGAGAAAGGGAATCCCGAACTGGAGAGACTGTCTCGTAAAAAAGAATACCGTTATATTACAGCTGTCTGCAGAAAACTGGATAAGGGTTCGGCATGAAGATTTCGATCATAACACCAGATTTGTCTCGTAATTGTCTTGGCCGCGCTTATTTATTGGCCAAGGTTTTACAGAGAAAGTACGACGTTGAAATTATCGGATTGCTCTCTGATGAAAAAATCTGGCAACCTATTGCTAACGATAGAAGCATTTCTTACAAATCCATTAAGTTAAAAGGTAGATTTAAAGCATATTGGCAGCTAAAGGAGATATCTAAAAAAATAACAGGTGATATAATATATGTACACAAGCCTCTTTTTATAAATTTGGGAGTTGGGTTAGTAAAAAAGATTTTTGATAAAAAACCGCTGGTAATAGATATAGACGACTGGGAGATGGGTTTTGTAAAAGATTCGTTGAACAATTTGTCTTTTTTGCGCCGTTTAAAATTTTTAATACGTTCTACGCTTTTTTTATATAAGATTGACTCCTATTGGAATGTTTTATTTGGCGAGAAATTAGTTCGTTGTGTGGATGATATTACTGTTTCAAACCATTTTCTTCAAAGGAAATTCTCCGCAACGATAATTAGGCATGGCAAGGATACAGATGTTTTTGCACCTGAAAAGTTTGATAATGGTTTTTACAGAAGCAGATATGGAATCGAAGAATCTAAGAAAGTTGTAATGTTTTTTGGTACGCCAATGGTACATAAGGGCATTGAGGATTTAATAAAAGCAGTGGCGCTAATTAAGAATAAAGATACCGTTTTTATTTTTGTCGGAGCCGACGGAGGAGAATATTGTCAAAAATTGATTAAAGAAGCTGAAAAGATATTACCCAATAATTTTAGGAAGTTCGAGCAGCAGCCGTTTGGGAAAATTCCGGAATTTCTGACAATGGCTGATGTTATAGTTATACCCCAGAGAAGAAATACTGCGACTGTCGGCCAAATTCCGGCAAAGTTATTTGATGCAATGGCAATGTCAAAACCTATTGTAGCAACGGATGTCTCAGATGTTCACGAGATCCTGGATGAATGCGGCTGGGTCATAGAACCTGGGCAGCCTGTTCTGCTGGCAAGGACTATTCAGCAAGTTCTGGGTAATCCAGGTGAAGCGCAAAGAAAAGGGAAAAAGGCCAGGGAAAAATGTGTAAAGATGTATAGTTGGGCGATGATGGAGGAGACATTGACTAGAATATTTGGAAAATATGAATAAAGATAAAGATGCTATATATTCTGAACAAAAGAAACTCGTTATATTTTCCCATCTGTCAAATTTGCATGGCGCTGTGCTTTCACTTCTTGATACAATAGAAAATTTAAATAAAGATAAGTTTAATATATATGTGGGGATTCCACGCTGGGGCCCTATAGTTAAACGATTAAAAGACATTGGCATAGTGCCTTTTGTTACGTATTTTCCACCAATGCGTTATCTGCGCATCAGAAAGAAACTAAAGACCCTTCGATCCCGTTGTAATATTAAGATTACAAAAATATTATATGAATTTTTTAAAACAGTGCTTGCTGTATTCAGAAAATGGTGTACTTCCAGAACCAAAAGATGGCTTTTAAAAATCCAGCCAGATATAATATACATAAATACTATAATCGGAGCAGAGATATTAAGATTCTTGAAAATCAATAGAGGTGCATTCCTCCATAAAAAGTGTAGATGGGTTTGGCACATAAGAGAAGTTTTAAGTGATAATTCTCATATTTTGACATATAAGGATTATTTTAATGAATTTGTTCAAACAGCAGTAAATTGCTCTGATATTTTGATATTTAACTCTGAGGTAAGCAGAGATACTTTTCTTAAATACGTCCGGCCGGAAATACAAGGTGTAATTCGTGAGAAATCACACGTTGTTTATCAGGGTTTTATGATTCCTAGACAAAAACCAGTTAGCAAAACAGATGCTTTTTTTGCAGATAGTATAAATATCGCAGTGGTGGGATCCGTGACCTCAAGCAAAAAACAGGATATTGTTATAAAGGCGCTGCTCCCTCTTAAAAATTATCATAAGAAAATAAATTTAATCATATTTGGCAAAAAGGATCCAGCGTATTACCGCCAATTGAGACAATTTGTAAGAGCATATAATTTGACCGACAACGTTATATTCAGAGATTATGTGGCGGATTTACGTTTTTGCATGCATAAGTATTTTTCTATATTAATTACACCAAGCCTAATGGAACCCTTTGGTAGAGTTGTTGCGGAGGCTATGCTGCAGGGGTTACCGGTAGTTGCTGTTAACTCTGGCGGATATAAAGAAATAATACAGGATGGCGTGACTGGTTTTTTGGTAGAACCAGACAGACCAGAGGATATAGCGGCGGCGGTAAAGAAAATAATAGATAATCCGCAACTTGCAGAAACGCTTACAGACAATGCTTTTGCTTCTGTATCTGAAAGATTCAATATATCCAATTATATCAATGCTATCGAAAAACTTTTTTCCTGCTGAAAACGCATTGCTTAAATATGATGATTAAAAAATGAGTTATAAAAAGTGAATAAGGTTTCGATATGCTTACTTAATAGGAATCATGCAGCCTTTTTGGAAGTCTGTATCAATTCTTTGCTTAAACAGGCTTATCGATGGCTGGAAATTATAATTATTGATAATAATTCGAATGATAATTCATTGGATATAATAAAAAATAAATATCCTAATATTAAACTTATTCAGAACAGATTTAACAAAGGATATTCAAAGGCGCATAATGACTTCATACGCACATCTAATGGGGAATTTCTTTTGTTTTTAAATGCTGATATTATTCTGGATGCTAATTTTGTAAATGAAGTGCTTAAGGCTATTGACGAAGACGAAAAAATAGGCATGACCCAAGGCAAATTATACAGGATGGATACAAAGATGAAAAAAAAGGATACCTTGGACAGCACAGGCGTTATTCTGTATAAAAACAGAAGAAATCTTGACAGGGGCTTTGGTAAGAAAGGCATAGGGCAATATAATAATAAAGATTATATATTTGGTACATCGGGCGCAGCTTTGTTTTGCCGCAGAGAGATGTTAGAAGATATTAAGATTGGCGATGAATATTTTGATGAAGATTTTTTTGCATATAGAGAAGAGACAGATTTGGCATGGAGAGCTCAATTAGCAGGGTGGAAATGCGTTTATGTGCCTAGTGCTGTAGCTTATCATTATAGAGCATATTCTCCGGATAGGCGTAAGAAAATGCCGGAAGAATTAAGACAACTTCAGTACAGAAATCGTTATCTGATGCTTATGAAGAATGAATTACCGCTTACTTTTATTTTGCATTTACCATTTATATTATTTTTTGAAATGTTTTCTTTTTTTTATGTTTTATTTTGGAAGCAATTTCTGGTAAAAGCTTGGCTAGAAGTAGTGAAATTAATGCCAAAGATGCTAAAGAAACGGCAGCAGATTATGAGAAAAAAAAGAGTCACTGCCAAGTATATTTTAAGCATAATAAAATGAAAATCGTAATATCCTACCCGCCATTGCAAGGGCCGGGGTCGCCGATGCTAACTCAGAACAGGCAGTTTCAGTGGTATAATGAGCCCTCCTATATCTATCCGGTTGTTTCAGGCGTGGCTGCTACTTTGCTTAAAAACGAAGGGTTTGAGGTTATATGGAATGATTGCATTGTAGAGAGATGGACACAGGAGCAGTTCTTTAGTTTTATAAAAAAGGAAAGGCCTGACATTATTGCTTTTGAGACAAAAACTCCGGTAATCAAACAACACTGGCAAATCATCAACAAACTTACAACTTACAACTTACAACATAAGACTATTCTATACGGCGACCACGTAACTGCTCTTCCTGAAGAATCTATGAAAAATTGCAATGTCGATTTCGTTATTACCGGTGGGGATTATGATATCTCTTTGCTAAGCATAGCCAAACACATAAGAGATGGTGCGCCTTTAGCAGGTGGAATCCGGTATAGAGAGGACGGCGAAATAAAAAATACAGGTGAATTTAAACTACACCGGAATCTTGACAAGCTTCCATTTCCTGATAGAGACTTGACCAAGGCATATCTTTATGGTGAGAAATGGAAAAGGTATAAGCCTTTCTTTTATACAATGGCAGGTAGAGATTGCTGGTGGAATAGATGCAGCTTTTGTTCCTGGCCCCAGATGTATCCAAAGTTTCGTTTACGGAGTGTAAATAATCTATTGGATGAGATTGGAATGCTTATAGAGAAATACGGCGCAAAAGAAATATTCGATGACACCGGGACTTTTCCTGTAGGCGATTGGCTTAAGCAATTTTGTGAAGGCATGATAGAAAGAGGCTATAACAAGAGGATACTTTTCTCCTGCAATATGAATTATCAGGGCCTCGTTGAAAACATAATAAGACTTATGAAGAAGGCAAACTTTAGAAAACTTAAAATGGGCCTTGAATCCGCTAATCAGAAAACTCTTGATATGATAAACAAAAATGTTGCCGTAGATGAAATAATCAAAAACTCCAAGATGATAAAGAAGGGCGGAATAGATATACACCTTACTATTATGGTAGGCTATCCATGGGAATCTAAGGCTGAAGCTGAGAATACCTTGAATGTAGCGATGAAACTAATGACCGAAGGTTATGTAGAGATGTTGCAAGCAACTGTTCTTGTCCCTTATCCAGGCACAGCTTTATATAAACAGGCCCAAGAAAATGATTGGTTCAGGATAGACTCCAGAGATTATGATAGATTCGATATGTCAGAACCGGTTTTAAAAACCAATGATATGAGCCCGGATGAAGTTATGCAGATGTGTAGAAGGACTTATGAGATATTCCTGCAGCCTAAATTCATAATAAGAAATCTGGCAAAGATAAGGAGCGCTAATGATATCAATTATATCTTAAGGGGAGCAAAGGCAGTATTGGGCCATATCAGGGATTTTTCCAGATGAGCACAAGAGATCTTTGTAGTATTTTAGGAATCGGCATAGATCGGCTAACTGTATCGGAAGTTTTAGAAAAGGTTAAAGATTTCGTTAGGGAAAAAGGCCCTCATGAAATCTTTTATGTTAATGCTGACTGTATCAACCGCTCTTTTCTTGACGAGAATTATCGCCGGATTATAAAAAATGCCGATTTGGTTTATCCAGACGGAATGGGCGTGGTATGGACATCCCGATATACTGACAATCCATTGCCGGAAAGGGTCAATCTCGGAGATTTTATGCCGAAACTTTGCAATCTTTGCCAGAAGCAAGATTTTTCTATCTTTATATTAGCGGGCGCAGAGGGCGTGGCGGAGAAAGCTGCTCGAAACCTTAGGAAGAATTTTCCAAAATTACGTATAGCAGGGACCCATCACGGTTATTTTTCCGACGACGAAGAAGAAAGAATAATAGAAAAAATTAATAATTCAAATTGCGATATCCTTTTAGTTGGAATGGGTGTTCCAAAGCAGGAGGAATGGATAGATAAAAATAAATATAGATTGAATGTGCCAGTGTTATGGGGGGTAGGGGCGTTATTTGACTATTATTCGCTCCGTTTAAAAAGGGCCCCTGTCTGGGTGAGGCGTCTTGGGCTTGAATGGTTATTCAGGCTCATTTTAGAACCAAGCAGATTATGGCGAAGATATATGCTAGGAAATATATTCTTTATTTGGAGGATATTCTTATTATTATTAGTCGATGCACTATTTGTCAGTTTGGCGTGGATTGGCGCCTATTGGTTTCGTTATTCCCTAAACGATGTTATGCCTTATCCTATTAATCCATTTAATGTATATTTGTATGCTTTGCCCTTTGTTATTTTATTATGGGTAGTTACCTGCGCTTATTTTAATCTTTATATACCTAAATGGGGAAAAACCAAAGTGGCCCTTGAGCTTTCTTCTATTATAAAGGCTGTAATCATGGGGCTTTTGATAGCTATGTCATTATCTTTTTTGCTTAGAGAACTTGAGTTCGGCCGCTCTGTAATTTTGCTATGGGGAATCTTTAGTTTTGTTCTGCTTCTTTTATCAAGAATAGTAGTGAGGTCCATTGATGCGAAGAAAGAAAGATTATGGCTTTTAAAGAAAAAATAGTTGTTTCACTTGAAAGATTAATTCTGGCCCTATGCGGCCTGGCTATATTTTTAAGGCTGCTTTCATTTCGGTTTTTAATCTCATATAAAAGCCCTGAGTCTGATATTGAAAGAGTCTTACTGGCGAGTTTGCCTTCGCAGTTTGTAGCCCTTTTTATATATATAATATTTTTTCTGTTTCTAATAAAACTGATTATCCAAAGGCGCTCGCCTAATTTAAATATACCGATGAGCATATTTTTCTCGGGTTTGATTGTATTGTGTTCGCTGTCTTTAATATATTCTGTTAATAGGGATTCTACCCTAATATTTATATGGAACTTTTTGCCATATTTCTATCTTTTTTCTATTCTATATGATTGCCTCAATACCCACTGGCGCATTATGGTATTTATATTTTTATTATTAGCAGCCGGGCTGGCTACAACCCTGGCAGGCCTTTATCATTATTTCTTAATATATGGATATGTTTTAAGCAATCTAAATATTCAGCCATACGACTATCGCATAAGAAATATTTTCAAACTAAAAAGGATTGCTGTATTTTTTGGATGGCCTAATCAACTTGCCGGTTTCTTATCCATGATGCTGCCTTTAAATATAGTATGCGCAAAACTTACTCAGAATAAAAGAGAAAAGATATATATGGCTATAGCCTGCATCATTGTATTTTTAGCTACTATATTTACCTATTCTATAGGAGGGTTATTAAGCCTGTTTATCGCAGCCATTGTTACTGTTTCATTGTATTCAAGGAAGATAACTCTGAAATCTATTAAAGCGAAAGTAGTATTGGCCGGGGTAATATTGCTACTATTTTTATCTATATCGGCAGTTGTAAATAAAAGAGCTGATAAAATAACAGCAGGTTCTTTCGCCGCCAGAGGAATATACTTTAAAAGCGCTGTTTCTATGATAAAAGATAATCCGATATTTGGAACAGGAGCAGGGACTTTTAAAGATGTCTTTCCAGCGCACATTACCAGGGCAATTGAATATACCGCACATGCCCACAACTGCTTTTTAGAATTCTGGACTGATTTAGGAATTGCCGGATTTTTGTTATTTTCTTTTTTCCTAACGTATATTTTATATATAATAGGATCTCGATTAAGAAAAGAGCAAGAGCCACAAAAAAAGCTATTGCTGGCAGGATTATTTTGTTCAATAACTGCGTTTTCAATTCATAATTTAGTAGATTTTACAATATTTGTGCCCGCAGTCTCTTTCTATTGGTGGATTATTATTTCTTTAGGCTTTGTTCTCATAAGCCCCGGCCCATCCCCGGAAAAGAGAGATTTTATCATAAAAAGACTTTTTATACCGTGCGGAATATTATCTGTTATTGTAGCTTTTGCATTCTTATGCAGGCAGTTTGCGGCAGATATATATTTTTTTAAAGCAGAGGGTTTAAGAAACAATAGGGGAAGAATAGAAGAGACTATAGATTTCCTTGAAATTTCAAAAAAGCTGAACCCTTTTGACGGCAGATATGCTAAGGCTTTGGGCGATTTGTATTTTAGGGAGTTTATCCGAAGCGGTAAAGCGATTTATCTCGATAAGGCAATAGAGCAATACAGGCATTTTGTAAAACTTAATACAACAGACGGCTCTGGATATTATAATTTAGCTGTTGGTTATAATATCAAAGGGGAACATGAGTTAGCAAATCAATTTTATAAAAAGGCCCTCCTGTATCGGCCATATATTGGGGACGTCCTCCAGGGTGCCACCCCCCAGCACAAAAAAGTTACAAAATAGAAATTTTTTCAATTTTTTTAAAAAAATTGAAATAAAACCCTTCTTTTTTTCGTCTATTTATATGAGGGCATCTTTAGGATAAAAGACAAGAAAGGAGGGGTTTATATGCCAAGACAAAATAGAAACAACTATGATGATTGTATATATCATATAATAACAAGGGGCAACAACAAAATAAAGCTTTTTAGAAAGGAGGAGGAGGATTTACAGGCATGCCTGAATATAATAAAAAGGTATAAGAAAAAATTTGAGTTCTGCATATATCATTATTGCCTAATGCCAAACCACATTCATATCCTCATTAGGATTACCAAAGGCAAAGAGCTCCCAAAGCTCATGCACGCAGTTAATCTAGTTTATAATAATTACTATAAAAAGGAATATAGCCATACCGGACACTTATATGAAAACAGGTACAAAAGCCTGCTGATAGAAGACGATAGCTATTTAACAGAGTGTGGTAGGTACATTGAACGCAATCCATTAAGGGCCGGCATGGTGAAGGAGCTTTCTGATTATCCTTGGAGCAGCTATAATTTCTATGCAAACGGAAAAAGGGATAATCTTATAACTCCTGACCCCTGCTATCTAGAATTAGCAGATAAGCCAAAAACAAGGCAAAGACTATATCGTGAATATGTACTTCAGCCAAGACCATATGAAAAAGTTCTTGATTCTATGCTAAAATTGCAGCTGGAAAGTGGTACCTTGGAAAGCGTCCCCAATAATTCTTGACATAATTTAAGTTTTATACTATATTACATACCACATAAACATAAGGAGATGTTATGCGCAGTGATATTATAAAAAAGGGATTAGAAAGGGCGCCGCATAGAGCGCTTTTATATGCAACGGGGTTGAGAAAGAAAGATCTGGACAAGCCTTTTATAGGCATTGCCTCCGGTTTTTCTGACCTTATACCAGGGCATATTGGCATGAGAAGGCTTGAGAGAGCAATCGAAGCTGGAATAAATTGCGGCGGAGGCCAGCCTTTTATATTTGGAATACCTGGGGTATGCGATGGCATAGCCATGGGGCATACAGGGATGAAGTATTCCCTTGCTACCAGGGAGCTTATAGCAGATGCTGTAGAATCTGTAGCTATGGCTCATGCCATAGATGGGCTAATTTTACTCACAGACTGCGATAAGATTACTCCCGGTATGCTTATGGCAGCAGCAAGATTGGATATACCTGCGATTGTTGTTACAGCAGGACCTATGCATTCCGGAATGTATAAGATGCAGAGGCGCTCACTGGTAAGAGATACATTTGAGGCATTGGCCAAGAGGAAAGTAGGTAAGATTTCTGCTGAGGAACTGGAACAGCTTGAGTTAAGTACCTGCCCTGGAGCAGGTTCATGTCAGGGCCTATACACAGCCAATACCATGGCATGCGTTACTGAAGCAATGGGTATGTCTATGCCAGGATGCGCTACTGCCTTAGCAAACTTTGCTAAAAAAGAAAGGATAGCAAAAGATAGCGGCGAAAGGATAGTCGAGCTTGTAAAAAAGGGAGTTAGCGCAAGAAAGATATTGACAAAGAATGCTATACGCAACGGGGTTATGATGGACATGGCCTTAGGTGGTTCTACAAATACGATGCTTCATATTCCGGCAATAGCCCATGAAGCAGAAGCTGATATTTCCCTGGATGAAATGGACAGAATAAGTAAGAAAACTCCCCATATAACAAATATCCGCCCCGGCGGGGAATATTTTATGGAGGACTTAGAATATGCCGGCGGTGTGTGCGGTTGCCTTAGCAGGCTTTGCTACAAACTTAAAAGCAATCCTACAGTTAGCGGCAAGAATATAAAACAACTCGCAAAATCTGCCAGGGTTTACAATGACGATGTGATAAGGCCTGTTAAAAGAGCCTATCATAAGACCGGCGGCATTGCAGTATTAAAGGGGAATTTAGCTCCTGATGGTTGTGTAGTTAAACAATCCGCTGTGTCAAAAGGCATGATGACCTTTATCGGCAAGGCAAGATGTTTTGATTCGGAAGAATCTGCTATGAAAAATATTATGCAAGGGGCAATAAAAAAAGGCGATTGTTTAGTTATAAGATACGAAGGGCCGAAAGGCGGCCCGGGCATGAGAGAGATGCTTTCGCCTACAGCAGCAATAGCAGGGATGGGCCTTTCTAATTCGGTAGCTCTTATCACAGACGGGCGTTTTTCAGGCGGCACCAGAGGCCCTTGCATAGGACATATATCTCCTGAAGCAGCTACTGGAGGGCCTATTGCGGTTATAAGAGATGGAGATTATATTCAGATAGATATACCAAGGAGAAAGATAGAACTTAAGATAACAAAGAGCCAATTAGATGCACGAATAAAGAAGTGGAAATCTAAAAAAGCTAAGATAACAACCGGTTATTTGGCTCGTTATGCAAAAATGGTGCAATCGGCATCTACGGGTGCTGTGTTTAAGGATTAAACAGGCATGAAACTTACAGGCGCGAAAATATTAATAGAATCATTAATAAAAGAAAAAGTGGATGTAATGTTTGGTTATCCAGGCGGAGTTGTACTTCCCATTTTCGATGTTCTTTATGATGCCAAGATAAGATTCATTTTAACCAGGCATGAACAGGCTGCGGCCCATGCTGCGGATGGCTATGCCAGGGCAACCGGAAGGGTAGGAGTCTGCATTGCAACTTCCGGACCAGGGGCAACCAATCTTGTAACCGGCATAGCAACAGCGTACATGGATTCTGTTCCAATAGTTGCTATTACAGGGCAGGTAAAGACTCACTTAATAGGAAGTGACGCTTTCCAAGAGGCGGATATAACAGGTATAACACGTCCTATTACAAAACATAATTATCTAGTTAAGGATGTTAAAGATTTAGCCAGGACTATTAAGGAGGCATTTCATATAGCCAGAACCGGAAGGCCAGGGCCTGTTGTTATTGACCTTCCCGTTGATGTTACATTACAGGAAGCTGAATTTGAATATCCGGAAAGTATAGACATACGAACCTATAAACCGACTTGTGAAGCTCATCTAGGGCAGATAAAGAAAGCAGCCAAAGC
This sequence comes from Candidatus Omnitrophota bacterium, assembly GCA_020354945.1. Taxonomy (GTDB): domain Bacteria; phylum Omnitrophota; class Gorgyraeia; order JABMRG01; family JAFGKX01. The sequence continues at coordinate 1,126,578 of CP070655.1, forward strand.
TATTAAGGCCTCAAAAAAGCCCATCATTTATGCAGGCGGCGGAATTATAATTTCAGGCGCAGCAGAAGAGCTGACTGAATTTGCGCATAAGACGAACATACCTGTTACAACTACACTCCTGGGACTGGGCGCTTTTCCTCAAACCGATCCACTTTCTTTAGATATGCTTGGTATGCACGGTACAGTTTATGCAAATCATGCTGTTATGGACAGCGACCTTATTATCGCCATAGGCGCAAGATTCGATGACAGGGTTACTGGAAGACTTGACAATTTTGCCCCTTTTGCCAAAATAATACACATAGATATAGACCCATCAAGTGTTAGCAAAAATGTAAAAGTCGATATTCCTATTGTTGCAGACGCTAAGGATGCATTAAAAAGACTAATCAGGATTGTCCAGCGTCCGGAAATTTCCGATTGGCTTAAGCAGATAGAGGACTGGAAGGAGAAATACCCGCTTAAATATAAAGACGATGGCGATAAGATAAAACCGCAGTATGTTGTTGAACAGATTTACGAAGCGACGGGCGGCGAGGCCATAATCTGCACTGAGGTAGGACAGAATCAGATGTGGGCAGCTCAATATTTTACATATACCAAACCGCGCACCTATATATCAAGCGGCGGCTTAGGAACTATGGGATACGGTTTTCCCGCAGCCATTGGAGCGCAGATAGGATGTCCTGAAAAAAAAGTATTTGATATTGCAGGCGACGGAAGTATTCAGATGAATATTCAGGAATTGGCAACAGCGGTTGCCAATAAACTGCCTGTCAAGATAGCTATATTAAATAACTACTATCTGGGGATGGTAAGGCAGTGGCAGGAATTATTTTATAAAAGAAGATATTCTTATACATTTCTAAAAGAAGGCTGCCCTGATTTTGTAAAAGTAGCCCAGGCCTATGGAGCAACCGGTATAAATGTCACCAAGAAGGATGGAGTAAGGAAGGCTATAGACGAAGCCCTAAAGGCTGAAGGGCCTGTATTTTTGAATTTTAAGGTTCATGAAGAAGAAAATGTCTTTCCCATGGTACCGGCGGGAGAAGCAATTAATAGAATGATAGGAGGCATGGCATAATTCTGTCATCAGTTATCAGTCATCAGTTACTGAAAACTGGAAACCGAATACTGAATACTGAAAAATGAAACACATCATTTTGGCTTTAGTGGAGAATAGACCGGGGGTGTTGGCCCGCATGGCAGGCTTGTTTAGCGCCAGAGGCTTTAACATTGACTCTTTAACTGTTGGCGAAACAGAGGATCCCACTATTTCGCGTATGACTATTGTAGTAAGAGGCGATGACAGGACTCTTGAGCAGGTTAAAAAACAACTCAATAAACTGATAGATACGATAAGCGTAAAGGATTTTGTCAAAAAAGAATTTATTGATAGAGAATTGATGCTTTTTAAAGTTAATGTTGACGATAAAACAAAAGACAAGGTCAAGAATATAATAGAAAAATCGAAAGATAAGATTGTAAAGATTTCTAAAGATTATATTATAGTTGAAGCTGTTGGGGACGAAAATCATATAAAGACACTTTTGTCAAATTTAGAAAAATACGGAATAACCCATGTGACCCGCACCGGCAGAATTGCTATGGCGGTTGAATAAGTCCCTCCAGCGTTCCTGTTCGTCGCGCTATTCGGGACAAAATTTTTTTCGAAAATTTTGGAGGTTAGAAATGGCCAAGGTTTATCATGATGAGGATGCAAAATTGGATTTATTAAAACAAAAAAAGGTTGCGGTAATAGGATATGGCGCTCAGGGCAGGGCCCAGGCACTGAACTTACGGGATTCAGGCATTAATGTTATTGTAGCAGAGCTTAAAGGAACACCAAATTATGAAAAGTCCATTGAGGATGGCTTTAAACCTGTTTCTGCAAATGAAGCCGCAAAGAGCGCAGATATAATTCAGATTCTCACCCAGGACCATGTTCAGGCAAAATTATATAAAACGGACATTGAGCCAAATTTAACAGACGGAAAAGCTATGGTTTTTTCTCATGGATTTAATATCCATTTTCATCAAATAGAGCCGCCAAAGGCTATCGATGTATTTATGGTTGCACCAAAGGGCCCTGGCACTCTGGTAAGAAAGATGTACGAAGAAGGCAGGGGGGTTCCATGCCTGCTTGCAATATTTCAGGAATACACAGGGAAGGCGAGAGAGGTTGGCTTAGCTTATGCCAAAGCAATAGGCGGCACAAGAGCGGGCGTTATAGAAACTACTTTTGCGGAAGAGACAGAAACAGACCTTTTTGGAGAGCAGACGGTTTTATGCGGCGGTGTTACTGAATTAGTAAAGGCAGGTTTCGATACTTTAGTTGAAGCAGGTTATCAGCCGGAGATTGCTTATTTTGAATGTTTGCATGAACTAAAACTCATCACGGATTTGATTTATGAAGGCGGCATTGCCCATATGAGAAGCATAATTTCTGATACTGCTGAGTATGGCGATTATACCCGGGGCAAAAGAATAATTACAGACGCGACTCGAAAAGAAATGAAGAAGATTCTCTCTGAGATAAAAGACGGTTCTTTTGCAAAGGAATGGGTAGAAGAAAACCAAGTTGGCAGGCCGAGATTTAATGCCTTAAAGCAAAAAGAGGCAAAACACATGCTTGAAGGAGTTGGAAAAGAATTGCGGGACATGATGCCCTGGATGAAATAGTATAGGGACGTTTCTGGACAATGAAAGACAGAGTAACAATATTTGATACGACCCTGAGGGATGGAGAGCAGTCTCCTGGGGCTAGTCTTCAAAAGAACGAAAAGCTGGAGATTGCTCATCAACTTGCTCGTTTAGGCGTAGATATAATAGAGGCAGGGTTTCCTATAGCCTCTCCGGATGACCTTGAAGCAGTAAAACAGATTGCAAAGAAGGTAAAAGGCCCTACTATCTGCGGCCTGGCCCGTTCTCTAAAAAAAGACATAGACGCTGCATATGAGGCAGTTCGTTTTGCAAAACGGTCTCGCATACATGTTTTTCTGGCAACATCCAAAATACACATGAAATATAAATTAAAAAAGGCAGAAGAGGAGATTTTAAGGCAGGCTGTTAAATCAGTAAAATATGCAAAAAGATTTGTAGATGATGTTGAGTTTTCTCCCGAAGATGCCTCCAGGACAGAAGAGAAATTTTTATACAGGGTAGTAGAAGCAGTAATTTCCGCCGGAGCAAAGACAGTAAATATACCGGATACTGTCGGCTATGCAATACCCGATGAATTTGGCAGGCTTATATACAACATTATTAACAAAGTACCGAATATAAACAAAGCCACAATTAGTATCCATTGCCATAATGACTTAGGGCTGGCTGTTTCTAATTCCTTAGCAGCTGTTAACAATGGCGCAAGGCAGGTAGAATGCACTATAAATGGAATAGGAGAACGGGCAGGTAACGCATCTTTAGAAGAGATAGTTATGGCTATAAATACAAGAAGAGACTTTTTCAATTTAAAGACATCTATTGATACAAAGTTGCTCTATGAGACATCACGCATGGTAAGCAGGCTCACAGGCATAAACGTCCAACCCAATAAGGCCATTGTAGGAATGAACGCCTTCAGCCACGAAGCAGGAATACATCAGGACGGCATTTTAAAGAAGGCCATTACTTATGAGATAATGAGCCCCTCCGATGTTGGTTTTGGAGAAACCAAGTTAGTTTTAGGAAAGCATTCAGGCAGACACGCCCTCAGCAGGAGATTTGAAAAATTGGGATATAAACTATCGAAAGCTCAGCTGGATAAGGCCTTTAAACGATTCAAGATATTGGCAGACAAGAAAAAGAATATTTTTGACGAAGATTTAAAAGCAATCGTTGAGGATGAACTGATTATATTCGCTGAACGATATAAACTTGCCGATCTTTATATAAAAGGCGGCACGAAAGAGACTCCATATGCCAAAGTAATGCTTAAAGTAGCTAAAAAAACAAAAGAGGCAGAAGCTATCGGCGATGGTCCTGTTGATGCCTGCTATAAGGCGGTTGATAAAATAACTAAAGAATCCGGCAGACTCATAGATTATTCTATCCGTTCTATTACAAGCGGCAAGGATGCCTTAGGCGAGGTTTCCGTAAAAGTCAGGATAAGAAATCAGGTGCTGACAGGCAGGGGGACGAGTACCGATATAATAGAAGCAAGTGTCAAGGCCTATCTTAATGTTATGAACAAAATAGCCTACCGGCACGAACCAAAACTATGGCAATGGACGTAGCCGCTCAAGTATTGTCCGCTCGGCTGAAATCAAGTTTTTGCATACTTGCCTCCGCTTGTCGCTCGCTCGGGCAAACGCGGCCCTCGCTCGCTGTGGCAAAAGTTTTTTCCTATCTACCGGGATTTCGTAATTTTTGAGGAGTCGCCTCCGGCAAGCATGCAAAAACTTTAAATATGAAGGTTTTGCTAAACAATGCTCTCGCTTTATAATGGTTAAAGACAGGCTGAAGATTTTTGCACTGATAGGGTATCCCGTTGGGCATACCCTATCGCCATATATGCACAATGCCGCTTTTTCTAAATTAAAGATAAAGGCATTATATATCCCATTATCAGTAGAGCCAAAAAGATTAAGGCAAACAATAAAGATATTAAAAGACGCCAATATAGGCGGTTTTAATGTTACGATCCCATTTAAAAGTATCTGTATGCGTTACCTTGACAGGGTTGATAAATTGGCTTCTATGATTGGGGCGGTAAATACTGTAGTGGTTAAAGGCAAAAGGCTCATTGGTTACAATACCGATGCAACAGGATTTCTTAAAAGCTTAAAGGAAGACTTAAAATTTACCCCTAAAAATAAAAGTGTTCTTTTAATCGGAGCCGGTGGCGCTGCCAGGGCAGTTGCTTTCGCTTTAGCAAAAGAAGGCGCAAAGAAGATTTTCATAACTGATATCGTCAAAACCAAAGCTGTCTCTTTAGCTAAAAACATAAGGAAATACTTCCCAAAATGTAAAATAAAATCCACTACGAACTACGATATAGATCTTCTTGTAAACGCCACACCGCTAGGCATGAAAAAGTCTGATCCCCTGCTTGTTAATCCTAAATTATTGCATAATAGATTGTCAATATACGACATTGTATATAATCCATCTCCGACGAAATTTGTTAAAACAGCAAAGAAAAGGAAGATTAAAGCAGTGAATGGGTTGGGGATGTTGCTTTATCAGGGCGCGGAGGCTTTCAAGTTATGGACAGGCAGGCGGGCACCTGTTGCGGTCATGAGAAAAACGCTGCTTGAGCATATCCCATGCTAACTATCTCAATTTTTATATTCGGTTTAATATTTGGCAGCTTTCTCAATGTATGCATATACCGTCTGCCAAAAAAAGAATCTATAATAAAACCTTCCTCTTGCTGCCCTGAATGTAGGAAACCCATACCATGGTATGACAATATTCCTGTTGTAAGTTATATATTATTAAAAGGAAGATGCAGATTTTGCAAAAAAGCTATTTCGCCTCGATATATAATAGTCGAACTCCTAACAGCGGTTTTATTAGTCTCGGTTTTTGTAGCCTGGGGCTTAAGTATTAAATTCATTATTTATTCTATATTATTTTGCGGGCTTATCGTAGCTACATTTGTTGATTTTAAGCATCAGATTATACCCGATGAAATTACATATGGAGGAATGATTTTAGGCTTGATATTTAGTTTGTTTTATCCACCGCTTCAGGGTGAATCTTTTTGGTATTCAGGCCTTATATATTCGGCGCTGGGATTATTAGTAGGCGGCGCTTCTATCTATTTTACAGGAGTAATCGGAAAACTCATATTTAAAAAAGAGGCTATGGGCGGAGGCGATGTGAAATTAATGGCTATGATAGGCGCATTCCTTGGTTGGAAATTTGTGATTTTGATATATTTCATAGCGCCGTTTTTTGGCTCTGTTGTTGGCATAATAATGAAATTAAAATATAAGAAAGATATAATACCCTATGGCCCATATCTGTCATTAGCTACAGTTGTTGCGATATTTTGGGGGGATGATATATTAAATTACCTGTTCCATTAATGGAGGTTTAAAATGTTACAATATATGACTGCAGGCGAGTCACACGGTAAATGTTTAGTCGCTATACTTGAGGGTATGCCGCGAGGCGTAAAGATAGACCGGAAGCTGATAAATCTACAACTTAAGAAACGCCGGATGGGTTATGGAAGAGGAAAAAGGATGAAGATAGAGGCTGACAAAGTAGATATATTATCCGGCGTTAGAGGCGGCTATACCACAGCAGCTCCTATATCGTTGCTTATTGAAAATAGAGATAAAACTTTGGATAGCTTACCTCCGGTGTTCTGCCCAAGGCCTGGACACGCTGATTTAGCGGGTATGCTTAAATATAATATCCATGATGCAAGAGACATATTAGAGCGGGCCAGCGCCAGAGAGACTGCTGTGAGGGTGGCTGTCGGTAATATCTGCAGGCAATTTTTGACTCTATTTGGTATAGATTTATTCAGCCATATAAAGTCTTTAGGCGGAATAAAAGCCCGGGTTGGAAAATTATCTCCTTTACAAATAAAGAGATTGGCTAAAAACTCCAGTTTTGGTTGCGCCGATAAATATGCAGAGAAACTTATGAAAAAAAGTATCGATGAGATAAAAAAAGAAGGCGATACAACAGGCGGAATTTTTGAGGTTATTGCATTAGGATTACCTGCCGGATTGGGCAGTTGCATGGACTATAGGAAGAAGTTAGATGCGCGTTTGGCTTTAGAATTAATTTCTATGCAGGCAATAAAGGCAATATCATTTGGAGCAGGATTTGATAAAGCCCATTTGAGTGGTTCCCAGTTTCATGATGCGATATATTACAAGCAAGGAAGATTTTTTAGAAAGACAAACAACGCAGGGGGGCTTGAGGGCGGTATGACCGATGGCCAACCCCTTCGGGTGAGTTGTTTTATGAAACCCATATCTACTTTGATGAAACCATTGGATTCTGTAAATATAAAAACTAAAAAGCCCATGAAAGCAGCAGTGGAAAGGGCAGATGTATGCGCTTTGCCGGCAGCGGCTATTGATGATGAAGATGTAGATGATATGGATGCAGATGAATTAGAAGAATTATACAATGAGAAGAATTATAGATGTCAAGCTCCAGTTTATGTTATTCAAGATGATGAAATTGAAGACTATGACGATGAACTTGAAAGAATGACAGAAGGTTTCGCTATACAATTTACTTTTAATGATTCTGTAAGTACAACCGATGGAAGTGCATTACAAGTAAACTTTAC
>CP070655.1:1133941-1137716 GCA_020354945.1 Candidatus Omnitrophota bacterium
CAATAAAGGTTCCTTCTAACTGGTATCTTCAGGGCCTGGATCATCACGGGCTGCTGTACTACAAGAAACATTTTCTTATGGATAGAATAAAGAAGAATCATGCAGCATACCTAATGTTCCACGGCATTGATTATATTGCTGACATCTGGCTTAACGACCACTATGTAGGCCATCACGAAGGCTATTTCCAGAGGTTTGGCTATAATGTAACAAAATATCTAAGAAAGAAGAATGAGCTTGTTGTAAGGGTAAATTCTCCAAAAGAGCCATTGGATGAATGGCCTGACAAAAAGAGGCTTGTAAAAGGTATCTTCAATCTTCATGATGTGAGGCCAGGCGGATGGGACCCCAAGCATGGACAGGATATGAACACAGGAGGTATATGGAACAATGTGGAGATAATGACTACAAGCAACATAGTTAGGGTGAGAAGGGCCTATTTATCCACTGAAAAGTCAACAAAAAAACTAGCTAAGATAAACTGCCAATTAAGCTTTTTCTCAAAAGAAAAGGCTAATTTTCAGCTAAGAACCACGTTTGTTCCACTGAACTTCAAAGGAAGGAAGAAGACTTTCCCGCTTATGGAGTTTGAGGAGAAAAAAGGATTTCACGACTTCAAATTTGACTTAGAATTAAAGAACCCCAAAAGGTGGATGGTTTGGGACCATGGATTTCCGTATATGTACAAGGTAAGTTTTGAAGTTCTCTATGAAGGCAAGGTGATAGATGAAATGCAGACAACTTTCGGAATAAGGACCTTCTCTGTTGATAAGCAGGATCAGTGGTGGATTAATGGAAGAAAGGTCTTTCCCAGGGGGACTAACTTTATACCGACCCAGTGGCTTTCTGAGTATGATTCCGAGAAGATAAGCAAGGATATCGAGCTTCTAAAGAAGGCGTATGTAAATGCAATAAGAGCCCATGGCCATATTAACAGAAAAGAATTGTATGATGCATGCGATAAAGCAGGAATTCTGGTCTACCAGGATTTTGCATTGCAATGGGGCTACAGCAATTCAAAGAGATTTATAAAAAATGCCTGCTCACAGATAAAGGATATGGCATTTCACTTGTATAACCATCCTTCTATTGTGATGTGGTGCTGCCATAATGAGCCATTCTACTCAAAATCTGAGCTGGATGCCCGCCTCAATAGAACCCTGTCCAGAATTGACAAGACAAGGCATATTACACAAGGTTCTTTGTTCACAGAACACGCTTATCCAGGGTGGTATTACGGCCACTACAAAGAATTCTCAGGGGTTCCTGCAGGGCCTTTAGTTACTGAATTTGGGGCCCAGGCATTGCCAAATGCAGAATCGTTAAGGAAGTTTATTCCAAAAGAGCAGCTTTGGTATCCTGACTGGAAGTACTGGGCTTACCGCAATTTCAGGTATGAACAAACGTTTAATGTTGCAAGGATAAAAAAGGGAAGGAGTCTTAAGCAGTTTGTTGCAAACAGCCAGGACTACCAGGCAGAGCTTCTCAAGTATGCCATAGAAACCATGAGGAGAGAAAAGTACTCTAAAGTCACAGGGCTGTTCCAGTTTATGTTCGTTGACCCCTGGCCCTGCATATCATGGTCTGTAGTTGATTATTACAGGCAGCCAAAAAAAGGGTATGAAATACTAAAATCTGCGTATCAGCCGGTGCTTGTTTCTATAAGAATAAAACGCAGGCCTCTGGCCATCTTCACTGTAAAAAAGAAAGTTGAAAGGACTGGTGTTTTGTGGGACACCATGCAGGTTGTATGGGTCACTAATGATACTCATAAGAAGTTTAAGAATGTTAAGCTGGTCTTAAAGGTTGAAGACTTTAAGGGGGGTATGCTCGCAAAGAAGGTAAAGAAAATAAACATCCCAAAAGACAGCTCTATAGCTGTTTTGAAGCCGAGAGCAAGGTTTAAACCAATATTAAATATAAAAGGAAAATTGCCTGAGGACAAGTATATTCTAAGGATGTTGCTTTACCATAGGGGGGAAAAAATTTCTGAAAACTATGAAATATTTAGAATAGTGAGGAGGCAAAATATCTAAAATGAAAAAAGAACCAATAATAACAATACCAACATACTGGACAAGGAAAGGCGGAGTAAAAAAAGTAGGTGACACTTACTTTGACCATCCTACAGCGTTGGATGGAGAGCAGACCCTTACAAGGCTCCTGGACAGCCTTAAAGAAGTATGGGGAAAGTTTAAGGTTGTTATTTTAACCGGGATTGTAGATTACAGCGATAATAAGCTATACGAGCAGGTTGAAAAAAAGGTAGATTCCCTTATTAAACCGTACAAGAAGCATTTCCCAATAATGCAGTTTGCAAAGTCTGATGTGAAGTTCTTAAAGGAAAGAATGAAAAAAAGTAATATGCTGATAGATATGCTGCCGCAGATTAATCTCGCCTGTTATCCCACTATAAGAAACTGCCAGCTTATGGTTACAAATGGTTTAGGAAGCGATGTGATGATTGGTTTGGATGATGATGAGGTTGTTATGCGTGACCATGTTAAAAAGGCAACAGAGTTTATAGGAAAAGAGTACAAAGGGCAGAAAATCTACGGAATAGGGGGTTATTATAAAGACAAAAAAGGAGACCATATCATGAGGGACCTTAAGAAACCTCCAATTGACAATATTTTCTATAGGAAGAGATGGATAAAGAATGAGGGTTTTATTGCAGTGGACAGGATGAAAGGACGAGTGCAAAAGTCAAACTTTGTATTTGGTGGAAACATGGTAATGCACAGGAAGATGTTTATGAATGTTGCTTATGACCTGGGCATAACAAGAGGAGAGAACATGGACTATCTTATTAATGCAAAGATGCACGACCTTCATTTTTATTTTGATAAAGAGCTTTACATAATACATATGCCTCCTGAAAAATGGGATAAAAAAATAAAAGCTTTCCTAAGAACTGGCGCATTCAGCATGACAAACTACTACAGGCTTGAGCAAGACATGCTGAGATTCATTTATGAGCGTGAAAAAATCAGGGAATGCAATGACCATCACCCAGAGCTAAAGAAGGTCAGCATAGATGAGCTTAAGCCATATCCAGGAGATTTCTTTGAAGAAAAAGTTGTTAAGGACGCGGTTTATGCATTAAAGTTTATGTACCCAGAAGAAACGAAAAAACTTAGGATTAATGCAGAGGTTCAGGTAAATCGTGCTTTAGAAAGAGCAAGAAAACTTGCGCCAAACTATTTCCTCTTTAACCAAAAGTGGATAAAATTAATGAAGTTTATTGGGGAGGATAAAGAATTTAAGAAGCATCTCGAGAGTGGATGGTTATAAGTTCTTCATAGATGCGGCCAATGCTGCAGCCTTAGGTGATGTTTATGGACTTTATGGGTGTGTACTTTCCTGAAATGCATTTCTAAGACTATTAATCCAAGCAGTATAGCTACTCCGCCAACAATCTGTGAAGAGTCAAGTGTTTCCCCTAAGAAAATCATTGCATAGACAATTGCAATAAGTGGGGAGCTTAATCCTGCTAAAGACACGTTAGTTGCAGACGTCAATTCAAGAGCCTTGTACCATAGATACTGTCCAAGGACCGTGGTTAGAATAACCAATCCGATAAGAGCAACCACAAATTTTAAATCAAATACCTGAAAAAAGTTAGTTTGCTGACTGAAAAATAAAGAGAGTACAAGCAATATTATAGCGCCGAACAAGTTTCTTGAAGCTACTATGATTTCAGGCTTCAAGAGCCCTAAATAATTCTTGAATAATATGGTTCCAGAAGCATATAAGAATGCTCAGAACAAAACCA